>NZ_CP095376.1:2923333-3524166 GCF_023008405.1 Amycolatopsis sp. FBCC-B4732
GGTCGGTGCCCGGGTGGCGCGTCGCGACCAGGTCGACGACCCGGCCGAGCAGGGGAGCGGTGAGCAGACCGATCGCGGTCGCCGCGACGAGCACCGCGGCCGCCGCGGCCGTGCGGCCCTTGGCGCGGCCGAGCAGTTCGCCGACGACGGCGCGGATCCGGCGGCCGTCGGCCACGGGGAGGAGTTCACGGGTCACGAGAGCACCGCCGCCCGGTAGTCGGCCCGGCCCGCCAGGTCGGCGTGGCTGCCTTCACCCGTCACGCGCCCGTCGTCGAGCAGGACGACGCGGTCGGTCGCGGCGAGCAGCGCCGGGCTGGTGGTCACGAGGATGGTCGTGCGGCCGCGCCGCAGCTCCGCCAGTCCCGCGGCGATCCGCGCCTCGGTGACGGTGTCGACCGCGGTCGTCGGGTCGTGCAGCACCAGCACCGGCGCGTCCGCGGCGAGCGCGCGGGCGAGGGCGACCCGCTGGCGCTGGCCGCCGGACAGCGACCGCCCGCGTTCGGTGACGGCGGTCGCGACGCCGTCGGGCAGCGCGCTGGCCACCTCGTCGACGGCGGCCGCGGTCATCGCTTCGGCCGTCCTGGGCCCGGTTTCCACGTTTTCGGCGACGGTTCCGGCGAACAGGTCGGCGTCGTGCGCGGCCACCAGCACCACCTCCCTGACCCGGCTCGGGTCCACAGTGGACAGATCGACGGCGTCGACCGACACCGAGCCGCTCGCGGGGTCGGCGGCGCGGCCGAGGCAGTCGAGGAGGTCCGTCGCGGCGGCCGGGTCGGTGGCGACCACGCCGAGCAGTTCGCCGGGCCGGGCTTCGAACCCGACGTCCCGCAGCGCGCCGCGGGTCAGCGCGGAGAGCTTGACGTGCCCGGCGGCCGGGACCGGCAGCGTGGCGTCCCCGGCGCCGACCGCGGGCGGCGCGTTGAGGACGTCGGCGATGCGCGCGGCCGACGCCCGGCCCTGCGCGAGTTCGCCGTTGACCCACGAGAAGATCGAGAACGGCGTGATCAGGTACTGCGCGAGCCCGACCGCGGCGACCAGGTCGCCGACGCTGATTTCGCCCGCCGCGGCGAGGGTGCCGCCGACGAGCGCGACCAGCGCGATGAAGACGCCGGTCAGCGCGAGCAGCGCGCCGTTGTGCCAGGCCTGCGCGCGGGCCGCCCGGAGGGTCGCCTTGAGCGAGTCCTGGCTGGTCCGGCGGTAGCGGTCGACGGCGGCGCGCTCGGCGCCGACACCCTTGAGCACGCGCAGCCCGGCGACGAGGTCGGTCGCGATGCCCGAGGCGAACGCGGAGCGCTCCTGCTCGGCCTCGCTGCGGCGCTCCAGCGGCTTGCCGATCAGGTGGGCCAAGTAGAGCATCGGCGGCGTGCCGAGCAGTACGAGCAGCCCGAGCGGCAGTGACATGGTGAGCAGCACGACGGCGCTGACCAGCAGCCCGGCCAGCCCGGCGACGGCGAACGGCAGGACGCCGTTGACCGTGCCGACCCGCTTCGCGTCCGAGGTCCCGATGCTGACCAGTTCGCCGGCCAGCGCACTGGAACCCGCGACGCCGCCGGGGTGCAGCACCCGGCGTCCGACGTCGAGCCGGAGTTCGTGGGCCGCGCGCTCCGCGGCGCGCTCGCCGAAGCGGGCGCCGAGGCGGTAGCTGGTCGACAGCGCGGCGAAGAGGACTCCGAGCACTGCGAGCCAGAGCAGGAGCGTGCCCACCGAACCGCCCGCGACGGCCTGGTCGATGACCACGCCGATCACCACCGGCACCAGTGCTTCGCCGCCCTGGTGGCCCGCTGTCAGCAGGGCCGCGAGGGTCACCGATCGTCGTTGCCCGGCGATCGACCGGCGGAGGACTTCCCGTCCCGTCGTGCTCACCCGCGCCTCCCTGTCCGCGTCGTGGATAGGTAAGGCTAGTCTAAGTAAAGAAGTTACGGGAACACGGTCGGCTTCGTCTCATTCCGCGGCTCGGTGGCCGGTTCCCCGAACCGCGCGAGCGCGAGCGCGGCGGCCACGGCGAGCACGAACCCGGCCACGGCGACGACCGCGAACCCCGGCCGCGTGCGGTCGCCGAGCGCGAAGACGCCGATCAGCGACGGGAAGACCGTCTCGCCGAGCACCATCATCGCGGTGGACGTGGTGACGCTCCCGCGTTGCAGCGCGGTGGCGTAGAACAGCATGGCCATCCCGCCCGCGACCGCGACCGTGTAGGTCGCCGGGTCGGTCAGCAGGGCGAGCGGCGCGAGGCTCGGGATGATCCGCCCGGAGATGGCGACGACCCCGAAGCTCAGCCCGGCGACGAGCCCGAGCGCCGGCGTCCGCACCCGGCGGTTCGCCTTCCCCGCTGCGATCCCGGCGCCGGCCAGCACGACGACCGCGCCGATCAGGACCAGCCGGAACCCGAGCCCGACGGGATCGGACCCCTCGCTTTCCGCGGCGGCGCCCAGCAGGGCGAGCCCGGCACAAACGACGGCGACGGCGGCCCATTCGCGCCGCCCGAGCCGCACCCCGAGGAACCGCGCGGCTACGGCGGTGACGGCGAGGCTGGCGGCGAGCGCGGCCTGCACGACGAACAGCGGAAGGACGTGCAGGGCGGCGATCTGCGCGACGAACCCCAGGATGTCCAGTGCGAGCCCCAGCACGAACTTCCACTGGCCGAGCACGCGCACGAGCAGTCTCGGATCGACGCCGCCGTCGCCTCCGGTGTCGGTCGCCCGCGCGGCGACCGCCTGCATCACCGAAGCCACGCCGTACGCGATCGCCGCGCCGAGGGCGCAAAGCAGTCCCCACCACATGGCGATCACTCTATTTTGTCGGACCCGTGGGGTACGTTGCGGTCATGTCGAACACAAGTTCGAAGACGCACCGCCGCTGGCCCGCGAGGCTCGCGGCCGACGAACTGCGCCTCCAGCTGGACTTCCTGCAGTTCCTCCGCGCGACGGCGGTCAACAAGCTGGCGGGCCTGCCTCGTGAGCTGGCGGCGGCGGCCCCGTTGCCCACTTCGCCGCGGCTGAGCGCGTTGGGGGTGGTGAAGCACCTGACGGCGGTGGAGCGCTGGTGGCTGTGCATCGAGGCAGGTGGGGCGGACCTGCCGTCGTTGTGGGCCGGGTCGCCGGACCCGAGCTGGGACGTGGCGGAGTCGGACACACCGGAGTCCGTGGTGGCGGCGTACCGGGCGGAGTGGGGCCGGGCGGAGAAGGCGTTGCGGCGGCTGGGCCCGGACGACCGGACGCGGCGGCGGTCGGAGTTCACGGTCCGCTGGGTGGTGGCCCACGTCGTGCAGGAGACGGCGCGGCACGTGGGGCACCTGGACTTGCTGCGGGAGCTGGCGGACGGGGAGGTGGGTGAGTGAGGGAGGGATGAGCGGACGACAGGGGCGGTGAGGGCCTGGCTGCGGTAGACGAAGGCGGGATCGGCGAGCGCGCCCGCCGATGGGGGTGTGTCCGCCCCTCGGAGGCCGGCCAGTGCGCGGGCGGACGGGGAGCACGTTGAGTGGAGGTCCCTCCCGGGCTTGGTCGTAGCCGGCGCGTGCGATGGCCGGCCGGCGTGCGGGACCGGTCGGTGATGAGCTTGGTCGCCGGTGTACCCGCGGCGGCTGACGTGGTGAACCCTGCCGCGACCCGGAAATCCGCGTGACGGCGTCCCTATCCTGGGTGCGTGGGCGTCGTTGCGGAGTACCGCCGATTTACCGGCCCCCTGGCCCTTCGCGGGTGCCAGCGGGGTTCCGGTGCCACGTCCGCCGTCAGCTCGACCTGACAGCGCGCGGCCGCGAGCAGCGGCCGCCGGAACGCACTGACCTCGCCGGGTGCCCGGGCCAGGGGGAGCCGTCCCTCCACCGAACCCGCTCACCACGGAGGTCCGTCATGCCCGAACCACTCACCCCCGCGCAGCTCGTGCGCGATCTCGCCGTCCGGGATCTCACCGATCCGCGGGCCGGCGCGCACGCCGTTCAGCTCGTCGTCAGCCAGGCCGTCGAGGCCCTCGCCGATCTCTGGCCGACCGCCGTCCGGTGGTGGCCCGGCGATCGCGTCGTCACCATCGCCGACAACTACGACAACCTCGGCTACGACCCCGCCGACGTCACCCGCGACGCCCGCTACACCCGGTACGTCGACCAGGACCACGTCCTCCGCAGCCACTCCAGCGCCATGATCCCCGCCGCGCTCCGGGCGCTGGCCGCGAATCCGGCCGATGACGTCCTGCTCGTCTGCCCGGGTGTCGTCTACCGGCGCGACAGCATCGACCGGCTGCACAGCGGCACCCCGCACCAGCTCGACCTGTGGCGGATCACCCGCGCCCGTGTCACCCGAGCCGATCTCGATTACATGGTCGCCGCGCTCGTCCCGGAGCGGGAGTGGCGGCTCGAACCCCGCCGCCACCCGTACACAGTGGACGGTGCGCAGCTGGACGTCGAGCACGACGGGCGCTGGGTCGAAGTCGCCGAGTGCGGGCTCGCGCACCCCGCCGTGCTCGCGCGGGCGGGGCTCGGGGCCGGGTGGTCCGGGCTCGCGCTCGGCATGGGTCTCGACCGGATGCTGATGCTGCGCAAGGGCATCCCCGACATCCGCCTCCTCCGCTCGGCCGAACCGGCCGTCGCCGCGCAGCTGACCGACCTCACGCCCTACCGGCCGGTGTCCGCGCTGCCGTCCGTGCGCCGGGACCTGTCGATCGCCGTCGACGCCGGCGACCGGGCCGAAGACCTCGGCGATCGCGTCCGCGACGCGCTCGGTGACGACGCCGACATCGTCGAGTCGGTCGAGATCCGGCAGGAGACGCCGTGCGCGCAACTGCCGCCGGCCGCGCTCGCCCGGCTCGGGGCCCACGCCGGGCAGAAGAACCTGCTCGTCCGACTGGTGCTCCGCCCGCTCGGCGCCACCCTGTCCGGCCACGAGGCCAACGTTCTCAGGGACCGCGCGTACGCCGCCCTCCACCAGGGGAGCGGCCACCAGTGGGCGTCAGGCCCGGAGGCCCCGGATGGCAAGGGCGGCGAAGCGCCGTGAAGCCGCGACGTGCGCCGCCGGTGACGTGGCCTGGATGCCGCCGTTCGCCATGAGGACCAGGATCACGTCGTCGAGTTCGACGTCGGGGCGCAGGTAGCCGGCCTCCCGCGCGCGGCGGGTCAGCTCGGCGATGGACTTCACCGCGCGTTCGCGGGCCGCGGCGAAGTCCATCGCGTGCGGGAACACCGCCGTGAAGGCCGCGGTGAAACCCCGGTCGCGGGCGTGCAGCTCGCACAGCTTCGTGAGCACCGAAGTGAAGCCGCGCGCCGGGTCGGGGTCGGCGAGCCCGTCGTCGACGATCGCGTAGCACACGTGCATCTGGTCGGCGAACGCTTCGGTGGCCAGCGCTTCCTTGGTCGGGAAGTGGCGGTACAGGGTCGCCGGGCCGACGTCGGCGCGCCGGGCGATCTCGCGCATCGGCACCGCCAGGCCCTCGGCCGCGAAGATCGCGCGGGCGGCCTCGAGGATGCGTTCGCGGTTGTCCCGGGCGTCGGAGCGCAGGACCTGAGACAAAGCTTCGGTCACTCCCTCACTTTAGCGAACCGGACGGGGGCGTCCGTTAACGTCCGGCGTCGATCATCGACCCCGGAACGACGGAGAAGAACAGTGAAAGCAGTCGCGGTGCAGGCGTTCGGCGAACCCGGCGGGATGGCGGTCGTCGACCTCCCGGTCCCGAGCCCGGCCGGTGGCCAGGTGCTGATCACCACCGAGGCGATCGGCGTCGGCGGCGTCGACGTCCTGATCCGCCGGGGCGCGCTCGCCGCCTACGGCTTCCGGGAAGGGCACGTCCTCGGCGGCGAGATCGCCGGCACGGTGGCCGCGGTCGGCGACGGCGTCGACCAGGCCTGGCTGGGACGCCGAGTCTGGGCGTTCGCCGGCGCCGGCACCGGCGGCGGTTACGCCGAGCAGGCGCTCGCCCCCGCCGAGACGCTCGTCCCGCTGCCGGAGGGGGTGTCGCCCGTCGACGCCGTGACGCTCGGCAGCTCCGGCACGGTCGCGCACTTCGCCCTGCGCCACGCCCAGTTCGCCCCGGGCGAGTCGGTGCTGGTGCGCGGCGCGGCCGGCGGCATCGGGGTCATGGCGGTCCAGCTCGCGGCGCGCGGCGGCGCCGGCGCGATCGCCGTGACGACGTCGTCGCCCGAGCGCGGCGACCGCCTGCGCCAGCTGGGGGCGACCCACGTGTTCGGCCGCGACGGCGAAGGCGCCGAGGGGTACGACGTCATCGTCGACATCGTGGCCGGCCCGGGCCTGCCGTCGTTCTTCGCCAAGCTCAACCCCAACGGGCGCCTGGTGACCGTCGGCGTGATGGGCGGCGACCCACCCGCCGACTTCGGGAAGGAACTGCTGGCGGGGTTCCGGCGGTCGCTGTCCTTCGCGACTTTCAGCGCGGACACCGTGCCGATGGCCGACCGCACCGCCGTCACCGCCGATCTTTTCGCCGGCCGCCTGCGCGCGGTCGTGCACGGGGTGCTGCCGCTGGCGGAAGCAGCGTCGGCGCACCGGACGCTGGACGCCGGCGAGGTATTCGGCCGGTTCGTGCTCACCACGGCGAGCTTCAGCGGCGCACGCGATACCGCAGGTGCGTGACCGACGGCGTCGAGCGCGCGTCGAGCTGATCGAGGCTCAGCGCGGGCACGCCGTCGAACAGCCGGACGCCGGCGCCGAGCGTGTACGGCGAGACGTGCAGCCGCAGCTCGTCGATCAGGCCCGCGGCGAGGTACTGGTTGACGGTCGTCGCGCCGCCGTGGACGGAAATACCGCCGTCGCCGGCGGCTTCCCGCGCCCGATCCATCGCGGCCTCGATGCCGTCGGTGACGAAGTGGAAGGTGGTGCCGCCGGCCATCGGCTGCGGGTCGCGCGGGTGGTGGGTGAGGACGAACACCGGCGCGTGGTACGGCGGTTCGTCGCCCCACCAGCCGGTCCACGGCCGGTCCCACGCGCCCCGCACCGGGCCGAACATGTTGCGCCCCATGATGAACGCCTTGGCGGTGAGCATCCGGTGGAACTCGGCCGGGTGCTCGTCGCGGCCCTCGCCGTACCAGGCGTGCAGCCGGTCGCCCCAGCCGTCGCCGCCGTCGTCGCCGAACGGCCGCTCCTCGCTCTGGCCGTGCCCGGCCGCGTAGCCGTCGACCGTGATCGTGAGGTCGCAGGTCACCAAACCCTGGGTCATCGTCGTGCCTCCCTCGTCGGATGGACACCAGGATGTCCCGGACGTCGCATGCCGTCCAATGCCAATTCCGGCGGCGAAGCATTGATATCGTCGATGAATGCTCAGCCTGGTCCAGCTCAAGGTCCTGGCCGCGGTGGCCCGCCACGGCTCGGTGACCGACGCGGCCCGCGAACTGCACTATTCGCAGCCGTCGGTGAGCCACCACCTGTCCCGCCTGGAGGCGGCGACGGGCGCCCAGCTGCTGCAGCGCGTCGGCCGCGGCATCCGCCTGACGCCGGAAGGCCGCCTGCTGGCCGACCGCGCCGCGGAGATCCTCGGCCGCGTCGACGCGGCGGCCACCGAGCTGGCCGCCCAGGTGGGCCTGCGAACCGGCCGCGTCCGGCTGGCGGCGAACGCGTCGGCGCTGAGCACGCTCGTCCCGAAAGCGGCCGCCACCCTGGCGCGGGACCACCCGGGCCTGGAACTGAGCCTCGTCGACGAGCACCCGGTGGCGGCCCTGGACCTGCTGCGCCGCGGCGACATCGACGTCGCGCTGGTCTTCCAGCACGCCGGTTCGCGGCTCGAGGAGGAGGGTTTCCGCTTCCGCCACCTCACCGACGACCCGATCCACCTGATCAGCCGCCACCCGGCCGACACCCTGGCGAACCACCGCGGCTCCACCTGGATCGGCGGCTGCGAACGCTGCCGAGCCGAACTGGACGCCCTCTGCGCCGCGGCGGGCTTCACCCCGCGCATCGGTTCCCTGAGTGACGACATGGTGGTGGTCCAGTCCCTGGTGGCGGCGGGCCTGGGCGTCGCGACGCTGCCCGGGCTCGCGCTGGAGGCCCACCGCCGCCCGGACATCCACGCGACCGAACTGCCGGGCGTCCACCGCCGCATCCACGCCGCCACGTACGGCGACCCACCGGACCCACCGGCGGTGACGGCGGTCCTGACGGCACTTACCCAGGCGGCGACCGGCGGACCGTAGGGTGTCCGGCATGACTGATCGGCTCTACTTCCGGCAGCTGCTCGCCGGGCGCGACTTCGCCGTTGGCGACCCCGTTGCCACGCAGATGCTGAACTTCGCCTACCTCGTCGGCGATCGCGAAACCGGGGATGCGGTGGTCGTCGATCCCGCCTACGCCGTGCAGGATCTGCTGGACGTGCTCGAGAACGACGGCATGCGGCTGACCGGGGTGCTCGCCACGCACCACCACCCCGACCACGTCGGGGGCGAAATGCTCGGCTTCTCACTCCCCGGGATCGCCGAGCTGCTCGCGATCCGGCAGGTGCCGATCCACGTCAACGGGGCCGAGAGCGAGTGGGTCAAGCGGGTCACCGGGGTGTCCGGGACCGACCTGCGCACGCACGACCACGACGACGTCCTCGAAGTCGGCTCGATCCCGATCCGGTTGCTGCACACGCCCGGGCACACGCCGGGCAGCCAGTGCTTCCTCGTCGAGGACAAGCTCGTCTCCGGGGACACGCTGTTCCTCGAAGGCTGTGGCCGCACCGATTTCCCGGGTGGGGACACCGAAGAGATCTACCGCAGCCTGCAGGCGCTCGCCGGGCTGGCCGGGGATCCCGTCGTCTACCCCGGGCACCGGTACTCCGCCGAGCCGTCGGCCGCGCTGTCCGAAGTGAAGCGCAGCAACTTCGTCTACCGGCCGCGGTCGCTGGACGAATGGAAGGTCATGTTCGGCGGCTGAGCCAAGTCGTTCCACGGGCTGAAACACCGGGCGTTCACGGAGTGGGCGCGGATTGACTTCGCTTCCCGAGGACCGGAAAGTCGGGACCACGCAACCCCGATGTCCCCGTCCCCGGGAGAAATCCGTGTCGATTTCCACCACGGGCGTGCTCCCGCGCGCCCGGCCGGCCGCCGAGCGGCCATCTCGCAAGTCGCGGCGCTTCGACCTGCGGCGCTGGATCAGCCCGGTGGTGCTCGTGGCCGCCTGGCAGCTCGCGAGCGCCACCGGCGTCCTGCCCCCCGACAAGCTCAGTTCACCGTGGACGGTCGTGCAGGCCGGCGTCGAAGTCGCGCGCAGCGGCGAACTCGGTGACGCCTTCGCCGTTTCGCTCGGCCGGGTGGGCGCCGGGTTCGCGCTCGGCGCGATCGCCGGCGTGCTGCTCGGCATCGTGTCCGGGCTGTCCCGCTGGGGCGAAGCGCTGGTCGACCCGCCCGTCCAGATGCTGCGCACGCTGCCCTTCCTCGGCCTGATCCCGCTGTTCATCCTGTGGTTCGGCATCGGCGAGGAAACCAAGATCGTGCTGGTCGCCCTCGGCGTGGCCTTCCCGCTCTACCTGAACGTCCACTCGGGAATCCGCGGCGCCGACCCGAACCTCGTCGAAGCCTCGCGCGCGCTGGGTTTCAGCCGCGCCGAACGGCTCTGGCACGTCATCGTCCCCGGCGCGCTGCCGCAGGCGCTCGTCGGGTTGCGCCAGTCGCTCGGCCTCGCCTGGCTCGCGCTGATCGTCGGCGAGACGGTCAACGCCGACGCCGGCGTCGGCTACCTCATCAACAACGCGCGCGAGTTCCTGCGCACCGACGTCGTGGTCGTCGGTCTCGTCCTGTACGCCCTGCTCGGCCTGGTCACCGACGCGCTGGTCCGGCTGCTCGAACGGAAGGTGCTGCGGTGGCGAACCCGGTAGCCGAGGTCCGCGACCTCACCAAGCGGTTCGGGGACCGGACCGTCCTCAGTGGACTCGACCTGACCGTGGAACGCGGCGAGTTCGTCGCCCTGCTGGGCCGCAGCGGCTCCGGCAAGTCGACGCTCCTGCGCGTCCTCGCCGGACTCGACGGCGACGTCGAGGGCGGAGCGGACGTGACCGGGACCGTCTCGGTCGCGTTCCAGCAGCCGAGACTGCTGCCGTGGCGGAAGGTCTGGCGCAACGTCGTCCTCGGGCTGCGCCAAGACGGCGTCTCGAAATCCCGCAACCGGGCGCTGGCCGAGAAGGCCCTCGCCGAGGTCCAGCTGACCGAGCACGCCGACGACTGGCCGCTCACGCTCTCCGGCGGCGAGGCGCAGCGCGTGTCGCTGGCCCGCGCGCTGGTGCGCGAACCCGACCTGCTGCTGCTCGACGAACCCTTCGGCGCCCTCGACGCGCTCACCCGGATCGCGATGCACGGCCTGGTGCTGGACCTCTGGCGGCGCCACCGCCCGGGCGTGCTGCTGGTGACCCACGACGTCGACGAGGCCCTGCGCCTCGCGGACCGGGTTCTGGTGCTCGACGGTGGCCGGATCGTGGCCACCCACCGCCCGCGCGAGACCGATGACCACGACGACCTCCGCCGCCGTGTGCTGACAGACCTGGGAGTGACCGAAGATGCTGTGGCGTAGGGGAGTCGCGGTCGTCGCGGCCGCGTTCGCGCTGGCCGGGTGCGGCTCGGCGGCCGGTACCGACCAAGCGGCCGTGCCGGGTCCGGTGAGCGCGGCGGACCTGGCGAAGGTGACGCTCAAGGTCGGTGACCAGAAGGGCGGCGTCAAGTCGCTGCTCACCGCGGCCGGGCTGCTGGAGGGGACGCCGTACAAGATCGAATGGGCCACCTTCACCTCGGGCCCGCCGCTGCTGGAGGCCGCGTCGGCCGGCGCGATCGACACCGGCCGCGTCGGCAACACGCCGCCGATCTTCGCGGCCGCGGCGAGGGCGAAGATCAAGGTGATCAGCGTTTCGCGCAGCAACGTCGAGCGGGAAGCCGTCCTCGTCCCGCCGGACTCGGCGCTGCGCGGCGTCGCCGAGCTGAAGGGCAAGACGATCGGCGTCGCCAAGGGCACCTCGGCCCACGGCCAGCTGCTGAACACGCTGCACAACAACGGTCTGTCCACAAAGGACGTCAAGCTGAACTTCCTGCAGCCGGCCGAGGCCTACGCCGCGTTCACCCAGCACACGATCGACGCCTGGGCGATCTGGGACCCCTACACCGCGCAGGCGCAGATCGAGGCGCACGCCCGCGTGCTGGCCGACGGCCGCGGGGCCTCGAACGGCCTCGGGTTCCTGACCGCGGGCACGGCCGCGCTGTCCGACCCCGGCAAGAACTCGGCGCTTCGCGACTTCGCCGTCCGGGTGGTCAAGGCGCAGAAGTGGGCCGACACGCACCGGCGGGAGTGGGCGGCGGCCTGGGCCGAGGAGACCGGGCTGAAGCCCGAAGTGGCGCAGAAGGCCGTCGACGCCGGGCGGGACCTGCCCATCCCGCTGGACGACTCGGTGGTGGCTTCCGAACAACAGCTCGCGGACGCCTTCACCGAGGAGAAGACTCTGCCGGGCAAGGTGGACTTCGCCGCGTTCGCGGACCGGCGGTTCGCCCCTGACCTGGACCAGGCGAGGAGCAACGGATGAGCATCGGTCTGCACTGGTTCCTGCCCACCAGCGGCGACGGCCGCACGATCGTGGAACGCTTCCACGCCAACCGGTCCCAGGGCCCGTCGGCGCAGCGCCAACCGGATCTCGACTACCTCGCGCAGGTCGCCCGCGCCGCCGAGCGGCAGGGCTTCGAAGGGGTGCTGACCCCGACCGGTACGTGGTGCGAGGACGCGTGGCTCACGACGGCCGCGCTGATCCGCGAGACGACCCGGCTGAAGTTCCTGGTCGCGTTCCGCCCCGGCGTCATCTCGCCGACGCTCGCGGCCCAGATGGCGGGGACGTTCCAGCGCCTGTCGGAAGGGCGGGTGCTGCTCAACATCGTCACCGGCGGCGACGCCGTGGAGCAGCGGCGTTTCGGCGACTGGCACGACCACGACGCCCGGTACGCGCGCACCGACGAGTTCCTCACCATCGTGCGCGGGGTCTGGTCCGGGCAGCCGTTCACCTTCGAAGGCGAGCACCTGAAGGTCGAAGGCGCGACGACGCTGGCCGCACCGGACCCGGCGCCGCCGATCTACTTCGGGGGCTCCTCGCCGGCCGCGCTGCCGGTCGCGGCCCGGCACGCCGACGTCTACCTGACCTGGGGTGAGCCGCCCGCGCAGGTCGCGGAGAAGATCGGCAAGGTCCGCGCGCTGGCCGGCGACCGGGCGATCCGGTTCGGCGTCCGGCTGCACACGATCTCGCGCGACACCTCGGCCGAGGCCTGGGCGGAGGCGCAGAAGCTCCTGGACGCGCTGAGCCCGGAGCAGGTCGCCAAGGCGCAGGCGCAGCTGGCCGCGAGCGAGTCGGTCGGGCAGCAGCGGATGGTCGCGCTGCACGGCGGCCGCACCGACGGCGGGGTCCGCGGGCTGGAGATCCACCCGAACCTCTGGGCCGGCGTCGGCCTGGTCCGCGGCGGCGCCGGGACCGCGCTCGTCGGCAGCCACGCCGAGGTCGCGGACCTGATCGAGGAGTACCACAGCGTCGGCGTGAGCGAGTTCGTGCTGTCGGGCTACCCCCACCTCGAGGAGGCGTACTGGTTCGGCGACGGCGTCCGGCCCGAGCTGGCGCGGCGCGGGCTGCTGAAGGAGTACTAGCCCCACCGCGTCGAGGCGTAGACGACGATGTTGTCGCGGTACGAGCGTTTCGCCGCGTCGAAGCTGCCGCCGCAGGTGATGAGCCGCAGTGCGCTGCCCGGCGCGGGGCCGTACACCGCGTCGGTCGGGAACGCGTCCTTCGGGTAGCGCTCGACGGCGTCCACGACGAACCGGGTCTCCTGGCCGTCGGAGCGCGCGACGAACACCTGATCGCCGCCGTGCAGGTCGCGCAGCCGGAAGAACGGTGCCGGGCCGGAGCGGGAGTCGACGTGCGCGGCGATCACCGCCGGGCCGGCGTCACCCGGGACCGGCCCGGCGGCGTACCAGCCGACGTCCTCGAAGCGCGCGGGTGCTTCGAGCTGGTGGTCGGCGCCGAGCCCGAGCGGCACGAGCGCGGGCGCGTCGACGCCGATGGCGGGGATCCGCAGCCGCACCGGGCGGACGTCGGCGGCCGCGGGCAGCGGCAGGGGCCCGGTCGCCGACGGCGACGCGGGTGTGGTCGCGGCCGGGACGACGGGTGGTGGTGCGGCCGGGGCCGTCGAGCAGCCCGCGGCCAGCAGCGCCACGACGAGCAGCGCGCCGAGGTCAGCGCGCACGAGCCGCCCGGCGTCCCCACAGCAGCGCGGCCAGCAACCCGGCCGCCGCCAGCGCCGGCCAGAGCGGGGTGCCGGACGACGGCGCGGTGCCACCGCCCCCGGTCTCGACCCCGAGCTTCGGCGGTTCGGGCAGCGACGCGCCGTCGGAGATGGGGTTCGCCTTCAGCGCCCCGGCGTTCTCGGTGACCAGCAGCGTCGTCGACGAGCCCGCCTTGACGTCGACGTCCGCGGCCGACTTCACCGCGCCGCCGGAGAGCTGCAGCGGCCAGCGCCCTTCCGGAACGTCCACATAGGACGACGTCTGGCCGTAGGCCGCGTCCTTGGCGAGCGTGACGCCCTGCGGCCCGGCCACGGTGACCGGCGCGATCGCCGCCGACCCTTCGACGACCCGGACGCGGCCCTTGCCCGCGGCGGGCGCGCTGAGGTCGTCGTTCACCAGGTCGCCCTTGAGCGTGCCGTCCGGTCCGTTCGCGAACACCAGCAGCGAGTAGGCGCTGCGTTCGGCCACCTCGATGGTCGCCGACAGCGCGGGTGGGGTGCTCGACGCCGCGTCGGCGGGTCGCATCGAGAGCGTGTACTTGCCGGGGTCGAGCGAGGAGTACGGCGTCACGGCGCCGTAGCCCGCCTTGCGGATGACGACCTTCTCGGCCTGCCCGAAGGGGGCGAAGTAGATGTCCACCGGGGGCACCTTAGGCGAGAGGTGACCGACCCGGATCCAGCCGACGCCCGGGCCGGGGGCGGTCGCCGCCCCGGCCGTCACCGGCGTCAGCGCGACGAGCAGGAGGGCCGCGGCGATCAGCCCGCCGGGTCTGAGCGTTCTGGACGTGAGCGTGCGCATGAGTGGTCCTTTCGCCGTCAGGGGGAGGAGAACGGGACCAGCAGCCCCGGGGGTGCGAACAGCGGGTACGTGACGAGCACGCCGTCGGTGGTCTCGGCGACCGAGGACGGGCGGAACAGGTCGCGCTGGCCGGTGTAGAACGCCGCCACGGCGTCCTTGCCCGCCGTCAGGAGGACCCGGCGGCGCGGCTGGCCGGCGGGGTCTTCGCCGGGGACGGCGGGGAACGCCCCCACGCTGACCGGCCGGATCGCGGCGAGCGCGGCCAGCGTGGCGATCAGCCGCGGGTCGACGTGGCCCTCGCGCAGGACCGCGGTGGCGTCCGGGGGCAGGGTGATCCGGGTCGACGCGGCCAGCGCCTCGCCCGCGTGGGTGCGGGCGGACTCCTCCGACGGCGCGGCCGGGTCGGCGGCGGGCAGGCCGAGGCGGGAGACGGTGACCGCGCGGTCGCCGTCACCGAACACCGCCGTCACGTCGGCTTCGGCCAGGGTGATGCCGAGGGCCGGGTAGCGGCCGCGGGGATCGGTCGTGCCGTCCGCGAAGACCGCCCACTCGACCGGCGGGCAGCCGGCCGCGCACGCGGCGGGCGGGACGAGCAGGCCGGTCGGCCAGCCCGCCTTGGCGAGCTCCGCCCAGGCGCCGTCGTCGACCAGCACCCGGGCGCCGGAAGCGTTGGCCCGCAACCACTGCTGGGCTTCGGCGAGTGGCCCGCCGCGGTCGGTCGTCGGCCGCAGCGCCGGGTAGCCGTAGACCCAGCCGGCCGCGACCACGGCGACCAGGACGAGCGACACCAGCGCCGTCCCGGGACCGCGGCCGGGGTTCCAGCGGTGGGCCGGGGCGCGTTGCCACGACGCGGTTTGGACGACCGCGGCCAGCAGCAGCGGGGTCAGCGGCAGCAGCAGCGCGAGCACGCCGGTGTCCGGCACGCCGGGCACGAACAGGGTCGTGACGAGGAGCAGGCCGGACACCGCGAACGGCCGCAACGCGGTCACGGCCAGCGCGGCCACCAGCGCCACGGTCGAGAGCACCGCCCACGCCGGGTCGAGGGCGACCCAGTCGACGATGGCCGGACGGCCGCCGTCGGCGAGGTGCGGCCGGAGGACGGCGGCCGCCGGGCCGAACGCGATGCCCAGCCCGAGGTTGAGCAGCACCGCCACCAGCGCCGCGCGGACGGGCGCGCGCCGCACCAGCAGCCAGCCCGCCGCGGGGAGGAAGACCAGCGCGAGCGGCGAAGTGAGCACGGCCGCGAGCAGGCAGACCGCGGCCAGCGCGTCGTGCCGGATCCGGGCGCCGGGCTTGGTGATGAGCACCAGCGCGCCCAGCGCCCAGACCGCCGCGAGGTGCTCGACGACGACCAGCCGCTGCAGGCCGAGCGCGAGCGGGGACGCCGCGAGCAGCACCACCGCGGCCGCCGCCGCCCACCGCGTCAGGCCGAGCCGGCGCGCCAGGAACCACAGCAGCAGGGCGCCGAGCACCGCGGCGATGAGCACGGCTTCGCGGACCGCCGCGAGCGCCGTCGCCGAGCGCCCGAAGGCGTCGGTGACCATCGTGTAGGCCGAGAGCTGCCACCACCCGAACGGGCTCACCCCGGCGCCGCCCGCGTCGGTGAACGGCGTCAGGTGGCCCAGCGCGTAGGCGTGCGCGATGTTCGCGCCCTCGGCGGCCAGGGCCGGTGCGGGCGCGGCGAGGTACAGCACCCGCAGGCCGCCGGCCAGCGCCAGCAGCGCGAGCACGATGTCGAGCGACAACAACCGGTGCGCGGCGGAGGAACCGGCGGCGGCCGGTCCGGGAAGCGTCGCGGGGGAGCGGCCCGGGTCCGTCGTCCCCCGGCTGTGCTGGGCCATTGGACGGATCGTAGCCGCTTCCGATCACCGGTCCAGCTCGGGACGATTACGTCAGCCGGACGGCCTAGACACGGAGAAAGCGTTGTCCCGCAAGATTATTTCCGACTGTCCCGAGTGGATCCGGAGAGTGTCCGGGTCAACGCGAGTGCGACCGTCCGGACGGCGGGCGCGACCCGTTCGGTCCGCATCCGGTTGGCCCACCCCGAAATCGAAACGGCGGCGACCGCGATCCCGTGCGCGTCCAGCAGCGGGCTGGCCGCGCACACGACGCCGACGCCGGATTCTTCGCGCTCCAGCGCGATGCCGTCCTCGTGGATCCGCGTGAGCTGACGCCGGAGCAGGCCGGGCGCGGTGATCGTCTTGGGGCTCATCCGGGGTAATCCGGCGTCGATCACCTGGTTCACCACGGATTCCGGAGAAAACGCGAGGATCGCCTTGCCGACCCCGGTGGCGTGCGCGGGGAACCGGCCGCCGATGCGCGAGGGCAGGGTCGGCGCGTCCGGGCCGCGCAGGACGTCGAGGTAGACGACTTCGGTGCCTTCGAGGATGGCGAGGTGGACGGTGTTGCGCGTCGCCTCGCGCAGGTCGGCGAGGTACGGGCGGGCCGCCTCGACCAGTCCCCGGCGGGGCGAGGCCAGTTGGCCGATTTCGAACAGCCGCAGCCCGAGCCGCACCGCGCCGTCCTCGCGCTCGAGGAGGCCGGTGCCGGTGAGGTGCCCGACGAGCCGGTGCACCGTCGTCTTCGCCAGCCCGGTCCGGCGGGCCAGTTCGGAGACGCCGAGGGTCTCGTCGCCGGGCCGGAAGGCTTCCAGGAGCGCGGCGAGCCGGGCCGCGACGAGGCCGTCGCCGCTCGCGCCGTCGTTCCGCCCAGCGGTACGCATGGGTTGAGTGTGCCCGATCAGCCGCGCGACTGTCACCAGGTCGGAGGTGAGGTCAGTGGTCGTCGGCGCCGAGCACGAGTTTCACGCAGTGGGCGACGAGCCGCTCGCGCGAGACCTTCAGCGAGCCGTCGAGGTAGGCGATGAAGACGTTGCTCAGCGCGCCGACCAGCCCGACGGCGACCATCTGGCGTTCGGTCTCGTCGCCGTGGGACAGCTGCTCCCCGACGAGCGCGGCGAAGACGGGCAGCAGGTGCAGGCCCCGGCGGGTCAGCGCGGGGTCGGTCAGCGGGGCGAGCAGCAGCACGCGGCCCTGGCGCGGGTCGTCGACGATCAGCTCGACGAACGCGCGCACGGCGTTCTCGGCCCGCAGGACCGGGCTCGGCGCGTCCCGCACCGCGGCCACGAGCGCCAGCCGCGCCTGCTCGCCGACGTGCTCGTACACCGCCGCGACCAGCTCTTCGCGGTCGGCGAAGCTCTCGTAGAAGTAGCGCTCGGTCAGCTTCGCGTGCCGGCACACCGCGCGGACGCTCGTCGCGGCCGATCCCTCGGTGCCCAGCAGCTCGAGACCGGCGGCCACGAGCTGCGCGCGCCGCTGCGCCTTCCGGTCGTCCAGCGTCGTGCCCGCCCAGGTGCGGCCCGGCATGATCACTCCTCGGTTGACTACGTGTGTTGTCAGATCCTAGCCTGACAACAGCCGTAGTCAGTTCGACTCGACGAGGAGTGTGCCGATGACACCGGAACGCTTTGAGGGGGCCCGGGTGGCGAAGCCCCCGGCCCGGGGCGGAGCCCCGGATGTCACGGAGCCACTGGGTCCCGACTCGCTGACGTGGAAGTACTTCGGCGACTGGCGCGGCC
The DNA here is from genome assembly GCF_023008405.1 of Amycolatopsis sp. FBCC-B4732. NCBI lineage: Bacteria > Bacillati > Actinomycetota > Actinomycetes > Pseudonocardiales > Pseudonocardiaceae > Amycolatopsis > Amycolatopsis sp. FBCC-B4732. The sequence goes on from NZ_CP095376.1 coordinate 2,940,917, forward strand.
TGCTCATCGCCCTGTGGGCCGGGTCGATGCAGAACATGCACCCGGGCCTCGGCGCCGGCGTCGAGCAGCACTCGCGGTTCTTCGAGGAGCGCTGGCAGCGGCTCTTCCGGTCGCTCTACCCGATCGGCGGCGTCGTCTACGACGGCCCGCGCGCCCACGCCACCGCGCTGCAGGTCCGCGGCTACCACGACCGGATCAAGGGCGTCGACGCCCGGGGACGCCGCTACCACGCCCTCGACCCGGACACCTACTACTGGGCGCACTCGACGTTCTTCGTCAGCACCATCCTCATCGCCGACCACTTCATGGGCGGGATCGGCGAGGCCGAGAAGCGGCGGCTGTTCGACGAGCACGTCACGTGGTGGCGGATGTACGACATGACCCTGCGGCCGGTGCCGGAGAGCTGGGAGGACTTCCAGCGCTACTGGAAGCACATGTGCGCCGAGGTCCTGGAGGACAACAAGGCCACGCGGGACGTCCTCGACCTGCGCGGGATCGCGAAACCGCCGTTCCTGCCGTGGCTGCCGGACCCGCTCTGGCGGCCGCTGAGCGCACTGATCGCGCGCAATTTCGTGTGGCTGACCACCGGGCTGTACGACCGCGAGATCCGCGACCTGCTCGGCCTGCGCTGGTCCGAGCGCGACGCGCGCCGGCACCGGCGGGCCGGGAAGCTGATCAACGCCGTGTTCAAGCTCGTCCCGCACGACCGCCGCTACCACCCGCGGGCCCGGGCCGGCTGGCGGCGCGTGCGCGGCGAGGTGGCTCCGGGCGCGCCGGTGGTCGAGACTCCACGGAGGAACCTGCCCCCGCTGTCCGAGCGGGGCAAGCCCGAGCACTACGCGCCGAACGTCTAGGAGGCATTCGTGAAGCTGGGATTCCACGTCGGGTACTGGGGCAGCGGCCCGACCCCGGGCGCGCTGGAGGCCGTGCTCAAGGCCGAGGAGCTCGGCTTCGACTCGGTGTGGACGGCGGAGGCGTACGGCTCGGACGCGTTCACGCCGCTGGCCTGGTACGGCGCCTCGACCAGCCGGATCCGCCTGGGCACGAACATCGTGCAGATGGCCGCGCGCACGCCGACGGCCACGGCGATGAGCGCGATGACGCTCGACCACTTGTCGGGTGGCCGGATGGTGCTCGGGCTCGGCGCGTCCGGCCCGCAGGTCGTCGAAGGCTGGTACGGCCAGCCGTACCCCAAGCCGCTCGCGCGGACCCGGGAGTACGTGGACATCGTCCGGCAGGTGATCGCCCGCGAGGCACCGGTGACCCTGGACGGCGCCCACTTCCAGCTGCCGCTGCGGGGCGGGACGGGCCTCGGCAAGGCGTTGAAGCCGACGGTGCACCCGCTGCGCAAGGAGATCCCGATCCACCTGGCCGCGGAGGGCCCGAAGAACGTCGCGCTGGCGGCGGAGATCGGCGACGGCTGGCTGCCGTTGTTCTTCTCGCCCAAGAGCGACGCCTTCTACCGCGCCGCCCTGGAAGAGGGCTTCGCACGGCCGGGCGCGCGGCACACCCTCGAGACGTTCGAGGTGCCGTGCTCGATCCCGGTGATCGTGCACGACGACGTCGAGGAAGCGGCGTCGTGGATCAAGCCGTCGCTGGCGCTGTACATCGGGGGGATGGGCGCGAAGAGCGTGAACTTCCACCACGACGTCTTCGCGCGGCTGGGCTACGAGGACGTGGCGGACAAGGTGCAGGAGCTGTACCTGGCCGGCCGCAAGGACGAGGCGACGGCCGCGATCCCGACGTCGCTGGTGGAGGACACGTCGCTGATCGGCCCGCCGGCGAAGATCCGCGACGAGCTGCAGGCGTGGGAGGACACGGTGGTGACGCAGCTGCTGCTGCGCGGGGACGCGGCGACCCTGGCGAAGATCGCCGGCGCGCTGGGCTGAACGCCATGGAGGGCACCCGCGTGGCTCTGAAAGCCAGGGCCCCTGCAAGGTCGTGCGCGGTCTGCCCGGCGTCGCGGGTCGTCATGAACGGGTCGTTCGTGTCGCCTGGCGAGGTGAACGACTCGTTCATGACCTTGCGAGCCGTTGTCACCGAAGCAGGAACGCCGCCTTGACTTCGCCGGTGCCCTGCCATGCGGGTGCCCTCCCCTCCACGGCGTTCGGGGTCGGTACTTTCGCCGGGTTGCCCGGTGCACCGGGCTCACGTACGGTCCCCGACTAACGCGAAAGTCGTTCACGTTAGTCGGGAGACCGCATGCGGGTGAGCCGTCGTCACGTCCTGGCCGGAGCTGCCGCGCTCCCGTTCGCCGCCGCGCTCGGCGGGAGAACAGCCGAAGCGGCCACGGCGCTGAAGGTCGGCGTCGGGATCGGGGACGTCACCGGGCCCGCCGCCGAGAACGGCATGATGGGCTACTCCATGCCGCAGCAGCAGACCGCCGGCATCCACCTGCGCACCCGGGCCCGCGCGTTCATCGTCGACGACGGCGCGAACCGGATCGTCTTCGTCACCGCCGAGCTGGGTGCGCTGTTCCAGTCCGTGCACCAGGGCGTCCTGCGGGAGCTCGCGAGGAAGTACGGCGACCGCTACACCGAGCAGAACGTCCTGCTCAACGCCACCCACACCCACTCGGCCTGCGGCGGCGACTCGCACTACGCGGCTTACGACCTGTCGATCCTCGGCTTCCAGCAGCAGACCTACGACGCCGTCGTCGCCGGGATCGTCGACGCCGTCGGCCGGGCCCACGACGACCTCAAGCCCGGCGAGCTGTCCCTCGGCCGCACCGAGCTGACCGACGCCAGCGCCAACCGCTCCCGGGTCGCCTTCGAGCGCAACCCGGACAAGGACCACTTCCCGCTCTCGATCGACCCCGCGGTCACCGTGCTGCGGTTCCGCCAGGGCGGCCGGGACGTCGGCGCGATCACCTGGTTCGCCACCCACGGCACGTCGATGAGCAACGGCAACCACCTGATCAGCAGCGACAACAAGGGCTACGCCGCCTACGCGTGGGAGCACGACCACGCCGGCGTCCGCTACCTCGACGGCCCGCCCGGGTTCGTCGCCGCCTTCGCGCAGACCAACTCCGGCGACATGACGCCGAACCTGAACCTCCGGCCCGGCACGCCCGAGACGGAGTTCGAGAACACCCGCCGGATCGGCGAACTCCAGTTCCAGGCGGCGAAACGCGCGTTCGACGCGGCGGACGAGAAGATCACCGGCGGCGTCGACCACCGGCTGACCTACGTGGACATGTCCGCCGTCGACGTGGCCCCGGAATTGACCCCGGACGGCCGCCCGCACCGCACCTGCACCGCCGCCATCGGCGTTTCGATGCTGGCCGGCAGCACCGAGGACGGCCCCGGCCTGCCGCTGCCCGAAGGCGTCAAGAACCCCTTCGTCGACTGGCTCGGCGGCATCGACGCGCCGATCCCGCGGGCGCTGGCCGACGCGCAGGCGCCGAAGGTCGTCGCCGTGCCGTTCGGCGCGATGAAGCCGTACCCGTGGGCGCCGGAGGTGCTGCCGCTGCAGATCGTCCGGATCGGGCAGCTGCACCTGGTCGCCGGACCCGCCGAGTACACGATCGTCGCCGGGCTGCGGATCCGGAAGACCGTCGCTTCGACGCTCGGCGTGCCGCTCGAGAACGTCCTCATGCAGGGCTACTCGAACGCCTACAGCCAGTACGTGACGACGCCGGAGGAGTACGACTCGCAGCAGTACGAAGGCGCGTCGACGCTCTTCGGCCGCTACACGCTCCCGGCGTACCAGCAGGAGTTCGGGAAGCTCGCCGCCGCGCTGAAGACCGGCGCGCCTGCGCCGCACGGGCCGGTCCCGCGTGACCTGCGCGGCAAGCTCGTCAACTTCCAGCCCGGCGTCGTCTTCGACAGCGCGCCCCTGCTCAAGAGCTTCGGCGACGTCGTGACCGACGCGAAGAGCAGCTACCGGCGGGGCGAGCAGGTCTCGGTCGCGTTCGTGACCGGCCACCCGAAGAACGACCTGCGCCGCGACGGCACGTTCCTGGAGGTCCAGCAGTACGTCGACGGCCGCTGGGTCCGCTACGCCGACGACGGCGACTGGGCCACGAAGTTCCGCTGGACCCGGACCTTCGTAAGCGAGTCCCGCGCCGAAGTCACCTGGGACATCCCCGCGAACACCCCCGTCGGCAAGTACCGGGTGGTCCACTTCGGAGCCTGGAAACACGGGCTCACCGGCGCCATCGCCCAGCTCAGCGGGACCTCCCGCGCCTTCGTCGTCTCCTGAAAGGACCCCGCGTGCGCAGGACCGCCATTCTCGCCGCCGTCGTCATCGCCGCTTTCACCGCCGCACCCGCCCAGGCCGCGGACGCCGCCGTGAGCGTGCTGAGCTTCAACCTCTGGCAGCTCCCGTGGATCGCCAACCCGAACACAGCCGACAAGGAAGCCCGGGCGCAGGCCGCCGAACGGGTCATCCGTGCCGAGGACACCGACGTCGTCGTGCTCGAAGAAGCCTTCAGCGCCCAAGCCGAGGACCTGCGCGGCCGGCTCGTGGACGCCTACCCCTTCCAGACGCCGCTGGTCGGCCAGTCCTGCTCGACGTCGCCGGGCTGGACGTCGGTGAGCGGGAACTGCTCGAACTCGCCGTTCGTCGTCAACGGCGGGGTCACCGTGCTCAGCAAGTACCCGATCACCGAGAAGCACCAGCTCGTCTACCGGAACTCCTACTCCGGCACGGCGGACCACCTGGCGAACAAGGGTGCCGCGCTGGTCCGGATCTTCGCGCACGGCAAGGCGCTCTGGCTCGCGGGCACCCACCTGCAGGCCGACGAAGGACCCGAGACGCTGCCCAAGGCGCACGCCGTCCGGATGGCTCAGCTCGGCGAACTCCGCGACCTGACGGCGGCCCGCGTCCCGGCCGGGGACGCCGTGGCCGTCGCCGGCGACCTCAACATCGAGTACCGGGCCGGGCAGGGCCGCCGCGACGCCGCCGGCCGCACCCAGGCCGAGCAGGGCGAGGCGGCGCTCGGCGGCACGCTGCGGACCACCGGCGCGGGGGAGTACACCTTCGACCCCGCGACCAACCCGGCCGCGGCGAAGTCCGTCCCGGCGACCTACCGCGATTCGCTGGACTACGTCGGCTCGGTGCGACGCGCCGAGGTCGGCCCGGTACGGCTGGTGCATTACGACGGTGGCACGATTCCCTCCGACCACTACCCGGTGCGGGCCGAGATCCACTACTGATCGCAGCATCGGGATCCGCTCTGCGAGGAGGACCATGGCGACGCTGTCCGGCCGGACGAGGTTCCGCTATTCGCTCGGCTCGTTCGTCACGGGGTCCTTCGGCACGGTCCCCGGTCTGGTCCTGGTCAAGTACCTGACCGACACGATGGCCGTGCCCGCGGGCTGGGCCGCCGCGATCGTGTTCGTCCCCAAGGCCTGGGACGTGCTGTTCAACCCGATCGCCGGCCGGCTGTCCGACGCGGACCTGATCAAGACCGGCAGCCGGCGGCGCTTCCTGCTGATCGGCGGCATCGGCGTCGCGATCCTGTTCGCCGCGATGTTCGCCCACCCCGGGTTCGGCAGCCCGCTGCCGGACGCGCTGTACGTGGCGATCGCCTTCGCCGCTTGCGCCACGGCGTACGCGCTGTTCCAGGTGCCGTTCAACGCGCTGCCCGCCGAGCTGACCGAGTCGGCGACCGAACGCACGAAGCTCACCAGCGTCCGGATCGGCGTGCTGGCCGTGACGATCCTGATCTGCGGCGGCGGCGCCCCCGCGATCAGCGCCGGCATCGGCGGGGTCACCGGCTACCGCGTGATGGCCGTGGTGATCGGGCTGATCGTGCTGGCCGCGACGCTGCTGGTGTACTTCGGGCTCAAGGACGCGCCGGTCGGCTCGCTGCGGCCCAACACGGTGAACCTGAGGGAGCTCGTGCGGACGCTGGCCGGCTGGCGGCCGTTCCGCTGGCTGCTCGGCACCTACTTCATCCAGGCGCTGGGCATCGGTACGGTGCTCGCCGCGATCCCGTTCTTCGCCCAGCGCATCCTCGGCAGCGAGGGCTACGGCACGATCCTGTTCGTCATCTTCGTCGGCCCGGCGCTGGTCACCATGCCGCTGTGGCCGCGCCTGGGCGACCGGGTCGGCAAGCTCAACGGCTTCCGCCTGGCCACCGCGGCGTTCGCGATCGGCCTGCTGGGCCTGGTGTTCGCGCAGTCGATCCCGCTGGTCGTGTCGTTCGTGTTCGTGGCGCTCTGCGGGGTCGGGTACGCCGGGATTTCGGTGTTCCCGCTGGCGATCCTGCCCGACCTGATCACCGCCGAGGAGGAGCGCACCGGCGAGACCCGCGCGGGGATCGCGGCCGGCGTGTGGACCGCGGGGGAGACGCTCGGGCTGGCCTTCGGCGGCGGGCTGTGGGCGCTCATCCTGGCGTTCGGCGGGTACGTGTCGAGCACGGACGCGACGACGGCCCAGCCGCACAGCGCGATCGTGGCGATCCTCGTCGGCGCGTCGATCATCCCGGGCGTGCTGATCGCGCTGGCTCTGCCGCTGCTGCGGCGCAAGGTCCTGGAGCCGCGCCATGAACTCGCCTGAGGACGTCCTGGCGGCGCTGCGGGAGCTGCGCGCGGGCGACCTGCCGACGCACGGCGGCCGGACGCTCGCCTACGTCTACGACAGCGGGCTGTCCGAAGTGGACTCCCTCGGTGCGGCCGCGCACGCGCTGGCGTCGTCGGCCAACGGTCTCGACCCGACGGCGTTCCCGAGCCTGCTGCGGATGGAGAACGACCTCGTCGCGGAGGCCGCCGCGTTGCTCGGCGCCGTTCCGGGCGTGGTCGGTTCGGTGACTTCCGGCGGCACGGAGTCGTGCTTGCTGGCGGTTTTGGCGGCCCGCGACGCCCACCCTGAGATCGCTTCGCCGTCTCTGGTGATCCCGACGACCGCGCACGCGGCGTTCCACAAGGCGGCGCACCTGTTCGGGCTGCGCCGGATCGACGTCCCGGTCGACCCGGTGACGTTCCGCGCGGACCCGGCCGCGATGGCGGCGGCGATCGACGACTCGACGGTGCTGGTGGTGGCGAGCGCGCCTTCGTACGCGCACGGCGTCCTGGACCCGATCGCTCCGATCGCCGCGGCGGCTCTGGAACGCGGCGTCCGGATGCACGTCGACGCGTGCATCGGCGGCTGGGTGCTGCCGTACTTCGCCCGCCTCGGCGCGGACGTCCCGCCGTTCGACTTCTGCGTCCCCGGCGTCACGAGCATCTCGGTGGACCTGCACAAGTACGCGTACTGCCCGAAGGGCACGTCCGTGCTGCTGCACGCTTCGGCGGAACTGCGGCGCTCGCACTACTTCGCGAGCGCGTCCTGGCCCGGCTACACGATGCTGAACACGACGATCCAGAGCACGCGTTCGGGCGGCCCGCTGGCAGCGGCGTGGGCGGTGGTCCGCCACCTCGGTCCGGAGGGCTACCTTTCGCTGGCGGCTTCGACGCGTACCGCCGTTTCGCGCATCCGCGAGGGGATCACCGACATCGACGGCCTGCGGATCCTGGGCGACCCGGTGTCGACGCTGATCGCGTTCACCGGCGACGACGGCTTCGACCTGTTCACGGTGGCGGACGAGATGAAGGCCCGCGGCTGGTACGTCCAGCCGCAGTTCGCTCATCTGTCGTCCCCGGCGAACCTGCACCTCACGGTGACGGCGGCGAACCACGGCAGCGAGAAGGAGTTCCTGACCGACCTCGCGGCTTCGGTGGCCGCGGCCCGCGCGGCCGGCCCGGTGCTCGTCGACGCCGCCGTGGCGGAGTTCGTGGCCGCGCTCGACCCGGCAACGCTGACGTCGGAACAGTTCGCGGGCCTCCTGGCGGCGGCGGGCCTCGGCGGCGAGTCGGGCCTGCCGGACCGGATGGCCCCGATCAACGCACTCCTCGCAACGGCACCGGCGCCACTGCGGGAGCGATTGCTGCTGGAATTCCTGGGCGCGCTGTACACACCGTGAGTCACAGATCGAACTTCGATCTCGTCGAGCGAGCACTTCTCGGGAAACCGACAGTACAGGCTCATCGCGGCGAGGCGTTCGAGTGCGTCTTGCTCACGGAGTTCCGCGGGATCGTGAGTTGCCTGGTTCCGAATGCACTGGAAGATGCCGGCACCGAACCCTCGGAGGCCGGCTTGCATGCTCTTGAACTCCTCGTCTTCAGAGTCACCAGGCCACCGCAGGCGTGGCTTCTTGAGCTCCGGTTGCTTTTCGGAGAAGAGTTCCGTTGCGAGCTTGTAGTCGGACAGGTCGCGTCGGCCGACTCTGGCTTGTAGATGCGCGTTGATGCTCGTGGCTGCCGCCTGAACGGCTTCACGGTAGTGGCGGGTGCCCCAAAGGCCGGCTGCCGCATGCCAAACCCACGGGTGAAGCTCACCTGCTGCCAGTTGAGGTCCGGGCACGCCGAGATTGGCTTCAATCTCTTCGGCTTCATCCAGCAAGGCGATAGTCTGAATTGTCAAGGTGAAAGCTTTGTCGTGGGCACTCTGGACGAAATCGTACTCTTGATAGTCCGGGGTTGACGTGCTTCATGATTGCCTTCGCTGCCGGCTCCAGCTTGATGACGGCTTCGTAGGCGTCTTGGTCAAAGCCATGGCCGCTTCGGATAGCGGCTTGATAATTCCTCACGGCTCCCAGGTAGATCTCCAGGCGCTCACGGGCCCAAATCTTGTTCACTGGATGAGCGTAGCAAGCTGCTCTGTCGTATGAGTGAGTGTGAGCGGCATGTCGACGAGAATCGTCAGCTCGGCCGAGGGGAGTGCGTGCCCGCGATATCCCCTCGGCCGAGCCGAATCCCGGAAGATCAGGAGTACCCAACAGAAATCAACGGCATAGCGGCGTTCTACGGCCAGCAACGCAAGCGCAACAGGTCAAATCTCACTGGTTCCGCGAAGCCAGCCCCGCGGGCGCCGATTTCACCGCCGCGTGGATCGCGTCCGCCAGGGCCAGCGCGTCTTCCTCGGTGAGCTCCAGGGCGACCCGGGCCGAAGCGCCCAGCTCGGGGTTGCGGAAGTCGATGTTCACCGTGTGCGCGTACGGCGCGTGGACCGGGTGGTCCACGTACACGGTTCCCTCGCTCAGCCGGAACCAGCCGCGGGCGCCCTTGCCGCTGCCTTCGAGGGCGAACTTCTCGGTCAGGTAAGTGCACATGCGCGGGTCCTCTCAGGCGGTCAGCGTGCGGGAGTAGAAGTCGAGGATGCGTTCCCAGCCGTCCTTCGCGGCTTCCGGGCGGTAGCTCGGGCGGTCGACCGCGAAGAACGCGTGGCCCGCGCCCGCGTACGTGTGGAACTCGTGTTCCTTGCCCAGCTTCTCCAGCTCCGCCGCCAGCACGGCGACCTCGTCCGGGCTCGGGAACTGGTCGTCCGCGCCGAAGATGCCCAGCAGCGGGCACGACAGCTGCGAGGACAGGCCGAGCAGCGGCTTCATCTGCTTCATGGCCTCCGGCGGGTCGTTGACGACGAACGCGCCGTAGCAGTCGACCGCCGCGTCGACGTCCAGCGAACACCCGACGAGGAACGCCTGGCGGCCGCCGGAGCAGTGGCCGATGACGCCGACGCGGCCGTTCGAGTTCTCCAGGGCGCGGAGGTAGTCCGCCGCGCCGGAGACGTCGCCGACCAGGCGGTCGTCCGGGACGCCGCCGGAAGCGCGGACGGCCGCCGCCGCGTCGTCCGGGTCCGCGCACGGGGCTTCGCGCGTGTACAGGTTGGGGCAGAGCGCGTTGTAGCCCTCGACGGCGAAGCGGCGGACCATCTCCTTCGTCGCCGCGTCGTAGCCGGGCATGTGGTGGATCACCACGACCCCGCCGCGCGGGGTGTCGTCGGTCGGTTTGGCCAGGTACGCCTCGAGCTCGTCCCCGCCGTGGCCGGTGATGGTGACGGTCCCGGCGACGATCTCGTCGGTCATCGGTTCTCCTTCGATCCCTCGGGGGTGTGGAAGTAGCGCTTGCCGCGCGAAGCGGAGGCCACGGCGGCGACGACGGCCATCACCGCGGCCGCGGTGAACACGACCACCAGGCCGTGGTGGAACGGGCCGGACACCAGCTGCGGGAAGAACTCCCCGCCGGTGAGGGCCGACCGGTCGGCCGGGGAAAGCCCGGCCAGGACGTCCGGGCCGAGCAGGTGCCCGACCGGGTTGCTGCCGAGGAACGCCGCGAACAGCGTGCTCACCGGCGGCAGCCGGGCGACGCTTTCGGCGACGTTCGCCGGGACGCCGTGGGCCTGCAACCCGCTGGTCAGCGTCTGCGGCAGCGACGACGCGAGCCCGGCGATCATCAGCGAGAAGAACACGCCGATGGACAGCGACGTTCCCGAGTTCTGGAACGTCGCCCGCATGCCGGAGGCGACGCCGCGCTGCTCGGTCGGGACGCTGCTCATGATCGCCGACGTGTTCGGCGCGGAGAACATGCCCTGGCCGATCCCGCTGAGCACGAGCAGCGCGGCGAACAGGGGGTAGGGGAAGTCCACCGGCAACGCCAGGAGCCCGAGGAACGCGGCCGCGACCAGCAGCAGCCCGCCGGTCGAGAACAGCCGGGCCCCGAACCGGTCGGACAGGTAGCCCGACACCGGGCCCGCGATCAGGAACCCGACGGTCAGCGGCAGCATGGAGATGCCCGCCCACAACGGCGTGCGCTCGTAGTCGAAGCCGTGCAGGGGCAGCCAGATCCCCTGCAGCCAGATGATGAGCATGAACTGCATGCCACCACGCGCGACCGAAGTCAGCAACGCGGCGATGTTGCCCGCGGCGAACGCGCGGATCTTGAACAGCCCGAGGTGGAACATCGGCGCCGCCACGCGCGTCTCGATGACGCCGAACAGCAGGAGCAGCAGCACCCCGGCGCCGATTCCGCCGAGCACCCACGGGCTGCCCCAGCCGGTCGCCGCGCCGCCGTAGGGCTGGATGCCGTACGTGATCGCGGCCAGCAGCAACGCGGTCCCGGCGGCGAAGGTGACGTTGCCGCCCCAGTCGACCTTGGCGCGCTGGGGCGTGCCGGCCTCGCGGAGGCTGCGGATCGACCAGATCGTGCCGAGCAGCCCGAACGGGACGCTGACCCAGAACACCGCGCGCCAGTCGATTTCGGCGAGCAGCCCGCCGACGACCAGCCCGAGGAACTGCCCGGCCAGCGCGGTGATCTGGTTGACGCCCAACGCCATCCCGCGCTGCTCGGCCGGGAAGGCGTCGGTGAGGATCGCCGCCGAGTTCGCCGTCAGCATCGACCCGCCGACGGCCTGCACGACCCGCCAGCCGATCAGCCACAGCGCACCGCCGCCGGCGTGGAACGGGTCGAACGACAGCGCCACCGACGCGGCGCTGAACACGACGAAGCCGAGGTTGTACATCTTGACCCGGCCGAACATGTCGCCGAGCCGCCCGAGCGTCACCACCAGCACGGCCTGCACGAGCAGGTAGCCGAGGATCATCCAGAGCAGGTAACCGATGTTGCCCGGCGCGAGCGGGTCGAGGCCGATGCCGCGGAAGATGGCCGGCAAGGAGATGATGACGATCGAGCCGTCGAGCGCCGACATCAGCACGCCGAGCGTGGTGTTCGACAGCGCGACCCACTTGTAGCTCACAGGTGGTCCGCCAGCCGCTCGATGAGGGGGATGGCCGCGATCAGCTCGCGCCGTTCGGCGTCGGTGAACTGCTCGGCCAGCGCGGCCGCCATCTTCCCGGTCGTCGCCGAGCGGCGGTCGGTGAGCAGCTTGACCCCGGCTTCGGTCACCGACATCAGCACCTTGCGGCCGTCGGAGTCGTCCTTGCGCCGTCCGACGAGCCCGCGCTCGACCAGCCCGGCGAGGGTGACGCCCATGGCCTGCGGCTTGACGCGCTCGAGGTCGGCGAGGCAGCCCGGGGTGGCCGGTCCTTCGCGGTCGAGGCGGGACAGCACCGAGCGCTCGGGGAGCGTCAATTCGCCGACGACGTAACCCTGCCGCAGCCGCCGGACCAGCCGCCCGAGGGCGACGCGCAGGTCGGTGCTCGCCTGGAGGAGGTCCTCGTCCGTCACGATCGTCAACCTAAACTGATAAACCTGAGTTGATCAACTCGGACGGAGCGGCCGCTATCGGGTGAGCCGGGAGCTTTCGCCCGGCCTGCCGCGAACGCCCGGGTTAGCGTCCGAAGTGGACACCACCCGGGAGGGGAAGCCGATGTCGATCCCGCACGTCGCACACGCCGGCCACGACCACGTGCACCGCGAGGGCTGCGGCCACCCGGCGCTGCCGCACGGCGACCACGTGGACTACGCCCACGACGGCCACCTGCACCGCGCGCACGACGGCCACTTCGACGAGTGCGAGATCCACGGCCACGTCCCGCACACCGGCCACGAGCACGCCCACGGCGAAGGCTGCGGCCACGTGGCGGTGCCCCACGGCGACCACGTGGACTACCTCCACGACGGGCACCGCCACGCGCCCCACGAAGACCACTACGACGACCACTGAGCCCGGGCCGGCAGACTGCTTACGCTTGGTGCTCGTGGACGTGGACCGGGTCCCACCCCGGGAACGGGTCGGGGCCGGTCGCCTCGCCGAGGCAGTCGCGCAGGGCCGCCAGGAGCGCGTCGCCGGCCAGGCCGACGCCGATGAACACCAGCTCCTGCCGCGGTGCCGCCGCCACGCCCTGCGGCTCGAACCGCGCCACCGCGCCCGCCTGCGACCACAGCCCGGTCACCCCCGGCCGGGACGCCAGCGTGAAGAACCCCTTGGACCGCAGCACGGTCCCGAACTCGCCCGAGTCGAACCGGCGCGTCACGAAGTCCCACAGCGCCGCCGGGTCGAACGCCTCCGAAGCGCGGAAGACCACGCTGGAAATGCCGTACTCCTCGGTCTCCGGCACGTGGTCGCCGTTCAGCTCGGCCACCCAGCCCGGCGCCTCCCGGGCCCGCTCGGCGTCGTACCGCCCGGTCCCGAACACCCGCTCCGGCGGCACCCGCCCGAACTGGCCGGTGACGACGTCCGCGGCGGGGTTGAGCCGCCGCAACGTCGCCACCAGCCGGTCCAGCTCGGTGGCCGGAACCAGGTCGGTCTTGTTCAGCAGCAGGACGTCGGCGAACTCCACCTGGTCGACCAGCAGGTCGCTGACCGTCCGCTCGTCCCCGGAGTACTGGTCCAGCCGGCGCTCCACGAGCGAGTCGCCGGCCGCCAGTTCGCGGGCGAAGTTCGCCGCGTCCACCACCGTCACCATCGTGTCGAGGTGGGCGACGTCCTCCAGGAACGTGAACGTCGCCGCCACCGGCATCGGCTCGGAGATCCCGCTCGACTCGATGAGCACGTGGTCGAAGCGGCCGTCCGCGCACAGCGCCGACACCTCCTCGAGGAGGTCCTCCCGCAGGGTGCAGCAGATGCACCCGTTGGTCAGCTCCACGAGACGCTCCTGCGAGCGCACGAGGCTCGCATCGATGTTGACCTCGCTCATGTCGTTGACGATCACCGCGACCCGCGGCCCCGCCCGGCCGGCGAGGATGCGGTTGAGCAGCGTCGTCTTGCCGGCCCCGAGGAAGCCGGAGAGCACCGTGACCGGAACGCTCACGAGTGGAAGTGCCGCATCAGCCGGCGGGGGACCAGCCGGACCTCGCCGCCGACCTTGATCGGCACCAGGTCCGGCACGGCGGCCTTCCACTGCGCGCGCCGCGATCGCGTGGTGCTGCGGGACTTCTTGCGCTTCGGGACGGCCATCAGCGCGTACCCCGCTTCCCGTAACGGCGGTGGAACTTCTCGACCTGCCCGGCGCTGTCCATGATCCGCTGGGTGCCGGTCCAGAACGGGTGCGACCACGAGCTGATGTCGACCACGACGAGCGGGTAGGTCGCGCCGTCGGTCCACTCGATGGTCTTGTCGGAGGTGATGGTGGAGCGGGTCAGGAACGCGTCGCCGGTGGACGAGTCCTTGAACACCACGGGGTGGTAATCGGGGTGGATACCGGTCTTCATCGGTCTTCCTTTCGGTTCGCCGCGGTCGCGTCGTGGCGCGCCGGGTCGGGTTCGGTGTCCTCGCAAGGCTCTTCGTGCCAGTCGCCGAACGGGTCCGGGTAGTGCTGCCACTCCCCGGGTCCGGCGGCCAGTTCGTCGTCGGTCAGTAGAGCGCCGCGCAGGGCCGCGTCGATCTCGTCGGGCGTTGTCTGGTCCGTCACCACGACGAGCTCCTGCGCCCGGTCGCCGTGCACCGGGTGCCAGCGCAACGACGCCAGGGTGCGGCGCTCGGGGGAGACGTCCGTCCACCCGGGACCGTTCGGCGCCGCGAGCCACGGCCCGGCGTGGCCGATGCCCAGCCCGCCGCCCGCCGACTCGATCCAGAACGCGACGTCGGGCCGGCTGGCCACCCACGCGCGGCCGCGGGTGCGGACGACGCCGTCCAGGAGGACGTCGAGGGCGTCGTGCAGGCGTTCGGGGTGGAACGGCCGCTGCGCGGTGAAGGTGACCAGGCCGATGCCGCAGTCGGCGTGCAACGGCGGCTGGCCGCGCAGCAGCGCCCCGTGCATGTCGGTGACTTCGCCGCGGCGCGCGTCCGAAGGCACGGCGTCGAGGACGCTGTGCCCGTCGATGCGCGAGAGCTCGACGCGCGGGACCGACGGCGCGACCCGGTCGAGCACCGCGGATGCCTTCGCCGCGCTCCACGCGTCGGTGGCCGCGCCGGCCAGCACGAGGACGTCGGCGAACTCGACCTGCGAGAGCGCCACCTGGGCGACCGTGCGCTCGTCTTCCGGGCTGGCCTGCAGGTTCCGCTCGGCCAGGACGTCGTCGCCCGTCGCGTCGGCCAGGAAGGTCGCGCAGTCGACGACCGTGAGCACCGCGCGCAGCTCGACGTCGTCGCTGACCGGGTGGTCGCCGACCAGGACGCTGCGGATCGCCCAGCTGACCGGCTCCGGCTCCATGGCTTCGTCGAGCCGGACGACGATCCGGCGGACCTGCGGCAGCCGCGAGAGGTGGCGCAGCAGCGGGAGCAGGTCCTCGCGCAGCGTGCAGGACACGCAGCCGTGGGCCAGTTCGAGGACGGTCAGCTGGTCGCGCTGCTCCAGCCGCAGCCGGCGGCGGACGACGCCGGAGTGGATCTCACGCAGGTCGTGGTGGACGACGGCCGTGCCGGGCCCGGCCACGCGCAGCAGCTCGGCGAGCTCGGCGTTCGGGCCCGGGGCGAGGCCGCTCACGAGGACGAGCGGGACGCGGGGGTGTGGGGTCACTGGTGCTCCAGGAATACGGGCGGGGTACGGTGCGTAGAGTAGATGAAAACGACAACCACTATCAACTCGGGAGGGTCCGTGTCCGCCGTGTGCCAGGTCACCGGCCGCAAGCCGGGCTACGGCAAGCAGGTTTCGCACTCGCACCGCCGCACTTCGCGGCGCTGGGAGCCGAACCTGCAGAACCGTCGCTACTTCGTGCCCAGTCAAGGCCGCTGGGTGCGGCTGCGCGTCTCCGCCAAGGGCATGAAGACGATCGACAAGCGCGGCATCGAGGCCGTCGTCGCCGAACTGAAGGCAAAGGGAGTGAAGCTGTAATGGCGAAGAGCACCGACGTCCGCCCGATCATCAAGCTGCGGTCCACGGCGGGCACCGGCTACACGTACGTGACCAAGAAGAACCGCCGGAACGACCCCGACCGGATGGTCCTGCGCAAGTACGACCCCGTCGCGCGCAAGCACGTCGAGTTCAAGGAAGAGCGCTGATGGCCAAGAAGTCGAAGATCGCGAAGAACGAGCAGCGGAAGGTGATCGCGGCGCGCTACGTCGAACGCCGCCGCGCGCTCAAGGCCGTCATCGCCTCGCCGTCGGCGTCCCCGGAAGCGAAGGGCGAAGCCGTCGTCGCGCTGCAGAAGCTGCCGCGCGACGCGAGCCCGACGCGCATCCGCAACCGCGACGCCGCCGACGGACGCCCGCGCGGGTACCTGCGGAAGTTCGGGCTGTCGCGGGTGAAGGTGCGCCAGGCCGCGCACAACGGCGAGCTGCCCGGCGTCACGAAGTCGAGCTGGTGAGCCGGATGCCGAAGCCGGAGCGGGGCCGCCCCGCCAAGCGCAAGGTGAACCTGTTGCGCGCCAACCGGGTCACGCACGTCGACTGGAAGGACGTCGACCTGCTGCGGAAGTTCATCTCCGACCGCGGCAAGATCCGCGCCCGCCGGGTGACGGGATTGACGCCGCAGCAACAGAAACAGGTCGCCACGGCGATCAAGAACGCGCGTGAGATGGCCCTGCTGCCGTACCCGGCATCGGGCCGCGCGAGCTGAAATTCGGGTGCGCCCGCCGGGCGGGCGCGCGATCATGGGCGCACGAAAGGGGGCGTCGCACGAGGATGTCCTGACCAGGAGGTCCACGCTTGCACGCCCAGCTCACGGTCACGCCCGCCCGGCTGCCCGAAGTCCTGCTCACCACCGCCGTCGTCCGGCCGGTGTTCCTCTGGGGCGCCCCCGGCATCGGGAAGTCCTCGCTCGTCCGGGATTTCGCCGCCTCGCTCGGGCTCGACTGCGTGTCGCTGCTCGGCACCCAGCTCGCGCCCGAGGACCTCATCGGCGTCCCGCAGATCGTCGACGGCCGCAGCCGCTTCTGCCCGCCGGAGCAGATCGCGCGCGACGAGCCGTACTGCCTGTTCCTCGACGAGCTGAACGCCGCCGCGCCCGACGTCCAGAAGGCGTTCTACTCGCTCATCCTCGACCGCCGGATCGGCTCGTACGAGCTGCCGGCCGGCTCGGTCGTGATCGGCGCCGGCAACCGGGCGACCGACCAGGCACTGGCCCGGCCGATGGCCTCGGCGCTGGTGAACCGCCTGGTGCACGTCCACCTGCGCGCCGCGCCGGGTGACTGGCTCGCGTGGGCGGCGGGCCACGACATCCACCCGTGGGTGATCGAGTACCTCACACAGCGCCCGGACCACCTGTGGAGCCCGCCGCCGAAGACCGAGGAGCCGTTCTCGACGCCGCGGTCGTGGCACATGCTCTCGGACCTGCTCCGCTCCGCCGGCGATCCGGCCGACGACGAGACGATCGCCCTGCTGGCGTACGCGACGCTCACCCCGGCGCACGCGGGCGCGTTCCGCGCGTACCTCAAGGTGGCCCGGCACGCCTTCGACCTGGAGGCGATCCTCAAGGGCGACGCCCGCTGGCCCGCCGAACCCGGCGACCGCGACCTGCTGTACTTCCTCGCCGAGACGTTCCGCGCCCGGCTGGTCAAGGACCTGCCCGCGGACAAACGGCACGCGTCGGCCTCGGTGCGCCAGTTCGCCTTCCGCGCCAAGGGCCTGCTCGTCGAGCTGGCCGAGATCTCGCTCGAAATGGCGCAGCTGGTCATCGCCGACGACGAAGCCGGGCAGCCGCGGCTGCCATCGTGGTTCCTCGTCGAAGCCGCCCGCGACCTCCCGCGGCTGGTCGCGGCCCGGGCATGAGCACCGCTCGCGTCGAAGCCCAGCGCCGTGAGCGCCGCGCCAAGGCGATCGCCGACGGCTGGGCCCTGGCCCGGTCGCACACCGTCCTGGACCACCTCGTGCGGGGAGCGAGCCTCAGCCCGGCGAGCGGCACCGGGGGCTGGGCCGTGGTCACCGACCGCGGTCTCGTCACGCCGAACCGCGGCCGCGACGCCGAACCGGCCGAGTGGGCCTGGGTGTTCGCGCACCTGCTGCTGCACCTCGGCCTCGGCCACCTCGACGAGAACCAGCTCACCGAGGCGGCGGCCGTCAAGCCGGGCCGCGAGGTCGAACCGGTCTACGCCGCCGCGTGCTGCGTGGCCGTGCACCGGTTCGCCGAAGCCGTCCACGTCGGGACGCCGGTGCTGGACCTGCCCGAGCTGCCCGGCACCGACGAGCTCGCGCTGACCCGCGCCTGGCGCGAAACGGGCGTGCCGGCGCCGTTCGCCGATCTGGGCACCGGCCGGCCGTGCCTGGTGCTCGCGGAGCCGATGAGCCGCTGGCAGCTGCAGTACCACGGGAAGCCGGAGCCGTGGACCGAACGGTTCGCCCGCGGCCTGATCGCGTCGGCGACCGAGGCGATGGAACGCGCCGCCGACGCGCGCGGGCAGACCCGGCACCGGCGCGCGCTGGGGGAGTGGGACCGCGCGCTGTCGTGGTTCGTCTCGTCGTTCCCGCTGCTCGGCGCGATGGCCGCCGGGTTCACCCTCGTCGTGGACACCGAAGTCGTGCGTGCCTGGGACATCGCCGTGGCCGCGGTCGACGCCGAGCACGGCGAGATCTACGTCAACCCGAACGCGGCCCTGACCGCCGAGGAGTGGCGGTTCGTGCTCGCCCACGAGATGCTGCACGCCGCGCTGCGGCACGACCGGCGGGCGCTGGGCCGCGAGCCCTACCTGTGGAACGTCGCCTGCGACTACGTGATCAACGGCTGGCTGGTCGCCATGGGCGTCGGCGAACTGCCCGGCGACGGCCTGCACGACCAGCAGCTGACCGGGATGTCGGCGGAGTCGGTGTACGACACGCTGACCACCGACCTCCGCCGGGCCCGCAAACTCCTGACGCTGGGGTCGCGCGAGGCGGGCGACGTGCTGGGCGACTGGCTGTCCGAGCCGGAGGCGGCACAGCGCCGGTCGTCCAAGCGGGGCGCGCGGCCGGTGCCGTGGGGTGACCGCGTCCAGGGCGTCGACCTCGACGAGTTCTACCGCCGGGCGCTCACGCAGGGGCTGGAGTACCACCACGCCCAGGGCCGCGGCCTGCTGCCGCTCGGCCTGGAACAGGAGATCCGCGCGCTCGACCACCCGCCGCTGCCGTGGGACGCGCAGCTCGCCCGCTGGTTCGACGAGCACGTGCGCGCGGAGCTGCCGGTGCGCAGCTACGCGCGGGCGTCCCGCCGCCAGTCGGCGACGCCGGACATCCCGCGCCCGGGTCGTATCCGCCCGGAACGGCTCGACCGGCGCGCGACCTTCGGCGTCGTGCTGGACACGTCCGGGTCGATGAACGCGGAGCTGCTGGGCAAGGCGCTGGGCGCGATCGCGTCGTACGCGCTGGCGAGGGACGTCCCGGCGGCCCGGGTGGTGTTCTGCGACGCGGTCGCCTACGACGCCGGGTACCTCGCCGTGGCGGACATCGCGGGCCGGGTGAAGGTCCGCGGTCGTGGCGGCACGATCCTGCAGCCGGGCGTCGACCTGCTGCAGCGGGCTCCGGACTTCCCGGCCGACGGCCCGATCCTGATCATCACCGACGCCCAGTGCGATCACGTCCGGCCCCGGCGGGAGCACACGTACCTGGTGCCGCGGGGCGCGCGGCTGCCGTTCGTGGCCCGCGGGCCGGTGTTCCGCGTGGCATGACCCACGCCGGGCTGGCGCTGAGGTGAACCGCCAATAAACTCCCGCGCATGGACGACCCGCACTACCTCTCCGGCCTCCAGCTGACCGGCCGCCGCGTTGTCATGTTCGGCGGCGGGTCGGTGGCCCAGCGACGGCTGCCCCGGCTGATCAGCGCGGGTGCCCGCGTCGAACTGGTGTCGCCGCACACGACGCCGTCGGTGCAGGGGATGGTGGACGCGGGCGAGCTGGTCTGGCACGAGCGCCGCTACACCGAGGGCGACCTGCGCGCCGCCTGGTACGCGCTGGCCTGCACCGACGACCCGGAGGTGAACGCGGCGATCTGCGCCGAAGCCGAGCGTGAGCGCGTGTTCTGCGTGCGTGCCGACGAGGGCGAGTCCGGTTCCGCGGTGACGCCGGCGTCCGGCCGCCACGGCGGCCTGCTGTTCGGCGTCCTCTCCGGCGGCGAGCCGCTGCGCTCGGCGGCCGTGCGCGACTCGATGCTCGATGGCCTCCACAACGGCACGATCGAGGACGGCCGTCAGCCCCACCCGGAGGGCACGCTGCCCGGCGTGGCCCTGGTCGGCGGCGGTCCCGGCGACCCCGAGCTGATCACGGTCCGCGGCCGCCGGCTGCTCTCGCGCGCGGACGTCGTGGTGGTCGACCGGCTGGCGCCGCGCGAACTGCTCGACGAACTGGCGCCGGAGGTGGAGATCGTCGACGCGGCGAAGATCCCCTACGGCCGCGCCGCGAGCCAGGACGTCATCAACCGGACGCTCATCGAGAAGGCCAAGGAAGGCAAGTTCGTCGTCCGCCTCAAGGGCGGCGACCCGTACCTGTTCGGCCGCGGCTTCGAAGAGGTCCTCGCCTGCGCGGAGGCCGGCGTCCCGGTCACGATGGTCCCGGGCATCACGAGCGCGTTCGCGGTCCCGGCGGTGGCGGACGTCCCGGTCACCCACCGCGGCGTGGCGCACGAGGTGGTGGTGGTCTCGGGCCACGTGGCCCCGGGCGACGACCGGTCGCTGGTCGACTGGGAGCTGCTGGCCCGCATGCGCGGCACGATCGTGCTGATGATGGGCGTGGAGCGCCTCCCGCAGTTCGCCAAGGCCCTGCTGGACGGCGGCCGCCCGTCGGACACCCCGGTGGCGATCGTCGAGGACGGCACGATGCGGACCCAGCGCACGCTGCGCTCCACATTGGACACGGTGGTCACGGACGCGGCGGCGTCGGGGGTGCGCCCGCCCGCGGTGATCGTGATCGGCCCGGTGGCGGGTCTGGCGCCGGTTCAGTCCGCGTAGCAGCTCGCCGCGAAGTCCCGGATCGCGTCCGACAGCCTGGTCGGGTCGAGCCTCAGCTCGACCGGGCTGCGCGCCTGGACGAACTCCGCCGCCGGCATGTCCACCGCCAGCGTGTCCGCGTCGCCGAAGGGGTGGATCGGGTCGCCCTGGTGGCCGATCACCAGCGCCCGCGTCGTGATCCGGCGGCGGACCGACTTCGGCGGGGCGATCCGGCCGAACAGCACGCCGTGCAGGAGGGCCGCCATCGGGGCCGGGCGTTGCGAGAGCGTGTCCGTCACGACGTCGACCCACTGGTTGCCGTGCGGGACCAGGGAGGCCACCAGCGCCACCGCCTGGACCGTGACCGGCAGGAAGCGGGCCGCCATCAGCAGCGGGGCGAACGTGAACAGGCCCGCGACGATCGCGTTGTCCAGCACCGGCATCTCGACGATCAGGCCGCGGGCGCGCCCGGGCGCCTGCACCGCCACCTCCAGCGAGACGTTCGCGCCGAGGGACGTCCCGCCGATCACCGCCGACTCGACTTCGAGGTGGTCGAGCAGCGCCAGGGTCTGCTCGGCGAACGACGGCATCGAGTACAGCCACGACTCGGTCGGGCGGTCGGAGTCGCCGTGGCCGAGGAGGTCGAGCGTCACCACCCGGAAGCCCGCGCGGGCCAGCCGGCGCGCCAGCGGGGCGTGCATGCGGCGGGTCAGCATGATGCCGTGGGTGAGCACGACGACGCGGTCGCCGCTGCCGAACTCCGTGTACCAGAGCCGGTGGCCCTCGTGGTCGAACGAGCCGGTCAGCTCGATCGGCCGGGACGCGCGCCGCGCGGGCGGGGCCGGGGGCTCGGGCTCGATCAAGGTCGCGCTGCTGGCCGGGCTCATGTCCCACCGTCCTCCCCGCGTCGTGGTCGCCTACGTCCAGGAAAACATCCCCTGACCACGTTGGCACAGTGACTCGCGCGTCAATTGACAACGTGCCAATGGCGGCTCGTCGCGGGCATGGGTCAAGATGACCCCATGACCGCTACTGCTGACAGTCTGCCCGACCTCGTCTCCCTCAAGGTCGACGTCGACGGCCACGTGGCCGAAGTGACGCTCCTCGGTCCGTCCAAGGGCAACGCGATGGGTCCCGACTTCTGGCGCGAGCTGCCGCTGGTGTTCCGCGCGCTCGACGCCGACCCGCAGGTCAGGGCCGTCGTGCTGACCGGCAGTGGCCGGCACTTCTCCTACGGCCTCGACCTGCCGGCGATGATGGGCGACTGGGCGCCGATGCTCGGCGGCGACAGCCTCGCGGGCCCGCGGACGGCCTTCCTCGACCAGGTCCGGTCGCTGCAGGCGGCGGTCAGCTCGATCGCGGAATGCCGCAAACCGGTCGTAGCGGCCGTTTCGGGCTGGTGCATCGGGGGCGGGGTGGACGTCGTCGCCGCCGCGGACATCCGGCTGGCCAGCTCCGACGCCAAGTTCAGCGTCCGCGAAGTGCGCGTCGCGATCGTCGCGGACCTCGGCAGCCTCCAGCGCCTCGCCTCGATCATCGGCGAAGGACACCTGCGGGAGCTGGCCCTGACCGGCAAGGACGTCGACGCCGCACGCGCCGAGAAGATCGGTCTCGTCAACGACGTGTACGAAGACCAGGACGCGCTGCTGAAGGCCGCGCGGGAACTCGCCGCCGAGATCGCTGCGAACCCGCCGCTCGTGGTGCAGGGTACGAAGCAGGTACTGGCGACGAACACCGAGCGCCAGGTCGCCGACGGCCTCCGGTACGTCGCGGCCTGGAACTCGGCGTTCCTGCCCAGCAAGGACCTCGGCGAAGCGGTCCAGGCGTTCATGGAGCGACGCGCGCCGGAGTTCACGGGCGAGTAACTAGGAGGCAGCGTGACCGCTTCGGAAGTCCACCACGCGTTTCGCGTGGCGCGTGACTACCTGCAGGCCCACCGCGAGGACTACGACACGGCCTACCGCGACTTCGCCTGGCCGGAGTTCGACGAGTTCAACTGGGCCATCGACTGGTTCGACGTGGTCGCGCACGACCCCGGCAACTCGCAGCGGTACGCGCTCTGGATCGTCGAGGAGGACGGCACCGAGAACCAGTGGACCTACCCGGAGCTGTCCGGCCGGTCCAACCAGGTCGCGAACTGGCTGCGGAGCCTCGGTGTCCGGCGCGGCGACCGGCTGATCCTCATGCTGGGCAACCAGGGCGAGCTGTGGGAGACCATCCTCGCGGCGATCAAGCTCGGCGCCGTCATCATCCCGGCCTCGACGCTGCTCGGCCCGGCCGACCTGACCGACCGGGGTGGAGCGCGGCGCGGCCAGGCACGTCGTGGTCCGCTCGGCCGACGCGCCGAAGTTCGCGGACGTCGAAGGGGACTACACGCGCATCGCCGTCGGGGAGCCGGTCGAGGGCTGGCAGCAGTACTCGGCCGCGTTCGCCGAGTCGCCGGAGTTCGCCCCGGACGCGCCCACGAAGGCCACCGACCCGCTGCTGCTCTACTTCACCTCCGGCACCACGGCGAAGCCGAAGCTGGTGCAGCACACGCACGTCTCCTACCCCGTCGGGCACCTGTCGACGATGTACTGGATCGGGCTGGAGCCGGGCGACGTCCACCTCAACATCTCCTCGCCGGGGTGGGCGAAGCACGCGTGGAGCAACTTCTTCGCGCCGTTCAACGCCGAGGCGACGGTCTTCCTCTACAACTACAACCGCTTCGACGCGGGCGCGCTGATGGCCCAGATGGACCGCTGCGGCGTGACGAGCTTCTGCGCGCCGCCGACGGTGTGGCGGATGCTCATCCAGGCCGACCTGACGGCGTTGAAGACGCCGCCGAAGAAGGTCGTCGGGGCGGGGGAGCCGCTCAACCCCGAGGTGATCGAGCAGGTCCAGAAGTCGTGGGGCGTCACCATCCGCGACGGCTTCGGGCAGACGGAGAGCAGCGTCCAGATCGCGAACACGCCGGGCCAGGACGTCGTGCCGGGCTCGATGGGCCGCCCGCTGCCGGGGTTCGTGGTGGCGCTGGTCGACCCGGTCAGCGGCGAGCGGGCTTCGGAAGGCGAGATCTGCCTCGACCTGCAGCACCGCCCGGTCGGCCTGATGACCGGCTACGCCGGCGACGACGAGCGCACGTCGGCAGCCTTCGGAGGCGGCTTCTACCACACCGGTGACGTCGGTTCGGTCGACGAACGCGGCTACATCACCTACGTCGGGCGCACGGACGACGTGTTCAAGGCGTCGGACTACCGGATCTCGCCGTTCGAGCTGGAGAGCGTGCTGATCGAGCACGAGGCGGTGGCGGAGGCGGCGGTCGTCCCGGCCCCGGACCCGATCCGGCTCGCGGTGCCGAAGGCGTACGTCGTGCTGGCCACGGGCTTCTCACCGGACGCCGGAACGGCGCGGTCGATCCTGGCCTACTGCCGCGAGCACCTGGCGCCGTACAAGCGGATCCGGCGGCTCGAGTTCGCGGAGCTGCCGAAGACGATCTCGGGCAAGATCCGCCGCGTCGAGCTGCGCGGCCGCGAAAGCGACCCCGCTCGGGGCGCGGGCACCGAGTTCCGCGAAGAGGACTTCCCGGACCTCAAGGCGTGACCGGGAGGGCCCCGGGGCTGGTCGCCCCGGGGCGCTTTCGTCAGCTGCGGGTGCCCTCGACCTGGCGGCCGTCTTCGGTCGAGCACGCCGTCACGGGGTCGTTCGCGCCGCTGCCGCAGGTCCAGTCGTCGAGCACGACCGGGCCGGGGCCGTCGGGCGAGCTCGCCTCGGCCGGGGTCAGCTTCGCGAAGTAGTCGGTCAGCAGCTGGGTGGCCGCGGCGCAGTCGACCTTGCCGTGGGCCACGACCGCCGTCTTCGCGCCGCCGGCACCGGTGACGTCGCCGCACGGGACGCCGGGCGCGGTGGACTCCGCCGCCGCGGCGGCCGCGGGAGCGGGGGACGGCGCCGCGGGGGCCGGGTCACCGCCACCGCACCCGGCCAGTGCGGCGGACGCGGCGACGAGCAGCAAGGGGTACGCGAAAGTCTTCATGGGCCCTTCAGGAGCGGGACGGGTCGACGGGGATCACTCGGACGGCACGACGGCGGCGAAGACCGTCTGCTCGCCCTTGGTGCAGGTGGTGCCGCCTTGCGCGGCGGGCGGCCCGGAGGTGCACAGCCAGCCGTCGACGGTCTCGTTCACCGCGTCGTTCGAGCCCGCGCCCTGGCGGCCGGCGATCTTGCGGTGGAAGTCGCCGACGAGCTCCGTCGCCGCGGCGCAGCTGACGCCGGCGGAGCCGCTGTCGAACACGTAGAGCGTCAACCCGCTGGCGGCGGTCACCGTCCCGCAGGCCCCGGGCACCGACGGCGGCGCCCCGGACGGCTTGGGCGCGGACGGCGCGGCGGAAGAGCTCCCCGCGGCGGGCGGCGGCGGGGGAGTACCGGTGGACGTCGTCGCCGGCGCGGTGCTCGACACCGAGGGTGACGGCGCCGGGGCGGGGGCCGCCTGTTCGGCGGAGCAGGCGGCGAGCACGGGCAGCGCGAGGCAGGCCACGAGCCACGTCTTCGTGGTGGTCGGGTGGGGCACCGCGATCCTTCCTCCCCGGCTGGCTGGCCCGGTCATTCTGGCCCATCCGGGCGAGGCCCCGAGGGGCGACGCGCCCAAGGGTGTGCCGGAGATTACTCCAGCCGGGTGGCGCCCCGGTCCGGTGGCCGTCGGAAGAATGTCCACAATGGACGATTAACATTCCGTTCACGCTCCGAAACCTCAGGCTGCCATCTCGAATCGATCGGTCTAATTCGCGCCGCGCCGGTTAACAAACCGGCCCCGCGTGCCGAAGATCTTGGTGGGAGGCAAGAAGAGCTCCCGTCCCCGATACCCGCCCCGAGCCCGTAGAGAGCCATGAACGCCGACGCTGTGACCAGCACCGAAGATCCGTCCAGTCCGCCGACCGCCCCGTGCACCGTCGTCTGGTGCTGCGGCCGCCCGTACGTCCTCGAGGGACGAGCCGGCCGAGCCCGCTGGATGGGCACCGACTACCGCGGCCGCCCCGAGTCGCTGACCAGCGCGGAGCTGCAGCGCCGCGGCTGGAGCCACCGCCGCGCGAGCTGACCCCCGGCCGGGCCGCCGCGACCGCGGCGGCCCGGCTTCGGAGCCCGGGGTCGCACGGAACGCGGCCGGATCCCGCCGCGGGCCCGCGGGAACGTCATGAACGAGTCGTTCACTACGTCCGGCGCCAGAGGCCACGGCAAAGTCAGGTCAGCGCAGCAGATCCGGTCGCCCGCACGTCGTGAAAGGGCCGTTCACCTCGTCAGACGCCATGAAAGACCCTTTCATGGCATCGCCGCGGCGCCGCACAGACCGCGCGGCCACGACTTTGCCGGAGCCCTGGCGTCCGGCGCGGTGAACGACTCGTTTACGACATCGGGCCCGGCGGGCGCTCGGCGACTCACCACGTCCGCCCGGCCTGGCCGGCACCCGACCGGCACCGCACCACCCGGCGCCGTCACCCCGCCCCGCTGTTTAATGGCCCGGTGAGCACAGCCGCGCCCGAACCCGCCGCTCCGGCGGGCGCCCCCGAGCCGTCCCTGCTGCGGCAGGCGATGAACGTTCCCAACATCCTGTCCCTGCTGCGGCTGGCCGGCGTGCCGGTGTTCCTCTGGCTGCTGCTCGGCCCCGAAGAGGACGGCTGGGCGCTCGCCCTCCTCGTCTTCAGCGCGCTCACCGACTGGCTGGACGGGAAGCTCGCCCGCTGGCTCAACCAGATGTCGCGGCTCGGGCAGCTGCTCGACCCCGCCGCCGACCGGCTGTACATCCTCGCCACCCTCATCGCGTTCCTCGCCCGCGAGATCATCCCCTGGTGGGTGGTCGTGCCGCTGCTGCTGCGCGAAGCCGTCCTCGGCGTGTGCGTCCTGACGCTGCGCCGCCGCGGGTTCGCGCCGCCGGAGGTCACCTACATCGGCAAGGGCGCCACCTTCGTGCTGATGTACGCCTTCCCGTTCCTGCTGCTCGCGCAGGGCGGCTCGGACGTCGCCGCGATCGCTCGGCCGATCGGGTACGCCTTCACGATCTGGGGTGGCGTCCTCTACGTCTGGTCCGGCGTGCTCTACGTCCTCCAGGCGCGCAACGCCCTCCGCGGGGCACGGGAAGCCTGAGCCGGGCCCGGGCCCGGCGGTTGCGCCGTGTGGGTGTAAGACTTCGCCCAGCACGTTTCGCCAGTGAGGGCATGAAAGGGGACCGGCGGTGTCCGCTCCTGAAGAGCTTCGCTACACCGAGGAACACGAGTGGGTCGCCACCCGCGAGGAGACGCTCGTCCGCGTGGGTATCACCGAGTACGCGCAGGACCAGCTCGGTGACGTCGTGTTCGTCGACCTGCCCGAGGTCGGCCGCCAGCTCAGCACGGGCGACGTCTTCGGCGAGGTCGAGTCGACCAAGAGCGTCTCCGAGCTGTTCGCGCCGGTCGACGGCGAGATCGTCGCGGTGAACGACTCGGTCGCCGACTCGCCCGAGCTGATCAACAGCGACCCCTACGGCGAAGGCTGGCTGATCGAGATCCGGCTCGACGACCCGGCGGGTCTGGAAGCGCTGCTCGAAGCCGAGGCCTACGACGCCCTGACCAAGGGCTGAAGCCCGCTCCCACCCGGTCGGACCAGCACTGCGCCGGTTCGGGGAGCCGGGGCTCGGAGAATCGATCAGGCACGGTACGTTGGCAGCTACACGTTCTTGAGTACTAGGCAACACAGCATGTGTGGAGGAGAGCTCAGGTGAGCACGAACGACGGGCCCGGCGGCGTTCCCCCGGAGCAGTCTCCGGAGCGGACCTCTGTCTTCCGGGCCGACTTCCTGGCCGAAGTCGAAGGTCACGAGCCCGCCCCCGCCGCGGAGGCGCCCGTCCAGGGGGTCGACGCCCTCCCGGCGGGTTCGGCGCTGCTGGTCGTGAAGCGCGGGCCCAACGCGGGTTCGCGGTTCCTGCTCGACCGCGACACCACCAGCGCCGGGCGGCACCCGGACAGCGACATCTTCCTGGACGACGTCACGGTCTCCCGCCGGCACGCCGAATTCCGGCGTGAGGGCGGCGAGTTCGTCGTCATCGACGTCGGCAGCCTCAACGGCACCTACGTCAACCGCGAGCCGGTCGACCAGGCCGTCCTCGCCGGGGGCGACGAAGTGCAGATCGGGAAGTTCCGCCTGGTCTTCCTGACCGGCCCGGGGCACGGGGGCCAGGGGGCGCAGTGACGGCGGCCGGACGGCCACAACGCGACGGGTTGAGCATCGGGGCCGTTCTCGCGCAGCTGCGCGGCGACTTCCCCGATGTCACCATCTCCAAGATCCGGTTCCTCGAAGCGGAAGGCCTGGTCACCCCGGGCCGGACGCCTTCGGGCTACCGGCAGTTCGCCGCGGCGGACGTGGAGCGTCTCAGGTTCGTCCTGGCCGCCCAGCGGGACCACTACCTCCCGTTGAAGGTCATCAAGGAACAGCTGGACGCGGCGGACTCGGGTGCCGGGCCCGTCGCGGACCTGCCCCGCCCGCCGCGCCGGCTGGTGCCGATCGACGCACCGGCCGAGAACGTCGGCCTGCCCGTGGCGGACGACTTCACCGCGGGCAGGGAGCTGCGCCTGACCCAGGAGGAACTCCTGGAGCAGGCGGGCATCGACGCCGCCGCGCTGGCCGAGCTGCAGCAGTACGGCCTGGTCCGGCCCGGTCCCGCCGGGTTCTTCGACCCGGACGCGGTGCTGGTGGCGCGGACGGTGCGGGCGATGACCGAATTCGGTATCGAGCCGAGACACCTGCGTGCCTTTCGCGCCGCGGCCGACCGCGAGGTCGGGTTGCTGGAGCAGATCGTGACCCCGGTGTACCGGCATCGTGACCCGGAGGCCAAATCGAGGGCCGACGAAGTGGTGCGCGAGCTGGCGGCACTGTCCGTGACGCTGCACACGCTCCTCGTCAAGGCCGGAATCCGTGGCGTCGCCGGGTGTTGATCACCATCAAGACCGCAACGGGGGAGTGAGATCCTCTTTGCGGTCCCATGTCAATGACTGAATGTTCGGCACCGCATGCCGTACCGTGAAGGCACGGGTTTGCGGCAGGCGAACCGAGAGAGTCCGGACAGCGAGCACAGCGCGCGGATGACGGGTAGCGTCGACAGTGGCGGCGCGAAGCCGTTCCACCGCTGAAGCCCGTGCACGAGAGGGAGGCGAAATCCGATGAGCGAGATGCGCGTCGTCGGGGTGCGGGTCGAGCTGCCCGCGAATCAGCCGATCTTGTTGCTGCGGGAAACCGAGGGCGAACGGTACCTGCCGATCTGGATCGGCTCGGTCGAAGCCACCGCCATCGCTTTGGAGCAGCAGGGAGTCCGCCCGGCCCGCCCGCTCACGCATGACCTGCTGAAAGAGGTCATCGGAGCGCTCGGCCGGGAACTCGAGCAGGTCGTCATCACCGACCTCAAGGAAGGCACGTTCTTCGCGGAACTGGTCTTCGACGGCGACATCCGGGTGTCCGCCCGGCCGAGCGACTCGGTCGCGCTGGCCCTGCGGATCGGGGTCCCCATCCACGCCGTGGACTCGGTGCTGGAAGAGGCCGGCCTGATCATCCCGGACGAGCAGGAGGACGAGGTCGAGAAGTTCCGCGAGTTCCTCGACTCCGTGTCGCCGGAAGACTTCCGCGGAGCGGACACCTGAGTACTTGCCTTGACGCGGACGTCAACGTCTAGCGTCGGGGTATGCGGATCGGAGAGCTTGCGCAGCGCACGGGTGTCACCACCCGTGCGCTGCGTTTTTACGAGGACCAGGGCCTCCTCGCGGCCCGTCGCTCGGCGAACGGCTACCGCGAATACGACGAGGACGACCTCCAGCTGGTCAAGGAGATCCAGACCCTGCAGACGGTCGGGCTGACCCTGGAGGAGACGCGTCCCTTCGTCGAGTGCCTGCGCAGCGGCCACGAAACCGGCGACTCCTGCGCGAATTCGATCGAGGTCTACCGCCGCAAGCTCGAAGAAGCCGACGCGCTCCTGGCCCGCCTCGGCGGCATCCGCGGCGAACTGGCCGCGAAGCTCGCCGGCGCGCTCGCCCGGCAAGCGCCCGACCCGTGTGTCGTGCCCGAATCCCCGCGCCCGTGAAGGAGACCGCTGTGTCCGAAGACGCCACCGTCAGTGCTGTCACCGATGCGACCTTCGCCGAGGTCCTCGGCAGCGACGTTCCCGTGCTCGTCGAGTTCTGGGCCACCTGGTGCGGCCCGTGCCGGATGGTCGGCCCGGTGCTGGCGCAGCTGGCCACCGAGCGGGCCGGCGGACTCGTCGTCCGCAAGATCAACGCGGACGAGAATCCCGAGACGACCCGCTCCTACCAGGTCATGTCGCTGCCGACGATGATGTTGTTCCGGAACGGCGAGC
The DNA here is from genome assembly GCF_023008405.1 of Amycolatopsis sp. FBCC-B4732. NCBI lineage: Bacteria > Bacillati > Actinomycetota > Actinomycetes > Pseudonocardiales > Pseudonocardiaceae > Amycolatopsis > Amycolatopsis sp. FBCC-B4732. The sequence goes on from NZ_CP095376.1 coordinate 2,970,694, forward strand.
CGGTCGAGACGATCGTCGGCGCGTTCCCGAAGGCCCGCATCGAAGAGCGGCTCGACCGCGTGCTCAAGGCGCCGTCGCTTTGACGAAGGTGTCGGCCACCTCGCGGCCGTACTTCTCCAGGTCCAGCTCCGGGTCGGCGGCGTAGGCCGCGGCGACGCCGTCGATGGCCTGCGCGATCGACATCGCCATCACCTCGGGCGTGAACTCGCCGAACGCGCCTTCGGCCTGGCCCTGCTTGAGCTGGCGGGCCAGGCCGTGCACGCGCAGGTCGTCGACCAGCACCTTCGTCATCACCCAGCCGTCGACGTCGTCGGTGTTGGCGGCCAGCTCGGTCAGCACCCGGACGCATTCCGGGTACGTGCGCAGGAACGCGATCGACGTCTCGATGTGCGCCCGCAGGTAGCCGGGCCGGTCGGCGGGGTCGAGCCCGCCGCCGGTGCGCTCCTTCAGGTAGCCGTTCCTGGTCTCGACGACCGTGCTGAGCACGGCCTGCATCAGGCCGGCCTTGTTCGTGAAGTGGTAGGAGATCAGCCGGGTGCTGCTGAGCCCGGCCCGCTCCTTGATCTTGGCGAACGTGGTCCGGCGGTACCCGAGGTCGGCGAGGACGCCGATGGTCGCGCCGATGATCTGCGCGCGGCGTGCGGCCTCGGTGGGGCTGAGCCCCATCTCGGCCATGATGTCGGTGTTTACTTGCATGAGTAAAAAGTTACTCGGCTGAGTAAAACGCGTCAAGGAGTTTGAACCTGCGCGTACGGGGTACGGCGAACGGCGCAAAGGCTCATCCGACCGTTGAGGCTTGCCGCGCGTCGCGTTGACCGGTGTTCTCCTGACGCTTACCGTCGAAGGAGGTAAATCGCCACGATGTGATTCACGGTCTGGGGCCGGATCGTGGCGGTTGATCTCCGGTGGGTCCCGCTCCTGGGACTCCCCGGCTGTCATTCGCCGGCCGTCCGGTCGGGCGAGGGGAGGCTTGCGTGGTCGAGGCTGGTTCCGAGAAGCAGCCTGTTGGGGTCGCGGGTGGCGAGCAGGGTGAGCTGTTCCCCGACGACTCGCTGCCGGACGAGCTGGTGGGTTACCGCGGCCCGGCCGCGTGCCAGATCGCCGGGATCACCTACCGCCAGCTCGACTACTGGGCCCGGACGAAGCTGGTCGCACCCAGCATCCGCACGGCGCACGGCTCCGGCTCGCAGCGGCTGTACTCGTTCAAGGACATCCTGGTCCTCAAGGTCGTCAAGCGGCTGCTGGACACCGGGGTCTCGCTCCAGAACATCCGGGTCGCCGTCGACCACCTGCGCCTGCGCGGGGTCCGCGACCTGGCCAAGGTGACGCTGTTCTCCGACGGCACCACGGTCTACGAATGCACCTCGCCGGAGGAGATCGTCGATCTGCTCCAAGGCGGCCAAGGCGTCTTCGGCATCGCGGTCAGCGGCGCGATGCAGGAAATCAGCGGGACCATCCACGAATTCCCGGCCGAGCGCGCGGACGGCGGCGTCGTCGAGACGCACGAGCCGGACGAGCTCACCCAGCGCCGCAACGCACGCAAGACCGGTTGATCACCGCTGCGGCGGACGGAGTAAGGTTCTCCCTGCGGTCGACGAATCCGCGCGGGAGAGTCCGAGCCTCATATTGAGCTCGGCGCCGAAGGAGCAAGTCCTCCCCGGAACCTCTCAGGCACCCTGGACCGCGCGGACGAGACGCCTCTGGAAAGCGGGTCGTCAGGACACCACCTGATGGCCCCGCCGACGGTGCAAGCCCGGTTCAACCACGCGGGCGAAACTCTCAGGCGCCCCTCGGGGTACGGACAGAGTGGGGAGGGCCAGGACACCGTCGTCCCGGCCCCGCCCCGCCGTCCCCAGGAGGCCTTCGTGAATCCGTCACTCGCCTCCCTGGAGCAGGGGATCCCGTTCGCCGAGCGGCACCTCGGGTCTGGTCCGGATCAGCTGCGCACGATCCTCGACGTCATCGGCGTCGCCTCCCTCGACGAACTCGCCGAGCACGCCGTTCCCGAGTCGCTGCGCGCGTCCGCCGAACCCCTCGAACTGCCCCCGGCGGCCTCCGAAGCCCAGGCGCTGGCCGAACTGCGCGAGCTGGCCGCCCGCAACCGGCCGACCGCCGCGATGATCGGGCTCGGCTACCACGACACCGTCACCCCGCCCGTGATCCGGCGGAACGTCCTCGAGAACCCGGCCTGGTACACCGCTTACACGCCCTACCAGCCGGAGATTTCCCAAGGGCGGCTCGAAGCGCTGCTCAACTTCCAGACCATGATCGCGGACCTGACCGCGCTCCCGGTCGCGAACGCCTCCCTGCTCGACGAAGCCACCGCGGCCGCCGAAGCGATGACGCTCGTTCGCCGGGCGGGCCGGGCGAAGTCGAACCGGTTCGTCGTCGACCAGGACACCCTGCCCCAGACCCTCGCCGTGCTGCGGACGCGAGCCGAACCGCTGGGCATCGAGCTGGTCGTGGAAGACCTGTCGCAAGGACTCACCGGGCTGGGGCTCGGCGGTGACTTCTTCGGCGTGCTGCTCGCCTACCCCGGCGCGTCGGGTGCCGTGCACGAACTCGACCTGACCATCGCGGAAGCCAAGAAGCACGGCGCCGCGGTGGTCGTCGCCGCGGACCCCCTCGCCTTGACGCTGCTGCGGCCGCCCGGCGAGCTCGGCGCCGACGTCGCCGTCGGGTCGACGCAGCGGTTCGGCGTCCCGCTCGGCTTCGGCGGCCCGCACGCCGCTTACCTCGCGGTGCGGAAGGGGCTGGAGCGACAGCTGCCCGGGCGCCTGGTCGGCGTCGCGAAGGACGCGGATGGCGCGCCCGCGTACCGGCTGGCGCTGCAGACGCGCGAGCAGCACATCCGCCGGGAGAAGGCGACGTCGAACATCTGCACCGCGCAGGTCCTGCTGGCCGTCATGGCATCGATGTACGCCGTGTACCACGGGCCCGACGGCCTGCGCGCGATCGCGTTGCGGGCCCACCGGATGGCCACCGTGCTGGCCGCCGGCCTGGCCGAAGGCGGGGTCGAGGTCGTGCACGGCGAGTTCTTCGACACCCTGACCGCGGCGGTGCCCGGCCGGGCGGACACGGTCGTCGCGGCGGCCCGCGACCTCGGCGTCACGCTGCGCCGGATCGACGGCGACCACGTCGGCGTCGCCTGCGACGAAACGACCACCCGGGAGCGGCTTTCGTTCGTGTGGAAGGCGTTCGGCGTCTCGGTGTCCGATGTGGACGGCCTGGACGCGGACACGGCCGACGCGCTGCCGGCCCCGCTGCGGCGCACGAGCGCGTTCCTCACCCACCCGGTGTTCCACGAGCACCGGTCGGAAACCGCGATGCTGCGGTACCTGCGCCGGCTGTCCGATCAGGACTACGCGCTCGACCGCGGCATGATCCCGCTCGGCTCGTGCACGATGAAGCTCAACGCCACCGCGGAGATGGAGCCGGTCACCTGGCCGGAGTTCGCCGGGTTGCACCCGTTCGCGCCCGCCGAGGACGCCGCCGGCCTCCTCGAGGTCGTCGCCGACCTGAGCGCCTGGCTCGCGCGGATCACCGGCTACGACGCGGTTTCGCTGCAGCCCAACGCCGGGAGCCAGGGCGAGTTCGCGGGCCTGCTGGCGATCCGCGCCTACCACCGCTCGCGCGGCGAGGACGCGCGAGACGTCTGCCTGATCCCGGCCAGCGCGCACGGCACGAACGCGGCGAGCGCGGTGATGGCGGGCATGCGGGTGGTCGTCGTCCGCTGTGACGACGACGGCAACATCGACCTCTCGCACCTCAAGTCCACTGTGGACGAGCACCGCGGCGACCTGGCGGCCATCATGCTGACCTACCCGTCGACGCACGGGGTGTACGAGGACACCGTCGGCGAGGTGTGCGCGGCGGTGCACGACGCGGGTGGGCAGGTGTACGTCGACGGCGCCAACCTGAACGCGCTGATCGGCGTCGCCCAGTACGGCCGGTTCGGCGCCGACGTCTCGCACCTGAACCTGCACAAGACGTTCTGCATCCCGCACGGCGGTGGCGGCCCCGGCGTCGGCCCGATCGGCGTCCGCGCGCACCTGGCGCCCTTCCTGCCGAACCACCCGCTGCAGCCGGCGGCCGGGCCCGGGTCCGGTGTCGGCCCGGTCAGCGCGGCGCCGTGGGGGAGCGCGTCGATCCTGCCCATCTCGTGGGCCTACGTCCGGATGATGGGTGCCGAGGGCCTGCGCCGGGCGACGCTCGTGGCGGTCGCCAACGCGAACTACATCGCCCGCCGGCTCGGCGAGCACTACCCGGTGCTGTACGCGGGCCGCTCGGGTTTCGTGGCCCACGAATGCATCCTGGACCTGCGGCCGCTGACGAAGGCCACGGGCGTGACCGTGGACGACGTCGCGAAGCGGCTGGCGGACTACGGGCTGCACGCGCCGACGATGTCGTTCCCGGTCGCGGGCACGCTGATGGTCGAGCCGACCGAAAGCGAGGACCTGGCCGAGCTGGACCGCTTCTGCGCGGCGATGATCGCGATCCGCGCGGAGATCGACCGCGTGGCGTCGGGGGAGTGGCCGCTGGCGGAGTCCCCGCTGCGGCTGGCCCCGCACACGGCGGGCTGCCTGGCCGGCGACTGGAACCGCCGCTACAGCCGCGAGACGGCGGCGTTCCCGGCGGGCCGGACGACGGCGAAGATCTGGCCCCCGGTCCGCCGCATCGACGGCGCCTCCGGCGACCGCAACCTGATCTGCTCCTGCCCGCCCCCGGAAGCCTTCGCGTGAGTGGTCCCGGACAGGTGGAGCAGCAGCTCGGCGCGGCTGGTGAGGCCGAGCTTGCGGTAGATCTGCTGCAGGTGCTTCTGGACCGTCCGCGGGCTGATGCCGAGCCGCCGGGCGATCTCGCGGTCGGACGCCGCCCGCGCGACCAGAGTGGCCACCTCGTGCTCGCGGGCCGTCAGCTCCGGGGCCGTCCCGGCGACCGGCCGGACCGCCGGCCGCTCGTGGCGGGCGAACGCCTGGGCCAGGTGCGGCGTGAGCAGCTCGACCAGGTCGTGGTCGCGGGCGGAGAACCCGGGCCGCGACCGGCTGAGCGTGAGGACGCATCCGTGCCGGTCGTCGACCTGGACCACGCACAGCAGCTGGTCGACCGTGCCGCGCGGGCGGTGGAAGTCGGTGTAGAACGGCAGCCCGCGCAGCGTCCGGAGGTCGGCCAGCTCGGTCAGCGCGGCCGCCGTACCCAGCCGCAGCGCTCCCGAGCGGTGGGCCGCGAACCCCGGGTGCTGGTGCGCCAGCGCCCGGAACTCCGCGTGGCGCATCAGGTTGTGCTCCGGCCGGTCGGTCACCGTGCCGGTCAGGCGGCGGGTCGTGTGCTCGGTGCTCGTGCACGAGACGACGTCGCAGCCGACCAGTCGGCCCAGTCTCGCCAGCCCCTCGGCCTTCAGCTCGCGCTCCACTTCGAGGGCGCGGTGCAGGCACCGCGCGGTCACTTCACTGCTCGCCCGGAATCCCCCTCGGCTCGTCCGGTCAAGAAAGACCCGGAAGCGCCGAGGGGGATACGAACCGGGTGTTACCGGGCGATCCGGACGTTCAGCGTGGTGTTCGAACCAGCGCTGACCATCGACTGCGCGATGCTGCTGATCCCCGCCGGCGCGCTGTAGGAGTTGTTGTTGCTGTCGTCCTCGTTGTCGAACCGGCGCGAGAACTCCTGGGAGCCGTTCGGGCAGTTCGCGCCCAGCTTGAGCACCGAGTAGGGCCGGAACGAGCCGGACTGCGTGACGCCCCGGAACGCGGCGCCGTCGACCCGGCGGAAGAACAGCTCCGTGTTGCTCGTGCTGCCGACCGCCCCGATGAAGCCGCCGCGCGAGTTGGCGTTGCCCGAGTCCTCGTCGTCCATCCGGATGACGATCGCCTCGGTCCCGGCCGGGCACGACCGGCTCGACGGGATGACGCCGAGGTCGGTCGTCGCCGCCTGGGCGGGCGCGGCCGACACGGTGAGGGCTCCCGCCAGCGAGGCCAGGAGCAGTGCCGGAACGGTGAAGAGTCTTTTCATGGCTGGTTTTCCTCCCCATTGCTGTGTGACCGCTCAAGGACACCAAGCCGGCCGGGCGCGCGGCCATACGCACTTCTGCGTACGCGGGTCCACGGCGTGCGCACAGGAACGGGAGGTAGGTTGACCGCCATGGCGAGTGCGCACGGTCCCGATCGGACGTCCGTGGTCGTGACCGGCGGCAGCGGCTTCATCGGCCGGACCGTCGTGCGCGCCCTCCTCGACCGGGACGTCCCGGTCACCGTCGTGGACCGGGTGCCGTTCCCCGAGGACCTCGACGGGGTCCGCGTGGTGACCGGCGACCTGCGCGAGGCCGCCGTCCGCGAGGAAGCCGTGACCGCCGGGACCGCCGGGATCGTGCACCTGGCGGCGCTGACGTCGGTGCTGAAGTCGGTCGAGCTGCCCGAAGACACCTTCGCCGACAACGTCCTGGTCACCCAGGAACTGCTCGAACTCGCCCGCCGCCGCGAGGTGCCGAAGTTCCTGCTCGCCTCGACCAACGCGGTGATCGGCAACGTCGGCACCGCGACCATCACCCCGGACCTGCCGCTGCGGCCGCTGACGCCCTACGGTGCCACGAAAGCGGCGTGCGAAATGCTGCTCTCGGGTTACGCCGGCGCGTACGGCATGACGACGTGCGCGTTGCGGTTCACCAACGTCTACGGCCCGGGAATGTCCCACAAGGACAGTTTCGTGCCGCGCATGATGCGGGCCGCGCTCACCGGCGGCGGCGTCAAGGTCTACGGCGACGGCCGCCAGCGCCGCGACCTCGTCCACGTCGACGACGTCGTCCGCGCGATCCTCTCGGCCTTCGACAGCGGCCACACCGGCCGCGCGATCGTCGGCGCGGGGCGCTCGGTGTCGGTGCTCGAGATGGTCGAGGCCGTGCGCGAGGTGACCGGCGCCGAGCTGCCCGTCGAGCACGTCGAGGCGCCGGCGGGGGAGATGCCCGCGGTCGTCGTCGACGTCTCGGCCAGCGCGGAGACCATCGGGTACCGCCCCGAAGTCCCGCTGGTCGACGGCCTAGCCACGGCGTGGAAGTACTTCTCGGGCCTCGACCGTCCGAACGCGACACCGTGACGGCGTTCCCGCGCCGCCACTGGCTGCTTCTCCTGCTCCTCGTCCCGGCGATCGTCCTGCGGGTGCTGACCTGGCTGGCCTACCGGCCCGCGCTGCTGTACATCGATTCGTTCCGCTACCTCGACAACCTGCACGCGCTGCGCGCCGACCAGCTCGACCCGATCGGCTACGACCTGGTGCTGCGCCCGGTGCTGGCCGTCGGCGGCCTGGCGTGGGTCGCGGCGGTCCAGCACGCCGGCGGGATCCTCATCGCGATCGGCGTCTACGCGCTGGTGCTGCGGCTCGGTGGCCGCCCGTGGGTCGCCGCGCTCGCCGCGGCGCCGGTGCTGCTCGACGCGTACCAGCTGCAGATCGAGCAGAACATCATGTCCGAGGTGACGTTCGAGGCGGTGCTCCTCGGGCTCCTGTGGCTCCTGCTCGGCCGGGGCGCGCCGGGCTGGAAGCGCGCCGGCGCCGCGGGCCTGCTGCTCGGGTTCGGCGTGCTGACCCGGCTGATCGGCATCTCGCTGGCCCTGCCGCTGCTGGTCTTCCTGGTCGTCGCCGGCGGAGCGTGGCGGCACCGGGCGGGCTGGCGCCGGGCCGGCGTCGCGGTGCTGGGCCTGCTCATCGTGCTCGTGCCGTACTCGGCGCGGGTGCACGCGGAGACCGGCAAGTGGGGGCTGACCGGGCCGTCGGGCAACATGCTCTACGGTCGCACCGCCGCGGTCGCCGACTGCGCGAACCTCGAGCTTTCGGCGGAACTGAAGGTTTTCTGCCCGGCCGAGCCGCGCGAGACCCGGCTCGTCGACAACTACACGCACGCCGATCTCGACCCGAACTGGCCCGGCCCTCTCCCGCCCGGCGCGGACAAGGCCGCGCTGGCCCACGAATTCGCGATCGACGTCCTGAAGGAACAGCCCGGCGACGTCGCCGCGGCGATCTTGGACGACTTCGCCAAGAGCTTCGCTTGGAGCCGCGAGCAGGACCCGACCGACGTGCCCCTCGACCGGTGGCAGTTCCAGCTGTCCTACCCGCAATGGGCCGACCAGTCGCTCATCGACCTGGTCACGCAGCAGAACGACGGCGTCGTGGCGAGTGCCGACCAGCCGCTGGCGAAGGTCCTGCGCGACTACCAGCTGGGCGGCGGGTACGTCTCGGGCGGCGTGCTCGGCCTCGGCGCGCTGCTCGGCCTGCTGACGATCTTCCGGCGCAAGAAGCCCCTGGACCGAGCACGGGCGGGCGCGCTGCTGGCGGCGTCGAGCGGGCTGGTCCTGCTCTTCGCTTCGGCGGTGTTCCAGTTCTCGTGGCGCTACCAGATCCCGGCGCTGGTGCTGTTCCCGGTGGCCGGGGCGCTCGGCTTCACGACGCTGACCTCAGCCAGCCGGAAGCGGCTCGCCGCGTTCCCCGACGACGTCGATTCCGGTGCCCTCGGCGACTTCCGGCGCCGCCACCCGGACGCCGGGTTCGCGCCGCTGACCGTCGTCATCGCCGCCTACAACGAGGCCGGCGGGATCGGCGAGGTCCTGGAGAAGATGCCGGACCGGTGCCTCGGGATGCCGGTGGACGTCCTCGTCGTCGTCGACGGCGGGACCGACGACACGGCCGCGATCGCCGAAGCGCACGGCGCGTACGTCTGCGTGGCGCCGCGCAACCGCGGCCAGGGCGCGGCGCTGCGCCTGGGTTACCACCTGGCGGCGGAGCGTGGCGCCGAGTACGTCGTCACAACCGACGCCGACGGGCAGTACGACAACAGCGAGCTGGAAGCGCTGGTCAGCCCGGTCGTCGAGGGCACCGCGGACTTCGTCACCGGGTCGCGGCGGCTCGGGCACGAAGAGGCCGACAGCCGCGTCCGGTGGCTCGGCGTGCGGGTGTTCGCCGCGCTGGCGTCGGTGCTGACCGCGCGGCGGATCACCGACACGTCGTTCGGCTTCCGCGCGATGCGGGCGGAGCTGGCCTGCGCGGTGCCGCTCAACGAGCCGCAGTACCAGTCGTCGGAGCTGATGCTCGGCGCGACCGCGCGCGGCGCCCGCGTGCTGGAGCTGCCGATGAGCATGCGGCTGCGCAAGGCGGGCAAGAGCAAGAAGGGCGGCAGCCTCGTCTACGGCGCGAACTACGCCCGCGTCATGACCGGGACGTGGTGGCGGGGGTACGTGCTGCGCCGCGGCCGAACACGACCCGGTCGAGCAGCGTGAACTTGAGGACGAACACCAGGGCGTAACTGCCGACGTACGCGCCGTCGACGAGCACGACCCACCAGAAGTGCGGCAGGTCCGCCCGCGCGAGCAGCGAACCGGCCAGCGTCGTCAGCCCGATCGAAACGAGCCCGCCGAGACCGATCACGGCCAGGTACGGCAGCAGCTCGCGCCGGACGCGCGGCCGGCCGGTGCGGCCCCACACCCAGCGGCGGGTGACCAGGAAGTTCAGCACCGCCCCGGCGGCCCACGCCAGCGTGCCGGCGAGCGCGGCGGCCCCGCCGGTGGCGAGGACGGCGAGCAGGACGACCTGGCTGAGCACGGTGGCGGCGAACGACGTCGCGGCCGCGCGGGCCAGCCGGGCCCAGCCGCGGCGGCGCGTCTTCTCCGTTGTGCGGGGCCGCACGCCGTTGGTTACGGTCGTCATGTCCCCATCCTCCCCGCGGGCCGGCCGCCGCGCCGTCCGACCCCCCTACGCATAGGAGATTCACAGCCGATTGCCAGGTCTTCATCAGCAGGTGGTCGATAGCGTCGGGGGGCGTAAACGAGCAGGAAAGGCGGCACAATGCGGGTGCTGGTTCTCGGCGGTGACGGATATCTGGGCTGGCCGACCGCGTTGCACTTATCGGACAAAGGCCACGAGGTGGCCGTTCTCGACAATTTCGCCCGCCGCGGTTACGACGAAGAACTCGGCGTCGAAAGCCTGGTTCCGATCGAATCGCTGAAGGACCGGATCGCGGCCTGGCACGAAGTCTCCGGACGCGAGATCACCAGCTACGAAGGTGACCTGCTGGACGCGGAGTTCCTGTTCGGGGCGGTGCGCGAGTTCGCGCCCGACGCGGTCGTGCACTACGCCGAGCAGCGGTCGGCGCCGTATTCCATGATCGATCGCGAACACGCGGCGTACACGCAGCACAACAACGTGATCGGCAACCTGAACCTGCTCTACGCGATCGCGGAGATCGATCCGGCGATCCACCTGGTCAAACTGGGCACGATGGGCGAATACGGCACGCCGAACATCGACATCGAAGAAGGCTGGCTGGACCTCGAGCACAACGGGCGCAAAGACCGCGTGCTGTTCCCGAAACGACCGGGCTCGTTCTACCACCTGACCAAGGTCCACGATTCGCACAACATCGAATTCACGTGCCGCGCCTGGGGGCTGCGGGCCACGGACCTCAACCAGGGCGTCGTGTACGGGCAGCAGACGCCGCAGACCGCGCTGGACTCCCGGCTGGCCACCCGGTTCGACTACGACGCGGTGTTCGGCACGGTGCTGAACCGGTTCGTCATCCAGGCCGTGCTCGGCCAGCCGCTGACCGTGTACGGCAAGGGCACGCAGACCCGCGGCCTGATCGACATCCGCGACACCGTCGAGTGCATCCGGCTCGCCGTCGAGAACCCGGCCGACGCGGGGGAGTTCCGCGTCTTCAACCAGATGACGGAAAGCCTTTCCGTGGCCGCGATCGCCGAGCTCGTCGCCGACCGGTTCCCCGGCCCGGTGCAGATCGAGCAGCTGGAGAACCCGCGCACCGAGGCGCCGGAGCACTACTACAACGTGAAGCACACCGGGCTGGTCGGGCTGGGGCTGGCGCCGCACCTGCTGTCGGACACGCTGATCGAGTCGATGTTCGACATCGTCGGCGCCAACAAGCACCGGGTGAACCCGGAGAAGCTGCGCCCGACCGTGCGGTGGCGCGGCGCGCTCAGGAGCTAGCGGCGTGCGGGCTCCCCTGCCCGGGAGCCCGCACGCCGTGCGTCGGTTCAGCCCGGCATCTTGTCGAGGAAGCCGTGCACCTTGGCGATCTTCCCCTCCCGGAGTTCGACGACGTCGAACCCGATGGCGACCGGCTCCGCCGCCCCGGGCGCCCCGAGGTACCACTGGAACCGCGCGAGGTCGTGGTGCGCGTCGGGCTCGGCCGGCAGGCTGAAGGCGAGCCCGCCGAACTGCGCCTGCGCCCCGGCGACGAACTGGTCGATCCCGTCGTGCCCGGCGACCGCCCCGAGCGGATCGGTGTAGCCGGCGTCGGCGGTGAAGACGTCGGCGATGAGGGCCCGCCGCTTGTCGCCATCGGTCTCGTTCCAGACGGCGATGTACTGCTCGACGAGGCCACGGACGTCACTCATGGTGGTTCCTTTCGTTGGGGGACAACGGCTTCCGTCGTCCGGCGCTGAGACCCACTCTGACGCCGCGGCGGCGGCCCGTCGATTACGCGGCAGGTAATGCGGTGGCCTTCCGTCGCACGTTTCGCGAGATTCGCCGCGTGGAGGTGATCGATGCCGAGGCGCCGGCGGGAACCGAGGACCCGGCCGAAGAGGAGGTCTGCGGCCTGATGGACCGGCTCACCGGCTGGTGCCACTCGTCGTCCCGGCTGCCATTACCCCCGAAGTAATGGCAGCCACCCCGTGATCGCCGTAGCGTCGCTCGCGTGACGACTACGGTGCAGGCGGCCGCGCGGCAGCGGCCGGTGGGTGAGCTGCTGCGGGAATGGCGGGACCGGCGGCGGATCAGCCAGCTCGACCTCGCGATCTCGGCGGACGTCTCCACCCGCCACCTCAGCTTCGTGGAAACCGGCCGGTCCAAGCCGAGCCGGGATATGGTGCTGCGCCTCGGCGAGCACCTCGAAGTCCCGCTGCGCGAACGCAACCGGCTGCTGCTCGCCGCCGGGTACGCGCCCGCCTACACCGAGAACGCCTTGGGGGACCCCGGGATGGACGCCGTCCGCCACGCCGTCCGGCAGCTGCTCGCCGGGCACGAGCCGTACCCGGCCGCCGTCGTCGACCGGAACTGGGACCTCGTCGACGCCAACGCCAGCATCGGGCTCTTCGTCGCCGGGATCCCGCCCGAGCTGACCACCAACGTGCTGCGCGCGACGCTGCACCCCGACGGCATGGCACCGCACATCCTGAACCTGGGGGAGTGGCGCGCCCACCTGCTCGGCCGGCTGCGGCGCCAGGTCGGCCAGACCGCGGACGCCGGGCTCGCCGAACTCCTGGACGAGCTGCGCGGCTACCCGTGCGACCAGCCGGTGCCCGAGGTGGAGGTCCCTGGACCGGGTGACATCTTCGTGCCGCTGAAGTTCCGCCACGAGGGCACCGACCTCACGTTCTTCAGCACGGTGGCCACGTTCGGCACCCCGCTGGACATCACCGTCGCGGAACTGGTGATCGAGTCGTTCTACCCGGCCGACCCGGCGACGGCGGCGCATCTGCGCGAGCGGGCCGCGTCGGTGGGATGATGGGGAGCACCCGCGCAGCATCCGAAGTGAGGATCACCGGTTGATGGCCGTCCCGCCTTCGCTCGCCCTGTCCGACGGAATCCGCATCCCCCAGCTGTTGTTCGGTGTCTCGGGCCTGTCCGCGGCCGAAACCGGCCGGGCCGTCCGCATCGCTCTCGACACCGGTTACCGCGGGATCGACACCACGCCCGGTACCGAGACGGCGGTCGGCACCGCCCTCGCCACGGCGGACGTGCCCCGCGAAGAACTGTTCGTCAGCGTCAAGGTGCCCGCGCAGGGCTACGACACCGCCCGCCGCGCCGCCGACGAGGCGCTGGCCGCGTTGCAGCTCGAACAGGTGGACCTGTGCCTGCTGGACGGCACGAAGGGCGCCTTCCCCGACACCTGGCGCGCGCTGAGCCGGCTGCGCGCCGACGGCCGCGTCCGTGCGGTCGGCGTGGCCGGGTTCGGGGTCGCCGAGCTGCGCCGGCTGATTGACGCGACCGGGGCGGTCCCCGCCGTCAACCAGGTCGAGCTGCACCCGTGGCTGCAGCAGCTGCCGCTGCGGGAGTTCCACGCCGAGCGGGGCATCGTGACGGCCGCGTCCAGCCCGGCCGCGAACGCCGGGCTGCTGGCCGCCGAGACGGTCACCGCGCTCGCGGCGAAATACGGCAAGACCCCGGCCCAGATCGTGCTCCGGTGGCACCTGCAGGCCGGCACGGTCGCGGTGGCGGCGTCGGCGACCACCACCCGGACCCGCGAGCAGTTCGGGATCTTCGACTTCGAGCTGGCCGACGACGACCTCACCGTGGTGGAAGAGCTCGACAACGGCACGCGCGTCTAGAGCCTGTTTCGATGTGCTGACCAGCCGATCGCTGTGCAGTAACGACGGTTCGGCGTGTCGTGGATCGAATAGACGAGGTCTCCGGTAGATCGATCAACGACCAAGAAGATCGAGAACACCGGAGACCTCGTGGCCAGCCTAACGGCGACGGGCGAGCTGACCTGACCGACGCGCAGTGGGCGATCCTGGAACCACTGCTGCCCGTCGGCAAGAAACCAGGCCGCCCACCCACATGGACAAAGCGCCAGCTTCTGGACGGCATCCGCTGGCGGGTCCGCGTCGGTTCGCCCTGGCGTGACGTTCCACCCGCATACGGTTGCTGGCAAACCGTCTATGGCCTGTTCCGGCGCTGGCAGCGCGCCGGTGTGTGGGCGGTGATCCTGGCCGCGTTGCAAACCCGGGCGGATGCTGCCGGGCTGATCACCTGGGACGTCAGCGTCGATTCCACGATCAACCGGGCCCACCAGCACGCGGCGGGTGCCCGCGTCGAGGGCGACCTGCAGAAAGAACCGCCGGGTGGTGTCGGCGAGCCCGAGCCGGCCGATCACGCGTTGGGCCGGTCGCGGGGTGGTTGGACCACCAAGCTGCACCTGGCCACCGAGCAAGGTCAAAAGCCACTCTCGCTGCTGGTGACCGCGGGGCAGTGAGGTGACTCACCGCAGTTCGAGGCTGTATTGGCCGGGATTCACGTCGCCCGCGCCGGCGGCGGACGGGCCAGGACCCGACCGGATCGGGTTCTGGCGGACAAGGCCTGCAGTTCCCGCGCCAACCGGGCCTACCTGCGGCGGCGCGGGATTGCCTGCACGATTCCCCAGCCCGCCGACCAGATCCGGCATCGCCGCAACCGCGGCCGGGTAGGTGGCCGGCCGCCCGCGTTCGACCCGAAGATCTACAAGCAACGGCATGCGGTCGAGTGCGGCATCAACCGGCTCAAACGCAACCGAGGCGTCGCCACACGGTTCGACAAGCTCGCAGTGCGCTACGAAGCGACCGTGCACGTCGCGGCGATCAACGAGTGGCTACGCCATTGAAACAGGTCCTAGGTGGACTTGATCCCGGCGGCGGCGAAGTCGGCCTGCTGGGCGGGCTGCTCGAGGTACTCGCGGAAGGTCTGGGCGGCGCGCAGCACGGTGTCGTCGATGCCCTGGCCGGAGAGGCCGACGAACGGGTAGTCCGCCGAGCGGGCGTTGGCCACCGACTGCGCGGCGGAGCCGATCATCTCCGGCTTCTTGGTGGTCAGCTCGCTGACCCAGTACGACGACTCGGGCAGCCAGGCGGCGGGCAGCCCGCCGATGGAGTCCAGGTTGGCCCGGCCGACCAGCGCGTCGAGCACCTGCGACGACGGCTTGGCCTCGATCATCACGTGCACGCACTGCCCGTGCACGACGGTGGCCGCCTGGTTCCACCGATCCGCCGCGGCGGTGAGCGGCTTCTGCACGCTCGGCGTGACGACGATCCGCATGTGCGAGGTACCGCCGGAGCAGCTGGCGGCCTGCGCCTCGGCGCGGTTGTTGAGCTCGCTGTCGGCCCAGTTCCACCCGACGATGCCGAGCCCGATCAGCGCGGCGAGCACGAGACAGGCGATCGGCCAGGTGGCGATCCGGCGCCGCGGCGCCTTCTTGCCGACGATCCGGTGCGAGCCGGTGGCCTCGCCCTTCCCGAGCGTCCGGTGCGAGCCGGTGGCTTCACTGCGCTTGGGTGGGGCGGTGTTCTCGCTGGTCTCGGTGCTTTCGGCGCGCCGCTTGGCGCGGGTGGACCCGCCGCGGGTGAGGGTGCGGGCGGAGTCGGCCGGCTCGGTGCGCGTGGCGGCGAGGTAGTCGCCTTCGTCGGGCCGGGTGATGACCTCGGTCCGTTCGGCCGCGCTTTCGGCCTTCCGGGCGGCGCGGGACGAGCCTCGCCGGGTGGTGGTGCGGGGACCGGCGGCCTGGGTTCCGCCGCTCGCTTCGGCGTCGGCGCGGCCGACCGCCGGATAGGCACCGGACGCTTCGCCCCGGCGGGAGGCAGGTTCACGACGTGCGGTGATCGGGTAGTCGCCGGACGCTTCGCCACGACGGGCACCGGACGGTTCGTCGCGACCGACGGCGGGGTACGCGCCGGATCGCTCGCCACGCCCGGTGGCCGGGTACACGTCGGTGACGTCGTTGCGCGCGGAAGCGGGGTAGGCGCCGGAAGCCTCGCCACGGCCCACGGCGGGATCGTTGCGGCCGGCGGCGGGGTAAGCACCGGAGGGGTCGTTGCGTCCGGCGGCCGGGTACGAACCGGAGGCCTCACCGCGGCCCACAGCGGGGTAAGCGCCACTGGCTTCGCCGCGCCCGGCGGCCGGGCGGGCGGCGGTGGGGTCGTTGCGTCCGGCGGCCGGGTAGGTACCGGAGGCCTCGCCACGGCCCACGGCCGGATAGGCGCCGCCGGCTTCGCCGCGCGCGGCGGCGGGGTCGTTCCGGCCGGATGCGGGGTAGGCGGAGGGGTCGTTGCGACCGGCGGCCGGGTACGAACCCGACGCCTCGCCGCGGCCCACGGCCGGGTAAGCGCCGCTCGCCTCACCGCGCCCCGCGACCGGGTACGCACCAGAAGCCTCGCCGCGGCCGGGAGCGCGGGAGCCGGTGGGCCGGCCCGCGATCCCGAAGGCCTCCGAGATGGAGCTGCGCTTGGGCTTCCGGACAGCACCCGAAGCCTCGCTGCGGCCCTCGACCGGGTGTGAACCGGAGCTCTCACCGCGGGGAGTCCCCGGGCGCGAAGTGCGGTCCTGAGGGTGCGGCACCGGCTCCTCGTCCCGGTAGTGTCGCCCCATCGTCATCCTTTCGAGGGTGAGCGCATGACAAGCACGCGCTGCGATGCAACCAAACCGTTATCACCCTAACAGGTGAGTATCGGAGAGAGAATAATCTGACTCACAGTTGCACGTGCCGCGGGTGGTCACCTGACCAGGCGATGGCAATGCGCAATCAGGCGATGACGCACCGGTGCCGCCCGGCGGGCGAACGAAGCCTGGGCGCGGGCGTATTCGGCCCTTCCTTCAGCCGTTTCGATGCGCACCGGCCGGTAGCCGAGCGCGGCCAGGTCGTACGGGCTGGCCCGCATGTCGAGCTCGCGGATCTCCACCGCCAGCTCGAAGCAGTCCGCCACCAGCTCCGCCGGCACGAACGGGTCCAGCTTGTACGCCCACTTGAACAGATCCATGTTCGCGTGCAGGCACCCGGGCTGCTCCGACGAGACCTGCGTCTCCCTCGACGGCGTCAGCTCGTTGCGCGGCCGCGCCGGGTCGGTGAAGAAGCGGAACGCGTCGAAGTGCCCGCAGCGGATGTCGAGCGATTCCACGACGGCGTCGGTGCCGCCCGAACCGAGCCGCAGCGGGACCTGGTTGTGCCGCACCGAATCCGCCGGCTCGCGGTAGACCATCGCCCACTCGTGCAGCCCGAAGCAGCTCAGCCGCGGCGCGCGGGACGCCGTCGCGGTCAGCAGGGCGAGGACGAACTCCGCCGTCTGCGCCTTCCCCGGCGTGAAGCCCGCGGGGTCCAGCACGACGCCGTCGCCGGTGAGGACGTAGCCCTTGCGATCCAGGAAACGCGCCGCCGCGGGCCCGGCGAGCGCCACGCCGGGCCCGGGCTGCCACCGTTCGAGGTGCGACGGCCGGTACGAGTAGTAGGTGAACAGGAAGTCCAGCACCGGGTGCTTCTCGCCGCGCGAACGGCGCTCCTGGTGCGGCCCGGTCCACCGCCGCATCCGCTCGACGTGCGCCGCCTCCCGGGCCAGCCAGTCCGGTTCGGCGAGCACTTCGACGTCGGTCATGCGCCCACGTGCGTGCCGTCGCGGACCGTGCCCACGTACTCCTCCACGAGGTCCTCGAGCGCGACGACGCCGACGGCGCCGCCGCTCGGGTCGAGGGCCCGCGCCAGGTGGCTGCCTTCCTTGCGCATCGCCGAGAGGGCGACGTCGAGGCGGGAGTCGGCGCGCAGCTCGGTGAGCTGGCGCGTCTTGCCGGACGGTACGAGCGTCGCCGGGTCCTGCCCGGCCAGGTCGAGGACGTCCTTGACGTGGATGTAGCCGGTCAGGCGACCGTCGTCGGTGCAGACCGGGAACCGCGAGAACCCGGTGGACGACACCGCCCGCTCGACGTCGCCGAGCGTCGGCGCGCACGGCAGCGTCGTCAGCTCGGCGGTGGGCACCAGCACGTCGGCGACCGTCTTCTGCGTCGAAGACAGCGTCTGCGCGAGCCGCTGGTGCTCGGACTGGTCCAGCAGACCCTCCCGGCGCGACTCGCTGAGCAGCTCGGCCAGCTCGTCGGACGTGTAGGCCGTCTCCAGCTCGTCCTTCGGCTCGACCTTCACCGCGCGCAGCAGCGAGTTCGCGACGAAGTTCAGCAGCCAGATGAACGGGTTGGCCAGCTTGACCCACCCCACGTGCACCGGCACCAGCCACAGCGCGAGCCGCTCGGGCTCGGCGATGGCGAGGTTCTTCGGCACCATCTCGCCGATCAGCACGTGCAGCACGGTGATGAACGCCAGCGCGATGGCGAACGAGACCGCGTGCAGCAGCGCCTCGGGCAGGCCCAGCAGGTCGAAGAACGCCGACAGCCGGTGCGCGATCGCCGGCTCGCCGAGGCGGCCGAGCAGCAGCGAGCAGATGGTGATGCCCAGCTGCGCGCCGGCGAGCATCAGCGAGACGTGCTTGCTCGCGTTGATGACGATCTTCGCGCGTGTCTTTCCCTGCTCCAGCAGCGCTTCCAGCCGGTCGCGCCGCGAGGAGATCAACGTGAACTCCGCGCCGACGAAGAAGGCGTTGGCCAGCAGCAGGACCACGACGAGGGCGATGTTCAGCCAGTCGCTCACGAGACCACCTCGGCCACCGGGGTTTCTTCGGGCACGCGGACCGGGGCCACTTCGACCTCGGCGATGCGCCGCTTGTCCATGGTGGTGACGGTGAGCCGCCAGCCGTCGACGTCCGCGGCGTCACCCTCGGCGGGGATCTTGCCCAGCCGTTCGAGGATCAGCCCGGCGATGGTTTCGTAGTCCCCGTCCGGCATCCGGAACCCGGTGACGTCGGTGACCTCGTCCGGGCGCAGCTGGCCGGACACCAGCCAGCTGTCGCTGCCGACCTGCTGCGAGGCGGGTGCCTCGCGGTCGTCGTGCTCGTCGCGGACGTCGCCGATGATCTCCTCGACGACGTCCTCCAGGGTGACCAGCCCGGCCGTGCCGCCGTACTCGTCGACGACGATCGCCAGCTGGAAGCGGGAGTCGCGCAGGCGGTTGAGCAGGTCGTCGCCGGGCAGCGATTCGGGCACGGTCGGCACCGGCCGCATCACCGAGCCGATCGGCACGGCGGCCCGGTCCGCGGCCGAGACGGCGAACGCCTGCTTGACGTGCACGGCGCCGCGGACGTCGTCGAGGTCCTCGGCGTGCACCGGGAACCGCGAGAACCCGGTGCGGCGCGAGAGCTCGATGAGGTCCTCGACGGTGTCGTCGACGCCGAGCGATTCGAGCTGCACGCGGGGCGTCATCAGCTCCTCCGCGGTGCGTTCGCCGAACCGCAGCGAGCGGTCCAGCAGCTCCGCGGTGGTCGTGTCGAGCGTGCCGCTCTCGGCGCTGGAGCGGACGATCGAGCCCAGCTCCTGCGGCGAGCGCGCGGACCGCAGCTCTTCCTGCGGTTCGACGCCGAACTTGCGCACCAGGAAGTTCGCGCTGTTGTTCATCAGCGTGATGAGCCAGCGGAACAGCGCCGAGAACCGCGAGTGGTAGCCGGCGACGGCGCGCGCGGTCGGCAGCGGCCGCGCGATCGCGAGGTTCTTCGGCACCATCTCGCCGAGGATCATCGACAGCGACGTCGCGATGACGAGGGCGAGCACGATCGACGCGCCCCCGGCGAACGCTTCGGGGAGCCCGACGCCGGTGAGCAGCGGCCGGACGAGCTCGCCGATCAGCGGCTCGGCAAGGTAACCGGTGATCAGCGTGGTGAGCGTGATCGCGACCTGGGCGCCGGAGAGCTGGAACGAGAGCGTCCGGTGCGCCTTCTGGACGGTGAGGGCCCGGCGGTCGCCGACTTGGCGGACGTTGGCGTCGACGGTGCTGCGTTCCAGCGCGGTCAGCGAGAACTCGGCGGCGACGGCGAGCCCGGTGCCGACCGTGAGCAGCACGAAGAGGAGGACGCCGAGGACGGCGAAGAGGATCTGGATCATTCCGCATCCGCCCTGGTGGCGGGGGAAGAACCTATCGAACAGCCGGGTCGGTCACCCGGCCCGGTACTGTCACCGGGTGACTGCGCTGCGCGCACGAAACGGTCACTCCTAGCACTGGATCGGCGTGTACTGCGGATATGCGGACAATCCTAACGTGTCCTTCGCGGTCACCGCTGGCGATATCGGTGTGTCGGACAGCTCAAACTGTCGTCTGGCGGTGCCGCCGCACGGTCTCCTCGACGAGGTCGAGCACCGGCCCCAGGCCGGCGGCGGGCAGGCCCATCGCCAGGTGGGAGACGAGCCCCTCGAGGACGAGCTCGAGGAACGCGGTGAGGACGTCGACGTCGACGTCGTCGCGCAGCTTCCCGGCGTCGCGCTGACGCAGCAGCCGCAGCCGGGTGGCGGTGGTGAGCTGCTCGGACCGCTCGGCCCACCGGCCGCGGAACTCCGGATCGGTGCGCAGCCGCCGGCTCACCTCGAGCCGCGTCCCGAGCCAGTCGGCGGGGTGGTCCCCGCCGGCGAGCAGATCGCGCATCACCTGCACGAGCCCCTGCTCGGCGACGACGTCGGCCATCCGGATGGCGTCATCCTCCGCGAGGGCGAGGAAGAGCGACTCCTTGTCCCGGAAGTGGTGGAAGATGGCCCCGCGCGACAGCCCGGTGGCTTCCTCCAGGCGCCGGACTGTGGCACCTTCGTAGCCGTAGCGCGCGAAGCACACGCGCGAGCCGTCGAGGATCTGGCGCCGGCGTGCGTCGAGGTGATCCTGGCTTACGCGTGGCATCCTGAAATCCTGACACCGCGGACCGGAGTTTCGCAATCCGTACGTACGTACTGTGACCCGGAGTGTCCAGGGAACCGGATCCCCACCCTCATCGTCTGAACGTTGCGGCGATTCGCTGACACGGAGTGAGACGGTTGGCTAGTCTTTGCCACATCACCGTGGGTGAACTGAGGGGAAGGTGCGGGTCGTGATCATCGGCGAAGCCGGACAGGCGGCACAGGCACTGTGGGGCGACGTCTTCGACACCCCAGGCCGCGTGTACGGCGGCGGAGGCGGCGGGGGCGGTCAGTTCCAGCTGGACCCCGAAGAGCTGAAGTCGTTGATCGGCCAGTGGGAAGACGTCTTGGACAAGATCGTCGAGGACGGGAGCAGGATCCGCGAGATCGTCCTCGCGGGCGAGCTCGCGCCCGGCCAGGACCCGGCCAGCGGCAGCTACGCGACCACCACCGGCGACTCGGTCCTCGCGCTCCAGCGGCAGAACGATTCCATGCGCAAGTACGCGCAGGAGTACATCAAGAAGCTCAAGGAAGCCCAGTCGAAGACCGTGGTCACCGACCAGAGCCTGTCCGAAACCTTCAAGGCATAGGCGAGCCGAACTTGTCCCGAAGCAAACTCTGTCTGATCGCCGTCCTGATCGTCGTCTCGGCAGGAGCCGCGACGGCCTGCACCACGACGACGGGTGGTACCGCGTCTCCGTCGCCCACCGGCTCGGCGGTGACGGGCACCACGTCGGCCGATCCCGAAGTGCCGAAGGTCGACGCCGCTCCGCTCGACGTGAGCAAGTACGTCGGCGACACCTGCGCGATCGTTCCGAAGGACGTGCTGAGCTCGTTGCGGTACACCGACGCGGGCGAATTCAAGGCGCAGGGCGACACGGTCTTCACTCAGGCGGGTCCGTCCTGCCTTTGGAAGCTGCGCGGCGAAGGCATCGGTCTTTCCGTGGCACTGGGGACCGGGAGCCGCGACAAAGGTGCCGGCGGCTTGGCCGGTATCTACGCGGGCTACCGCCAGAAGAAGTTCATCAGGTTCCTCGAGCCCGCTCCGGAAGTCGAGGGCTACCCGGCCGTCTACTTCGATGCCCAAGACGAGCGCTCGATGGGCTCGTGCGGGCTCGGCGTGGGCATCGCGGACGACCTCACCTTCGACGTGTACGCGCAGGGGTACCAGGGGCAGGACGATTCCTGCGCCGCGGCCACGCAGGTGGCGTCGAGCGTCATCAAGACACTCAAGGGGGCATGACGGGTGGACGGCAAGCAGATCTACGACAACTTCAGACAGGGCGACACGTCCGGGCTGCAGCGGATGGCCGAGTCCGTCGCGCAGCTCTCCGACGCCTACGCGGAACGCGGCGCGAGCATCAAGGCGCTGCAAACCAGGATGGTGAACGCGTGGACCGGTGACGCGGCCGACGCCGCGAACGCGGGTGCCGGGCCGATGGAACGGGCTTTCCACGACAGTGCCGCGCCGCTCGACGCGACCCGCGCCTCGGTAGACACCCAGGCGGCGGTGTTCCAGGAGTCGAACAACGCGGTCGTGGAGATCCCGCCGAAGCCGGAGAAGCCGAACCCCTGGACCACCGGGCTGAAGGCCGCCATCCCGATCGCCGGGCCGTTCATGGCCAAGGACGACATCGACGACTACCAGGCCGGGATCGCGAAGTACAACGCGGCCAACGAAACCAATGTCCGCGTGATGGATCAGTACAGCAACGTCACCGACAGCACCCGGTCGGCGTTGCCCACCGACTACGGCGTCCTCGAGTCCGACGGCGCCGCCATCGCCGTGAACACGCCCAAGGGGCCCGGCGGCATCAACGAGCCGACCGACAAGAACAAGTGGTATCCCGAAGGCGGGGGCGGTGATCCCGGCAACGGGACCACCGACCACACCTCGACCAGCAGCGTCGACCCGGGCCGCACCGGGGGCCCCGACCAGCCCGGCGGCACCGACCGCCCCGGGGGCACGGACCGCCCTGGGGGAACCGACCGTCCCGGCGGGACCGACCGGCCCGGTGTCAGCACCGACAAGCCCGGCGACGACACGCACACCACCGGCACCGGCCGGCCGCCCACGACCACCACGCGGCCGGGGCAGACCACCGAACGGCCGGGGGGTACGCCGCCCGGGACCGGGGGGATCGAGTTCTACCCCACCGGGACCGGTGGGGGTGGTGGCCAGAACTACTCCAACACCTCCTTCGGGAACGACCCCACGTCCGGCGGCCGCGGGCCGGCCAGTGGCAACGCCGGCAGCCGGCTGCTCGACTCGAACGGACGTCCCATCGGGGGCAGCAGCGGCAGCGGGACCGGTGGTGGCGGGAACGGCGCCGCGGGGGAGCGGGGGCTCGGCAGCGGGCGCGGTTCCGGCATGGGCAGCCTGGGCAACGCGGCCGCGGCGGAGGCCGCCGCCGCGCGGTCGGCGGCCGGCCGGAGCGGGCAGATGGGGCCGATGGGCCCCGGGGGACGGCGCGGCGAGGGTGAGGAAGATGATGAGCACCAGCGGCCGGACTTCCTGATCGAAGCGGACCCGGACGCGATCTTCGGTACCGACCAGCGGACCAGTCCGCCGGTCATCGGCGAGTAGGCGGGTGGACGTGGCAACAGGCCGGGTGGACGTTCCGGTCGAGGCGTTGGCCGCGTTGGCCGAACGCGAACAGGCGGGTCAGCTGCACATCACCCTGCGCCCGGAGCCGATCTGGCTGTCGGACGTGGAGCGCGACGAGGCGGGCAAGCGGATCGACGCCGCGCTGGCGGAGGCCGGGCTCGTCGACGTGCGCGGGCGGGTCACCGTCGACTTCCTCGACTGGCTGCCGCTGCTGGTCAACCCCGCGCGGGAGTGCTACGGCTGGGTCGGTGTCGACGGGCAGACCTACGGCGTGCTCGCCGCGGCGAAGGGGCTGCAGGCGATCCTCGCCGTCTCCGACGGGACCCACATCGGCGTGCAGGAGATCGACCGGAACCGGCTCGCCGAGTCCCTCGTCGAGCAGCTGCCGCCGGTCGGGCCCGGCGGCGGGCACCCGCGTTCGGTCCGGGTCGCCGACCTGGCCGAGGCCGGGCGTCGCGGTCAGGAGGCGTACCCGCTGGCCCCGGCGATCGCCGACGTCGTCAGCCTCGTGCAGCGGCCGGTTTCGGGCAGCGGCGAGCTCTACGTCGGGCGGCGCGACGACGTCGGCCGCCACACCTGCCTGCAGCAGCCGCTGCACTACGCCGACACGGACTGGGGCCGCTACCTCAGCTACACGACCGGCTCCGGCGACGACGCCGTCATCCACATCGGACCGGCGGGGCCGCGTGAGCTGGCCGAAACGCTCGACGAGCTGGCCGGCACCCTCGGCTGAGCGGAAAAGACCGCGCGCGAACTCCTCGTCCCGGCTAATGTGACAGCGCTGTTGCATTCCGAGGTGGAAGGACGCGCCGATGCGGTACCCCGAGATCGAACCGTACGAACACGGCATGCTCGACGTCGGCGACGGGCACGAAATCTACTGGGAGACCTGCGGGAACCCGGACGGCAAGCCCGCGCTGGTCGTGCACGGCGGGCCCGGCTCCGGCTGCTCGGCCGGCGTCCGGCGGTTCTTCGACCCGGCGCGCTACCGGATCGTCCTGGCCGACCAGCGCGGCTGCGGGCGCAG
The DNA here is from genome assembly GCF_023008405.1 of Amycolatopsis sp. FBCC-B4732. Lineage (NCBI taxonomy): Bacteria > Bacillati > Actinomycetota > Actinomycetes > Pseudonocardiales > Pseudonocardiaceae > Amycolatopsis > Amycolatopsis sp. FBCC-B4732. The sequence goes on from NZ_CP095376.1 coordinate 2,994,597, forward strand.
CACCCCGCACGCGGGCGCCCCGGTCGCGGACCTCTCCGCCAACACGACCGGCCACCTGGTGGCGGACTTCGAACGGCTGCGCGCGCACCTCGGGATCGGGAAGTGGCTGCTGTTCGGCGGTTCCTGGGGTTCGGTGCTCAGCCTGGCCTACGCCCTGCGCCACCCCGGCCGGGTCAGCGAAATGGTCCTGATGGGCCTCGCGACCGACCGCCACCTCGAGATCGAGCTGCTCATCCGCGGGCTCGGCGCGTACTTCCCGGATGCCTTCGCGAAGTTCCGCGAAGGAGTGCCGGAAAGCGAGCGCGACGGCGACCTCTCGGCCGCCTACCACCGGCTGCTCATGGACCCCGACCCGGCGATCCACCACAAGGCGGCCGACGACTGGTGCGCCTGGGAAGACGCCATGCTCCCCGGGGTGCCGCCGCACGACGTCTTCGAGGACCCGGCCTACCGGCTCTGCTTCGCCCGGCTCGTCACGCACTACTTCAGCAACCGCGCGTTCCTGCCCGACGGCGAAATCCTGCGCCGGGCCGGCGAGCTGGCGGACATCCCCGCCGTGCTGGCCCAGGGGGTGCTGGACACGAGCAACATCGTCGGCACACCGTGGCTGCTGCACCACGCCTGGCCGGGCAGCGAGCTGGTCATGCTCGACGACGTCGGGCACACGGTGTCGGCCGCGTCGATGCAGGACGTCCTGATCGGCGCGACCGACCGCTTCGCGAACCGTGGCTGACCGCCAGCCGATCTGCGACCACGAACCCCACCTGCTCACCGAGCGCGGGGTCCGGCTGATTTACCGCCGCCATCCGGCACAACCGCCACCAGCCAGCCCATCCCCCGATCGCTGGCCGCTCACGACCACCGACCGGGTTACGCATTGCTCGTCTAGGGGATGAGCAGCTGCGGCTCACCCTCCGGGGCGAGCGCGGCTTCGGTGCGCCGGACCCGGTTGGCCTCGGCCAGCCGGAGCCCGGTGACGCGCAGCGGCAGCCGGTCCATCCGCCACTCGGCCAGCAGGAGGGCGACCTTCGCCTGCATTTCGGTGCGCAGCCGCAGGAACGAGTCGGCCGGGTCGGCGCCGACCTCGCCCAGGAGCAGCCACCACGCCCACGCGGCCGCGCCGGCGTTCGCCACGAAGTCCGGGACCACGGCGACCCCGCGCGCGGACAGCGCCGCTTCCGCTTCCGGGGTCGTCGCCGCGTTGGCCGCTTCGACGACCACCGCCGCCTTGACCAGGTTCTCGTTGTCCGGGCGCAGCGCGTAGGAGATCGCGGCCGGCACGAAGATGTCCGCGTCGATGCCGACGATCGTCTCGCGGGGGAGCGAGCGCACCCCGGCGGGCAGCCGCGACCGGTCGACCTCGCCGAAGCGGTCGCGCAGCTCGAGCAGCGCCGGGACGTCGAGCCCGGCCGGGTCGTGGAGCGTGCCCGCGGCGTCGGCCACCGCGACCACCTTCATCCCGGCTTCGTGAAGGTACCAGGCCGCGCCGCCGCCCATGGTGCCGATGCCCTGGATCGCCACCGTCGTCTCGCGGACGTCCCAGTCCCACGCGGCCGCGACGCCGAGGCACGACTGCGCCACGCCGTAGCCGCCGACGACGTCGCCGAGCAGGAGCCCGCCGGGCACCGGGGCGTTGAGGCCCGCCTGGACGCGGCGCAGGGTACGAGCCGGGTCGGCCGAACGGCGGATCGCGGCGTGGTACGACTGCTCCAGCCCGAGCTCGGCGAACACCTCGTCGATCAGGTGCTGCGGGACGCCGAGGTCCTCCGCCGTCACCCAGTGGGCGTCCAGCCACGGCCGCAGGAACGCGCAGAACCGCTTGAGGACGCCGAACGCGCGCGGGTCCTTCGGGTCGAAGTCGATGCCGCCCTTCGCCCCGCCGACCGGCAGGTTGAAGGTCGCGGTCTTGTTGGCCATGCCCCGGGCGAGGTCCTCCACCTCGGACATCGTGCAGCCCGCCCGCATCCGGGTGCCGCCGGTGGCGACTCCCGAGACCAGGCTGTGCACGACCAGGTAGCCGGTTGCGCCGGTGACGGAATCGGTCCACGTGAGCCGCATCAGCGGTTCGGCGTTGCGCGGGGTCATCAGGCCACCCACCTCCAGGGAAGTCCGGGGCGGCCCGTTCCGGCCGCCTCCACGACTGTGCGCCCGGGGTGGCGGTCCCGTCCATTTAACGAACCTGCACGATCTCGTTTAGGTTTTGTGTATGGAGCTTTCGTTGCACCGCTTGAGGATGCTTCGCGAGCTGCACCGCCGGGGAACCGTGACGGCGGCCGCCGCCGCGCTGCACTACACCGCTTCGGCGGTATCGCAGCAGCTCGCGCAGCTGGAACGCGACGTGGGCGCGAAGCTGTTCGAACGGCTCGGCCGCCGGGTCCAGCTGACCGAGCTGGGCACCCTGCTCACGGAGCACGCGGAAGAGATCCTCGGATCGGTGGAGCGCGCGACACTCGCACTGGAGGAGGCGCAGGAGGCCCGCACGGTCCGGCTGACCGCCGGGGTGTGGGCTTCGGTGGCATCCGGCCTGCTCCCGACGGCGCTGACCGCGCTGGCCGGCGACCACCCCGGCATCGAGGTCCGCACCCGCGAGCTGGCGCCCGAGGACACCGCGGAGGCCGTCCGCGACGGCAGCCTCGACCTGTCGTTCGTCATCGACTACTCCGATTCGCCGATGGCGTGGGACGCCGGGCTGGAACGCGCGGTCGTGGCCGTCGAGCGCCTGCACGCCGCGGTGCCGCGGGGCGCGTTTCCGGCGGGGTCGGCGTCGCTGGACGACCTCGCCGAGCACCCGTGGATCCTGGCCAGCGCGAAGTCGCAGTTCGGCCGCGCGATGCGCACCGCCTGCCAGCGCCACGGGTTCGCCCCCAAGATCAACCACGAGGTCGAGGAGCAGTCGACGGCGATGGCGATGGTGGGCGCCGGGCTGGGCGTCACCCTGGTCTCGGACCTCGGCCTGCGTCTGCTGCGGCCGCCCGGGATCGACGTCGTCACCCTCACCACGCCGTTGCTCCGAACGGTTTCGATCGCCTACCGGCGCACCGCGTTCCGGCGGCCCGCGTTGCACCTGGTGATCGAGGCCGTGCGCGCGTCCGCGGCCGAATTGGGACTGGGCACCGAGTCCGCTTTGCCCTGATCCGGGGGTTCTTACGGAGTGGTGAAACCGTCCTGCGGGGCAAGACGAGCCCTGAATTTGTCGTACCCCGCGTGTAGCGTCCGAAGTCGAGAAGTTCCACCACACGGGACTAGGAAACGGACATGACAGAAGCGTCTACGGTGCACGATTTCCCCGAGAAGTCGGGTAGTGCGTCGAACCAGACCGCGCGGCTCCTCGCGGACCGCGCGGCCGGGGAGGCGTACGTGGCATCGGTGTGCTTCAAGCACGGGCCACCCCGCCTGACCGGCGTGGAGCTGGAGTTCACCGTGCACCACGCCGACGACCCGGCAAGACCGCTCGATCCCGACGTACTCGCCACGGCGCTGGGCCCGCACACCCCGCGGACCCTCCGCCCCGACAGCCCCGCCGTGCCACTCCCGGCCGGCAGCCCGGTCAGCCTCGAACCCGGCTGCCAAGTCGAAATATCCGCGCTTCCCCAGGCCACGCTCCGCGAACTCGACGCGGTCGTCTCGGCCGATCTGCGCCACCTGCGCACTCTCCTCGCCCGCCACGGGCTCGAACTCGGCGAAACCGGCATCGACGCGCACCGCGCGCCGCGTCGGCTCCTGCGCACGCCGCGCTACGCGGCGATGGAACGCCGGTTCGCGCCCATCGGCCCCGGCGGCATCACGATGATGTGCAGCACCGCCGGCCTGCAGGTGTGCGTCGACGCGGGGGAGGCCGACCAGCACGCCTTCCGCTGGGCGGCCGCCCACGCCATGGGGCCGCCCTTGCTGGCCCTCTTCGCCAATTCCCGCGTCCACGCCGGACGCGACACGGGGTTCGCCTCCGCCCGCTGGCTCGCGGTGCACGACACCGAAGCGGTCCGGTCGCGCACCGAACGCGTCGCGGGCGAACCCGCGGCGGAGTGGGCCGCCCGCCTGATGGACACGCCGTTGCTGGTGCTGCCCCGCGGCGACCGGCCGTGGGACGCGCCGGAGGGGCTGACGTTCGCCGACTGGATCGACGGCAAGGGCGCCGGCGCCCTGCTGCCGAAACCCACGTCGGTGGACCTCGACTACCACCTCACGACGATGTTCACCCCCGTCCGCCCGCAGGGGTACCTGGAGATCCGGTACCTCGACGCGCAGCCGCCGGGTGCGTGGCTGCCGCCGGTGGCACTGGTCTCGGCACTGCTCGCCCGCCCGTCCACGGTGGACAAGGTGCTCGACCTGTGCGCGCCGGTCGCGGGCCGGTGGAGCCTGGCGGCGCGGCGTGGCCTGGCCGACCCGGAGCTGGCCGCCGCGGCGGCCGCGCTCGCGGATCTCGGCTGCGCCGAGCTGGGCGCGACCGGGCTGGCGGACGAATCGATCACCGAGATCAGCGAGAGCGTGCAGGGGCGCGTGTCCCGATCGAGGAGCGAAGCATGAGCACAGAGGCAGAAGCACTGGACGACCTGAGCGCGCAGGACCTGCGCGCCCGTGCCGCCGAAGCACTGACGAGGGCGCGGGCGCGCAGCGAGGCGCTGACCGACGCCGTCGACGACGAAGACCTGGTCCGCCAGCACTCCAAGCTGATGTCCCCGCTGGTCTGGGACCTGGCGCACATCGGCGTGCAGGAGGAGCTGTGGCTGGTCCGCGACGTCGGCGGTCGCGAGCCGCTGCGCCCGGACATCGACGACATCTACGACGCCTTCCAGCACGCCAGGGCCGACCGGCCGGAGCTGCCGCTGCTCGGCCCGGCCGAGGCGCGCGCGTACGTGAAGCAGGTTCGCGAAAAGGCGTTCGACGTCCTCGAACGCGTGCCGCTGCAGGGCAGCAAGCTGACCGAGCGGGCGTTCGCGTTCGGCATGATCACCCAGCACGAGCAGCAGCACGACGAGACGATGCTGGCCACCCACCAGCTGCGCAAGGGCGACCCGGTGCTGCACGCGCCGGAGCCGCCGCCCGCCCGCTCCGGCGCGCTGCCGGCCGAGGTGCTGGTCCCGGGCGGCGCGTTCACCATGGGCACGTCGGCCGAGCCGTGGGCGCTGGACAACGAGCGCCCGGCGCACGAGCTCGTCGTCGAGGCGTTCTGGCTGGACACCGTCCCGGTCACCTGCGGGGCGTACGCCGAGTTCCTCGACGGCGGTGGCTACGACGACGAGCGGTGGTGGAGCCCGGCGGGCTGGGCCTACCGGACGGAGCACGGCATCACCGCGCCGCGGTTCTGGAAGCGGGAGCAGGACGGCTGGTGGCGGACCCGGTTCGGCGTCTACGAACGCGTCACGGCCGACGAGCCGGTCGTGCACGTCTCCTACCACGAGGCCGAGGCCTACGCGGCCTGGGCGGGCCGGCGGCTGCCGACCGAAGCGGAGTGGGAGAAGGCGGCGCGGTTCGACCCGGCGACGGGCCGGTCGCGGCGGTTCCCGTGGGGTGACGACGAGCCGTCCGCCGAGCACGCCAACCTCGGCCAGCGGCACCTGCGCCCGGCGCCCGCGGGCGCGTACCCGGCGGGTGCGTCGCCGACCGGCGTGCACCAGCTGATCGGCGACGTCTGGGAGTGGACGAGCACCGACCTGCACGGGTACCCGGGCTTCGTGCCCTTCCCGTACCGGGAGTACTCGGAGGTGTTCTTCGGGCCGGAGTACAAGATCCTGCGCGGTGGCTCGTTCGGCACCGACTCGGCGGCGATCCGGGGCACGTTCCGCAACTGGGACTACCCGATCCGGCGGCAGATCTTCGCCGGCTTCCGCACGGCGCGCGACGCGGCACCCGGCGAGGTGGACTAGGCACCATGTGCAGGCACATCGCCTACCTCGGCGAGCCGGTTCCACCCGCCGAGGTGCTCTTCCGCGCGCCGCATTCGCTGCTGGTGCAGTCCTACGCGCCGGCGGACATGCGCGGCGGCGGCTCGGTGAACGCCGACGGGTTCGGGCTGGGGTGGTACCCCGGCCCGGGCTCGCCGCCGCTGCGCCACCGCCGCTCGACTCCACTGTGGACGGACGAGACGCTGCCGCCGCTGGCGGCGGCGGTGACCACGGGCGCGTTCGTCGCCGCGGTCCGCAACGGCACCACCGGCCTGCCGGTGACCGAGGCGGCCGCGGCGCCGTTCACCGCCGGGCGCTGGCTGTTCAGCCACAACGGCGTCGTCCGCGGCTACCCGGACTCGCTGGCCGGGCCGGCCAAGACGCTGCCGATCACCGAACTGCTGACCTTGGAGGCACCGACGGACTCGGTGGTGCTCTGGGCGCTGCTGCGCGCCCGGCTCGCCGCGGGCGAGGATCCGCTTCGGGCGGTGGCGGAACTGACCGCCGAGGTCGAAGCGGCCGCACCCGGCTCCCGGCTCAACTTCCTGCTCACCGACGGCGAAACGCTGATCGGCACCACCTGGACGCACGCGCTGTCGGTGCTCGAAACGCCGTCCGGCGTGCTGCTGGCTTCCGAACCCTGTGACGGTGACCCGCGCTGGCGGCCCGTCCCCGACCACCACGCCGTGCGCGCCACCGCGGCCGGCGTCGAACTGCTTCCCCTGACCCAGGAGAACCCATGACCGAAGTCGATCTCGACCACCACCGCTCCGGCGACGCCGTCACCGCGGAACTGCGCGCCGACGTCGTCGCCGGCCTCACCGCGGACCGCAAGTGGCTGCCGCCCAAGTGGTTCTACGACGCCGAAGGCAGCGAGCTGTTCGAGAAGATCACCCAGCTGCCGGAGTACTACCCGACCCGCAGCGAACGCGAGGTGCTGGCCGCGCACGCCGCCGACGTCGCGGAGCTGACCGGCGCGCACACGCTCGTCGAGCTGGGTTCGGGCTCGAGCGAGAAGACCCGCCTGCTGCTCGACGCGCTCACCGCGCACGGGACCATGGAGGCGTTCGTCCCGCTCGACGTGTCCGAGTCGGCGCTCGCCGAGGCCGCCGAAGCCATTTCGAAGGACTACCCGGGGCTGACCGTCCGCGGGGTGGTCGGCGACTTCACCCAGCACCTCGGCCTGCTGCCCGGCGGTCAGCCGCGGCTGGTGGCGTTCCTCGGCGGCACCATCGGCAACTTCCTGCCGGCCGAGCGCGCGGCCTTCCTGCGGTCCGTGCGGGAGGTCCTCGGCGAGGGGGAGTGGCTGCTCCTCGGCACCGACCTGGTCAAGGACGCGGGCATCCTCGAACGCGCCTACGACGACGCCGCGGGCGTGACGGCGGAGTTCGACAAGAACGTCCTGCGGGTGATCAACGCCCGCCTCGGCGCGGACTTCGACACCGACGAGTTCGACCACGTCTCGCACTGGGACGCGGAGAACGAGTGGATCGAGATGCGCCTGCTGGCCCGCCGCGCGCTCACCGTCGAGATCCCGGGCGCGGACCTCACGGTGAGCTTCGCCGAGGGCGAGCACATCCGCACGGAGATCTCCGCCAAGTTCCGGCCGTCCGGCGTCGAGGCGGAGCTGGCCGCGGCCGGGTTCGAGCTGGCGCACTGGTGGACCGACTCCCAGCAGCGGTTCGGGGTGAGCCTGGCAAGATCTGTGCGTGGCTAATCCTCTCCGGGCACTCGCCCGGGCTGTCGGCACGAAGCCGTGGCTGATGCGCACGGCCCGCTTCGTCGTGTGGGCGGACAAGAAACTGCACAAGGCGTTCGGCGGCCGGGTGAGCCTCGTGGCGCTCGCCGGGCTGCCGTCGCTGCGCCTCACGACGACGGGCCGCAAGAGCGGGCTGGCGCGCAGCACCAACCTGCTCTACTACCCGCACGGCGACGACTTCGTGCTGACGGCCTCCAACTGGGGCCGCCGGCACGACCCGGCGTGGGCGCTGAACCTGCGCGCGAACCCGAAGGCCGAGGTCGCGCGGGCGGGACGGCCCACGGCGGTCGTGGCGCGGGAGCTGACCGGCGAGGAGTACGCCGCGATGTGGCGGGAGCTGCTGCAGTTCTGGCCGGGGTACGCGATGGAGCAGCAGGAAGCCGGCCGCACGTTGCCGGTTTTCCTGCTGACCGCGGTCGTCGGGTAGGTTCCCACCATCCTTTTGGCCGGTGACGGCTTTCGCCGGTTTGTGCCAGTCTCTCCCGGGTAACGCGCCGTGACGTCTCGGACGCGCGGTGGATGCGTGACCTACGGAGGAGTCGTCTTGCGGAGATCCACCAGGGGCCGGATACGCTCGTTCGCGCTGGCCGGAGCGCTCGTGGCCGGGCTGGGCACGGCCGGGACGGCGGGTACCGCCGCGGCCGCCACCGATGCCGCCGGAGCCGCCGTCAAGCCGGCGGTCGCCGGGGCGACCGCCGCGCCGAATTGGGGCACCTGCTCGGCCGCCACGCTCGCGGGAGTGCCTGCGGACCAGGTCAAGTACTACAGCTGCGCCCGCTACCGGGTGCCCATCGACCACGACAACGCCACGCTCGGCACCATCGACATCGCCCTGCTCAAGCGCGCGGCCCGGACGCCGGACCAGCGGGTCGGTTCGCTGTTCCTCAACCCGGGCGGTCCCGGCGGGTCCGGCCTGCGGATGCCGATCAGCGGCCAGTACTACTTCCAGCCGCAGGTCGTCGACCGGTTCGACCTCATCGGGTTCGACCCGCGCGGGGTCGGGCAGAGCAACCCGCTGCGCTGCTTCACCACCCAGGAAGACGCGGACGAGGTCTTCGGCGCCCAGATCCCGGTACCGCTGTCGCGCACCGAGATCTCCGGGACGCTCGCCAGCTACCGCGACTACGGGCAGTTCTGCAAGAACAACGCGGGTTCGCTGCTCAACCACATGTCCACGAAGGACGTGGTGCGCGACCTCGACACGCTGCGCGCGGCGGTCGGGGACCAGAAGCTGACCTACGTCGGCTTCTCCTACGGCACCCTGATCGGCTCGACCTACACCTCGATGTTCCCGAAGCAGTCGCGGGCCATCGTGATCGACGGCAACGTCGACCCGGCGCTGCGCACCAGCGACGGCGTGCAGTACGACCGCGAACGCGCCCAGGGCTTCGAAATCTCCCTCGACGGCTTCCTCAAGCGGTGCGACCAGGCCGGCGCCAAGTGCGCGTTCAGCGACGGGAACCCGCGGGCGAAGTTCGACGAGGTCCGCGAGTACCTGCGCAAGCAGCCGATCACCCTCCCCGGTGGCGGCACGGTGGACATCAACCAGTTCACCGGCGGCGTTTCGAGCGTCCTGTACTCGCCGTCGGCGTTCCCCGGCCTGGCCGAGGACCTGCAGGCGCTCTACGGCGCCCTCCACCCGACCGGCGCGCAGGCGCAGGCGCTGCAGGCCAAGCCGCTGAAGGCGCTCACCCCCGGCAAGCGGGGCCTGGCCGACCAGAACCCGGACAGCCCGTACACCAGTGACGACTCGTACTTCGCGGTCAACTGCTCGGACAAGCCGTTCAAGATCAAGCAGGACCAGGTGCCGGGCATCGCCGCCCAGTGGGAGCGCGAATCGCGCACCTTCGGCCGCTACCAGGCGTTCGCCGACACGGCGGGCTGCCCGGTGTGGCCGGCGAAGAAGCCGGACGTCTACCGCGGTCCGTGGCGGGCCAAGACCGACGTCCCGGTCGTCGTGGTCGGCAACTACTACGACCCGGCGACGCAGTACAAGTTCGCTCAGCGGATGGCCGCGGAGCTGGGCAACGCGCGGCTGCTGTCGGTCGACGCGTTCGGCCACTGCATCCTCGGTGACGCCCTCGGCGTCGACAAGGCCGTGGCCGACTACCTGACCGACCTCAAGGTGCCGGCGGGCGGCCAGGTGTTCCAGCCGAACGTCCAGCCGTTCGAAACGCCGTAGCGAACCCGGGAAACGGGCCGGGGTGACGTCGTCGCCCCGGCCCGTTTCACGTCCCGAGCAGGCGGTCGAGCAGGTCGGCGGCAGCGGCCTCGGCTTCGGCGGTGCTCGTGGGTTCGCCGGTGCGGGCGGCGAGCAGCGCGACTTCGTTCATCCCGGCGAGCAGCACGTGCGCGAAGAGGTCCACGCGCGCGGCGGGGATCCGGCCGTCGCGCCGCAACGCGGCCTTGATCTTGCCGAGGGTGCGCCGCTCGTCGAGCTGCCGCCAGCGTTGCCAGCCGAGCACGGCGGGCGCGTCGACGAGCAGCACCTGCCGCACCACGGGGTCCGCGGTGCTCCGGATCCACGCCAGGCAGGCGGCGCGCAAGGCGGCCGCCGGCTCGGTCAGGCCCTCGACGGCCCGCGCGCTCTCCGCTTCCACCCGCTCGTAGACGGCGTCCAAGACGGCCGTGAACAGCGCGTCCTTGCCGGGGAAGTGGTGGTAGAGCGCGCCCCGGCTGACGTCGGCGGCCCGCAGGACGGCCTCGATCGACGTCGCGTCGTAGCCGTGTTCGGTGAACAGGTCCGAGGCGACCGCGACGAGGTGCTCGCGGGTCGCCTGACCGCGGTCGATCTTCTTGTTCATGCCGGTGCGCCGCCTCCGTCGTTGACAAACCGACTGTCGGTCTGTCGATACTAGACCGACAGTCGGTCTACTTCCGGAGGGACTCTACCGATGGACCTGCGCACCTGGGAGGACCAGCGCGGACGCGTGTCGACGGCGTCCGGTGAAGTGAGCTACGTCGACGTCGGCGAAGGGCCGGTCACGCTCTTCGTCCACGGCGCCGGGACGAACAACCTGTTGTGGCGCAAGGCGATCGCCGAGCTGGCGGGGGAGCGGCGGTGCGTCGCGCCGGACCTGCCGGGGCACGGCGGCTCACCGGTCACGGCCACGCAGGACCTCAGCCTCAACGGACTCGCCCGCCTCCTCGAAGACTTCTGCGAGTCGCTGGAGCTCGGCGAGCTCGACCTGGTCGCCAACGACACCGGCGGCGCCGTCGCCCAGGTCTTCGCCGTGCACCACGCCGGCCGGCTCCGGACGCTCGCCCTGACCAACTGCGACACGCAGGGCAACCTGCCGCCCGCCGCGTTCCGGCCGATCGTGGAGCTGGCCGAGCGCGGGGAACTCGCGCCGCGGTCGGTCCGGCTCGCCGCGCACCCCGGGCGGATGCGGGCCGGTGCCCTCGGCGGCGGCTACGAGCGGCCGGACGAAGTGCCCGGCGAAGTCCTCGAAGCGTTCGTCCGGCCGGTGTTCGGCACCCTCGAGGCGGCCCGGCAGTTCGAGCGCTTGCTGACCTCGGTCCGCGGCGAGGAGCTGGACGCGATCGAGCCGCTGCTCAAGGCGTTCACGGTGCCGACCCTGCTGGTCTGGGGCACCGGCGACCCGAACTTCGGCGTCGAGTGGGCGCACCGGTTCGCCGAGACCGTCCCGGGCGTCACCGAAGTCGTCGAGGTGCCGGGCGCGAAGCTGTTCTTCCCCGACGAGCGCCCCGCCGACCTCGTGCCGCACCTGCGGCGGCACTGGGCGTAGCGATCATCACAGCGCCGGGTGCGGACTAGGCGCTACAGTGATCCGGTTGATCAAGACGAGCACGGAAGCGAGGTGAGCGGCACATGCCAGCGGACAGTCATCGGACGGCCGGGCGCGCGCTCACCGGGGGTTTCCCGCTGGGCTGAGTCCGGCCGACCCCTGTCCGGCAGTGCGCGCACGCCGGAAAAGAGCCGGATCATGACCATCTTCGAAATGCTGCTGCGCGTGGGCGCCGGCGTCGGCCTGGGTGCCGTCATCGGGGTCGAGCGCCAGTTCCGGGCCCGGCTGGCCGGGCTGCGCACCAACGCGCTGGTCGCCGTCGGGGCGACCCTCTTCGTGCTGCTGTCCGCGCACGGCTTCGGCGGGCTGGCTTCCAGCGGTGACGCCGATCCGACGCGGGTGGCCGCGCAGATCGTCTCGGGCATCGGGTTCCTCGGTGCCGGGGTGATCATGCGCGACGGCCTCAACGTCCGCGGCCTCAACACGGCGGCGACGCTGTGGTGCTCGGCCGCGGTCGGTGCGCTGGCCGGAGCCGGGCTCTACGTCGTCGCGGTGGCCGGAACGGCGGTCGTGGTCGGGGTGAACGTGGTGCTGCGGCCGCTGGGCCGCGTCGTCGACCGCCGCCCGGACGCGGGGGGCGAGACGCCGACGCGGTACGCGTTCCAGGCCGTCACGCGCGACGCGACCGAGGCCCACGTGCGGGCGCTGCTCGTGCAATCGTTGACCCGCACGGACTTCCGGCTGCTGTCGGTGCTGAGCACGGACCGCGAAGACCGCACGGTCGAGGTCCGCGCCGAGCTGGTCGGCGACCAGCGCGACGACGCCCAGATGGAGGCGGCGGTTTCGCGGCTCTCGCTGGAGCCGTCGGTGTCGAGCGTGCGCTGGGAAGCCGTGCCCGCGTAACAGGTGTGGACGAACTCGCGCAGCAGCTCGTCGAGCTGGGCCGGCTGCTCGCGGTTCACCAATGGCCGGGCACCCTCGATCGGCCCCGCGTGCGGGGCCCCGCAGCCGACAAGGGCCGCCACCGCGAAGATGTCTGGCGGGTCGCCCGTCACCAGCGGCGCGCGGTCGCGGACTTCGCCGACCTTTCGGCGGGCGAACGGTGCGGGCCGTTCAGGTCGTGGAACTCCGCCCGCTGATTTCCGGCGAGCCGAAGTCGCCGTCGCCAAGGTCGAGCGTGCGCTGGGAAGCCGTGCCCGCGTAACGGAGAAGGCCTCCCCGCTCACCGAGCGGGGAGGCCTTCTCCGAGCAGAAACCCTTACGCCTGCGTCATCTTCCGCAGCACGTACTGCAGGATGCCGCCGTTGCGGTAGTAGTCCGCCTCACCCGGGGTGTCGATGCGGACGTCCGCGTCGAACTCCACCTTGGTGCCATCATTTTTGGTCGCCGTGACGTGCACCGTGCGGGGCGTGTCGCCGTCGTTCAGCGCCGTGATGCCCGTGATGTCGAACGTCTCGGTGCCGTCCAGGCCGAGCGACGAGGCCGACTCGCCCTGCGGGAACTGCAGCGGGATGACGCCCATGCCGATCAGGTTCGAGCGGTGGATGCGCTCGAATGACTCGGTGATCACCGCGCGCACACCCAGCAGCGACGTGCCCTTGGCCGCCCAGTCACGCGACGAACCGGAGCCGTACTCCTTGCCGCCCAGCACGACCAGGGGAGTGCCCTGCGCCGCGTAGTTCTGGGCCGCGTCGTAGATGAACGCCTGCGGGGCGTCGTCCTGGGTGAAGTCGCGGGTGTAGCCGCCCTGCACGTCGTCCAGGAGCTGGTTGCGCAGCCGGATGTTCGCGAAGGTGCCGCGGATCATCACCTCGTGGTTGCCGCGCCGCGAGCCGTAGGAGTTGAAGTCCTTCTTCTCCACGCCGTGCTCGGTCAGGTACTGCGCGGCCGGGGTGCCCGGCTTGATCGCGCCGGCGGGGGAGATGTGGTCGGTGGTGACCGAGTCGCCCAGCTTCGCCAGCACGCGCGCGCCGGTGATGTCGGTGACCGCGGCCGGCTCCGGCGTCATGCCCTCGAAGTACGGGGGCTTCCGGACGTAGGTGGACTCGGCGTCCCACTCGAAGGTCTTGCCCTCGGGGGTGGGCAGCGACTTCCAGCGCTCGCCGCCGTCGAAGACGTCGGCGTAGTCCTTGGTGAACATCTCCTGCGTGATCGCGTAGTCGATGGTCTCCTGGATCTCCTGCGCCGTCGGCCAGATGTCCTTGAGGAAGACGTCGTTGCCGTGCTCGTCCTGGCCCAGGGGCTGGTTCGCGAAGTCGAAGTCCATCGTCCCGGCCAGCGCGTAGGCGATGACCAGCGGCGGCGACGCGAGGTAGTTCATCTTCACGTCGGGGTTGATCCGGCCTTCGAAGTTCCGGTTGCCCGAGAGCACCGAAACCGCGGTGAGGTCGTTCTCCTGGATCGCCGCGGAGATCTCGTCCGAGAGGGGGCCGGAGTTGCCGATGCACGTGGTGCAGCCGTAGCCGACCAGGTGGTAGCCCAGCTTCTCCAGGTACGGCCACAGGTTGGCCTTGGTGTAGTAGTCGGTGACGACCTGCGAGCCCGGCGCCATCGACGTCTTCACCCACGGCTTGACCGCGAGGCCCTTGTCCACGGCGTTGCGCGCGAGCAGCGCGGCGCCGAGCATGACCGACGGGTTCGAGGTGTTGGTGCACGAGGTGATCGAGGCGATCACCACGGCGCCGTGGTCGAGGACGAACTCGCCGCGGTCCGCCGTCGAGACCTTGACCGGCTTGCTCGGGCGGCCCGACGCGCCGTTCGCGGCGGAGCTGGTGACCGGCGCGGCGTCGTCCTCGGCGAACGACAGCGACGGGGCGTCGCTGGCCGGGAAGGACTCCTCCGAAGCCTCGTCCATCTTGGTGTGCGGCGTGCTGTCCTCGCCGTCCACGTAGTCGTGGATCGACTTGCGGAACGCCGACTTCGCGTCCGACAGCTCGATGCGGTCCTGCGGGCGCTTCGGGCCGGCGATCGACGGGACGACCGTCGAGAGGTCCAGCTCGAGGTACTCGGAGTAGGCCGCCTCGCGCGAGGAGTCGTGCCAGAGGCCCTGCTCCTTGGCGTAGGCCTCGACCAGCGCGACCTGCTCGGCCGAGCGGCCGGTCAGCTTGAGGTAGCGGACGGTCTCCTCGTCGATCGGGAAGATCGCCGCGGTGGAGCCGAACTCCGGGCTCATGTTGCCGATGGTGGCGCGGTTGGCCAGCGGCACCGCGCCGACGCTCTCGCCGTAGAACTCGACGAACTTGCCGACCACGCCGTGGCGGCGCAGCATCTCGGTGATCGTGAGGACGACGTCGGTGGCGGTGACGCCGGCCGGGATCTCCCCGGTCAGCTTGAAGCCGACGACGCGCGGGATGAGCATCGACACCGGCTGGCCCAGCATGGCGGCCTCGGCCTCGATGCCGCCGACGCCCCAGCCCAGCACGCCCAGGCCGTTGACCATGGTGGTGTGCGAGTCGGTGCCGACGCAGGAGTCGGGGTAGGCCTGGCCGTTGCGGGACATGACCGTGCGCGCGAGGTGCTCGATGTTGACCTGGTGCACGATGCCGGTGCCGGGCGGGACGACCTTGAACTCGTCGAAGGCGCCCTGGCCCCAGCGCAGGAACTGGTAGCGCTCGCGGTTGCGCTCGTACTCGATCTCGACGTTGCGCTCGAAGGCGTCGGGGCGGCCGAAGACGTCGATGATGACCGAGTGGTCGATGACCAGTTCGGCGGGGGCGAGCGGGTTGACCTTGTCGGGGTCGCCACCGAGGTCGGTGACCGCCTCGCGCATGGTGGCGAGGTCGACGACGCACGGCACGCCGGTGAAGTCCTGCATGATCACGCGGGCGGGCGTGAACTGGATCTCGATCGACGGGTCGGCGTTGGGGTCCCACGAGCCGAGCGCGCGGATGTGGTCGGCGGTGATGTTCGCGCCGTCTTCGGTGCGCAGCAGGTTCTCGAGCAGGATCTTCAGGCTGTAGGGCAGCCGCTCGGCGCCCTCGACCTTGTTCAGGCGGAACACCTCGTACGAGGCGTCGCCGACCTTCAGCGTGTCTTTGGCGCCGAAGCTGTCCTTGCTGGCAGGTGCGGTCACGTCTAACTCCAGTGGCATGGACTTCCGCGCCGGTGCGGCGGTCGAGTCCCGGGTCAGTTCGGTCGGGTTCGGTGGTGGCGAGTCTTGCGCACCCCCACCGTAGGACCGGATCGGGGATGGCACACCTCGCGGTACCTCAAACAGTACGCGTGTCCTGTTTGGGGGACAAGACGACACGCGGTGTGGGCTGCGCCATCCGTTGCGGGGGTCCCTCAATGAGGGGAATTGGTGCCTACGGTGTGTAAGTTTCCGGTGATGCTTGTGATAGTGGTGTGACTGCAGTGACGCGCGATGTGCGCAGGTGAGCGGAGGTGGGCGGTCGTGGCGGGACGGCGTGGGGGTCCGGGGGTGCCGCGGACCCGCCGGGGACTCACCGTGAGCGCGCTCACCTTGGTGATCTTGTTCGGGGCCGGTGGCACCGGCCTGGCGGCGCCCCCGCCACCGCCGAACCCGAGCGACTCCGACCTGAACAACAGCAAGGCCGACGCCAACGCGAAGGCGGGCGAGGTCGGCCGGCTGACCAACCAGCTGGCCCAGGCCGAGCAGAAGCTGTCGCAGCTGCAGGACGACGTCGAGCTCAAGCAGGAAGAGGCCAACAAGGCCCTGGTCGACCTGCAGTCCGCGCAGGACGCCGCTGCCCAGGCCGAGAACGACGCGAAGGCCGCCCGCACCGAGGCGGACGCGGCGGCCGCGGCGATCGAGAAGGCCCGCACCGACCTCAAGACGTTCGCCGCCGCGAGCTTCCAGCAGGGGAGCACGGTCGGCTCGCTCTCGGCGTACCTGAGCGCCGACAGCCCCAAGGACATGCTGGCCCGCGCGCAGCTGCTCGACGCCGTCGGCGGCGACCGGCTCAACGCCCTCGACCGGCTCCAGCAGGCGCAGACGGCGAAGGCCAACAAGGACTCCGCGGCCCGCAAGGCCGCGGAGATCGCGCAGCAGAAGCAGGACGCCGCCCGCGAGGCCAAGCACTCCGCCGATTCCGCGCAGGCCAGGGCGATCAGCGCGCAGGACAGCCAGGCGACGCAGAACACGCAGCTCGAGAAGAACAAGTCCGACGTCGAACAGCAGCTCTACGCCGCGCAGGCCAAGGTCAGCGGCCTGCAGGGCCAGCGCCAGCGCTACCAGGACTGGCTCGCCCAGAAGCAGCGCGAAGACGAGGAACGCGCCCGCCAGGCCGCGCTCGGTTCGTCCGGTGGTGGCGGTGGCCGCCCGGCGACCAAGCCGGCGTCGGGCCCGGCCGGGTCGTCCATCGAGGCGGTCATCGCGCGGGCGCTGTCCAAGGTCGGCCTGCCCTACGCGTGGGGCGGCGGCAACGCGAGCGGACCGACCCGCGGCATCCGCGACGGCGGCGTCGCCGACCGCTACGGCGACTACAACAAGATCGGCTTCGACTGCTCCGGCCTGATGATCTACGCGTTCGCCGGGGTGACGGGCTTGCCGCACTACAGCGGCTACCAGTACACGGCGGGACGGCGGGTCCCGCTGTCCCAGATGCGCCGCGGGGACATGCTGTTCTACGGCGGCGCGGGCGGCATCCACCACGTCGCGCTGTACCTCGGCGGCGGCCAGATGGTCGAGGCGCCGCAGTCCGGTCTGCGCGTCCGGGTCGCGCCGGTGCGCTACGGCGGGATCATGCCGTACGCGACGCGCCTGATCGGCTGAAACTCGCTCGACGCGGGAGTCTTCCGGGCTTCAGGATCACCACGGTGGACGACGAACTGAACGCGCTGCGCCGCTCGCGGATGCGCTGGAACACGCCCCTGTCCGAACCGCACGCGGAGCTGCTGCTCGACCGGATGGCCCTGCGTGAGGGTCACCTCGTCGACCTCGGCTGCGGCTGGGGTGAGCTGCCGCTGCGGGCCGCCGCGCGGGCGCCCGGCCTGCGCGTGACCGGCGTCGACACCGACGTGACCGGCCTCGACCGCGGCCGGGCCGCCGCCACGACGCGAGGCCTGTCGATCGACTTCACCGAGGCGGACGCCGCGAACTGGGACGTTCCCGTCGAGCGGGCCTTTTGCATCGGCTCCGCTCACGTCTTCGGCTCGACGAAGGCCGCGTTGGCGCGGCTGGCGCAGGTGGTGCCGTCGGGCCGGCTGCTCTACGGCGACGGCTTCTGGGCCGCGCCGCCGAACCCGGCGGCGCTGGAGATCTTCGGCCCGGACACGCTGACGCTGCCGGAGCTGCTCGACGCCGCGGTCGACGCCGGCTGGCGCGTCCGGCACCTCAGCACGGCCGACCAGCTCGAATGGGACGACTTCGAGTCGACCTCGCGGGCCGGTTGGGAGGAGTGGCTGGCGGCGCACCCGGACGACCGGCGGGCGGGCGAGGTCGGGGAGTGGCTCGACCGGCGGCTGCGCGAGTACGTGGGCGTTTACCGGGGTGTGCTCGGCCTGGCCTACCTCGTGCTCACCCGCGCTTGAGCTTGCGCCAGCCGCCGGCCCGGTTGTTCGCGATGATCTGCCGGAACATGGCGGTGAGCGCGGGTGCGTTGATGGTCTCGCCTTCGCGGAAGGCGACGGTCCGCGCGGTCTTGTTGCCGTGCCCGGCGGTGATGATGCCTTCGGGGTCCGGGACGATGCCGCCGTCGTAGACGAAGACGTTGACGTGGTCCTTCGCCGCCAGCAGGGCGCAGACGTTGCCCTCGAGCACGAAGTAGGGCTGCCGGGTGCGCTTGATCGTCTCGACGACGTCGGGGTCCGCCGCGTGAACCAGCTCGCGGACCTCGCGGCAGATCGCCTGCTGCCACTCCGGCAGGGCGTCGATGTAGGCGTCGACGCGGGGCTCGACGGTATACGGCACGCGGTCAGTATGGGCTAGATTCCCCGGATGCGGTACGCGGGGATCGTGGTGGCCGGGGGTTCGGCGCGCAGACTGTCCGGTGTGGACAAGCCGGCCCTGTCGGTGGGCGGGAAGCCGTTGCTCGCCCGCGCGATCCACGCTCTCTCCGGAGCCGAGCGCGTGATCGCCGTCGGCCCGCGGCGGCCCGGCTTCGACGTCGTGTGGACCCGTGAACCGGTCCCGGGCACCGGCCCGGTGGCGGCGCTGGCGGCGGGACTCGCGTTCGTGCCGGCGGAGGTCGACGTGGTCGCGGTGCTGGCCGCCGACCTCCCGGGCGTCCGGCGGTCCACTGTGGACCGCCTGGTCGCGGCTCTCGGTGACGGCGATGGCGCGGTCCTGGTGGACGCGGCGGGATCCCGGCAGTGGCTGCTGGGGGCGTGGCGGGTCCCGGCGTTGCGGGCGGCGTTGCCGGACGAGGTCGAGAACGCGGCGCTGCGGCGGGTGCTGGGTGGGCTGTCGGTGGCGGAGGTCCCGGCGGAACTGGGCGAAGCGGACGACATCGACACGCCCGAGGATCTCGAGCGGCACCGCTGAGAACGGGAACCGGATCAGCTTCACAGATGTCACACCAGGGAAGGTGTTGGCTACTGACGGGGCAACCCGTGTCCGCGTGCCGGACGGACGAACGGCCGGGGGACGCAGTACGGTCGCACCGCGTGATCACCGTCGCGGGGGCGGCGCACGAACTTTCGAGGAGGCAGAGTGACCGAGCCCGGCTACGCCGAGGGCGGGAACGGCCAGCAGGCGACACCGGCGCGGGACGCCCAGTTGCTGGAGCGGACCGTGTTCGAGGTCAAGCGGATCATCGTCGGCCAGGACCGCCTGGTCGAGCGGATGCTGGTCGGCCTGCTGGCCAAGGGCCACCTGCTGCTCGAAGGCGTGCCCGGCGTGGCGAAGACCCTCGCCGTCGAGACGTTCGCGCGGGTCGTCGGCGGCTCGTTCTCCCGCGTCCAGTTCACCCCCGACCTGGTGCCCGCGGACATCCTCGGCACCCGGATCTACCGGCAGGGCGCCGAGCGGTTCGACGTCGAGCTCGGCCCGGTCGTGGCGAACTTCGTGCTCGCCGACGAGATCAACCGCGCGCCCGCCAAGGTCCAGTCCGCGATGCTCGAGGTGATGGCCGAGCGGCACGTGTCGATCGGCGGGCAGACGTTCCCGATGCCCGACCCGTTCCTCGTGCTCGCCACCCAGAACCCGATCGAGAACGAGGGCGTGTACCCGCTGCCGGAAGCGCAGCGTGACCGGTTCCTGTTCAAGATCCAGGTCGAGTACCCCTCCGCCGAGGAGGAGCGCGAGATCATCTACCGGATGGGCGTCACGCCGCCGACCCCGCACGAGGTGCTCAGCCCGGGCGAGCTGGTCCGGCTGCAGGGGGTCGCGGCGCAGGTGTTCGTGCACCACGCCCTCGTCGACTACGTCGTGCGCCTCGTGCTGACCACCCGGACGCCGAACGAGCACGGCCTCGCCGACGTCGCCGGCTGGGTGTCCTACGGTGCTTCGCCGCGGGCGAGCCTCGGCATCATCGCCGCCGCCCGGGCGCTGGCCCTGGTCCGCGGCCGCGACTACGTGCTGCCGCAGGACGTCGTCGACGTCGTGCCGGACGTGCTGCGCCACCGGCTCGTGCTGTCCTACGACGCGCTGGCCGACGGCGTGCCGATCGACCACATCATCACGCGCGTGCTGCAGACCGTGCCGTTGCCGCAGGTCTCGGCCCGGCCGCAGGGCGGGGCCGGACAGGGTGGCCCGGTCCCGGCGGGCGCGCCGGTCAGGTAACCCGGAAATGGCCAAGAAAGAAGACGGCGCCCGCCCTTCGTGGGCGCCGCCGGTGCTGCGCGGCGACCGGCTGGAGGCCGGGCTCCGGACCCTGGAGCTCGACGTCCGCCGCCGGCTCGACGGGCTGCTCCAGGGCAACCACCTCGGCCTCGTGCCGGGGCCGGGCTCCGAGCCCGGCGAAGCGCGGCCGTACCAGCCCGGCGACGACGTGCGCCGGATGGACTGGGCGGTCACCGCCCGCACCACGACCCCGCACATCCGCGAGACCGTGGCCGACCGCGAGCTGGAGACGTGGGTCGTCGCCGACCTGTCGGCGAGCCTCGACTTCGGCACGGCGCTGTGCGAGAAGCGCGACCTGGTGGTCTGCGCGGTCGCGGCGGTCGCGCACCTGACCGGGGGCGGCGGCAACCGGATCGGCGCGCTGGTCTCCACCGGCGCCGACACCGCCCGCATCCCGGCCCGCGGCGGGCTGGCGCACGCGCGCGGTCTGGTGCGGAAGCTGGCCGAGACGCCGCGGGCGGCCGAGGGCACGCGCGGCGACTTCGCCCAGGCGCTGGAGGCGCTGCGCCGCCCGCCGCGCCGCCGTGGCCTGGCCGTGG
Source organism: Amycolatopsis sp. FBCC-B4732 (assembly GCF_023008405.1). Lineage (NCBI taxonomy): Bacteria > Bacillati > Actinomycetota > Actinomycetes > Pseudonocardiales > Pseudonocardiaceae > Amycolatopsis > Amycolatopsis sp. FBCC-B4732. The sequence goes on from NZ_CP095376.1 coordinate 3,015,269, forward strand.
TGATCTCCGACTTCCTGGGCGACAGCTCGTGGGAGCGGCCGCTGCGGGCGCTGGGCGGGCGCCACGAACTGATCGCGATCGAAGTACTCGACCCGCGCGACGTCGACCTGCCCGAGGTGGGCACCGTCGTGCTGGCCGACCCGGAGACAGGGAAACAGCGCGAAGTGCACGCTTCGGCCTTGCTGCGCAAGGAGTTCGGGGCCGCGGCCCACGCCCACCGCCAGAAGGTGGCGGCCGGCCTGCGGCGCGCGGGTGCGGCCCACCTGACGCTGCGCACGGACGCCGACTGGATCGCCGACATGGTGCGGTTCGTCGTCGCCCGCAAGCGCCGCTGGTCCGGGGGTGTCGCGTGAGGGAGCTTGCGACCGAACCATTCGACGCTGCGCTTTCGGCTCAGGCCGCACCGAGCGCCGGCGAGGTGTGCGCATGAGCCTGACCGGATTCACCGCGCCTTGGTGGTTCCTGCTCCTGATCGCCGTGGCGGCGGTCGCCGTCGGGTACGTGCTCGCGCAGCGGGCGCGGCGGAAGCGGACCATGCGGTTCGCGAACCTCGACCTGCTGGAGCGGGTCGCGCCGAAGAGCCAGGGCTGGGTCCGGCACGTGCCGGCGGTGCTGATCGTGCTGTCGCTGCTGCTGCTGACCGTGGCGCTGGCCGGGCCGACCGCCGAGCAGAAGGTGCCGCGCAACCGGGCCACCGTGATGCTGGTGATCGACGTGTCGCTGTCGATGGAGGCCACCGACGTCGCCCCGACGCGGCTGAAGGCGGCCCAGGACGCGGCGACGCAGTTCGCGCAGAACATGACCCCGGGTATCAACCTGGGCCTGATCTCGTTCGCGGGCACGGCGACGGTACTGGTCAACCCGACCACCGACCGCAACGGCGTGATCAAGGCGATCGAGAACCTGAAACTGGCCCAGTCGACGGCGACCGGCGAGGGCATCTTCGCGGCCCTGCAGTCGGTGGAGAGCTTCTCCACCGTCGTCGGCGGCGCGGACGGGCCGCCGCCCGCCCGGATAGTGCTGATGTCGGACGGAAAGCAGACGGTGCCGGAAGACCTGTACGCGGCCCGCGGCGGCTATACGGCGGCTCAGGCGGCGAAGCAGGCAGGCGTCCCGATTTCGTCGATCTCGTTCGGCACCACGCACGGCTCGGTCGACATCGACGGCAAGGCCCAGCCGGTGAGCGTCGACGACGAGTCGCTGCGCGAGATCGCGCGGCTGTCCGGCGGCGACTTCTACAAGGCGGCCAGCGCCGAAGAGCTGAAGAAGGTCTACGCGGACCTCGGCGAGCAGATCGGCTACGAGATCAAGGACGCCGACGCGAGCAAGCCGTGGCTGGTAGCGGGCACGCTGCTCCTGATGATCGGCGCGGCGGCCAGCCTGTTCTTCGGCCAGAGACTCCCGTGACTCAGGCTCGGCGGACGCCGTACAGGCTTCCGCCGAGCAGGGTCGCCCCGGAGAGGACGCCGCTGACGAACGGCACCCACTCCGTGGCGCTCCCGAGCAGAGCGAGACCGACGACGCCGAGCACGGTGAGCACCGCGCCGACGACCAGGATCGACCGGGTCTTCCACGCCGACGCGAGCGCGACGAAGTGGAGGCCGACGATGGTGGCGATCCAGGCGACGTTCCCCTCCACCGGTGCTTCCAGCAGGCTCAGCTCGAAGAACCCGGCGACCAGCAGCACCACCTCGGCGATGACGACGACCCGGTAGCTGGGCCCGAACACCGGGCGGTCGTCGAGCGTCGGGCGGCCGCCCGCACGGAAGCCGAGGACCACCACCGCCGCGAGGGCGAGGACGGCGAGGGCGCGCAGCACCCAGCCGATCGCCGCCGGCAGCGGGGCGCCGGAGTTGACCAGGACGAACACCGTGCCGAACGCGGCGCCGATGAGCGCCCCCAGGAACTGCTGTCGCATCGGGCGAACCTACCGGACGGCGATCATGACGCTTCGCGGTCACCGTAACGCCGGCGTGGATGGAGGAGACTGTTCCCAGGTACGGCGAACGTGAGGAGACGGGGGTTGGCGGTCGGGGAGCCGGCGCGGCGGGTGTTCCTCAGCCACACCAGTGAGCTGAGCGTGTTTCCGAAGCCGCGATCGTTCGTGGCGGCGGCGAAGGACGCGGTGGCCGCGGCCGGTGACGCGGTGGTGGACATGTCCGCCTTCACCGCCCGCGACGCGACACCGGAGCAGCTCGATCGGGAGATGCTGGCCGAGGCGGACATCTACGTGCTGATCGCGGGTTTCCGCTACGGCACGCCGGTGCGGGGCCGTCCGGAGGTCTCCTACTGCGAGCAAGAGTTCGAGTTCGCCACCGCCGCCGGCATGGAGCGGCTGGTGTTCGTGCTGGCCGAGGACACCGAGGGGCCACCGGCGCTGATCCGGGACCTGGAGCACGGGGCCAAACAGGAAGCATTCCGCAAACGGCTGCCGGACAGCGGTCTCACCATCACCAAGGTGTCCTCGCCCGCCGAACTGGCGACCAAGCTGGAGCGGGCACTGAATCGGGTCCCGCGTTCCCGGCAGGAGTCGAAGCTCGCCGGCCGGATCTCGAACATTCCCGCTCGCACGGCCACCTTCACCGGCCGCGACGACCTGCTGGCCGGGCTGCGGACGGCGTTGTGTTCGGGGCGGCCGGCGGTGGTGCAGGCGCTCAACGGGATGGGTGGGGTCGGCAAGACCACGACCGCGATCGAGTACGCCCATCGCTACGCCGAGGACTACGACGTCGCTTGGTGGATTCCCGCCGAAGACCCGGCCCTCGCCACCAGCCACCTGGTCGATCTCGCCCGGGCGCTGGATCTGGCGACCGAGAAGGACTCGCCCGCGGTCGTACTGGCCCGGTTGCGCGGGGCATTGCAGTCGCGCGGGCGGTGGCTGGTGGTGTTCGACAACGCCGAAGACCCCGCCGCTCTGCGACCGCTGCTGCCCGCCGGGGACGGCCACGTGATCATCACCTCGCGGAACCCCGACTGGGACGACATCGGTGCCGCGTTGCCGGTGCGGGAATTCAGTCGTCCCGAGTCGGTCCGGCTACTTCGAACGCGCTGCCCGCGGCTCACCGCACCTGACGCCGACCGCATCGCCGATGCCCTGGGCGACCTGCCCCTGGCCGTGAACCAGGCAGCGCGCCTGCTGGCTACGAGCAACCTGACCGCCGAGGACTACCTGGAACTGCTCGCTGAGCGCGGCCATGAACTGATGGGCCGCCATGAGAAGCGCAGCAGCTATCCCGTCTCGCTGGCCGCGGCGTGGACGGTGTCTTTCGACCAGCTCGCCCGCGAGAATCCCGCCGCGCTGAACATCCTTACCTTGGTGGCGTGGCTGGCTCCCGAACCGGTGCCGCTCACCCTGCTCACCCATCAGCAGGGCGAGGCCGGGGCTGTTGCGCGGGACGCGCTGGCCTTCGCCGACGTCACGGCCGCCCTGCGCAGCCGAGGGATGGCCGAGGTGACCACCACGACCATCCAGCTCCACCGGGTCCCCGCCGCGCTGCTGCGGGCACGCACCCAGGACGATGTCGTCACCGGGGAGGACCGCGACTCGACCTGGCCGGTTACCGCGGTCCGGCTGCTACACGCTGGTCTGCCCGACAATCCTTGGGCCAACCCGCCGAGCTGGCCGCGCTGGCGAGAACTGCTCCCGCACCTGCTGTTCGTGTGTGACCCTAACCGCGCGTGGCAGCCGGCAGCAGAAGAAGTCGCCTACCTGCTCGGCTACACCGCGTCCTACCTCCAGACGCGTGGGGAACCCGGCGCCGCACTGCCGTTGTTTCAGCGGGCTTACGCCCTTTACAGGGATCGCCTCGGCGAGGACCACCCCCACACCCTCACCGCCGCCAACAACCTTGCCGTCGACCTCGGCAGCTTGGGTGAGCATCAGCAGGCTCGTGAGTTGAACGAAGACACTCTCACTCGCCGTCGGCGCGTCCTGGGGGAGGACGATCCCGGCACCCTCAATTCCGCCAACAACCTTGCCGTCGACCTCAGCACCTTGGGTGAGCATCAGCAGGCTCGTGAGTTGAACGAAGACACTCTCACTCGCCGTCGGCGCGTCCTGGGGGAGGACGATCCCGGCACCCTCAATTCCGCCAACAACCTCGCCGTCGACCTCAGCAACTTGGGCGAGCATCAGCAGGCTCGTGAGTTGAACGAAGACACTCTCACTCGCCGCCGACGCGTCCTCGGCGAAGACGATCCCAGGACCCTCATTGCCGCCGGCAGACTCGCCGTCGACCTCAGGGACCTGGGCGAACTCCAGCAGGCCCGCGAGCTGCACGAAGACACCCTCGCCCGCACCAAACGCGTCGTCGGCGACGACCACCCCGACACCATCATCGCCGCCGGCAACCTCGCGGCCGATCTCCGGGCGCTGGGCGAACACCAGCGGGCCCGCGAGCTGGACGAAGGTACCCTCGCCCGCGCCAAACGTGTCCTCGGTGAGGACCACCCCAACACCATCATCGCCGCCAGCAACCTCGCCGCCGACCTCCGGGCGCTGGGCGAACACCAACGGGCCCGCGAGCTGCACGAAGACGTCCTGGCCCGCCGCAAGCGCGTCCTCGGCGACGAGGACTAGTCAGTACCCGCGAAGCCGTTCTGCCGCCAGGCTTCGTAGACCGTGATCGCCGCCGTGTTGGCCAGGTTCAGCGATCGGCTGGTCGGGAGCATCGGCAGCCGCACGCGGTCGGTCACCTCCGGTGCTTCCTGCACCGAAGCCGGCAGCCCCACCGACTCCGGCCCGAACATCAGGACGTCGCCCGGTCCATACGCGACCTCCGTGTACAACCGCGTCGCCGACGCGCTGAACGCGTACACCTTCGCCGGCAGCAAGGTTTCCCAAGCGGCGGAAAGGGAAGCGTGGACGTGCACCCGGGCGAGGTCGTGGTAGTCGAGCCCGGCGCGGCGCAACTGCTTGTCCTCCAACGTGAACCCGAGCGGCTCGACCAGGTGCAGTTCGCAGCCGGTGTTGGCGGCCAGGCGGATCGCGTTGCCGGTGTTCGGCGGGATTTCGGGGTGGTAGAAGAGAACCCGGAACACGGCTCAGCCCTCGAGCAAGGCCGCGTAGACCTTGCGGACCGCGTCCGGCGGCGGGGCCGGCCGCAGCGTCGCGGGATCGATGAACACGTACCGGAGGGTCGCCGCCTGCAGCAGTGTCTCGCCGCGGTGGATCTCGAAGTCGAAGATCAGCGATGTCGTGCCGAGGTGGTTCAGGTACTGCGAGACGACCAGTTCTTCGTCGTAGCGCGCGGGCGCGCGGAACTTCAGGTTCGCCTCCGCGACCACGACATCGGTGCGGTGGGCCAGGAACTCGTCGTGCGAACCGAACAGCGCCTTCTCCGCCTCGAACGCGCACATGTCCACATAGGCCAGGTAGTGGGCGTTGAAGACGATGCCCTGGCCGTCGCACTCGTGGTAGCGCACGCGCAGCGGCATCCGGACGATCGGTCGGCGGGGTTCGGTCACGAGCCCAATCTAGCGCTCAGCCGTGCAGCGCCCGGTAAGCGGCCGCCGCACCCGGCTGCAGGGGGACCGGCTGCGTGCCGATCAGCGTCCGCACGTCGAGGAACTGCGTTCCGACGGCTTCGGCGGGTACCAGCGCGGTCGCGCGCTCGACGAGCAGCCGGACCACCGCCGCCGCGACGTCGTCGGGCAGGGCGGGGGAGCAGACCAGCAGGTTCGCCACGCCGATCGTGCCCAGCGCGCCGACCCCGCGGTAGGCGCCGTCGGGCACCTGGACCTGGTCGTACACCGGCCCGTACGCGGCGCGCAGCGCGGGCACCACCGGATCCAGCGGCAGCAACGCGATCGGCGTGGTGCGGGTGAGCTCGGCGAGCTTGGGCGTCGGCACGCCGCCGGACCACAACATGGCGTCGATCCGGCGGCCGGCCAGCGCCCGGACGGCGTCGTCGAACAGCAGGTGCCGCGCGTCGACCACGACCCCGGCCTTCGCGAACAGGCGCTCGCCGAGCTGCGCCGCGCCGGAGCCGCCCGCGCCCAGCGACACCGGACGGCCCGCGAGGTCGGCCAGCCGGCGCACCGGCCCGTCGGCGCGGACCACGAGCTGCAGGTAGTTCTCGTAAACGCGGCCGAGCGCGAGCAGCGGCACCTTCGCCCCGAACGGCGCCCCGCCGGTGATGGCCGTCTGGGCGACGTCGGTGAGCGCCAGCCCGAGGTCCGCCTGGCCGTGGCGGACGAGGTCGACGTTCGCGACGCTGGCCTCGGTCGGCACGGCGGTGGCGTGCAGCAGCGGCTCGGCGCGGCTGAGCTCGGCCGCGAGGAGCTCGGCGAAGGCCAGGTAGAAGCCGCCGCGTTCGCCGGCCGCGATGGTGACCGTCCGCTCCGCGCCGCGGTACCCCGACGTCGAACACCCGGCCAGGGCGAGGCCGAGGCCGCCGAGCAGGGCGGTGCGCCGTCCGACGGTCATGGCGCCTCCGGCAGCGTGACGCGGACTTCGAGGCCGTGCGGCTCGGCCTGGCGCAGTTCGAGGACGCCACCGCGGGTGCGCACCTGCTGGTGCGCGATGGCCAGCCCGAGGCCGGTGCCGCGCGGGGCGCCTTCGCCACCCGCGCGCCAGAAGCGTTCGGTGGCCCGTGCGCGATCCTCAGTGGACAGTCCGGGGCCGTCGTCGCGGACGACGAGGGTCGCCGTCTGCGGGCCGGCTTCCCAGTCCGTCGTGATCTTCGCGCGGTGGCCGGCGTAGTGGACGGCGTTGTCGAGCAGCACGTCGAGGATCTGCGCGAGTTCGCCTTCGGGGCAGCGCACGGTGACCGGCTCGTCGTGCCCCGGCGGGGGGACGATCACCGAGCCGGCGTCTTCGGCGGCCGGCCGCCAGGCGTCGACGCGCTCGGCGAGCACGGAAGCGAGGTCGCACGCCTCGTCCGCGCCCCCGGCCGCCACGCGGGTCGCGGTGCTCTCGGCGAGCGCGAGGGCCAGCAGCCCGTCGAGGAGCTTTTCCAGGCGCTCGACCTCGGCGACGGTCGCCCGGTAGGTGGCGCCGTCGCCCTCGACCTGGTGGGCGAGCGAATCGACGCGCAGCCGCAGCGCGGCCATCGGGTTCCGCAGCTGGTGCGAGGCGTCGGCGACCAGCCGGTGCTGCTGGTCGGCGGCCTCGAGGACGGCCTCGGACATCCGGTTGACCTCGGCGGCGAGCGAGCGCAGCTCACGCGGTCCGGCCTTCTCCGGGACGTGCGCGCGGTGCCCGGCGGCGACGGCGAGCACGCCGGTCTCCAGCTCGTGCAACGGCCGCACCATCCACCGCGCGAGCACCACGGCCAGCAGCACGAACAGCACCGCGACCAGCAGCGCGCCGGCGGCGATGGTGCCCCAGCGGGTGGCGACGTCCGCGGCCGCCGCCGTCACCGACGCCCGCAGCACGACCACGCCGGAGACGCGGGTGCCGGTGCCGACCGGGCGGGCGAAGTAGGCGGGGTCCGCCGACCACGGCGATAGACCGTCGACGCGCGGCGCCGGCTCGTTGCGCATGGTCGCTTCGACCAGCGCGTGCACCGCCGGGTCGGCCGCGGTCAGCCCGCCCGCCTGCACCAGCGGGACGCGGCGGGCGTCGACGATGACGACACCTTCGCCGTACAGCTCGGCGTAGCGGGCCGCGTCGGCCGCGAGGGCCGCCGGGTCGCGGGTGTCGACGGCCTGCTGGGCCAGCACGACGAACCGGTCGACGTCGGCGGTGCGGGAGATGACCAGCTGCTGGGTGCGCTGCTCGGCGGTGGCGGTCAGCAGCGGTACGGCGAACGCGGCGACGACGGCGAGCGCGAGGGCCACCAGGACCACCAGCAGCCGGGTGCGCACGGCGTCAGTCCCGGCCGAGCCGGTAGCCGAAGCCGCGGATGGTGGTGAGCAGGCCGGGCCGGTCGAGTTTCGCGCGCAGCCCGGTCAGGTGGACGTCGAGCGAGCGCGAGACGGCGAGGTAGGCGTCACCCCAGACCTCGTCCATCAGCTGCTGGCGGCTGACCGCGGTGCCCGGGCGGGCGGCGAGGACGGCCAGGATCTCGAACTCCTTGGTGGTGAGCCCGGCGTCGTGCCCGGCGACGAGCACCCGGCGCGCACCGAGGTCGATCTCGACGTCCTCGACGCGCACGACGTCCCCGGCGGGGGCTTCGCGGGCGACCGCGCGCCGCACGACGGCGTCCATCCGGGCCAGCAGCTCGGCCAGCCGCACGGGTTTGGTCAGGTAGTCGTCGGCGCCCAGGCGCAGGCCGCGCACGACCGAGCGTTCGTCGCCGCGGGCGGTCAGGACGATGACCGGAACCGGCGACACCGCGCGGATCTTGCGGAGGACGTCGAGCCCGTCGAGGTCGGGCAGCCCCAGGTCGAGCAGGACGAGATCGGCGTCGCGGTGGCGGTGCAGGGCGTCGGCACCGCGGCCGACGCTGGTGACGGGATGACCGCGCGCGTGCAGCGACTCGGCGAGCGCGCCGGCGACACCCGCGTCGTCTTCGACGAGGAGCACGCGCACGGTCATCCCCTTGTCAGCGCTCTTCCAGCTCGGAGGTCTTCGAGGTTTCCCGCATTGTGCCGTAGACGATCAGGGAGACCAGGACACAGCCCGCGACGTACCAGAAGAACACCGTCTCGTGGCCCGCGCTCTTCAGCGCCTGCGCGATGAGCTCGGCGGTGCCGCCGAAGATCGCCACGGTCAGCGCGTAGGGCAGGCCGACGCCGAGCGCGCGGATCTTCGTCGGGAACAGCTCGGCCTTCACGATGGCGTTGATCGAGGTGTACCCGGCGACGATGACCAGCCCGGCCAGCACGAGGAAGAACGCGCCGACGGGGTTGCGGGTCGAGCCCATCACGGTCATCAGCGGGACGGTGAGCAGCGTGCCGCCGATGCCGAAGAACAGCAGCAGCGGGCGGCGGCCGATCCGGTCGGACAGCTTGCCGGCCAGCGGCTGCAGGATCGCCGCGACGAGGATCGCGCAGAACAGCACGATGGTGACCTGCCGCCGCGGGATGTGCGCGGTGTTTTCGAGGAACTTCTGGCTGTAGGTGGCGAAGGTGTAGAAGCCGACCGTGCCGCCGAGGGTCAGGCCGACGACGAGCGCGATCTCCTTGGGGTACTTGGCGAGTTCCCGCAGGGTGCCGCGGCTGCCCTTGTTCTCGCCGGCTTCGCGGACGTAGCTCTCGGACTCGTCCATGCCGCGGCGCAGCCACATGACGGTGAGCGCGGCGAGCGTGCCGACGACGAACGCGATCCGCCAGCCCCACGACGTCAGCTGCTGTTCGGTGAGGATCGCCTGCAGGATCAGCTGGAGGCCGAGCGCGAGGAGCTGACCGCCGTAGAGCGTCACGTACTGGAAGCTGGAGTAGAAGCCGCGTTTGCCGGGAGTGGCCACTTCGGACAGGTAGGTCGCGGAGGTGGAGTACTCGCCGCCGACCGACAGGCCCTGGATCAGCCGCGCGATCAGCAGCAGGATCGGCGCGGCGATCCCGATCGTGTGATAGCTCGGCGTCACGGCGATGAGCAGCGACCCGCCCGCCATGAAGGTCACGGAGAGCACGAGCGCGCTGCGCCGCCCGAACCGGTCGGCGAACCGGCCGAGCATCCACCCGCCCAGCGGCCGCATGAGGAACCCGACCGCGAACACGGCGGCGGTCCCCAGGAACGCGGCCGTGGTGTCGGTGGTGGGGAAGAACGACTTGGCGAAGTAGGTGGTGAAGGCCGCGTAGGCGTACCAGTCGTACCACTCGATCAAGTTGCCGATGGAGCCGCGCAGCACGTTGCCGATCACGCGGTTCTCGCTCACGGCCCCGCCGGCGGTGGGGCTGATCCGGGTTGTCATCGTCGACCTCCTGTGTTGCGACTCACGGTGACGAAGGGGTGAGCGGGCAGCAAGGTCGGCGACGGGTTCCTAACACGGCCTTAGGACGGTCGTGGGGCGGCCAGCTGGCGTGCCGGGCGCGCGCCGCCATGCTCGGCGAACGAGCCGATCCGGTGCCCGGCTTCTTCCAGCCGCGCGTACGTGCCGCGCGGGCCGGTGGCCGCATCCTCGATGGCGGTGTCGCGGTGGAGCCGCGACACCGAGAGCCGGACCACGAGCCCGGCGGCCCGCAGCGCTCGGTCCCGGACGGTGACCTCGGCGATGGCGAGTGAGCCGGCCACCCGCGCACCGGCCGGCTTGAAGCGGACCTCGATGGACCTCGACGGCGTGAAGCCGACCTCCGCGGCGTCGGCGAGGTGGGCGCTGCGGCCGCGTTCCCGGGCTTCGCGGGGCAGCCGTGACCCGGCGGCGCGCGACAACCCCTCCGGCTGAGCCGTCCCGGTGACGCTCTGTGGCCCACATCGCACCCCGCCAAAAGTGAGAGCAAGAACGCATCCGCGCCCCGATCGGCCCCCGCCCGCACGACTTCGTCACGCTCCGTTCATCTACCGACGGGTACTTTCACCGTCCTCTTACGTCCCCGCCCGCCAACGCGAACCCGTGTCGGGTTCGACCCCGGTTGAGCTGCAGACACCCTGCGCGACCCGCGAGCACTGCCGATAGCCTCGTGCCCGACATCTGCGCACGGGCGACGAAGAGGGAGAACACTGTGGGACGGTCGGTCTTGGTCACCGGGGGCAACCGGGGCATCGGGTTGGCGATCGCCCGGGACCTCGCGGAGCAGGGGCACCAGGTCGCCGTCACGCACCGTGGTTCGGGGGCGCCCGAAGGGTTGTTCGGGGTGCAGGCCGACGTGACCGACACCGAGCAGGTCGACGCCGCCTTCAAGCTCGTCGAGGAGCACCAGGGGCCGGTCGAGGTGCTGGTGTCCAACGCCGGGCTGACCGACGACACGCTGCTGATGCGGATGAGCGACGAGCAGTTCGAGCGCGTCATCAACGCCAACCTCACCGGCGCCTACCGGGTCGCGAAGCGCGCCTCGCGCGGGATGCTGCGCGGCAAGTGGGGCCGGTTCGTCTTCATCTCCTCCGTCGTCGGCCTCTCCGGCTCGGCCGGGCAGGCGAACTACGCCGCGTCGAAGGCCGGCCTCGTCGGCTTCGCGCGGTCGCTGGCCCGTGAGCTGGGCTCGCGCAACATCACCTCGAACGTCATCGCGCCCGGTTTCGTGCACACCGACATGACCGACGAGCTGCCCGAGGACCGCAAGAAGGAGATCCTCGCGCAGGTGCCGTCCGGCCGGTACGCCGAGCCGTCGGAGATCGCCGCCGCCGTGCGGTACCTGGCTTCCGACGAGGCCGGCTACGTCAACGGGGCCGTGCTGCCCGTCGACGGCGGCCTCGGCCTCGGCCACTGATTCCCGTTACCCGAACACCAGACCTGGAGGACCCGTGCCCGGACTGCTCGAAGGCAAGCGCCTGCTGATCACCGGCATCATCACCGACGCCTCGCTCGCCTTCCACGCGGCCAAGATCGCGCAGCAGGAGGGCGCGACCGTGGTGCTGACCGGTTTCGGTCGCATGTCGCTGGTCAAGACCATCGCGAAGCGGCTGCCGGAGCCGGCGCCGGTGCTCGAGCTCGACGTCACGAACTCCGAGCACCTCGACAGCCTCGCCGACCGGATCCGCGAGCACGTCGACGGGCTCGACGGCGTGCTGCACTCGATCGGCTTCGCCCCGCAGAGCTGCCTCGGCGCGCCGTTCCTGGACGCGCCGGCCGAGGACGTCAAGACCGCGGTCGACGTCTCCGCGTACTCGTTCATGTCGCTGTCGAAGGCGTGCCTGCCGCTGCTGGGCCGCGGCTCGTCGATCGTCGGCATGGACTTCGACGCCCGCGTCGCGTGGCCGGTCTACAACTGGATGGGCGTCGCGAAGGCCGCGCTCGAATCGGTCAACCGGTACCTGGCCAAGGAACTCGGCCCGCAGGGCATCCGGGTCAACCTGGTCAGCGCGGGCCCGATGAAGACCATGGCCGCGAAGTCGATCCCGGGCTTCTCCGACCTCGAGGACGGCTGGGGCGACCGCGCGCCGCTCGGCTGGGACAGCTCGGACCCGGACCCGACGGCGAAGAGCGTCTGCGCGCTGCTGTCGGACTGGCTCCCCGCCACCACCGGCTCGATGATCATGGTCGACGGCGGGGTCCACGCCCTCGGCATCTGAGCCGTCACACCGCGATCGGCTCGCGGTCGTCGTTCCGCTGGACGACGGCCGCGGCCGTGAGCGCCACCAGGGTCGCCGCGCCGAGCGCCATGCCGGTCCAGGCGACGCTCGGGAAGCCGAGCCCGGCGTCGATCGCGACCCCGCCGAGCCACGGGCCGACGGTGTTGCCCACGTTGAACGCCGCAGTCGTGCCGGCGCCGGTGAGCGTCGGCGCGTCGCCGGACACCTGGTAGGCGCGCACGTTCAACGCCGGGTTGGCGCCGAACCCGGCGACGCCGAAGGCCAGCACGGCCGCGACCGCGACGACCGTGTCGGTGGTCGAGGCCAGCACGGACAACGCCGCCAGCGCGAGGCCGATGCTGCCGTAGAGCGTCGCGAACGGCCGCCGGTCGGAGAGCCGCCCGCCCACCGTGATCCCCAGCAGCGCGCCGACGCCGAACAGCGCCAGGACGCCCGGTACCCACTCCTCGGGGAGGCCGTCGGTCTCGGTCAGCAGCGGCGCGAAGTAGCTGAACGCCGCGAAGACCATCGCCTGGCACAGCGCGACCACGCCGAGCGCGAGCCAGACCCGGCCGCGCCGGTACATGCGCAGTTCGCCGCGGACGCCGCCGGTGCCGCCGGTCGTGTCCGGCACGAGGCTCGCGACGCCGGCCGCCGCGAGCAGCGTCACCACCGCGACCGCCCAGAACGCCGTCCGCCAGCCGGCGTGCTGGCCGAGGAACGTCCCCGCGGGGACGCCGGCGATGTTCGCCACGGTGAGGCCGCCGACCAGGACCGCCATCGCGCGGCCGCGGCGGCCGGCCGGCACGAGCGCGATCGTCGTGGCCGCCGCGACAGCCCAGAACCCCGCGCAGGCGAGCGCCGCCACGACCCGCGTCGCGAACAGGAGCGCATACCCCTCGGCGAGCGCGCCGACGACGTGCGCCACGACGAAGACGGCGAGCATCGCGAGCAGGGTCCGGCGGCGGGGGAGACGCAGTGTGCCGATGGCCAGCAACGGCGCCCCGACGACCATGCCGACCGCGAAGGCGGAGATGAGCAGCCCGGTGTCGGGGATGCTCACGCCCAGGTCGGCGGCCATCCCGGGGAGCAGGCCGGTGATCATGAACTCGGACGTGCCCAGCGCGAACACGCTGAGCCCGAGGACGAAGACGGCCAGGGGCACGGGTCCTCCTTGGTTGTGTATCGATCAGTTCAAAACTGCGGCAAACGAAAAGGAACTCGGTCCGGAACGGGGGTCAGTGCGCGACGATCGAGGCGAGCGCGAGATCGGCGACGGCGTGCATGGCCTCGCGGCTCGTGCCCCGGCGGGCCATCACCCGCAGGCCGGAAATCGTGCTGAGCAGGAACTCCGCCACGTCGGCCGGCGCCAGGCCGTCGCGCAGGCTGCCGTCGAGCACGCCCTCGCGGGCGCATTCGGCGAACATGGCCAGGTTCTGGTCGGTGTCGCTGCGCAGTGCGGCCCCGACCTCGTCGTCCGGCAGGCCGAGTTCGGCGAGGGTGTTGACCACGAGGCAGCCGCGGGGGCGGTCCCGGTCGGCGTCGATGGCGGTGTCGAGCACCGTCGCGAGCCGCTCGGCCGCGGTGCCCGGGCCGTCGAGGATCGCCTTCCGCTTGCCCAGTTCGCGGTTCGTGTAGTGCGTCAGCGAACGCTGGAAGAGCGCCCGCTTGCTGCTGAACGTGTTGTAGACGCTGCTGCGGCCGAGTCCGGTCGCCGTGCACAGGTCCTGGGTCGACGTCGCCTCGTAGCCGTGCTCCCAGAACGCTTCCATCGCGCGCTCGACGGCGGCGGACTCGTCGAACTCCCGTGGCCTGGCCATGGCACCACCGTAGCAGGATTTTGGACCGATCGATTCACAACCGGGCCGGGTCAGCGTGCGGGCCGCCACATCGGCAAGATGGCGGGGTGGGATACGACGCGTTGCTGTGGCTTTCGTTCGGCGGTCCGGAAGGACCCGAGGACGTCATGCCGTTCCTCGAAAACGTCACCAGGGGCCGGGGTGTCCCGCGGGAGCGGCTCCTCGAGGTCGCCGAGCACTACCAGCACTTCGGTGGGGTTTCGCCGATCAACAGGCTGAACCGCGACGCGATGGCCGCGGTCGAGAAGCAGCTTTCGGCCGCCGGGCTGGACCTCCCGGTGCACTTCGGCAACCGCAACTGGCACCCGATGGTCGAGGACACCCTCGCCGAGCTGACGGCGGCCGGGGCGAAGCGGGTCCTGGTGTTCCCCACGAGCGCGTACGGCGGCTATTCGGCGTGCCGCCAGTACGACGAGGACATCGAACGCGCCCGCGCGGCGGTCGGCGACGGCGCGCCCGAACTGGTGAAGCTGCGCCAGTTCTTCGACCACCCGCTGTTCGTCTCGGCGGTCGCCGACGGGGTGCGCGCGGCGCACGCGTCGCTCGGTGACGTCCCCGGCGTCCGCACGGTGTTCACCGCGCACTCGGTACCCGAAAGCGCGGACAAGGCGTCCGGACCGCCCGCGGAAGGCGGCCGCCGGTACTCGCGGCAGATCGCCGAGGCGGCCCGGCTGGTGGCGGCCGAAGCGGGCATCGCCGAGTACGACGTCGTGTGGCAGTCGCGGTCCGGGCCGCCGCAGGTGCCGTGGCTGGAGCCGGACATCGTCGACCACATCGACGCGCTGCACGCCCAGGGGGTCCCCGGGGTCGTCGTCTCGCCGATCGGGTTCGTCTCCGATCATCTCGAGGTGATCTGGGACCTGGACAACGAGGCGGCCGAACGCGCGGCCGAGCACGGCATGGCCTTCGCCCGCGCGGCGACCGCGGGCGGCGACCCGCGCTTCGCCGAGCTGGTGGTCGAGCTGATCCGGGAACACACGAACGACGTGGCGCCGCGCAAGCTGTCGCCGTTCCCGGTGGGCGGCTGCACGGTCAACGGCGCGCCGTGCGCGATCGGCTGCTGCGAACCGGCGAAGCGCCCGGCTCGCTGAGCCGGACCTGCATCAGGTGGGGTGAGCGCGCGAAGCCGTGGCGCTCGTAGGCCGGGATGGCGCGGGTCGACGAGTGCACGGTGACCCGCTCCAGACCCAGTTCCCCGGCCAAGCGCAGGGTCTCGCGGATCAGCAGGCCGCCGAGGCCGCCGTCACGGGCCTCGGGCACGACGTACACCGATTGGACGTCGCCGCACGCCCGTGAGAAGGCCGGCGGGGTGGGCACGCGCGCGGTGATCGCGAGGAACGCCATCCCGAGCACCTCGCCGTCCCGGACGAGGATCAGGCACCGGTGGGTGGCCGCGTTGTCCCGCGCCCATGCGGCGAACTCCCGGACGAACCGGTCGCGGCCTGACGCGGGCAGCCCGTCCTGCTCCGCCACCCACCGCCACCGCAGCGCGGCGACGGCTTCGAACTCTTCGGGGCGGGCGAGACGGACCTCCGGCATAACCGGTCAGGCTTCGCGGGCCGGTTGTTCGGCGAACACCCGCACAGCTTCGTTGACCGCGGCGCACCGGGCCGTGCGGACCGCGTCCGACAGCGGCCGCAGCGCCTGGGCGCGCAACGTCGACGCCGAGGCCGACAATGCGCCGCCCGGGTCGTCCGTGGAAGCGACCACGAGGATCGCCGCGATCTCTTCGGCCCGCTGCAGCACCCGCAGGGCACGCCCGGGCGTGCCGGCCGGCCAGTCGACGTCCGGGCGGGAACGCAGGTGCGCCGACAGCTCCGCGCGCACGCCGGGCCGGTCCGAAGCCACGTCGAGCGACTGCAGGGCGCCCGCGCTGGCCCGGATCGCGTCGGTCAGCCCGTGCTCGGCCTCGGCCAGGCCGAAGTACTCGGGCCGGGCGGGCGAAGCCAGCGAGTAGACGGTCCACCGGACCAGGCCTTCGGCGATCGGCTCCGGCACCAGGCCGAAACCGAGGTCCGCGAGCACCACCGCGTCGCCGGCGCGCACCGCCGCGTCGGTGAACGGACCGCCGCCGCCGAGGCCGCGGACGTCGCCCGGGACCGGCAGGACGAGCTGGAGGGATTTCGCTCCCTGCGAACGCAGCGCCATCAGCAGCTGGACGGGGGTAGCGGCCCGGTTGAAGGCCAGCGGCAGCTGGAACGCCTCGGCGGCGGCCGTGTCGGCGGCCACGACATCGTGGGCTTCACCCCACGCGAGCAGGGCGTCGAGCACATCGTCGGACGCGGCGGCTCCGTTCAGCCACGCGCTGGACCACACCGCGAAAGTCGCACTGGGACGGCACACGACGCCCTATTTTACCGGCTCCGCCCGAACCGGCAGAGCGCGCCCACGCTGGAGTCGCTCCACATCGACGCACCGCCGATCCGGCAGTAGCGTCGAGCGGGTGAACGCTGTTCCAAACGCTCTTCCCCGCACCGCCGGGGCCCTGCGCGCGGCCGGGTACGAGCCGCGCCCGATCGCGCGAGAGATCCACGACAACCTGCTGACCGCCCTCAAGAACGGCGAGGACGCCTGGCCCGGCATCGTCGGGTTCTCGCGCACCGTGCTGCCGCAGCTCGAACGCGCGCTGCTGGCCGGCCACGACGTCGTCCTGCTCGGCGAGCGCGGGCAGGGCAAGACCCGCCTGCTGCGCACCCTCGCCGGCCTGCTCGACGAGTGGACGCCCGTCATCGAAGGCGCCGAGCTGGGCGAACACCCGCTCCAGCCGATCACCCCCGCGTCCCTGCGCCGGGCCGCCGAGCTCGGCGACGACCTACCGGTGGCCTGGCGCCACCGCTCCGAGCGCTACACCGAAAAGCTCGCCACGCCCGACACCTCAGTCGGCGACCTGATCGGCGACGTCGACCCGGTCAAGGTCGCCGAAGGCCGCAGCCTGGGCGACCCCGAGACCATCCACTTCGGCCTGGTCCCGCGCGCCCACCGCGGCATCGTCGCCATCAACGAGCTGCCCGACCTCGCCGAGCGCATCCAGGTCGCGCTGCTCAACGTGATGGAGGAGCGCGACATCCAGGTCCGCGGCTACACGCTGCGGCTGCCGCTGGACGTCCTGCTCGTCGCCACCGCGAACCCCGAGGACTACACCAACCGCGGCCGGATCATCACCCCGCTCAAGGACCGCTTCGGCGCCGAAATCCGCACCCACTACCCCCTGGACGTGGAGTCCGAGATCGCGGTGGTCAAGCAGGAGGCCAACCTCGTCGCGGAAGTCGGCGAGCCGCTGCTCGAGGTGCTGGCCCGGTTCGTCCGGAACCTGCGCGAGTCGACGGTGATCGACCAGCGCTCCGGCGTCTCGGCGCGGTTCGCCGTCGCCGCGGCGGAGACCGTGGCTGCGGCGGCCCTGCGGCGCGCGGCGCTGACCGGCGAAGAGCCGGCCGTGGCGCGGCCGGTCGACCTCGACGCCGTCCCGTCCGTGCTGCGGGGCAAGATCGAGTTCGAGCCGGGCGAGGAGGGCCGCGAGGTCGAGCACCTCGTGCACCTGATGCGCCGCGCGGTCGCCGAGACCGCGCGTGGGCGCTTCGCCGGGCTCGACCTGCGTCCGCTGGCCGACGCCGTCGAGGACGGCCACCTGGTCGCCACCGGCGAGCGCGTCCCGGCCAAGGACGTCCTCGCCGCGCTGCCGGAACTGCCGGTGCTGCACGAGGTCGCCCAGCGGGCCGGCGTCGGCGCCGACGAACCCGCCGGACGGATCGCGGCGGCCGTCGAACTCGCCCTCGAATCGCTGTTCCTGGCCCGGCGGCTCGCCAAGGACTCCGACGACGCGACGACCGTCTACGGCCGATGACCGCGGTCCCGCTCCCCGACGGCTACTCCTACGGCCCGTGGCACGACGGGCCGGACCCGCTCGCGCCGCCGGCCGACCTGCGCGACGCGCTCGACGAGATCGGCCGCGACGTGATGGCCGGGGCGTCGCCGCGGTCCGCGCTGGAGGAACTGCTCCGGCGCGGCACCGAGCGCACGTCCGGCCTGGACGAGCTGACTCGGCGGCTCTGGCAGCGCCGGTCGCAGATCCAGCGCCGCAACAACCTGGACGGCACCCTGCAGGAGGTTCAGCGCCTCCTGCAGGAGGCCCTCGACGCCGAACGCCGGGACCTGTTCCCGGACCCGGACGACGACGCCCGCTTCCGCGAGGCCCAGCTGGACGCGCTCCCGCCGGGCACCGCGGCGGCGGTCAACGAGCTGGCGAACTACGACTGGCGCTCGGAGCAGGGCCGCGAGAACTACCAGCAGATCCGTGACCTGCTCGGCCAGGAGCTGATGGAGTCGCGGTTCCAGGGCATGAAGCAGGCGCTGCAGAACGCCGGGCCCGAGGACGTCGAGCGGATCAACGAGATGCTCGCCGACCTCAACGACCTGCTCGCCGCGCACGCCCAGGGCGCCGACGACATCCAGCAGCGCTTCGACGGCTTCATGGCGAAGCACGGCGAGTTCTTCCCGGAGAACCCGCGCAACGTCGAAGAGCTGATCGACGCGCTGGCCGAGCGGTCCGCGGCCGCCCAGCGGATGCTGAACTCGATGTCGGCCGAGCAGCGGGCCGAGCTCGCCGAGCTGACCCAGCAGGCGTTCGGCGACCCGCGGCTGGCGCAGCAGCTGTCCCAGCTGGACTCCCAGCTGCGCGCGGCGCGCCCGGGCGAGGACTGGACGGGCTCGGAGCGCTTCCGCGGCAAGAACCCGCTGGGCATGGGCGAAGGCGCGCAGGCGATGGCCGACCTGGCGGAGCTGGACGCGCTGGCCGAGCAGCTGGGCCAGTCGTACCCCGGTGCGAGCCTGGACGACGTCGACCTGGAGGCGCTCGAACGCCAGCTCGGCAAGGACGCCGGGGTCGACGCCCGCCGGCTGTCCGAACTGGAGCGTGAGCTGCGCCGCCAGGGCCTGTTCGAACGGGCCGCCGACGGCACGCTCCGGTTGTCGCCCAAGGCGTTGCGGCGCCTGGGCGAGACGGCGTTGTCCGACGTCGTGAACGCGTTGCGCGGCAAGACGGGCGACCGCGATACCGAGTCGGCGGGCGCGGCGGGCGAACCGACCGGCGCGTCGCGGCCGTGGCGGTTCGGGGACATGCAGCCGTGGGACGTCCCCCGCACCATCCGCAACGCCGTGCTGCGCTCGGTTTCGGTGGGGGAGCGCCAGGTCCGCCTGGACGTCGAGGACGTCGAGGTGGTGGAGACCGAGCACCGGTCGCGGGCGGCGGTCGCGCTGCTGGTCGACACGTCGTGGTCGATGGTGCAGGAAGGTCGCTGGCTGCCGATGAAGCGCACGGCGCTGGCACTGCACCAGCTGATCAGCACGCGCTTCCGCAACGACGCGCTGCAGCTGATCACGTTCGGCCGCTACGCGATGCCGGTGGAGCTGCCGGAGCTGATCGGCCTGGAGGGCGCGTGGGAGCAGGGCACGAACGCCCACCACGGCCTCCTGCTGGCCGGGCAGCACCTGCGCCGCCACCCGGACGCGCAGCCGGTGGTGCTGATGGTCACCGACGGCGAGCCGACCGCGCACCTGGAACCGGACGGCGAGGCGGTCTTCGACTACCCGCCCCAGGACCGGACGCTCCACAAGACACTGTCCGAAGTGGACCGGCTGGCGAAGCTGGGCGCGTCGATTTCGGTGTTCCGGCTCGGGGACGACCCGAGGCTGACGTCGTTCGTGGACCTGATCGCGCGGAGGTCGGGTGGCCGCGTGGTGGCCCCGGACCTCGACGGCCTCGGCGCGGCGGTGGTGGGGGACTACCTGCGGACGCGGCGCCGCTGAGGTTCGGGCCCACCGGCCGGCCGCACCTCGACCGAGGTGCGGCCGGCCGGTGGGCTAGGCGCGTGTCTGACAAAAGTTTCGGCTGGTGGCTGGGATGCTGCTGGTCGTGTCGCGGTTTTAGTTGCTCTCGGATGCCCAGTGGGCGTTGATCGAGAATCTTCTTCCGGTCCGTACCGGTAAGCGCAGGCGTCCGTTTTCCGATGCGCGGGCGATGGTCGAAGAATCATCTACCGCTATCGGTGCTGGATCGCCTGGCGCGACGTGCCGGCGGTGTTCGGTCCGTGGCAGACGATCTGGACCTGGCATCGCCGGATGGCCGGCGACGGAACCTGGGACACCGTCCTGCGGCGCCTGCTCACCGACGCCGACGCCGACGGCATGGTCGACTGGTCGGTGTCGGTGGATTCCACGATCGTCCGAGCGCATCAGCACGCCACCAACATCACCCGTCCCACAGGGGCTGGGTCGAACTACACGGATCTGCTGACCGAGCCGCCTGAGCATGCGATCGGCCGTTCCCGCGGCGGGCGTCCACCCGCCTCGACTCGGTCGACTGCCGAGGGCGCGATGTGATCCAACGACGGTTCAACTTGCTCAAACAGTGGCGCGGGGTGGCCACTCGCTACGACAAGCTCGCCATCGTCTATCGGTCAGCGGTCGTCCTCCACGCCGTGGTCACCTGGACAAAGGCACTGTCAGACCTTCCCTAGGCGCGTCGATGACGGCCGGTGCCCGTCCGGTCCTCGCTCGCCCGGCTCAGTGTCCGGGCCGCGCGGGCCGTGTCCTCGTGGCCCCTCGGCAGGTACGCCTCGTGGTCGGCCAGCACCTCCCGGCCGAGTGCGCGAGCCTGCCTGTGCGCGCCCTCGGCCGTCAGCAGGTCGACCGACCGGCGCCGCAGCCGCAGGACCGTGCCCAGCCGAGGACCCGCCTCCGCCGACGGCAGGGCGCGGAAGTGGCGCCACAACGCGGCGGCGTGGCCGGTCAGGTCCGCCGTCTCCTCCGCCGCCACCACGGCGAACGCCCGGTCCAGAGCCGCGGCCATCCGGTCTTCCGCGTGCAGCCGGCCCAGGATCGCGCGGCGGGTCAAGCGGTGCATCGTCACGACCTCGCCGCTGGTGTCGAACTCCGTGAGGGACGCCGACGCCAGACCGGCCAGCGCCGCGTCCACCGCCACCGGGTCCGGGCCCACCCGGTGCACCAGCGCCCGCCGGACGCCCGGCGATCCCAGCACGGCGAGGAGTTCCGCGACGACCGACGCCCGGCCGTCCCGGGCCGCCACCGCTCGCAACGCCGCGATCGTGGTGTCCTCGACGCACGGGGAGTGGTCTTCGCCCGGGTCCCGCTCCAGCGGCGGGGTGCGCGGCAGCCGGTCGAGGTACTCCTCGAAGCCCGACGTCCGGATCACGCCGCCCGCCTGGGCCAGCGCCAGCGGCAGGCCGCCGAGTTCCCGTGCGACTTCGGCCGGGGCGGCGTCCCGGCCCGATCGCGCACGGAGGAAGCCGACCGCTTCGGGCTCGTCGAACGCGGGCACCGGCAGCGTGGGGCCGAGGACTTCGAAGTCCGGCACCGTCGTCGTCACGAGGACGCGGGCGCGGGCGGGCAGCCAGCGGTTGAGCGCGTCCGGGTCGGTCGCGCCGTCGAAGACGACGAGCGCGTCGTCGAGATCGTCGAGCCACGCCAGACCCTCGCGGGCAGCCGCTTCGGCGTCGGGACCACTGGCCAGCGCCGCGAAGGCACGCGCGGGGTCCTCGGCCGGCACCCAGACCACGGGCGAGCGGCCGGCCCGGACGTAGGCGGCGGCGAGGTGCGTCTTGCCCGCCCCGCCGCGGCCGAGCAGGACGCAGAACCGGCCGTCCCGGAACGTCGAGTCGATCTTCGCCAGCAGCGTGCCGCGCGCCACAGCGGAGACCGGTTCGGCGGGAACGGCGCCGGACACGAACCGGGGGCGAGGACGGCGCAGCCGCAGCACCACCGCCGTGACCAGCGCGAGCACGACGATCGCGCCGCCTGCGACGATCACGGTGCTCATCCGGCCAGGCTAACCGCGCGAGCCGCGTGACGAAGGTTGAGGAAGGGTGATGCTTGACCCTCACGTCACGTCAGGCAGCACGGTGGTCTTCGCAAGGGCCGAACGGCCACCGAAAGAGGAGGGGAACGATGGGGCATCCGGTGGGCAAGGTCGCCGCACTGGCCGGGATCACCGTCCGCACGCTGCACCACTACGACGAGATCGGCCTGCTCAGCCCGAGCGGGCGGACCGCGGCGGGGTACCGCAGCTATGCCGACGACGACCTCGACCGGCTGCAGCGCATCCTGTTCTACCGGGAGCTCGGCTTTCCCCTCGAGACGATCGCGACCCTCGTCGACGACCCGGGCACCGACGCCGAAGCGCACCTCAAGCGGCAGCGCGAGCTGCTGGTGGCGCGGATCGGCGAGCTCGGGCGGATGGTCGCGGCCGTCGACCGCGTGATGGAGGCGAGAGCCATGGGCAGCGCGTTGACGCCCGAGGAGAAGTTCGAAGTGTTCGGCGGGTTCCGCGAACCGGACGGCTACGCGGAAGAAGCCGCCCGCCGCTGGGCGCACACCCCCGAGTGGCGGGGTGCCGCCACCCCGTCCAAGGAGGACCTGGCGGCCGGGGAGGCCGCCCGCAAGGACTGGGTGGCGCGGCTCGGCGCCGTCCTGGACGCCGGGGCCGCGCCGGACAGCCCCGAAGCCGGGGAGCTGGCCGAGGCACACCGGGAGATGCTGTCCCGCGTGATGGGCGAGTGCTCCTACGAGACGCAGCGGCGGATCGGTGTGCTGTACACCACCGAGCCGGCGCAGCTGGAGTTCCTGGTCCGGGCCGACGAGCAGCGTCCCGGCGTGGGCGCGTTCGTCCGCGACGCCATCGAAGCGAACGCGGCCCGCCGGGAGGAATGACTCCGCCAGGTGGGGGAGGAGTCCCACCGGACGGGAGGGGGTGCGGGGCAGCGCTTACAGTCGAGGTATGCAGACTTGGTCATCCGTCGACGTGCCCCGCATCCCGGGCACCCCCCGCCCGCTGCGGCTCCACGACACGGCCACCGGGCAGGTCCGCCCGACCGCGCCCGGGGCCACCGCCCGGATGTACGTCTGCGGCATCACGCCCTACGACGCGACGCATCTGGGGCACGCCGCGACGTACCTCGCGTTCGACCTGGTGAACCGCGTGTGGCGCGACAACGGCCACGACGTCCACTACGTGCAGAACGTCACGGACATCGACGAGCCGCTGCTGGAGCGCGCCGCGCGGGACAAGGACGACTGGGTCGTGCTCGGCATGCGCGAGACGGCGCTGTTCCGCGAGGACATGACGGCGCTGCGGGTGGTCCCGCCGCAGCAGTTCGTCGGCGCCGTGGAGAGCATCCCGGAGATCGTCGAGGTCATCGCCAAGCTGCTGGCCAACGGCGCCGCCTACCGGGCCGAAGACCTGGAGTTCCCGGACATCTACTTCGACCACGCGGCGACCGGCCGGTTCGGCTACGAGTCGAACTACGACGAGCCGACCATGGCGAAGTTCTTCGCCGAGCGCGGCGGCGACCCCGACCGCGCCGGCAAGCGCCACCCGCTCGACGCGCTGCTGTGGCGCGTGGCCCGCGAGGGCGAGCCCTCGTGGGAGTCCGAGCTCGGCCCGGGCCGCCCCGGCTGGCACATCGAGTGCAGTGCGATCGCCGTCAACCGGCTGGGCCTCGGGTTCGACCTGCAGGGCGGCGGCTCGGACCTGATCTTCCCGCACCACGAGTACAGCGCGGCGCACGCCGAAGCCGTGGCCAAGGACGGTCAGTTCGCCCGCCACTACGTGCACGCCGGCATGATCGGCCTCGACGGCGAGAAGATGTCGAAATCCCGGGGGAACCTGGTGTTCGTCTCGCGGTTGCGGGCCGACCAGGTCGACCCGGGCGCGATCCGGCTGGCCCTGTTCGCCGGCCACTACCGCGCCGACCGCCCGTGGACGGATTCGCTCCTCACCGACGCCGAGACGAGGCTGGCGCGCTGGCGCGAGGCCGTCTCGCTGGCCACCGGGCCGTCCGCCGCGGACACGATCGTCCGGCTGCGCGACCACCTGTCCGACGACCTGGACACGCCGAAGGCGCTGGCGGCGATCGACGCGTGGGCGAACGAGGCCCTCCGCCGCGACGGCACCGACTCGACGGCTCCCGGCCTGATCCGCATCGCGGTCGACGCCCTCCTCGGCATCGACCTCTGAAACCCGACCAGGGGCCGCACTTTCACGTGAAAGTGCGGCCCCTGAGCGTATAACGACCTATACCGCGGTGGCGGGGTGGCCGTCGGTCAGGTGGAGGCGGTCGCCGGACCAGTCGCGGCGCAGCCAGCGGTCGTGGGACGCGAGGACGACCGCGCCCGGAGCCCTCTCCAGCGCCGAGAACAGTTCTTCCGCCAGGGTCAGCGAAATGTGGTTCGTCGGCTCGTCGAGCAGGAGCACGTCCGGTGGTTCGGCGAGCAGGATCGCCAGCGCCAGCCGCCGCCGCTGGCCGACCGAGAGCGCGCCGACGGGCTGCCGGAGGTCCCGGGACGCCAGCAGGCCGAGCCGGCTCAGCGGGGGAGCGTCCTCGCCGAGCGTGTCCCGGTAGACCCGGGCCGCGGATCGGTGCGGCTCCGCGAAGGCGACGTCCTGCTCCAGCATCCCGACCCGCACGCCGTGTCCGAAGTGGACCGTGCCGGCGGCGGGCGCGAGCCGGCCGGCCAGCACGGACAGCAGCGTCGACTTCCCGGCGCCGTTCCCGCCGGTGACCAGCAGCCGGGCCGACCCCTCGACGTCGAGGTGCGGCAGCCGCAGCCGGCCCGGGACTTCCAGTGCGCGTACGGAAATCGCGGGTCCTTCACCGGCCGCCCGGCCGGTGAGTTCCGCCCGGAACCGCAGTGGCGCCGGGGGTTTGCGCACCTGGTCGCGTTCGAGGTTCTCCAGCCGCTGTTCGGCGTCGCGCACCCGCCGCGAGATCGTCTTCTGGACGCGCGCGCCCTTGAAGTGGTGGATGAACTTGTCGTTGTCCCGCGGGCCGCGGCCGTAGGCGACGTTCCGCGCGGTGACCGCGACGGTCTCCCGAAGCTCCTTCAGCTCCTCCTGTTCTTCGGCGAAGCGCTGCTCCCACCGCGCCCGCTCGGCCTTCTTGTGGCCGAGGTAGTCGGAGTAGCTGCCGCCGTAGCGGACCGCGCCGCCGGCCTGCCGGTCCGCCGCGGCCGGGTCGAGGTCGACGATGTCGGTGCAGACGGCGTCGAGGAACACCCGGTCGTGCGAGGACAGCACGACGATCCCGGTCAGCTCGGCGAGGTGGCGTTCGAGGAACGCCATCGCCGCGTCGTCGAGGTGGTTGGTCGGCTCGTCCAGCAGGAGCGTCTCCGGCTGCCGGACGAGCAGCGCGGCCAGCCCGAGCCGGGACCGCTGCCCGCCCGAGAGCGTGCCGAGCCGCCGGTCCGGTGCGACGCCGCCGAGGCCGAGCCCGTCGCAGACGAGCTTCGCGCGGCGGTCGGCGTCCCAGAGGTCGTGGGCCTGGGCCCACTCCAGGACCCGGCCGTACTCCTCGAGCACACCTTCGTCGTCGGGCCGGTCGGTCATCGCCGCGGTCAGCTCGTCGAGGCGGGCCGACGCGGCCCGGATCTCGGCGAGGGCGTCGTCGAGCACGTCGGCGAACGTCGCCTCCATGGCGAACGGCAGTTCCTGCAGCAGGAACCCGACGTCGGGGCCGCGGAGCACCTCGCCGGAGCGGGGTTCTTCGAGTCCGGCGAGCAGGCGCAGCAGGGTGGACTTGCCGGTGCCGTTCTCGCCGACCAGGCCGAGCCGTTGCCCGGCCGACGCGGTCAGCGAGATGCCGTCGAGCACCACGCGGGTGCCGTAGCCGAAGACGACGTCCTTGGCCTGCAAGGGAAAAAGGGTTGACATTGCGCATCACCGGGCCCGGAGGAAAAGAAGCGGAGATCCCGCCGGGCGTCATGGCACGCGGGAGCGTCAGGCTCGACCGGGTGCCGCCTCGGAAGCGGGATGGGCGCGGTTCAGTTCTTCATAGTGAGAACAAGTTAACGCAACAACCGTAGAGTTAGTCAACGGGTTATGGCCTGCGTCACATCCGGCAGCTCGACGGTCGACCGTTCGGCCGCCGCGGTGCCGTCGGTGAGGAACTCGAGCAACGCCGTCAGCTGGCGGCGGTCGAACCGCGCGAGCCGCTCGCCGACGAACCGGGCCATCGGCGCGTAGAGCTCGGCGAGCTCGGCCATCCGGTCGGGCAGTGGCCGGACGACGAGCCGGCGCCGGTCGGCGGGGTCCGGGGCGCGCTCGGCCAGCCGGTGCAGCGCCATCCGGTCGAGCAGGCGGGTGAACGCGCCGGTCGACATCCCGAGCAGGCCCGCGAGCTCGGTCGGGGAGTCGCTGACGCCGCCGTGGAGCAGGTGCAGGCAGTGCAGCTCGGTCGGGGTGACGCCCATCCGCTCGGCGACCGCGGCGTGGAAGAGCGCGGTCGAGCCCACGAACCGGGGGAGGGCGAGGGCGGCGGCGGTGGCGAGTTCGCGCTGGTCGGGCAACGTCCATCCAAGGTCGGGTCACGGCGCAGTCGCTGCCTGGTGCAGCTGCTGCGCGGCGAACGATAACGCAGCCGGTTGACAAACCCGCAGGCGGGACCAAGTATGAAAGAAGACTTTCGAAACACTTCTTTCAGGAATGGGGCGACCGATGGCCGAGCTGCCGCCGCGCAAGCGGATCGAGGACGTCGAGCTGCTGCGCGCGCTGGCGCACCCGTTGCGGTCGGCGCTGCTCAACCACCTCACCGCGGTCGGTCCGCGCACCGCGAGCGAGTGCGCGGAGGCGGTCGGCTCGACCGCGTCCAACTGCAGCTGGCACCTGCGTCAGCTCGCGCAGTACGGCCTCGTCGAGCGGGCCGACGCCGAAGACGGCCGCGAACGGCCGTGGCGCGCCCGGCAGGTCGGCCTCGAGGTGGGGGAGCTGGCCGACGACCCCGCGCACCGGGCCGCGCAGCTCGGCGTCGTCGGCGCGACGCTGAGCCACGAGCAGGAACTGACCCAGCGGTACCTGGACTCCCTCGACGACCTCGACCCCGCCTGGCGCGCCGCGGCCGGGATGTCGACCTACGCGCTGCGCGTCACGCCCGCGGAGCTGACCCGGCTGACCGAAGCGATCGACGCGCTGGTCCGGCCCTACGTCGGCGCGATCCGGGCCGACGCGCCGGCGGACGCGGCGTCGGTGCACGTCGGCCTGCGCGCGTTCCCGCGCATCGAGCACTCGGGGAAGGCCGAGGTGTGAGACAGCTGCTGGGGGTGCCCGCGTTCGCGCGGCTGTGGGTGGCGGCGTTCTTCGGCGAGACGGCCGAATGGATGCTGCAGGTGGCGCTGCCGGTCTACGTCTTCCAGCGCACCGGCTCCGCCGCGACGACGGCGCTGAGCATCGTGCTCGGCCTGCTGCCCGCGGTGCTGCTGAGCCCGGTCGCCGGCGTCGTCGCCGACCGGTGGAACCGCCGCGCGGTGCTGTTCGGCGTCTGCTGCGGGCTCGCCGTCGTCGCGCTCCCGCTGCTGGCCGAGCCCGGCGTCCCGGTGGTGTACGGCGTGATGGCCGCCCAGGCGGCGCTGGCGTCGGTGTTCGAACCGGCGCGCAACGCGCTGGTGCCGGAGCTGGTCGGGGTCGCCGACGTGACCGGCGCGAACGGCCTGATGAGCGTCAACGGCAGCGTGGCCCGGCTCGCCGGCGGCTGGGCGGGTGGCGCCCTGCTGGGCTTCGGTGGCCTCGCCGACGTCGTCACCGGCTACCTCGCCGTCCTCGTGGTGGCGGCGGCGCTGCTGGCCAAGCCGTTCCGGCGGGTGGCGGCCCCCGCACCCGCCGCCGCGCGCGAACCCGTCGTGCGGGCGTGGCTCGACGGCCTGCGGGAGCTGACGCACAACCGGCGGCTGTGGCGCACCGGGCTTGCGCTGGTGTTCACCTCGCTGGCGCAGGGCATGTTCCTGGTGCTGTTCGTGGTCTACGTCCTGGACGTGCTCGGCGGCAGCGAAGCCGACGCGGGCCTGCTGCGGGGCGTGCAGGCGATCGGCGGGCTGGCCGCCGGGTTCGCGCTCGCGACGGTGGCGCGGCGGGTGGCGCCGGTCCGGCTGCTCGGCTGGGGCTCGCTGCTGCTGGGCGTGCTGTCCGCGGTGATCTGGAACCTCGCCTCGGTGACGACCGCGCTGGGCGTCTACGTCGGCCTGTTCGTCCTCGTAGGCGCGCCGGGGGTGGCCGTCGGCGCCGGGGTGCTGTCGGAGATCCAGAGCGCGGTGGCCCCCGAGCGGGCCGGGCGGGTGCTGAGCACGACGTTCGCCGTGATCGCCACCTTCACGACCGTCGGCGCGCTGCTGGCGGGCACCCTCGTCGCGGCGACCGGGCCCGCGGTGCTGCTCGACGTCCAGGCGGGCGTCTACGTGTTCGCCGGGGTGCTCATGCTGGCCCGGATTCGCAGGTTTCGCGAAGAACCCGTGAGCGCGGTGGCTACGGTGGAGGGGTGCCACACCTCTTCGCCACCAGCGACCTCCACGTGACCCACGAGGGCAACGGCCCGATCCTGGACTCGGTCGTCCCCGAGACGGCGGACGACTGGCTGCTCGTGGCCGGCGACGTCGCCGAGCGCGCGGAAGCCACCATCGGGACGCTGAAGACGCTGCGCGAGCGGTTCGCGAAGGTCGTCTGGGTGCCGGGCAACCACGAACTGTGGACGACGAACAACGACCCGTGCCAGCTGCGCGGCCAGGCCCGCTACGAGTACCTCGTCGAGCAGTGCCGCGAGATCGGCGTCCTGACGCCGGAGGACGAGTACCCCGTCTGGGAGCACGGCGCGAAGCCGCTGACCATCGCGCCGCTGTTCCTGCTCTACGACTACAGCTGGCGGACCCCGGAGGCCGAGGGCAAGTCCCTCGAGGAGGCCCTGCGCCAGGCGCGGGAGGCCGGCGTCGTCTGCACGGACGAGTACTTCCTGCACCCGGACCCGTACCCGAGCCGCCAGGCGTGGTGCGCGGACCGGCTGAAGATCAGCACCGAGCGCCTCGACGCGATCCCCGAGGACCACGGCACGATCCTGATGTCGCACTGGCCCCTGCACCGCCACCCGACGGCCCCGCTGTACTGGCCGGAGTTCGCGCTGTGGTGCGGTTCGACGAAGACCGAGGACTGGCACCTGCGGTACCGCGCGGAGATCGCGGTGTACGGCCACCTGCACATCCCGCGCACGACGGAGGCGGACGGGGTCCGCTTCGAGGAGGTGTCGCTGGGGTACCCGCGCGAGTGGCGCAAGCGGACTCGGGGCGCGGTGCCGATGCGCCGCATCCTCTGGCCCTCCTGAGCCGCGGATCTTCGGGGCTGGTGTCGCGCGTCCGAGGTTCGCCGCCAGTCCGGCGGGATTCCCGGACCGGACGTCATGAAAGCCCCTTTCACCGCGTCTGGCGAGGTGAAAGGGTCTTTCACGACAGTGCGGACCGCCAGACCGGCCGCGCCCGATCCGACTTTGCTGAGGCCCTGACGGTGCGGGCCGCCGAGCCACCGCGCCCGATCCGACTTCGCCGGGCCCGGAGGTTACGGCCGGCGCCCCTGGGCGAGCGCACTGGCTCCGGCCGGTTTCGAACCTCGAACGGCCTGCGAGGCGCTACACGGGCCGGTGTCTGCGGTCGAGTGTCCAGCCGTGACTCGGGCCCCGCTGCCCTCACGACTCCGTGCGGCGCCGTTCCCGCAGTGCCCTGACGCGCCCGCGGCTGGCGCACGCCGGGGACGGGCACCAGCGCCGCCGGCCGCCCGGGTCGGCGAACACCCCTCGGCAGTCCTGCTCCGGACAAGCCCGCAGGTCGTGCCGCAGCGGCCCGGTGAGCCAGTCCGCCGCCTGGTGGGCCAGGCGGGCGAAAGCGGCATCCGCCGTCGGCGGGGCGCTGCGGTGCAAGCGGTCGAGCGCGGCCAGGTGCACCGGCTCCGCCTTCAGGAACCGCGTCAGCGCCCGCACGTCCCCGGCACTCGGCGCGACACCGTCCACCACGCCCAGCGCCAAAGGCCGCAGCACCTCGCGCAGGTCGTGCGCGGTGGCCAGCTCGAAGTCCGTGACCGGGGCCAACGGGGTCAGCTCCGAGCAGGCCAGCCAGTCCCGCAGCCGGGCCGCGGTCGGGAGCCGCTCCACCGGCTGCGGCCCGAAGTGGCGGCCGCGGGTGGCGAGCAGGTTCAGCCACGGTGCGCCCATGTCCAGGCGGAAGTCTTCCGGCACCTCGCCATCGTAACGGGTGAGCCGTTACACTCGGCGTGGTGACTGGGGAACCCAAGGTCCGCACCCTGACCGGCGACATCGATCCGGCCGAACTGGGCGTGACCGACTCGCACGACCACCTCTTCTTCGCCTCGAAACTGCTGCCCGGCGAAGAGCTCGACGACACGGAAGCGGCGCTGGAGCAGCTGCTGACGTTCCGGGCCGCGGGTGGCTCGGCCGTGGTGCAGTGGACGCCGTTCGGGCTCGGCCGACGGACCCGGGAGCTGGCCCAGTTCTCGAAGGAGACCGGGGTGCACGTGGTCGCCGCGACCGGGCTGCACCGGGCCGCGCACTACGCGCCGGTCCTGCTCCACCGGGTGATCGACGACCTGGTCCGGCTCTTCGTCGCCGACCTCGTCGAGGGCACCGGGCCCGCCGAC
The DNA here is from genome assembly GCF_023008405.1 of Amycolatopsis sp. FBCC-B4732. NCBI lineage: Bacteria > Bacillati > Actinomycetota > Actinomycetes > Pseudonocardiales > Pseudonocardiaceae > Amycolatopsis > Amycolatopsis sp. FBCC-B4732. The sequence goes on from NZ_CP095376.1 coordinate 3,045,651, forward strand.
CTGCCGGAAGACCGGCGGACGCGGCACCGCGCGGGGCTGATCAAGGTGGCCGGCGCGTTCCACGCGATCGACGCGCACGCCCGTACGACGCTGACCGCCGCCGCGGTCGCGCACGAAGAAACCGGGGCGCCGATAGCGGTGCACCTCGAACACGGCACCGCCGGGCTCGAGATCGCCGAGCTGCTGTGCGGCACCCTCGGCGTGCCTGCCGACCGGGTGATCCTCGGGCACCTCAACCGCCACCCGGAGCCCAGGATCCAGCGGGAGATCGCCGGAACCGGCGTCTTCCTGGCGTTCGACGGGCCGTCACTGGCGAACCGGGCCACCGACTGGCGGCTCGCGGACTGCCTCGAAGCCCTCGTCGGCGCCGGGCACGGCGGTCAGCTGCTGCTCGGCGGCGACACGACGACCGCCACCGCCCGGCGCGAACCCGGTGGCCTCCCGTACCTGCTCACGACGCTGGCGCCGCGGCTGACCAAGCTGCTCGGCGGCGACGTCGTCACGGCCATGCTGGTGGCGAACCCCGCCCGGGCGTTCGCCACCAGCTGGCGCGGGTGACTCAGCGCAGGCCGAAGCCTTCCTGTCCGCCGCCTCGGCCGCGGCGGCGCAGGTAGCGCTCGAACTCGGCGGCGATCTTGTCGCCGCTGACGTCCTGCTCCGCGACCTCGGTCTGCGCGTCGCCGCGCTCTTCGAGGCTGCGGACGTACTCGCTGATCTCTTCGTCCTCGTCGGCCATCTCGCTGACCGTGCGCTGCCACTCCTCGGCCTGCTCCGGCAGCGCGCCGAGCGGGATCTCGACGTCGAGGATGTCCTCCAGCTTGTGCAGCAGCGCCAGCGTCGCCTTCGGGGACGGCGGGTGCGACACGTAGTGCGGCACCGCGGCCCAGATCGACACGGCCGGGATGCCCGCCTGCACGCAGTAGTCCTGCAGGATCCCGACGATGCCGGTCGGGCCCTGGTAGTTGTTCAGGTCCAGGCCGTAGAGCGACGCCGTGTCCTTGTCGTACGCCGTCCCGGTGACCGGGACCGGCCGGGTGTGCGCGGTGTCGGCGAGCAGCGCGCCGAGCGTCACGACGGTCGCGACGTCGAGCTGCTTGATGTGCTCCAGCAGCTCCGCGCAGAACGCGCGCCAGCGCATGTTCGGCTCGGGTCCCTGGACGAGGACCACGTCGCGGTCGAACCCGTCCGGGCGGCAGACGGAGAGCGTCGTCGTCGGCCAGTCCACCCGTCGAGTGACGCCGTCCACCATCCGGACGGTCGGGCGGCTGACCTGGAAGTCGTAGTAGTCGTCGGGCTCCAGTTCGGCCAGGGGCGTGGCGTCCCAGTTCAGCTGCAGGTGCTCGACCGCCCGGCTGGCCGCGTCACCTGCGTCGTTCCAGCCTTCGAAGGCGACGACCATCAAGGGCCGGGTGGGTTCGGGGCGGTCGCCGGGCGGCCGCGGGGTCTCGTCGACGGGCTCACTCACCGGCCCAGCCTACGACCACCGGCCTTACCCTGTTCAGCATGTCCGACCGCCTGTCGTCGCCGTTTCTCGAAGTCCTGGGCTCGCGCGTCCTGGTGGCCGACGGGGCGATGGGTACTGCGCTGCAGGCCCACGACCTGAGCCTGGACGACTTCGGTGGGCTGGAAGGCTGCAACGAGATCCTCAACGTCACCCGGCCGGACGTCGTCCGGTCCGTGCACCGCGGCTACCTCGAAGCGGGTGCGGACGCGGTCGAGACCAACACTTTCGGGGCGAATTTCGCCAACTTCGCCGAATACGACATCACCGGCCGGATCTTCGAGCTGGCCGAAGCCGGCGCCCGGCTGGCTCGGGAGGCCGCGGACGAGTTCGCGACGCCGGATCGCCCGCGGTTCGTGCTCGGCTCGGTCGGCCCCGGCACGAAGCTCCCGACACTCGGCCACGCGCCGTTCACCACCCTGCGGGACGCCTACCAGGAGCAGGTCCGCGGCCTGCTGGCCGGCGGCGTGGACGCGGTGATCGTCGAGACCACCCAGGACATCCTCCAGACGAAGGCGTCGATCATCGGCGCGAAGCGGGCGATGGCCGCCGACGGCCGACGGGTGCCGGTCCTCGCTTCGATCACCGTCGAAACGACCGGGACCATGCTGCTCGGCACCGAGGTCGGTGCGGCACTGGCCGCGCTCGAGCCGCTCGGCATCGACGTCATCGGGCTCAACTGCGCCACCGGCCCGGCCGAGATGAGCGAGCACCTGCGGCAGCTGGCCAAGCACGCGCGGGTGCCGCTGTCGGTGATGCCCAACGCCGGCCTGCCCGAGCTCGGCCCGGACGGCGCCGTCTACCCGCTCGGCCCGGAAGCGCTGGTCGAGGCGCTGACCGGGTTCGTCCGCGAGTTCGGCGTCGGCCTGGTCGGCGGCTGCTGCGGGACGACCGACGAGCACATCCGGCAGCTCGCGGCCGCGGTCGCGGACACCGCGCCGGTGCCGCGGCGGCCGCGGCCCGAGCCCGGCGTGTCGTCGCTGTACCAGGCGGTGCCGTTCAAGCAGGACGCCAGCGTGCTGATGATCGGCGAGCGGACCAACGCCAACGGCTCGAAGGCGTTCCGCACCGCGATGCTCGAGGGCCGCTGGGACGACTGCGTCGAGATCGCCCGCGAGCAGACCCGCGACGGCGCCCACCTGCTCGACCTCTGCGTCGACTACGTCGGGCGCGACGGCACCGCCGACATGGCCGAGCTCGCCGGGCGGCTCGCCACCGCGTCGACGCTGCCGATCATGCTCGACTCCACCGAGGTCCCGGTGCTGCGCGCCGGGCTGCAGCGGCTCGGCGGCCGCGGCGCGGTCAACTCCGTCAACTACGAGGACGGCGCCGGGCCGGAGTCGCGGTTCACGAAGGTCATGGAGCTGGTCAGCGAGTACGGCGCCGCCGTCGTCGCCCTGACCATCGACGAAGAAGGCCAGGCGCGGACCGCGCGGAAGAAGGCCGACATCGCGACCCGGCTGATCGAGGACATCACCGGGAACTGGGGGCTGCGCACCTCCGACATCATCGTCGACGCCCTCACGTTCACCATCGCCACCGGACAGGAGGAATCGCGCCGCGACGGGGCCGAGACGATCGAAGCGATCCGCGAGATCAAGCGACGCCACCCCGAGGTCCAGACCACGCTCGGCCTGTCCAACATCTCCTTCGGGCTCAACCCCGCCGCGCGGCAGGTGCTGAACTCGGTCTTCCTGCACGAGTGCGTACAGGCGGGGCTGGACACCGCGATCGTGCACGCGTCGAAGATCCTCCCGATGGCGCGGATCCCGGACGACCGCCGCGCGGTCGCCCTCGACCTGATCCACGACCGCCGCCGCGAGGGCTACGACCCGCTGCAGGAGCTGATGGCCCTGTTCGAGGGCGTGAGCGCGGCGTCGTCGAAGGCGTCGCGCGCCGAGGAACTGGCCGCGCTGCCGCTGTTCGAACGCCTGGAACGCCGGATCGTCGACGGCGAGCGCAACGGCCTGGCCGACGACCTCGACGCGGCGCTGGAACAGCGGCCCGCCCTGCAGATCATCAACGACACCCTGCTGTCGGGCATGAAGACCGTCGGCGAGCTGTTCGGGTCCGGGCAGATGCAGCTGCCGTTCGTGCTGCAGTCCGCCGAGGTGATGAAGGCGGCCGTCGCGCACCTCGAGCCGCACATGGAGAAGGAGGACGACGACGCCGGCAAGGGGCGGATCGTGCTGGCCACCGTCCGCGGCGACGTGCACGACATCGGCAAGAACCTCGTCGACATCATCCTGTCCAACAACGGCTACGAGGTCGTCAACCTCGGCATCAAGCAGCCGATCACGACCATCCTGGACGCGGCCGAGGAGCAGGGCGCCGACGCGATCGGGATGTCCGGGCTGCTGGTGAAGTCGACCGTGATCATGAAGGAGAACCTCCAGGAGATGAACTCCCGGGGCGTCTCCGCGCGCTGGCCGGTGCTGCTCGGCGGCGCCGCGCTCACCCGGTCGTACGTGGAGAACGACCTCACGGAGCTCTACCTCGGCGACGTCCGCTACGCGCGGGACGCGTTCGAGGGCCTGCGGCTGATGGACGCGATCATGGCCGCCAAGCGCGGGGAATCGCCGCTGGTGGACACCGGCGCCGAGCAGAAGCGCGTGGAGCGCAAGGAACGGCGTGAGCGCTCCCTGCGGATCGCCGAAGCGCGCAAGGCCCGCAAAGCCGAGGAGGAAGCGCTCGAAGGCCCGCCGCCGGAGCGGTCGGACGTCGCCACCGACGTCCCGCTGCCAGTGCCGCCGTTCTGGGGTTCGCGCGTGGTCAAGGGCATCGCGCTCGCCGACTACGCCGCGATGCTCGACGAACGCGCGACCTTCATGGGGCAGTGGGGGCTCAAGGGCGCCCGCGGCGGCGCCGGGCCGACGTACGACGAGCTCGTCGAGTCCGAAGGACGGCCGCGGCTGCGGTACTGGCTCGACCGGCTGACCGCCGACGGCGTCCTGGCCACCGCGGCCGTCGTCTACGGCTACTTCCCGTGCGTCGCCGAGGGCGACGACCTGGTCGTGCTCACCGAGCCCGAGCCGGACGCGCCCGAGCGGCTGCGGTTCACCTTCCCGCGCCAGCGCCGCGACCGGCGGCTCTGTCTGGCCGACTTCTACCGGCCGCGGGAGGCGGGCGAAGTCGACGTCGTGCCGTTCACCGTCGTGACCATGGGCCAGCCGATCGCGGATTACGCGAACGAGCTGTTCGCCGCGAACGCCTACCGCGACTACCTGGAGGTGCACGGCCTCGGCGTCCAGCTCACCGAGGCACTGGCCGAGTACTGGCACTGCCGCATCCGGGGCGAGCTGACTCTCCCCGGCGGTGTGGCGGTCGCCTCAGACGACCCCGACGACGTCGAGGACTTCTTCAAGCTCGGCTACCGTGGAGCGAGGTTCTCCCTGGGCTATGGCGCCTGTCCCGATCTCGAGGACCGGGCGAAGATCGTCGCGCTCCTCGAGCCGGGCCGCATCGGCGTCAAGCTGTCCGAGGAGTACCAGCTGCACCCCGAGCAGTCGACCGACGCGATCGTCTGCCACCACCCGGAAGCGAAGTACTTCAACACCTGACCCTGGGAGGGGAATCCACTGTGCTGACTGGCGCCTCCGCGGGAAAGAGCACGTCGACGCGGGACGGACTCTTTGCCGTGTTGTGGGACATGGACGGCACTCTGGTCGATTCCGAGAAGCTGTGGGACGTCGCGCTCTACGAGACGGCGGAAGCACTGGGCGGCAAGCTCTCCGAGGAACAGCGGATGACGCTGGTCGGGTCCAACATGGACGACACCGCGCAGTACCTCCTGGAAGTGGTCGGCCGGCCCGTCACCCCCGAAGCGATCGCGGCCACCGGCGACCAGATCCGCCGCCGCACGGCCGGGCTCTTCGACGACGCGCTGCCGTGGCGCCCGGGCGCCCGCGAAGCACTGGCCGCGGTGAAGGCGGCGGGCCTGCGCTCGGCCCTGGTCACCTCGACCGAGCGCGACCTGACCGAGCTGGCGCTGAACACGATCGGCCGCGGCTTCTTCGACGTCACGGTGTGCGGCGACGAGGTCGACGGGCTCAACAAGCCGCACCCGCGCCCGTACCTCAAGGCGGCCGAACTGCTCGGCGTCGACCCGGCGCGGTGCGTCGCGGTCGAGGATTCCCCGCCGGGCACGGCGTCGGCGGTCGCCGCGGGCTGCGCGGTCCTGGTCATCCCCAACGACGTCCCGGTCGAGGCGGGGGAGCGGCGCGTGTTCCGCGACTCGCTGGTGGGTGTCGACGTCCCGGCGCTGGCGGCCCTGCTGGGCTGACCCACGCCCATGTCGCATTTCCGCTAGCCCGCGTCGCCGCGCTCGGCGATGCTGTGACGCGTGCATGAAGACTTCGAACGGTGCGTGCGGGCCGTGCAGGCGAAGGACGCCCGCTTCGACGGGTGGTTCTACACGGCGGTTCTGACGACGAAGATCTACTGCCGGCCCAGCTGTCCCGTCGTGCCGCCCAAGCCGCGGAACATGAGCTTCTACCCGAGCGCGGCGGCCGCCCAGCAGGCCGGGTTCCGCGCCTGCAAGCGCTGCCGCCCCGACGCCAGCCCCGGCTCGCCGCTGTGGAACGAGCGCGCCGACCTGGTGGCGCGGGCGATGCGGCTGATCGCCGACGGCGTTGTGGACACCGAAGGCGTCCGCGGGCTGGCCGCCCGGCTCGGCTACAGCGTCCGGCAGGTCGAGCGCCAGGTGTTCGCCGAGCTCGGCGCCGGCCCGCTGGCGCTGGCGCGGGCCCAGCGCGCGCAGACCGCGCGGATCCTGATCGAGACGACCGCCCTGCCGATGACCGAGCTGGCGCTGGCCGCCGGGTTCGGCAGCATCCGGACGTTCAACGACACCGTGCGCGAGGTGTTCGCCCTCTCGCCGACCGAGCTGCGGCAGCGCGCCAAGGGCAAGCCCGCGGCCGCCGGCGCGCTCGTGCTGCGGCTGCCCTACCGGAAGCCGCTGTACCCGGACAACCTGTTCGGGCACCTCGTGGCGACCGGTGTGCCGGGGGTGGAGGAGTGGCGGGACGGCGCCTACCGCCGGACGCTGCGGCTGCCGCACGGCCCCGGTGTCGTCGCGCTGCGGCCCGAGGACGGCCACATCGCCGCCCGGCTGACCCTGGCCGACCTCCGCGACCTGCCTGCCGCGACGAGCCGCTGCCGCCGCCTGCTCGACCTGGACGCCGACCCGGTCGCCGTCGACGACCAGCTCGCCACCGACCCGCTGCTCGCGCCCCTGGTGGCGGCCGCACCGGGCCGCCGGGTCCCGCGCACGGTCGACGGCGCCGAGTTCGCCGTCCGGGCCGTGCTGGGCCAGCAGGTCTCGACGGCGGCGGCCCGCACCCACGCCGCCCGGCTCGTCGTCGCGCACGGCGAACCGGTCGAGGACCCCGAAGGCGGCCTGACCCACCTGTTCCCGTCGCCGGAGGCGCTGGCTTCGCTGGACCCGGAGACGCTGGCCATGCCCCGCAGCCGCCGTCGCACGCTGCTGGCGCTGGTCGAGGCGCTGACCGGCGGCCTCGACCTCGGCGCGGGCAGCGACTGGGACGCGACCCGGGCCGCGCTGACCGCGCTGCCGGGGTTCGGGCCGTGGACGGTCGAGAGCATCGCGATGCGGGCGCTCGGCGACCCGGACGCGTTCCTCCCCACCGACCTCGGCATCAAGTACGCGGCGGCTGAAGTGCTGGGCCTCGGCGGCCAGGCCGCCGTCGTCGCCCGGTCCGCGGCGTGGCGCCCCTGGCGGGCGTACGCCACCCAGCACCTGTGGGCCACCGGCGACCACGCGATCAACCGGATGCCCGCCGCCTAGGAGATCTCATGCGTTCCCACTCGATCGTCGACAGTCCCTGCGGCCCGCTCACGCTGGTCGCCGAGGGGGGCGCGCTGTGCGGCCTGTACATGGTCGAGCAGCGCCACCGCCCGGACGAGCTGACGTTCGGCACGCACGACCCCGGCGCGGACATCTTCGCCCGCGCCGAAACCGAGCTGAAGGAGTACTTCGCCGGCCAGCGCGAGCGGTTCGAGCTGCCGCTGGCCTTCGTGGGCACGCCGTTCCAGCGGTCGGTCTGGGCGCAGCTGCGCGAGATCCCGTACGGCACCACCACCTCGTACGGCGAGCTGGCCGACCGGCTCGGCAACCCTGGCGCGTCCCGCGCGGTCGGGCTGGCGAACGGCAAGAACCCGATCGGCATCATCGTCCCGTGCCACCGGGTGGTCGGTTCGACCGGCTCGCTCACCGGCTACGGCGGCGGTCTGGAACGCAAGCGGTACCTGCTCGACTTCGAGCGCGGCGCGCTGTTCTGATCCCAGCTCGTGGGAGGCGGCGTCCACTCCCGTGTGAGATGGGCTGCACCCGCGGCGGGGCGGGGCGGCACGTGCGGGCCCGGGGTGGAAGGATCTGCAGATCGTGAAGACCTTCGATGAGCTGTTCGCGGAGCTTGCCGAGCGCGCGCGTTCCCGTCCCGACGGGTCCGGCACCGTCGTCGCCCTCGATGCCGGGGTGCACGCCCAGGGCAAGAAGGTGCTCGAGGAAGCCGGCGAGGTGTGGATCGCCGCCGAGCACGAGTCCGACGACCGCCTCGCCGAGGAGATCTCCCAGCTGCTGTACCGGGTGCAGGTGCTGATGCTCGGCCGCGGTCTGTCGACCGAGGACGTCTACCGCTACCTGTGACTGCCGCTCGATGAACGAGGAGAGAAGCGAAATGCTGCGTGTTGCCGTGCCGAACAAGGGAGCCCTCGCCGCCGCGGCGACGGAGATGCTCGGCGAGGCGGGCTACCGCAAGCGGCATGAGCAGCGCGACCTGACCGTGCTCGACCCGGTGAACGAGGTCGAGTTCTTCTTCCTGCGGCCCAAGGACATCGCCATCTACGTCGGCTCCGGCGAGCTCGACCTCGGCATCACCGGCCGGGACCTCGCGCTCGACTCCGGCGCGCCGGTCGAGGAGGTCCAGGCGCTCGGTTTCGGCGGCTCGACGTTCCGCTACGCCGCCCCGGCGGGCAAGGACTGGAAGCCGGCGGACCTGCACGGCAAGCGGCTCGCGACGTCGTACCCGCGGCTGGTCCGCGACGACCTCGCCCGCCACGGCGTCGAGGCCGAGGTGATCCGCCTCGACGGCGCGGTGGAGATCTCGATCCAGCTCGGCGTCGCCGACGCGATCGCGGACGTGGTCGAGTCCGGGCGTTCGCTGCGCCAGAACAACCTGGTGGCGTTCGGTGACCCGATCTGCGTCTCGGAAGCGGTGCTGCTGCAGCGCAAGGGGACGGGGGAGAGCAAGCCGAAGTCGCAGCTCGCGGCGCGGCTGCGCGGGGTCGTGTTCGCGCAGCAGTACCTGATGCTGGACTACGACTGCCCGCGCACGCTCGTCGAGCGGGCCATCGCCATCACGCCGGGCCTGGAGTCGCCGACGGTCGCCCCGCTGGCCGACGACGACTGGGTCGCCGTGCGCGCGATGGTGTCGCGCAAGGACGTCAACCGGGTCATGGACGAGCTGGCCGAGGTCGGCGCCAAGGCGATCCTGGCGTCCGACATCCGTTCCTGCCGCCTCTGAGCGTCGTGAGTGTTCAGGCGGGTTCTAACCCGCCTGAACACTCACGAGCGCGGCCGGTTGGGCTTCTTCGGGAGCAGGTCGTAGAGGCCCTTGCGGACGCCGTTGTCGTTGACGTTGCGCGCCACCGCGACCTCGGAGATGAAGTCCTCGAAGACGAACTCCTCGTCGGCGGGGACGACGGCCGGGGCCTGGTTCTGCGCCAGGTAGCTGTCGAGGGTGCCCGCGATCTCGCGGAACGACAGCGCCTGCAACGTCTCCGGGGCGTAGGTCGTCACCGGGACGCCGTGCGCCGCCGCTTCGTTCATCACCACGCCGAGCGGCAGGTGCGACAGCATCGGGATGCCGAACTCGTACATCTCCTGCAGCGCCGCGGCCGCGTAGTGCGAGATCGGCCGCCGGTAGAGGCTCGGCACCAGCCCGAACCACGACAGCGGCTGCCGCCCGACGGTCTGCTCGACGTACCGGACCTGGTCGGCCAGCAGCCGCAGTGCGCGGATGCTCGTCTTGTCCGGCTGCACCGGCACGAGGATGCCGTGCGACGCCGCCAGCGCGTTGTTCGTCAGCACGTCGAGCGCCGGCGGGCAGTCGATGATGCAGTGGTCGTAGTTGGCGAACTGGATGACCCGCGCGAGCTGCCAGCCGGGTACGCGGAACGAGTCGAGCCGCCGGATCAGGTCGAACATCCCCGGTGACGTCGGCACGACGTCGAGCGCGCCGCCCTTGCCGAGGTTGCTGCGCGGGTGCGGGACCACCAGGTCCTCGATCGCGCCCTTCCAGGTCTTGGCCAGCGCCTTCGCCAGGCTCGGCCGGTCCGGTGGCACCTCGGCCAGCCCGAGCATCTCGGTCGTCGCGTGGCCCTGCGGGTCGAGGTCGACCAGCAGCACCCGCCGGCCCCGCTCGGCCAGCGCCGCCGCGGTGCCGACGCTCAGAGAGGTCTTGCCGACCCCGCCTTTCTGGTTGACCACCGAGGTGATCTGCATGCCGGAGCGCTCCTCAAGTCGGTCGTTCCGCGAAGGTTATTGGATCCGGGGCCGTTGTGGGTGGCTATCCGCCCCCGGCCTGTCGCGGCCGGACCATCAGCGCCTGCGCGCCGGTCGCCAGCGGGCCGCTCGCGTCGTGCAGGATGCTCGTCGCCGTGCCGGTGCCGTGCCGCCCGACCAGCGTGACCGCGTCCAGGCCGATCCACTCGCCCTCGGGCACCCGCCGCACGTGCACGGTCAGCTCGGAGTTGATGAACCACCACTGCCGCGGGTCGAGGAAGTTGGACACGCCGTTGCCGGAGTCGGCGACGGTGAACAGCCGCTGCAGCCCGCTCGGCTCCTCGCCGTCGACCAGCGGGACCCGCTGCCGGGCCCAGACCGCCGCCGGGCCGGGCACGTCCATGCCGCCGCGGACCGCGCGCCACTCCACCGCGTCGAGGTAGCCGCTCTGCCAGCCCTCCGGCCACGGCGACTCCGTGACGCTGTCCGGCGCCGGCAGCATCGGGCCGCCGTCGGTGGCGATCTCGGCGGTGTCGGAAGTCGCGACCCGCCACGCCGACGCGCGGGCCACGACCCGCTCCGCGCTCGCCAGCTCGGCCTGCAGCAGCTCGACCGACCGGCCGGGGCGCTCCACCCGGGCCCGCACGGTGAGCTCGGCGACCGGGGCCGGCCCGAGGATTTCGACGGTGACCCTGGCCAGTTCGGCCGGGTGCGCGGGTTCGACGGTTTCGAGAGCCCGCACCAGCAGCGCCGACGGCGGCCCGAAGTGCTGCGAATCCGAAGACCACGGGCCGGCGGTGTGCGCGGTCGCGGAGTAGCGGCCTTCGCCGCGCGGGACGTAGAACGCGTCGGCCATCAGTCGGCCCGGTCCAGCGGCGTCTCGTCGCCCGCGTCGGGCTCCGGCCACCCGGGGTACGCGGGCGGCGTGCCGCCGTACTCGGGGCAGTGCGCCTGGTGGTCGCACCAGTTGCACAGCTTGCTCTTGTTGGCGCGGAAGTCGCCGGTCTTGCCCGCCTTGAGGATGGCCTGCCAGATGGCTTCGAGGGTGCGCTCGAAGCGCAGCAGCTCGGCTTCGTCGGGGGTGTAGGCGAGGGACTGGCCGTCGGTCAGGTACATGAGTTTCAGCTGCCGCGGCACGATCCCGCGCAGCCGCCACAGCACCACGGCGTAGAACTTCATCTGGAACATCGCCTTGGCCTCGCCGATTTCCCGTGGCGCGGCACCGGTCTTGTAGTCCACGACCCGGATTTCGCCGGTCGGCGCGACGTCGAGGCGGTCGATGTAGCCGCGCAGCAGGACACCGGAGCCGAGCTCGATCTCGACGTGCAGCTCGCACGCTTCGGGTTCGAGCCGCCGCGGGTCTTCGAGTTCGAAGTAGGCGTCGAGGAGCTTTTCCGCCGAGCGCAGCCAGTCCGCGTGGTCGTCGGGCTTTTCGGTGTCGAACAGCTCGGTCCACTCCGGACGGTCCGCGGACAGGTCCGTCCACGCCGGGCCGAGCAGCTCCCGCGCCTGCGCGGGGACGCGCTCGGCGGCGGGCAGCGCGAACAGCCGCTCCAGCACCGAGTGGACGAGCGTGCCGCGCAGCTGCGCCTTGGTGGGCACCTCGGGCAGCCGGTCGACCGCGCGGAACCGGTAGAGCAGCGGGCACTGTTTGAAGTCACTGGCCCTCGACGGCGACAACGCGGGCCGCCGGCGCACCTGGGTGGCGACGGCGGAGGCTGGGGGTTCCGTGGTGACGGTGTCGGCGTCGGGCATGGGCAGAGCGTAACGCCGGGGTACGACAGTTCCGGCGACCGCAACGCCCGCACCGGCGCCGAGGTGGGGAAAGCGACCCGGCGCCGCGCGCCCGCATGTCATGAAAGGGTCGTTCACCTCGCCAGACGACATGAACGACCCTTTCACGACATCCCCCGCGACGCTGCGGACCGCTCAGGACACGCGGGTGCGACACCATCCGGGCCGGATCACCCGCTCCCCACACCGGGGGCTCTAGGCTCTCCGCATGGCCGCCACCAGTGAACAAGGCACCGGGGGCACCCGGCAGGCCGTCCGCTCGGACGGTGGCCTCGTGCTGTTCCGGGTCGCCGGCGTGCCCGTGCTGCTGGCGCCGTCCTGGTGGATCGGCTCGCTGATCGTCGTAGTGCTCTACGCACCGCTCGTCGGTCGGCTGCTCCCGGATGCCTCGGGGCTGACGTCGTGGCTGCTGGCCGGCGCGTTCGCGGTGCTGCTGGGGCTCTCCGTGCTCGCGCACGAGCTCGGGCACTGCCTGGTCGCGCTGCGGCTGGGGATCCCCGTGCGGCGGCTGCGCCTCTTCCTCCTCGGCGGCCTGTCCGAAGTGGCCCGCACGCCGAAGCGCCCCGGCCAGGAAGGTCTGGTCGCGGCGGCCGGGCCGGTCGTCTCGCTGCTGCTCGGCGGGTTCTGCGGCCTGCTGATGTTCGCCGTGCCGCCGGACGGCGCGGTCTGGCTCCTGGTCGCCGAATGCGCGGTCGCGAACCTCGCCGTCGGCGTGTTCAACCTCCTGCCCGGACTTCCGCTCGACGGCGGGCGGCTGGTCCGCGCCGGGGTCTGGGCGGCCACCGGCATCCGCGCGAAGGGCACCCGCGCCGCGGTCGCCGGCGGGGCGGTCGTGGCCGCCGGGCTGCTCGTCTGGGCGCTCTGGGGCCTGGCCACCGCGAGCCCGGACCGCTGGCTGCGGCTGGGCGTCTGCGTCGTGACGGCGTGGTTCGTGATCCTCGGCGCCCGCTCGGAGTTGGCCGCCGAAGCGCGCCGCACGTGGCCTGAAGGCTTGGTGCTCGGCGAACTCGTCCGGCCGGTGCTGCAGCTGCCCGCCGAAAGCCCGGTGTCGGACGCGCTGGCCGCGTCGGCGGGCCGGGGCGTGGTGCTGGTCCGCGCCGACGGGGTCGCCGCCGGGCTGCTGGACACCGGTGCGGCCGAACGGCTCGCGAGCACCTCGCCGCACGCGCCGGCCGAGCTGGCGGCCGAGCCGATCCGGGCCGAGACCGTGCTCCTGGCGTCGGAGCCGGGGGAGGACGTCGTCGAGCGGGTCCGCGAGACGGCCGCGTGGCAGTTCCTCGTCGTCGACGACGAAGGGCGCCCGGCGGGCGTGCTGCGCCGGGACGACCTGCGGGCCGCGCTGAACCGCCGCACCCGCTGACGCCGCGCCTCGGGCGGCCTGCGAAGATCTGTCGTCGGCCATTCGGGGTACAGGAGGAAGTGTTGTCGGTCAGCGGACCGTTTCGCGCGGGTGATCGGGTGCAGTTGACCGACTCGAAGGGGCGCCACTACACCCTGACGCTGGCCGACGGCGGTGAGTACCACACGCACCGCGGCGGCCTCGCCCACGACGACCTGATCGGCCGTCCCGAGGGCTCGGTGGTCACGTCCGCGGGCGGGTCCACGTACCTCGCGCTGCGCCCGCTCCTGCCGGACTACGTGCTTTCGATGCCGCGCGGCGCGCAGGTCATCTACCCCAAGGACGCCGCGCAGATCGTGATGTGGGGCGACATCTTCCCGGGCGCGCGCGTGCTCGAAGCGGGTGCCGGTTCGGGCGCGCTGACGTGCTCGCTGCTGCGCGCGGTCGGCCCGGCCGGCACCGTGCAGTCCTACGAGATCCGCGACGACCACGCCGTGCACGCCGAGCACAACGTCGTGAAGTTCTTCGGCGAGAAGCCGGCCAACTGGTCGCTCACGGTCGCCGACCTGGCTTCGCACGAGGGCGAGGTCGACCGGGTCGTGCTGGACATGCTGGCGCCGTGGGAGCAGCTGCCGAACGTGGCCGCGCACCTCGTGCCCGGTGGCGTGCTGACCGTCTACGTGGCGACCGTGACGCAGCTTTCCCGGGTCACCGAGTCGCTGCGCGAGCAGCAGTGCTGGACCGAGCCGGAGTCGTGGGAGACGCTGATGCGCCCGTGGCACGTCGTGGGCCTGGCGGTCCGCCCGGACCACCGGATGGTCGCGCACACGGCGTTCCTGCTCACCGCGCGCCGGCTGGCCGACGGCACCGTGTCCCCCCGCGTGTCACGCCGTCCGGCGAAGGGCAAGGGCTAACCCGGCACGCACCACCGGCCGCTCTCCTTGTGCAGGGGGAACGGCGTGTCCTTCGTGCCGCCCACCGCCTCGACGTGCACCTTCGCGGTCGCGGACTCACCGCGCACCTCGGGGGGTTCCGCGAGCGTCGCGGTGACCGGGCCGGCCGCGTCCCACGTCCGTTGCAGCCCGGCGAGGGCCTCGGCGCTCTGCGGGCGGCAGGTCAGCTTGCCGAACGCCGCCGAGTCGTGGCGGACGATCGCCTCGACGATCGCCTTCGCCAGCACCCCGACCGCCGCGGTGTCCATCGCGCTGGGCGAGGGCGACGCCGACGGCCGGGCCGGCCGCGGCGTGCTCGACGGGGCGGGCGGGGCACCGGACGGCGCCACGAGCAGCAGTCCCAGCACCACGCCCGCGCCGGCCACGCCGAGCAGGACCAGCCCGGCGACGAGCGCGCGCTTCACCGACGACGGCGGCTCACGAGCCGTCCGCCTTCACGTTGGACAGGCACCACAGGCCGGATTCCTTCTGCGCCGACATGGTGCCGACCTTGGTCTTGCTGCCGTCGGTGGCGGAGTAGCGCACGGTGGCCTTGTCGCCGGTCTCCTGCGGCTCGCCGGTCAGCTTGACCGTGACCTTCGGGATGTCACCGGTGGTGCCCTCGTAGACGCTGCGGCAGATGACGTCGCCGAGCGCCTTCTCGTCGCTGGCGTTGTAGGCCGTGATCGTCGTGTCGAACAGCTCCTTCGAGCTGGCCTGGCCGGCGGGGGCCGGGCCGCCCGCGGGCTTGCTGCTGCTGGTCGACGGCCGGGTCGGCGAGGTGGCCTTGGGCTTCGAGGCGGACGTCTTGGGCGCCGACGTCGGGGCGGCCGAGCTGCTGCTGGCCGGCGGGGCGGCGGTGGTGGTGTCGTCACCCTTCGTGGCCAGGACGATCGCGGTCACGCCGCCGCCGACCAGGACGACCGCGCCGACCGCGATGCCGACGATGAGCCCGGTTTTCTTCTTCTTGGGTGGGGGCGCGTCGCCGAAGCCGCCGCCCCCGTACTGGTCGTAGCCGCCGAAACCCTGCTGCTGGAGCTGGCCCCACTGGTCCTGCTGGCCGTACTGCGGGTAGCCCTGCTGGGGCTGAGGGCCCGTCTGGGGCGGGTAACCGCCCTGCTGGGGCTGGCCGTACGGATCGGGCTGGCCGAACTGCTGGGTGCCGCCGTAGCCCGGCTGCTGCTGCGGTCCGCTCTGGGGGTAGCCGCCCTGCTGGGGCTGGCCGTAGGGCCCGGGCTGCTGCCCGTAGCCCCCGGGCTGCTGGCCGTAGCCGCCCGGCTGCTGCGGCGGGTAGGTCATGAGTGGTGCCCCCTAGCGTCCTTCGAAGACCCGGCAGACGGTGCCGACGTCGGCCCGATGCTAGCCACCGGGCCCGTCCGCCGCGCGGTTAGGGCGGAACTGGCCGGAAATGCCCGGTGTCCCGCCGGTTGGGCACCGCGGGGACGGGGTACTCCCTGCGTGCTTGCTTCACCCCGGCCCGGAAAGACCCGCGACACACCCGTGCCACGGCACCGAAATGGCCGCTTGCGCTGCGGGAATGTCCGTGCTGGGGAAGGCCGGCGAACCGCGACGCGCCGATCTTGTGATCCGGAAAGGCCTTTTCTTGTCGGTGATCGCCGGTACCGTGGAATGAAAAGCACTCCGAGGAGGTGCCCGATGCATCATGACCTTCCCGGAGGTCGGCGCGAGGAGGCCGACCCTTCAGCAACATCCGGAGCTGGGACGACGGCGGACGAGCAGGCTCGGCAGATCCGTTTTCTCGAGGAAGAAGTGGCGCTGCTGCGCCGCAAACTGACGGACTCGCCACGGCAGAACCGAGTTCTCGAACAACGACTCGCCGAGGCCTCGGAACGGGTGAGCCAGCTCACCGAGCGCAACACCAAACTGGTCGAGACGCTGCGCGAAGCGCGAGGACAGCTCCTCGCTCTCCGTGAAGAGGTCGACCGGCTGGCCCAGCCACCGTCCGGGTACGGCGTCTTCGTCGAGGCGTACGAGGACAACACGGTGGACGTCTTCACCGCGGGCCGGAAGATGCGGGTGTCGGTTTCGCCCGCGGTCGAGATCTCGTCGTTGCGCCGCGGTCAGGCGCTGCGGCTCAACGAGGCCCTCACCGTCGTCGAAGGCGGCGGTTTCGAGCGCACCGGCGAGGTGTGCGCGTTGCGCGAGGTGCTCGCGCCGGACGTCGAGGGCGGCAGCCTTCGCGCGCTGGTGGTCGGGCACGCGGACGAGGAGCGGGTGGTCCTGCTCTCCGATCTGCTGGCGGAGCAGCCGCTCAAGCCGGGCGACTCGCTCCTGGTCGACTCCAAGGCCGGTTACGCGTACGAGCGCGTGCCGAAGGCGGAGGTCGAGGACCTGGTGCTGGAGGAGGTGCCGGACGTCCGCTACGAGGACATCGGTGGCCTCACCCGGCAGATCGAGCAGATCCGGGACGCGGTGGAACTGCCGTTCCTGCACGCGGACCTTTACCAGGAGTACCAGCTGCGGCCCCCGAAGGGTGTCCTGCTCTACGGCCCGCCGGGCTGCGGCAAGACGCTCATCGCCAAGGCCGTGGCGAACTCGCTGGCCAAGAAGGTGGCGGCGGCGCGGGGCGACAACGAGGACGGGAAGTCCTACTTCCTGAACATCAAGGGTCCCGAGCTGCTCAACAAGTTCGTCGGGGAGACCGAGCGGCACATCCGCCTGATCTTCCAGCGGGCGCGGGAAAAGGCCTCCGAGGGCACCCCGGTGATCGTGTTCTTCGACGAGATGGACTCGATCTTCCGGACCCGTGGGTCGGGCGTGTCGTCCGACGTCGAGACCACGATCGTGCCGCAGCTGCTGTCGGAGATCGACGGTGTCGAAGGCCTGGAGAACGTCATCGTCATCGGCGCCTCCAACCGCGAAGACATGATCGACCCGGCGATCCTGCGGCCGGGCCGGCTCGACGTCAAGATCAAGATCGAGCGTCCGGACGCCGAAGGCGCGAAGGACATCTTCTCCAAGTACCTGGCCGAAGGCCTGCCGATCCACGCCGACGACCTCGCCGAGTTCGGCGGGGACCCGAAGGCGACGTTCGACGCGATGATCCAGCACACCGTCGAGCGGATGTACGAGGAGAGCGACGAGAACCGGTTCCTCGAGGTGACCTACGCCAACGGGGACAAGGAAGTCCTGTACTTCCGCGACTTCAACTCGGGCGCGATGATCCAGAACATCGTGGACCGGGCGAAGAAGTCGGCGATCAAGTCGGTGCTGGAGACCCAGCAGCCGGGTCTGCGCGTGCAGCACCTGCTCGACGCGATCGTCGACGAGTTCGCGGAGAACGAGGACCTGCCCAACACCACCAACCCGGACGACTGGGCCCGGATCTCCGGCAAGAAGGGCGAGCGGATCGTCTACATCCGCACGCTCGTCACCGGCAAGAACCAGGATTCGGGGCGGGCGATCGACACCGCCACGAACACCGGTCAGTACCTGTAGGTTCGAGCGCTCGATGGGGCGGCCGCTTCGGCGACCGCCCCATCGGCGTGTCTAGCGGCGGACGAGTTCCGGCTCGGCGGGGCGGCGCACCCGTAGCCGTCCGTGGGCGGCCAGGATGCCCAGCACCACGAGCAGGGCGCCGGCCGGCTGGTTCCAGCTCACCGGTTCGCCCAGCACGAGCACGCCGAGCAGCACCCCGACGACCGGTGTCAGGTACGTGACCGCCGAGGCGTTGGCCGCGCCCCAGGCGGCGATGATGCGGACGTTCCAGACGTAGGCGAGACCCGTGCCGAACACGCCGAGCGCCACCATGCTCGCCACCACCGCGAGGTCCAGGTGCACCGGCGCGGTGGCGATGGCCGGGGCGAGCAGCCCCAAGAGGACGGTCGCGGAGGCGGTCTGCCCGAACGCGACGACGACCGGATCCGTCCCGCGTGGTGAGACGAACCGGCGCATGTACACGAAACAAGCGCCGTAGCAGCTCGTCGCGCCGAGGCAGGCGAGCTGCGCGGTCAGCTGGTGCGAGACGTCGACGCCGTGCCACACGCCGACGATCGTGAGCACCCCGAGGAAGCCGAGCAGCAACCCGGCGACCTTCGGGGGCGTGAACCGCTCTTCAGGCAGCGCCGCGGCCGCCAGCAGCATCGTGATGAGCGGCGTGGTGGCGTTGAAGATACTGGCCAAACCGGACGAAATGTACTGTTCCGCCCACGAGAACAGGAGGAACGGCACCACGCACAGCAGCACCGACACGACCGCGAGGTGGCCCCACAGCACGGGGTCGCGGGGCAGCGGGCGGCGGCGCACGGCCAGCACGAAGGCCAGCGCGAGCGCACCCAGTGCGACGCGGGCGAGCGCCACCTGGGCGGGGGAGAGGCCGCCGAGGCCCACCTTGATGAACAGGAAACTCGCACCCCAGACCACGGCCAGCAGCGCGAACCGCACCGTGACCCCGAAACCCGCCAGTCGCATGGGCGCAGTCAAGCCGGGCAGCGGGTTTCGAAGCCAGCGGTTTTCGGACCTCACCATTGTGTATAACGCCCTATACCGCCGCGGGCAGCAGTGCTTCGGCCAGCCGACGCCAGTGCGGCATCGCGGTGGTGCCCGCTTCGAGGCCGATCACCTGGATGCCGACGTGGTCGGCGCCGGCGTCGAGGTGCGCGCGCAGCTTGCCCATCACCTGCTCCAGGTCGCCCCAGTACACGAGGTCGTCGACGAGCCGGTCGCTGCCGCGGCCGCCGTCGATGTCGGATTCGGAGTAGCCGAGGCGCCGGAACTTCGCGACGTTGTACTCCGAGGTCAGATACGGGTGCAGGTGCGCGCGGGCGAGTTCGCGGGCCTTGGCCGCGTCCGGCTCGAACAGCACGGCGTGCTCGACGCCGAGGAACGGTTCCTCGCCGAGGATTTCGCGTGCCTGGGCCGTGTGCTCGGGTGCCACGTGGTAGGTGTGCGCGCCGGCCGACCGGTCGCGGGCCAGCTCCAGCATCTTCGGGCCGTACGCGGCCAGCAGGCGCCGCGTTCCCGGTGCGGGGACGGCGTCCATGGCGTCGAGGTAGTCGTTCATCGCCCGCAGCGGGCGGGTACCGGGTTTGCCGGCGCCGTAGCCGAGGCCGAGCAGGTGGCGGTCCGGGTAGGCCTCGGCCAGCAGCTGTGCGCCGGCCCGGGTCCAGCGCGGCTCGCGCGACCAGATCTGCGCGATCCCGTTGACCACGGTGAGCCGCTCGGTGACCGACAGCAGGAACCCGGCGTGGGTGAGGGCCTCGCGCCCGTCCCGTTCCGGGACCCAGATCGCCGGCCAGCCGAGTTCTTCGAGCTCCTGCACGGAGTCCCGGATCAGGCTCGCCGGCCGGTCCTCGAAGTCGAACGTCCAGATCCCGTAGCGGCCGAGCCGCATGCCCTCGATAGTACCCATGAATCGAAGTATCGCATATTTACGATGCGACGTGCCGGCGGGAGTCGTCGAACGGACGGGGGAGAGGTCAGAGGGAGTGGCCGAGGGCGGCGACGAATTCGGCGATCCGGGCCTCGTCGCGCTTGTAGTGCGTCCACTTGCCGACGCGCGTCGCCCGGACCAGCCCGGCGCGCTGGAGCGAGGCCATGTAGGCCGACACAGTCGACTGTGCGAGCCCCAGCTTCTCCTGGATGTGGCTCACGCACACACCGACCTCGACCGGGTCGGCGATCGCCCGCTCGACCGGAAAGTGCCGCTCCGGCTCCCGGAGCCACTGCAGGACCTGCAGTCGCACGGGGTTGGCGAGCGCCTTGAAGACGTCGAGCAGGTGCTCGACGCCGGGCTCGGATTCGGTGCGTGTCGTCATGGCTTCCCTCCCACCATACCGGCGTATAACGACCTATACTTCCGGGCCGTGAGCGAAGAAACCGGGCGGCCGCGCGCGCCCATCACCGAATCGGACGTCCTGGCCTGGCTCGAGACGACGGCCGCCGCCGTCGAGGCGGGGGAGGTGGGCGCCCAGGAGCTCATCGACCTGCTCGGGGAGCTCCGGCGCGCGTCGGCCGCCTGCGCGGACGCCTCGGACTGGCTGCTCCTGGCCGCGCGCGAGGGCGGCGCGAGCCTCCGCCAGATCGCTCCCGTCTTCGGCAAGGGCTACGTCCGGGCCCCGGCCGCCCGGCTCGAAAAACTCCACCGCCAGGCGCAGAACTCCGGGCAGTGGCTGGCCATCCTCCGGCACAAGGCCACGGCGTGAACCGCATCGCGCTCGGCCTGGCGGCGCTCGGCAGGCCCGCGTACATCAACCTGGGCCGCGAGGGGGCGCTGCCGCCGGCGCGGGACGTCGAATCGATGCGCGCGGCGACGTTCGAGGTGCTCGACGCCGCCTACGCCGCCGGGGTCCGGCACGTCGACGTCGCCCGGTCCTACGGGCGCTCGGAGGAGTTCCTGGCCGGCTGGCTCACCGAGCGCGGCCACGCCGACGTCGAGATCTCGAGCAAGTGGGGCTACGCCTACGTCGGGCAGTGGCGGCTCGACGCCGAAGTGCACGAGGTGAAGGAGCACTCGGCGGCGCGGTTCGCCGCGCAGTGGGCGGAAACCCTGGCGCTGCTGGGGGAGCGGGTCGGGCTCTACCAGGTCCATTCGCTCACTGTGGACAGTCCACTGTTCACCGACGAACCTTTGGTGGCGGCGCTGGCGGAGCTCGCCGCGAACGGCGTGGCGGTCGGGTTCTCGACGTCCGGGCCGCGGCAGGCGGACGCGATCGAGCGGGCGTTCGCGCTGGAAGTGGCCGGGCGGCCGGTGTTTTCGGCGGTGCAGTCGACGTGGAACCTCCTGGAGCCCTCCGCCGGACGTGCCCTCGAAGCGGCGCGCGCGGCCGGAAACCGGGTCCTGGTCAAGGAAACCCTCGCCAACGGCCGGCTCGCGGTCGAGGCGCCGGCGGTGGTGCGGGAGATCGCCGCGGCGCACGGCACGGGGCCGGACGCGGTCGCCGTGGCCGCGGTGCTGGGCCAGGACTGGGCGGACCGCGCGGTCATCGGCCCGGCGAGCCCGGCCCAGCTGGCGGCGAACCTGCGGGCCACCACGCTTGCCCTGAGCGCCGAGGAGCGAGGCGCGCTCGCGGACCTCGCCGAGGATCCGCAGGAGTACTGGCGACACCGGTCCTCGTTGCAGTGGGACTGAGCGGCTGCACTACCCTTCGCAGGCACGAAACCGACGACAGGAGGCCGGGTGCGTCATCGTCAGGTGGTCGCGTTGGCCGCCGTCGCGCTGGTGGGCCTGACGGCCTGCGAAGGGCCCGATCCGAACAACCTCGAGACGTACTACGACGATCCGGCGCCGACGTCCGCGCCGGTCACGACCGTCGAAACGCCGGTGAGCCCCGCGGAAGCCGTCCCGGTCACGCCGCCCGAAGCCGATCCCGGTCTGCTCGCGGAGCCCGCGCTGCTGTCCGACGCGGACGTCGCGGAGGAAGGTGTGCAACCGGCCTCGAACGAGGTGGCGGGATGTCTGGCGGACGGGCCGTCGGCGGGGAGCCGGACGGCGACCTGGCGCTACCCCAGCGGGTCGGTGCTGAGCCACCGCGTCGTGGTGTTCCCGGACTCCTCGGCCGCCCAGGCTGTCGCGGACAACGAGTGCCCCCCTGGCAAGCTGGTGGGCGTTCCCGCCCAGCCCGGGGTCGAGCGGCAGCAGGCCTGGAGCGACGGCAAGACCTGCACGGTGTTGCTGGCCAAGGGAGCGCTCGTGTCCGAGCTGACGGTCTCGGCGAGCACCGGGACTCGGGCCGTGGACGCGGCCAAGCGCCTGCTGCCCGCCATGACCGCGAAGCTCACCGCTCAGCCGTAGCGGCGGAACCACTCCTGGACGCCTTCGCGGCCGTCGGGGATGAAGGGCAGCGCCGGCGCCGGGTCGTCGATCCAGGCGCGCAGCTCTTCGAGCGGGATCCAGCGGCCTTCGACGATCTCTTCGGCCTGGTGGTGGATCGGGCCGTCCCAGCGGACCTCGAAGGCGAAGTTGTGGCAGCGGTTGCGGCCGTCGTCGTAGACCTTGGTGAACAGCGGAACGGGTTCCACCCCTTGGACGCCGAGCTCTTCGGCGAGCTCGCGGCGGGCGCACTCGGCCGGCGTCTCGCCCGCGGCGACCACGCCGCCGGCCCAGCAGTCCCAAGTGGAGGGGAACACGTCCTTCCCCGGGGTGCGGAGGTGCACGTAAACGGCTTTTCCGTCACCCGAACGGACCAGGACGACGCCGGCGGCGTGCCACAGGCCCTCGGCGCGGACGCGGGCGCGGGTGGTCTCGCCGACCACCGAGCCCGCCTGGTCATAGAGGGCAACGAGTTCGTCACTGCCTGGCATGGGTGCATCGTTCCACTAGGCCGACCCCGTAGGGTGGGGACATGCGGCGGATCATGGGAACCGAAGTCGAGTACGGCATCTCCGTGCCGGGCGACGCGACGGCGAACCCGGTACTCACCTCGACCCAGGTCGTGCTGGCCTACGCGGCCGCGGCCGACATCCCGCGGGCCCGCCGGGCGCGGTGGGACTACGAGGTGGAGAGCCCGCTGCGGGACGCGCGCGGGTTCGACCTGACCGGCCCCGGCGGGCCGGGCCACGACCCGGACGTCGAGGACCTGGGCGCGGCGAACGTCATCCTGACCAACGGGGCGCGGCTGTACGTCGACCACGCGCACCCGGAGTACTCGGCGCCCGAGGTGACGAACGCGCGCGACGCGGTCATCTGGGACAAGGCGGGTGAACGGGTGATGGAGGAGGCCGCGCTGAAGGCGGCGTCCGTCCCCGGCCAGCCACAGCTGCAGCTGTACAAGAACAACGTCGACGGCAAGGGCGCGAGCTACGGCACGCACGAGAACTACCTGATGGCGCGGTCGACGCCGTTCACCGCGGTGATCGCCGGGCTGACGCCGTTCTTCGCGTCGCGGCAGGTCGTGACCGGCTCGGGCCGGGTCGGGATCGGCCAGCAGAGTGAAGAGGCCGGGTTCCAGCTCTCCCAGCGTGCGGACTACATCGAGGTCGAGGTCGGCCTCGAGACCACGCTGAAGCGCGGGATCATCAACACGCGCGACGAGCCGCACGCGGACGCGGACAAGTACCGCCGGCTGCACGTCATCATCGGCGACGCGAACATGTCGGAGTACTCGACGTACCTGAAGGTCGGCACCACGGCGCTGGTGCTGGACCTGATCGAGTCGGGCATCCGCTTCGACGACCTGAAGCTCGACGAGCCGGTCAAGGCCGTGCACCAGATCAGCCACGACCCGACACTGAAGGTCCAGGTCGCGCTGGCGAACGGCAAGAAGTACTCCGGCCTCGACCTCCAGTTCGCCTACCACGAGATCGCCTCGCAGAACCTGGAGCGCATCGACGCCGACCAGGCCTCCAAGGAGGTCCTGCGGGTCTGGGGCGAGGTGCTGGACGCGCTGGCCCGCGACCCGCAGGAGTGCGCGGACCGGCTGGACTGGCCGGCGAAGCTGCGGCTGCTCGAGGGCTACCGCCAGCGCGACAGCCTGGCCTGGGGCGCGCCGCGGCTGCGCCTGGTCGACCTGCAGTACTCCGACGTGCGGCTGGCCAAGGGCCTCTACAACCGCCTGGTGACGCGCGGCTCGATGAAGCGGCTCGTCTCCGAGGAGGAGGTGCTCGCCGCGGTCACGACCCCGCCGTCGGACACCCGGGCGTACTTCCGGGGCCGGGCGCTGGAGAAGTACGCGGCGTCGATCGCGGCCGCGTCGTGGGATTCGGTCATCTTCGACGTGGGCAAGGAGTCACTGGTGCGGATCCCGACCCTGGAGCCGTTGCGGGGGACGAAGGCGCACGTCGGCAAGTTGCTGGACAACGCGGCGACCGCCGAGGAGCTGGTCGAAGCGCTCACCGGTTCGGACTAGGCGGGACGCACCAGCGATCGCGGCGTGACCCCGAATGTCGGGGCCGCTGGGTAGGCTAGGAAACATCAGCCACACCGGGAGGCGAGATGGCCCAGGAAAAGATCGAAAAGCACGGCGGTGGTGACTCCGACGAGGAGTTCGACGACACCGGCGCGGCGGGTCAGGAGCGGCGCGAAAAGCTCGGCGAGGACGTCGACACGATCCTCGACGAGATCGACGACGTGCTCGAAGAGAACGCCGAGGACTTCGTCCGGGCCTACGTGCAGAAGGGCGGCGAGTAGCCGCACCGGGGCACTGCGCCCTTGCCGACCGTTCAGCCGGCGGCCGGGGTTCCGCGTGGCCGTTGGCGCGCGCGGGGCTCCGGCCCGCACAGATGGGACTTTTGAGCACGTATGGACAACACCAGGGGCATCTCGGGTCCCGCGCTGCCTGCCGCGTACTTCTCGTCGGCGACGTCGTCGTTTGCGGACTTCTTGCGGGTACAGGCGCCGGAGCTGCTTCCGGAGCGGCGCGTGACGGGTGGTGTGGCCGATCTGGGCGTGCCGCACGGGACGACGATCGTGGCCTGCACGTTCGCGAGCGGCGTGCTGATCGCGGGTGACCGGCGGGCGACGTCGGGGAACCTGATCGCGAGCCGCGACATCGAGAAGGTGCACGTCACCGACGAGTACTCGGCGGTCGGCATCGCGGGCACGGCGGGGCTGGCCGTGGAAATGGTCCGGCTGTACGCGGTCGAGCTGGCGCACTACGAAAAGATCGAGGGCGTTTCGCTGTCGCTGGACGGCAAGACGAACAAGCTGGCCGGCATGGTCAAGGCGAACCTCGAGATGGCGATGGCCGGGCTGGCCGCGATCCCGCTGTTCGTGGGGTACGACCTCGAGGCCGAGGACGCCAAGCACGCGGGCCGGATCGTCTCGTACGACGCCGCGGGCGGCCGCTACGAGGAGAACGGCGGCTACGCGGGCATCGGCTCGGGTTCGCTGTTCGCGAAGTCGGCGCTGAAGAAGCTGCACGACCCGGACGCCGATGTCGAAGGCGCGGTCCGGGTGGCGGTCGAGGCGCTGTACGACGCGGCGGACGACGACACCGCGTCCGGCGGCCCGGACCTCGTGCGGCGCATCTTCCCGAGCGTCGTGACGATCACCGCGGAGCACGGCGCCGTGCAGCTGCCGGAGTCGGAGACCGCGGCGGTCGCCGAGGCCGTCGTGGCCGGCCGGATCGAGCGCCAGCAGCGCCGGCTCGCCTGACGCGGAGCCGACAGTGAACATGGGAACACCGGAAGACCTGGAGCGCACACCGTGACGATGCCGTTGTATGCCTCTCCCGAGCAGCTGATGCGGGAGCGTTCCGAGCTGGCGCGCAAGGGCATCGCGCGCGGCCGGAGCGTGGTGGTGCTGAAGTACGCGGGCGGCGTGCTGTTCGTGGCGGAGAACCCGTCGGCGACGTTGCACAAGGTGTCCGAGATCTACGACCGCATCGGGTTCGCGGCGGTCGGGCGCTACAGCGAGTTCGAGAACCTGCGTGTGGCGGGCATCCGCCACGCCGACCTCAAGGGCTACCAGTACGACCGGCGCGACGTGAGCGCGCGGGCGCTGGCGAACGCGTACGCGGCGACGCTGGGCAGCATCTTCACCGAGCAGCTGAAGCCGTTCGAGGTCGAGGTCTGCGTCGCGGAGGTCGGCGCGAGCGCGGCGGAGGACCAGCTGTACCGGCTGACCTACGACGGCTCGATCTTCGACGAGCCGCAGTACGTGGTCATGGGCGGGCAGAACGAGAAGATCGCGGCGAAGCTGAAGGAAACCTTCGAAGACGGCCTGGACCTGCAGGCGGCGCTCGGCGTGGCGGTGGCCGCGCTGCGCACGCCGACCCAGCCGTCGACGGCGACGACGTCGTCTTCGTCCGGCTCGTCGACCGCGGCGGCGGCGAACGGCAACGGCGAAGCCGACCCGATCAAGCTGGAGGTGGCGGTCCTGGACCGCGACCGCCCGCGCCGCGCGTTCCGCCGCTTGACCGGCACAGCGCTGGACGCCTTGCTCCCGGTCCCGGACCCGGCGGGCGAGGAGCCGGAGGCGAAGCCGGAAGGCGAGTAACTCAGAAGCACGGAAGCGGGGCGTGGCCGGTGGCCGCGCCCCGCTTCCGCGTTCAGCGGCGGGCGAAGGCGAGCAGGTGGGCGCTCGTGTCGACGAGGTGCGGGTCCCGTTCGGCGATCCGGGCCGCGCGCAGGGCCGGCTCGGCCAGGTCGTCGAAGCGGTCGAGGCCCGCGACGTCGAGCGCGGGCCAGGCGGGGCCTTCGACGCCGAAGACGGCCGTGCCGGTGAACCCCGCGTCCGAGACTTCGCCGTGGAGTTCGGTGGCGGTGTGCCAGTGGGTGGGGACGAACCCGGCGTGGCCGTCGTACGCGCCGGTGGTGATCACCGCCCGGATCGGCTCCTCCCGGTCCGGGGTGAGGGTGCCCGTGGTGGCGGTCTCCAGCAGGGACAGGTAGCGGCTGATGCCCGCGGCCACGAGGAGGCCGCCCGGGCGCAGCACCCGGCGGGCTTCGGCGAGCGCCCGAGCGCGGTCCGCCCGCTCGACGAGGTGGTACAGCGGACCGAGGAGCAGCACGGCGTCGCAGCGGGAACCCGCCACGGGCAGCGCGCGGGCGTCGGCGATCGCGGCGGTGACGCCGGGGTGCCGGCGTGCCTGGCCGGCGTGGGCCGGTACCGGGTCGAGCAGGTGCACCTCGTGCCCGTCGGCGGCCAGCCAGGCCGCGTGGACGCCGGTGCCGCCCCCGGCGTCGAGGACCCGGGCGCGCGGGGGCAGGAAGCGGCGGATCAGCTCCCGGGTGCGGAGGAACTCGAGCCTGCCGTGCGGGGTGCGGGTGAGGCGGCGGGCTTCGTCGGGTCCGGTGGCGTAGTGCGTCGCGAGGTCCATGCTCCAGGGTCCCGGGCGGCGCAACCGGCTTTCACGACGTCGCGGGGGAGGCCCGGAAGTTCTGGTCGGCGAACGCCAGCAGGTACGGCAGCGTCGCCCGCGCCGTGTGCCAGGTGTGGTTGAAGCCGCGCTCGGCGTGCACCACCGCCTCCTGGCCCCTCGCACGCAGGGCGTCCGCGATGCGGCGGGCCGTCGTCACGTCGGTCGGTGCGCCGGTGCCGACCGCCAGCATCACCGAGACCGGCGCGGTGAACTTCATGGTCGGCAGGTAGCGGCGCGGGGTGTTGGCGGCGATCACGGCCTGGTTGCCGGCCAGGATGCCGACCGAGTCGTTGAGGTCGTCGTAGGGCAGGGCGATCACCAGGGTCGCGAACTCGTCGACGTGGTGCAGCCCGATGTTCAGCGCGCCGAAGCCGCCGCCGGACATGCCGCCCAGCGCGCGGTGGCCGCGGTCGGCGAGGGTGCGGTAGTGGTGGTCGACGGCCGGGACCACGGTCGCCGTCAGGTACGTCTCCAGCTGGGGGCCGTTCGGGACGTCGAGGCACTCCCAGTCGGTGCTGGGGACGCCGGCGGTCAGGTCGACGCTGACCACGATCATCGGTTCGATGACGCCGGCCTGCTGCAGCGCCAGGAGCGTCCCGGGCGCGTCGCCGGAGGTGAGCCAGTCGCGGGGGCCGCCGAACGGGTAGCCGTGGATGAGGTAGACGACCGGGTAGCGGCGGGCGGTGTCCTTGTCGTAGCCCGGCGGCAGGACGACGTAGTTGCTGCCCGACGGGACGCCGTGCGCGGGGTCGGGCACGTTCAGCACGTCGACGCGCTGGCCGGCGCCCGTGGTCGCGGTCCCGGTCGCCGTGCTGGGCCGCGGCGCCGACGGGGCTTCCTTGCCGTCGTCGAGCAGGCGCCCGGCCAGGTTCACCGGCCCGGGGCCCCTCTGGAGCAGGCGTGCGAGGTCGTCGGACGTGCGGACGTACCCGACGTAGCTGTTCAGCGCGGTCACCGCGGCGAGCAGCAGGAGCACGCCGAACGCGGTGAACCCCCAGCGCCGCACCCGGCGGCGGTACCAGAGCGCGACGACCACGGCGAGCACGGCGACGGCGGCCGAAGCGAGGGCCAGCCAGATGAACGGTGACTCGAGCGGGCCCAGGTCGCGGGCCCGGGCGGTCACGTCGCCCGGCAGCACCGGATCGGTGGCGGCGCCGTGAAAGGCGCGCGCCACCCCGTGCCCGTCCATCTCGTCCCCGCTCGTCCCCTGGCCACGGGCATGATCGCCCGCATCTCGATCACGAAGCTAGCCAGCGGTGCCTGTGGGTTCGTTGAGAGAAGGTAAAGCGCCGTTAAAGCCGGTAGATGGTGAGCGCGCTCGGGCGGGACCGGAAGCGGAACCGGTTGCCGAGCGGGCCGACTTCGCCGTCGGTGGCGACGCGGCGGTGGCCGTCGAGCAGTTCGACGTCCAGTTCGGGCAGGTCGAGCTCCTGGTAGACGTGGCTGGCGGCCAGCGTGCGCGTGAGCATCGCGGCCAGGAACCGGGCGCGCGAGTACGGCAGGTCGGCGCGCAGGTACCGGATGTCCAGCAGGCCCGTGTCGAGCGCGGGCCGCCGGCTGGGGGCGAACCCCTTCGGCGCGTACGTCCCGTTGCCGACGAAGAGCAGCCACACCTGCGTGAGCTTCCCGTTGAGCCGGACGGTCAGCGGCTTGGCGTGCCGCAGCGTCCGGGTCAGCGCGATCGCCGCCGACGGCCACTTGGGGTGCTTCTCCTGGAGCTTCTCCCGCAGCCGCACCATCTCCGGGTAGCCGCCGAGGCTGGCGGTGTTGACGAACCAGCGATGCGCGGTGTCTCCGTCGCTTTCCTCGATCTCCACCTCGCCGAGGTCGATGCCGACGGCGTTGCCGAGCTCGGTCGCGGCGTCCGCGTCGGGCATGGAGCTGACGCCGACGTCGCGGGCGAAGTGGTTGAGCGTGCCCGCCGGGATCAGGGCGAGCGGCAGGTCGCGTTCGGCGGCGACCGCGGCGACCGCGGCGACGGTGCCGTCGCCGCCCGCGACACCGAGCGCGCGGACCGTCCCGCGGGCGTCGATCTCGCTCTCGAGCTGGGCGATCAGGTCCTGCTCGGGGTCCGGGTAGAGGATCTCGGCCTTCGGCCAGGCGTGCCGGGCGTCCTCGGTCGGGTCCTGGCCGTCGATCCCGGACTTCGGGTTGACCAGCACGAGCATGTCGTCGCCGTCGACCATCTCGGGCGCGTCGGCGTCGTGGGCCGTGCGCGCGGGGACGTCGTCGTGCAGCGGCCACCAGTGCCGGGTGGCCAGGCCCACCCCGGTGCCGATGGCCAGGCCGACGCCGACGTCGGAGGGCCAGTGCACCCCGGTGTGCACCCGCGAGTAGGCGACGGCCAGCGCCAGCGGGGCCACGGCGAGCCCGGCGCGCGGCGACTCCAGCGCCACCGCCGTCGCGAACGCGGCCGCGGACGCCGAGTGCCCGGACGGGAACGACGACGAGGTCGGGCGTTTCCGCAGGCGGCGGTGCATGGGCACTTCTTCCTCGGCGGGGCGGCGGCGCGGGAACAACGGCTTCCCGATGAGGTTCGCGACGGCGCTGGCACCGGCGATCGCGACGACCCCGCGCAGCGCGGCCCGCCTGGTGGGGCCCTTCCGCGCGGCCAGCAGCGCCGCGACGCCCCACCACAGGCGGGACTTGTTCGCCGATCTGGACAGCACCATCAGCGCGTCGTCGGCCTTGGTGGCCGGTAGCGAGGCGCTGCGGTGCATCAGGGCGCGGTCGGTGCGCCCGACCCGCCGGAAGGCCTGGATGAGCTGGTGTGTCAAGGAGTCGCCTTCCCCGGTACGTCAAGAGCAGTGCTCCAATCGTGCCTGAATCGGGGAGTTTTCACCGTCTGTGGCATACCGGGGGCGTGTCGACGCCCGAACGGCGCACCGTCGAAGGGGGTCCAGCGCCTACTCTGGTGGAATGCAGCGGCGGATCTTTGGCATCGAGACCGAGTTCGGGGTCACGTGCACCTTCCACGGACAGCGCAGGCTCTCGCCCGACGAGGTGGCGCGCTACCTCTTCCGGCGGGTCGTGTCCTGGGGACGCTCATCGAACGTCTTCCTGTCGAACGGCTCACGGCTCTACCTGGACGTCGGGTCGCACCCCGAGTACGCGACGGCCGAGTGCGACGACCTCGTCCAGCTGGTCACGCACGACAAGGCCGGGGAGCGCATCCTCGAGGACCTGCTGGTCGACGCCGAACGGCGGCTCGCCGACGAGGGCATCGGCGGCGACATCTTCCTGTTCAAGAACAACACCGACTCCGCGGGCAACTCCTACGGCTGCCACGAGAACTACCTGGTGACCCGCGCGGGTGAGTTCTCCCGGATCGCGGATGTGCTCCTGCCCTTCCTGGTGACCCGGCAGCTCATCTGCGGCGCCGGGAAGGTGCTCCAGACGCCGCGCGGGGCGGTCTACTGCCTCTCCCAGCGTGCGGAACACATCTGGGAGGGCGTCTCGAGCGCGACCACCCGCTCGCGGCCGATCATCAACACCCGCGACGAGCCGCACGCCGACGCCGAGCGCTACCGGCGCCTGCACGTCATCGTCGGCGACTCGAACATGGCCGAGCCGACGACCATGCTCAAGGTCGGCTCGGCGAACCTGGTGCTCGAGATGATCGAGGCCGGCGTCCAGTTCCGCGACTTCACCCTGGACAACCCGATCCGGGCGATCCGCGAGATCAGCCACGACCTCACCGGCCGCCGCCAGGTGCGCCTCGCCGGCGGGCGCGAGGCGTCGGCGCTGGACATCCAGCGCGAATACCACGCCCGGGCCGTCCAGCACCTCAAGGAGAACGGCACGACGCCGGCGAACGAGCGCGTGATCGAGCTGTGGGGCAGGGCGCTCGACGCGGTCGAGCAGCAGGACTTCGGCAAGATCGACACCGAGATCGACTGGGCGATCAAGCACCGGCTGGTCGAGCGCTACCGGCACAAGCACGACCTCGACCTGTCCAGCCCGCGGATCGCGCAGCTCGACCTCGCCTACCATGACATCCGCCGCGGCCGGGGCATCTTCGACCTGCTGCAGCGCAAGGGCCTGGTCCGCCGGGTCACCGACGACGGCGAGATCGAGGCCGCCAAGGACACCCCGCCCCAGACGACCCGCGCGAAGCTGCGCGGCGACTTCATCGCCGCCGCCCAGGCCGCGGGCCGCGACTTCACGGTCGACTGGGTGCACCTGAAGCTGAACGACCAGGCCCAGCGCACGGTCCTGTGCAAGGACCCGTTCCGCTCGGTCGACGAGCGCGTGGAACGCCTGATCAGCTCGCTCTAGTCCGGCGCACCCGCCCGGTGTCCCTACGAAAGTCGCCGGGCGGGTGCGGCAGGATCGCCTCATGCGTGTCGTGCTGCTCGTGCTCGCCCTGCTGGTCTCCGTCGCGGCACCGGCTTCGGCGGGGGAGCACCCGCCGAAGTGGGAGCTGAAACCGACCGGCGTCACCGCTCAGTTCCGCGGCCTCTCCGCGGTCAGCGCCCGCGTCGCGTGGGTCAGCGGGACCCAGGGGACCGTCCTGCGCACCACCGACGGCGGGGCCACCTGGAAGTCCGTCGGGCCGCCCGGCACCGAGACCCTCCAGTTCCGCGACATCGAGGCCTTCGACGCCGACCACGCCGTGACGCTGTCGATCGGTCCCGGCACCGATTCACGCGTCTACCGGACCGACGACGGCGGTGCGCACTGGCGCCTTGCGTTCCAGAACACCGACGCGGCCGCGTTCTACGACTGCCTCGCCTTCTTCGACCCGTGGCGCGGCCTGGCGATGAGCGACCCGGTCGACGGGCACTTCCGCGTGCAGGCCACCTTCGACGGCGGCCGCAGCTGGCGGCAGGTCCCCGACAGCGGCTTCCCGCCCGCCCTGCCCGGCGAGGCGGGCTTCGCGGCCAGCGGTCAGTGCATCACCACCTCGGGGCCGTTCGACGCCTGGCTCGCGACCGGCGGCGGTGCCACCGCCCGCGTCCTGCACTCCGGTGACGGCGGCCGCCACTGGACCGCCTCCGGCACGCCGTTGCCGAGCAGTCCCTCGGCGGGCGTGTTCGCCCTCGCCTTCCGCTCGCTGTCACAGGGGGTCGCGATCGGCGGCGACTTCGCGAGCCCGGACGCGCCCGGCCCGGCCGTCGCGCTGACCCGCGACCGCGGCCGCACCTGGACCACCCCGGGGCAGTACCCCGCCGGGTACCGCTCCGGGCTGGCCTGGCGCGGCGGGACCGTGCTCGCGGTCGGCCCCGGTGGCAGCGACCTCAGCCCCGACGGCGGCCGGCACTGGACCCGGTTCGACGACGGCAGCTTCGACAGCGTCGACTGCGCCGGCGCGGCCTGCTGGGCCAGTGGTGTCCAAGGCCGCGTCGCCCGCCTGAGCCGCTAGAGCACCTGGCCGGTCGGGCGGACCATGATCTCGTTGACGTCGACCGAGGGCGGCTGCTGGAGGGCGTACAGCACCGCGCGGGCGACGTCCCCGGCCGCCAGCATCGGCTTCGTGCGCTGCTCGTCGGTGAGGATGTCGGTGTCGGTGATGC
This sequence comes from Amycolatopsis sp. FBCC-B4732, assembly GCF_023008405.1. Classification (NCBI taxonomy): domain Bacteria; kingdom Bacillati; phylum Actinomycetota; class Actinomycetes; order Pseudonocardiales; family Pseudonocardiaceae; genus Amycolatopsis; species Amycolatopsis sp. FBCC-B4732. The sequence goes on from NZ_CP095376.1 coordinate 3,078,018, forward strand.
CCGGGTTGATCAGCGTGACCCGGACGCCGGTGCCGACGGCCTCCTCACGGATCGCGCCCGCCATCCCGGTCACCGCCCACTTCGTCGCCGAGTAGAGGCTGGCGTTGCGGATGTAGCGGCCCGCGACCGAGCCGGTGATCAGCAGGTGCCCGGCGGTTCCCTTCAGCGCGGGCAGCACCGCGCGGGCGGTGTAGGCGGCGCCGAGGACGTTGGTGCGCACCATCTCCTCCCACGCCCGCGGATCGGGGTCGTCGTCGCCGAAGAACGACGTCCCGACGCCGATCCCGGCGTTGGCGAAGGCCGCGTCGAGCCGCCCGAACCGCTCGACGGCCCGCGTGACGGCCCCGGAGACGCTCGGCCAGTCGCCGACGTCGGCGCCGAGCGCGAGGGCCCGGTCTTCGCCCAGCTCGGCGGCGAGCGCCGTGACGGACTCGGCCCTGCGCGCCACGAGCGCGACCTTGAACCCGGCTTCGGCGGCCAGCCGCGCGGTGGCGGCGCCGAGCCCGCGCGAGGCACCGGTGATGAGGAGTACGCGATCATCCATGCCGTCCAGGCTAGGGAGTCAGGACGAGCCTGCCACGCACCCCGCCCGCGGCCAGCCGTTCGTGCGCTTCCGGGGCTTTCTCGAGCGGGAGGACGCCGGCGACCCGTGGCCGGAGGGTCGTGGCCAGCCCGGCGAGCCGTTCGCCGTCGGCGCGGATCCACACGGTGCGGACGCGGACGCCGCGCAGCGGGATCGGGGCGGCCCCGGCGGCGAAAGCGACGAACTCGCCGCCGCCCCGGACGGCGTCGAGCGCGTCCAGCCCGAGGAGCGCGGTGTCGAGGACGGCGTCCACCCCGCCGGGGACCAGAGCTCGCACGCGTTCACCGAGGTCCCGGCCGCGCGGGACGAACTCGTCGGCGCCGAACCCCCGGACGATGGCCTCGTCGGCTTCGCCCGCGACGGCGACGACCTGGCGCCCCCGGGCGTGCGCGAGGGCGACGGCGTACCCGCCGACCGCGCCCGCCGCCCCGGTGACCAGCACGGCCCCGGCGCTCTCGACGAGGTCGAGCGCCTGGGCCGCGGTCAGCGCGTTGAGCGGGAGGGTGGCGGCTTCGACGGGGGAGACGCCAGGGGGCGCGAGAGCGACGGCGGAGGCGTCGAGAACGACGTAGTCGGCGTAGGCGCCGAGCGGGAGCGCGATCCGGTCGCGCAGGCCGAGCACGGTGTCCCCGGGCCGGAACCGCGCGCCCGGGCCGGCGGCGTCGACGTCACCCGCGACGTCCCAGCCCAGGCCGAGCACCTCCCGCGGCGGGATCACGCCCGCTGCGGTCAGGATCCCGGCCCGCGTCGCGAGGTCGACCGGGTTGACCGCGGCCGCCGCCACCCGGATCCGCACCTGCCCCGGACCCGGCTCCGGCACCGGGACTTCAGCCACCTCCAGTACCGCCGGGCCACCGAACCGCCGGACCACCACCGCGCGCATCCTCTGCTCCCTCACGATCGGACCTCCTTCCCCGCGACCGTATGGGGAGCTACTCTCCAACGGGAAGTACGCACTCGCAGGTTCCCCCCGTACCAGGAGGTTCGCCCGGTGCCCACGCGCACGGCGGAACAGCGGCGGCACGCCGAAAAGGCCGCCTACGACGCCTACCTCGCCGCCTGCCCGACCCGGAAGCTGCTGGACGAGATCGCCGGCAAGTGGGTCAGCCTGATCCTGGTCGCGCTCGGTGACGGGCCGCAGCGCTACAGCGACCTTTCGCGGCGCATCGCCGGCGTCAGCCAGAAGATGCTCACCCAGACCCTGCGGGTGCTCGAACGCGACGGTCTCGTGCACCGCGAGGTGACGCCTTCGGTTCCCGTCCGCGTCGACTATTCCCTTACGCCACTGGGGGAATCGCTGCGCGCGCTGGTGGCCGGGTTCAAGGACTGGGCGGAGGCGAACTTCGACGCCGTCGACGCCGCGCGCACCGATTACGACGCGCGTACACCGGACCTCACGATCGGGCCGGGCGGCGCGGGCTAGGCTCTACCGGGTGTCCACCGCCCGCGCCGAACGGCTGGTCAACCTCGTGCTGGCCCTCCTGTCCACCCGGCAGTACCTGACCGCCGAGCGGATCCGCGGCATCGTGCCCGGTTACGGCGACGCGGCGAGCGACGAGGCCTACTTCCGGATGTTCGAGCGGGACAAGACCGAGCTCCGCGAACTCGGCATCCCCCTGGAGACCGGCCGCAACTCCGCGTTCGACGCCATCGAGGGCTACCGCATCGCCCGCCGCGACTACGAACTCGGCGAGATCGACCTCGCCCCCGACGAAGCCGCCGCGGTCGCGCTCGCGTCGCGGCTGTGGGACTCGCCGGAGCTGACCGGCCAGGCGCAGGGCGCGCTGGTGAAGCTGCGCGCGGCCGGCCTGGAGGTCGACGACCAGGCGCCCACCGTCGTCGAACCGCGGGTGCGTGCCGAACCGGCGTTCGGGCCGCTGCTGGCCGCGGTCCAGAGCGGGCAGGCCGTGCGCTTCGAATACCGCCGCAGCGGCTCGCCCGAACGCATCATGCGCACGCTCGAGCCGTGGGGCGTGGTGTCGTGGCGGGCCCGCTGGTACGTCGTCGGGCACGACCGCGACCGCGGCGCCACCCGCTGCTTCCGCCTCTCCCGCGTCACCGGCCAGGTCCGCCCGGTCGGCAAGCCCGGCGAGGTGCGCCGCCCCGAGGGCGTCAACCTGCTCAAGCTCGTCACGGCCACCGGCGGCAGCGAACCCGCGCCGGTCACCACCGCCCGGGTCTGGGTCGCCGACGGCCGCGCCGCGGGCGTCCGCCGCCGCGGCACCGTGGTGGGGCGCGCGACCGTCGACGGCGATGAAGGCGACCTGGTCGAGATCGGCCTGCTCTACCCGGAGTCGGCGGCCGACTGGATCAGCGCGCAGGGACCCGACGTCGTCGTCCTCGAACCGGACGTGCTGGCGAAGTCGGTCCAGGACCGGCTGGAAGCCGTCGTCGCCCGGCAGGTGAGCGCGCTGTGAGCGGGTCCACCGACCGGATGCCGAGACTGCTCGCGCTCGTGCCGTACCTGCTGGCGCGCCCCGGCATCCGCATCGACGAGGCGGCGCACGACTTCGACGTCACGCCGAAGCAGCTGCGCAAGGACCTCGAGCTGCTGTGGATGTGCGGGCTGCCCGGCTACGGGCCCGGCGACCTGATCGACCTGTCCTTCGAAGGCGACACGATCGTCGTCACCCACGACGCCGGCATGAACCGCCCGCTGCGGCTCACCGGCGGTGAGGCGACCGCGCTGCTCGTGGCGCTGCGGGCGCTGGCCGAAACGCCGGGCGTGGTCGACGGCGACGCCGTCCGCCGCTCCATCGCCAAGATCGAGGCCGCGGCGGGGCAGGCGCAGCCCGCCGGCGTGGTCGTCGGCGGGGGAGTGCGCGAGGGCGAGAAGACCGCGCGGACCCGCGAGCAGGTCGCCCGGGCCCTGCAGGACGGCCGGGCGCTGCGGATCCGCTACTACACCGCGTCGAAGGACCAGATCACCGAGCGCACGGTCGACCCGATGCGGCTGCTGATCGTCCAGGCGGTCGGCTACCTCGAAGCCTGGTGCCGCCGCGCCGAGGGCGTCCGGCTGTTCCGGCTCGACCGGATCGACGAGCTCACGGTCCTCGGCGAGCCGTCGCGGCCGCCCGCGCACGCCCACCCGACCGACATCTCCGACGGTGTCTTCCGCCAGCGTCCCGATCAGCGGGAGGCGGTGCTGGTCCTCGACCCGGATGCACGCTGGGTAGCCGAGTACTACCCGTGCGAGGAGCTCGACGAGCTCGCGGGCGGCCGGCTGCGGATCCGGATGCGCTACGCCGACCAGTCCTGGATGGTGCGCCTGGTGCTCGGCCAGGGCGGGGAAGTGCTGGTCGAGAGTCCGGCGGACCTCGCGTCCGAAGTCGGCCGCCGCGCCGCCGACGCGGTGGCCCGAGCCCGTCACCTTCCGTCAACCTGTGACCACTAGGCTGGTGCGCGTGCCGTACCTGCCCACCGTCGTGCTCGCCGCGATCGGACTGCTGCTGCTCGTCGTCCTGCTGGTCCGGACCGTGAAGGTCTTGCGTGCCTTCCGGCAGACCGCAAGCATGGTGGCTACGAACACCCAGGACCGGACGGGGATGATCCGCGCCCGGTCGGCCGCGCTGCGCGTCGCTTTCGCGGAGCGCCGCCGGAAACCCGAAAACCAGTAACATCCCTACCAGACGCAGATAGGAGGCCACCATGCTGAACGGATTGCAGCCGTGGCATTTGATCATCTTGGTGCTCGTCGTCGTGCTGCTGTTCGGGGCCAAGCGGCTTCCCGACGCGGCCCGGTCCATCGGCAAGTCCATGAAGATCTTCAAGGCCGAGACCAAGGACCTCACCGGCGACAAGGCCGCGGCGACCGAGGACGCGGAGCCGGTCGAGACGAAGCAGATCCCGGCCAAGCCCGTCGCACCGGCTTCGACCGACCAGCAGGTCGCCGACCTGCAGCGGCAGCTCGACGAGCTGAAGAAGCAGCAGCAGGCCGCCGACCAGCCGCAGAAGAACGCCAGCTGAGCGGCTAGGCCACACCCGGTCCCCGGTCCACGGAGCGCGCCCGAAGCGGCGCGCTCCGGCGGACTCCGACGAGAACGGAACAACCCGTGGCGGAATCCGCCTCCGGAAACGGTGACAGCCGCCGGTCGAAGCGGCGCAAGCGCAGCCGTCGCGTGAACCCCGACGGCACGATGACGCTCATCGAGCACATCTACGAGTTCCGCCGCCGTCTCGGCTTCGCGATGCTCGCGGTCGTGCTCGGCGGGATCCTCGGGTTCATCTGGTTCGGCACCAAGGTCGGCCCGATTCCGTCGCTCGGCGACCTGGTGAAGGACCCGTACTGCGCCATCCCGCCGAACCGGCGGCTCGACAGCGCCGAAGGGTGCCGGCTGCTGCAGACCGTGCCGTTCGAGGCGTTCATGACGCAGCTGAAGGTCGGCATCGCGGCCGGTGCCGTGCTGCTCTCGCCGGCCTGGCTGTACCAGATCTGGGCGTTCATCGCGCCGGGGTTGTACAGCAAGGAGCGCAAGTACGCGCTGACGTTCGTCGGGTTCGCCTCGGTGCTGTTCGCCACGGGCGCCGTGCTCGCCTACATCCTCTTCCCGCACGCCCTGCAGCTGCTGATGGGCTTCGGGCAGGACGCGTTCGTCACCGCGCTCACCGCGGACAAGTACATCTCGTTCCTGCTGTCGCTGCTGATCATCTTCGGGATCAGTTTCGAGCTCCCGCTGCTGGTGGTGATGCTCAACCGCGTCGGCGTGGTCAAGTACGTGCAGCTGAAGAAGTGGCGGCGCGGCATCGTGTTCGCGCTGTTCGTCTTCGCGGCGTTCGCGACCCCCGGTTCCGACCCGTTCTCCATGCTCGGCCTGGCCGGTGCGCTCACCGTGCTGTTCGAGATCGCCGTGCAGATGGCCCGCTTCCACGACCGCAAGCTCGAAAAGTCCCGCGGCGACGAGGGCTGGGACAAGCTGGCCGACGACGAGGCCGCGCCGTTCGACTACACGCCGAGCACCGTCGACGACGAGCCGTCCACGCCGACCGCTTCCGGTGGCCGGTCGAGCACCGACGACGTCACGTAGTGGGGATCCACGCCGCGCTCGCCGTGCACCCGGCCTCGGGGCACGGCGCCGCCGCCCGGATCGCCGACACGGTCGCGGAGCGGCTGCGGGCCGCCGTCGACCGGCTCGACGTGCTGGTCGCCAACTCCGTCGAGGAGTCCCGCGAGCTGATGCGGACCTCCCACGACGCGGGCCTGGACGTGCTGATCGTCCTCGGCGGTGACGGCGCCGCCCACCAGGGCGTCCAGTTCTGCGCCAGCCACGACGTGGCCCTCGGCCTGGTCCCGGCGGGCACCGGCAACGACTTCGCCCGCGCCCTCGGCGTCCCGGCCGAGCCGTTGGCGGCGGTCGACGCGCTGGTGGCGGCCCTGAAATCGGGCGCGCGGCGGCGGCTCGACCTCGGCCGGATCGGCGACACCTGGTTCGCGACCGTCCTGTGCGCCGGCTTCGACGCGAGCGTCAACGAACGCGCCAACCGGATGCGCTGGCCGTCCGGGCCCCGCCGCTACGACCTGGCGATCCTGGCCGAGCTGGCGTCCTTCCGCTCCCGCCCGGTGGTCATCGACACCGGCACCGCGCGGATCGAGCTCGACGCGACCCTGGTCGCGATCGGCAACACGCGCTTCTACGGCGGCGGCGTCCCGATCTGCCCCACGGCCGACCCCGAGGACGGCGTCTTCGACGTGACGATCATCGGCCACGCCACCCGCCGCGGCCTGATGCGGATGCTCCCGGGCCTGCGCACGGGCAAGCACGTCACCCACCCGGCGGTCCGCACGCTGCGCGCCCGCTCGGTCGCCCTGACCGGCAACAGCTGGCCCGCGTACGCCGACGGCGAGCCCCAGGGCACGGTCCCGGTGACGGTCAGCTGCGTCCCGGGCGCCCTGACGGTGCTCGCTTAGGGCCAGTTTCTCGTTGATCGCCGCGACGTGCACAGTCGCCTCGTAGCGAACCGCGAGCTTGTCGAACCGCGTGGCCACGCCCCGGTTGATCTCACACTCGAACGCGTGCCGCTGCTTGTAGATCTGCGGATCGAACGCGGGTGGCCGTCCACCGCCGGCACGGTGATCTTGATCCCGGCCAATACCGCCTCGAACTGCGGCGAATCACCTCGCTGCCCCACGGTCACCAGCAGCGAGAGTGGTTTGTGTCCTTGCTCGGTGGCCAGGTGCAGCTTGGTGGTCCAGCCGCCCCGCGGCCGGCCCAGCGCGTGATCGGCCGGCTCGGGCGCCGGCGGCGTGCTGGGTGGGCCCGGTTGATCGTGGAATCGACGCTGACGTCCCAGATGATCAGCCCGGCGGCATCCGCCCGGGTCTGCAACGCCGCCAGGATCAGCGCCCACACCGGTGCGCTGCCGGCGCCGGAACAGGCCGTAGACGGTTTGCCAGCAGCCGATGCGGGCGGGACGTCACGCCAGGGCGAGCCGACCACGAGGTCCCCGGTGTTCTCGATCTTCTTGGTCGTTGATCGATACAGGCCCTAGCTGTCGTAGCCGCCCGCGCGGGCTACCAGCTGGCGGAAGTGGGCCGGGGTCAGCAGCCGTCCCGTGTCGGCGAAGTACACCCCGCCGCAGCGGTGGCAGAACCAGCCCTGCTCCCACACCTGCTGGGCCGCCGGCACGCCCTTCTGCTGCTTGCGGTGCGCCCGCACGCGGCGGACGTAGAGCCAGACCAGCACGCCCACGGCGAGGTACACCCCGAACGCCGGCAGCGAGAGCACCGCGTAGCCCAGCGCCCGGGCACCCTCCCCGCCGGGCGGCGGGTCGTCGGCCGCCGAGAACGGCAGCAGCAGGAAACAGCCGCCGACCAGCGCCAGCACGATCACGGCCGCCATCAGGCCGCCGCTGCGGCGCGGTGGGGGAAAGGGGTCGAGGGAGCGGGCGACCGCGGTGACCGAGATCCCGCTGACCTGGCTGTGCGTGTAGACGACGCTGTCGCCGGCGGGGACGGCGACCATCGGGCCCTGGCCGCGGTAGAAGGAGTGCCCGCCGTGGTAGACCGCCGGCACGTGCTGCACCTGGTCCAGCTGCCCGCAGCTCGGGCACGGTTCGGTCATCGGGACCTCCTTCCGCCGCTCCGACGCACCCGCCGGCGATCCGGTTCCCGGTGCAGATTCATGTGTATAACGCCCTATACCGCGGGGCACGCCACGCCGTCGGTCACGCGGCGTGCGGAACGACGGGGAGGTGTGAAACCCTGACGAGGTGGCCAGTAGCCCTTCTCCGTCCCCGGCCGAGGCCTATGCGGCCTCCTCGCGCCGTGGGAAGTACCCCCAGCTGACGCGCTTCGCCGCGGAGGCGTCCTTCGAGTTCGACGATTTCCAGATCCGGGGGTGCGAAGCCCTCGAAGGCGGCCACGGTGTGCTGGTCTGCGCGCCCACCGGGGCGGGCAAGACCGTCGTCGGCGAGTTCGCCGTGCACCTGGCGCTGGCCGAGGGCCGCAAGTGCTTCTACACCACGCCGATCAAGGCGCTGTCGAACCAGAAGTACACCGACCTGGTCGCGCGCCACGGCGCCGACGCCGTCGGCCTGCTGACCGGGGACTCCTCGATCAACGGCAACGCCCAGGTGGTCGTGATGACCACCGAGGTGCTGCGGAACATGCTCTACGCCGGCTCCTCGACGATCACCGACCTCGGTTACGTCGTCATGGACGAGGTCCACTACCTCGCCGACCGGTTCCGCGGCGCGGTCTGGGAAGAGGTGATCCTGCACCTGCCCGAGCACGTCCGCGTGGTCGGGCTGTCGGCGACCGTCAGCAACGCCGAGGAGTTCGGCGAGTGGCTGGTCGAGGTGCGCGGCGACACCACGGTCGTCGTCGACGAGCACCGGCCGGTGCCGCTGTGGCAGCACATGCTGGTCGGGAACCGGCTGCTGGACCTTTTCGCCGGCGAAGACGTCCACCTGCCCGGCGCCGAACTGCGGATCAACCCGACCCTGCTGCGCCGCACCGAGGAGATCGGCCGCCAGTACGCGCCGGCCGGGTTCCGCGGGCCGCGCGGGCGCCGGGGTGCGCCGTCGCGGATGCCGCGGTTCCGGCCGCCGTCGCGCGTCGAGGTCGTCGAGCAGCTGGACCGGGCCGGGCTGCTGCCGGCGATCGTGTTCATCTTCTCCCGTGCGGGCTGTGACGCCGCGGTGGCGCAGTGCGTGCGGTCCGGGCTGCGGCTGAACGGTCCCGGCGAGGTCGAGGAGATCCGCCGGGTGATCGACGCGCGGACGTCGGAGCTGCCCGAGGGCGATCTAGGCGTGCTCGGCTACTGGGAGTGGCGGGAAGCGCTTGAGCGCGGCATCGCCGGGCACCACGCCGGGCTGCTGCCGGCGTTCAAGGAGACCGTCGAGGAGCTGTTCGTCCGCGGCTTGGTGAAGGTCGTGTTCGCGACCGAGACCCTGGCGCTGGGGATCAACATGCCGGCGCGCACCGTCGTGCTGGAACGCCTGGTGAAGTACAACGGCGAAGCGCACGTCGACCTGACGCCGGGGGAGTACACGCAGCTGACCGGCCGGGCCGGGCGGCGCGGGATCGACGTCGAGGGCCACGCGGTGGTCGCGTGGCAGCCCGGGGTGGACCCGAAGCAGGTCGCCGGGCTCGCGTCGACCCGGACCTACCCGCTGCGGTCGTCGTTCCGGCCGGGCTACAACATGGCCGTGAACCTGGTCGCGCAGGTCGGCGCGGCCGAGGCGCGGGAGCTGCTGGAGCAGTCGTTCGCGCAGTTCCAGGCCGACCGGTCGGTGGTCGGCACGGCGCGCCGGATCGAGCGGAACAAGGAAGCCCTCAAGGGGTACGCGGCCGCCATCACCGGTGACTTCGACGAGATGCTGGAGTACGTCGAGCTGCGGGCGAAGATCTCGGCGCGGGAGAAGGCGCTGTCGCGGCAGAACACGTCGGCGCGGCGGGCGGGGACCGCGGAGTCGCTGGAGAAGCTGCGCAAGGGGGACGTCATCGCGGTGCCCGCGGGGCGCCGCGCCGGGCTCGCCGTGGTGGTGGACCCGGGGCTGGACCCGATCCGCGAACCGCGTCCGGTCGTGGTGACCGAGGACCGCTGGTCCGGGCCGCTTTCGGTGGCCGACTTCCCGGCGCCGGTCGAGGCGCTGGGGCACATCAAGCTGCCGCGGCACATCGAGCTGCGTTCGCCGAAGACCCGGCGCGACATCGCTTCGACGCTGCGCAACGCCGGGATTTCGTTGCCGGGCAGGCAGAAGCGGCGGTCCGGGGCCAACGAGGACGGCGAGCTGGCCGCGCTGCGGCGGGCCCTGCGCGCCCACCCGGGCCACGGGCTGGCCGAGCGCGAGGCGAACCTGCGCTGGGTCGAGCGGTACCAGCGGCTGACCGCGGAAACCCAGCAGCTGGAACGGAAGGTGGCCGCGACCACGCACTCGCTGGCGCGCGCGTTCGACCGGATCCTGGCGCTGCTGGGTGAGCGCGGGTACCTGGGCCCGGAGTCGGCCGGGGACGGCGAAGACCGCGTCACCGAGCACGGCCGGCGCCTGACCCGGCTCTACAGCGAGTCCGATCTGCTGGCCGCCGAGTGCATCCGGCACGGCGTGTGGCGTGGTCTCGGCCCGGCCGAACTCGCCGCCGTCGTCTCCACGCTGGTGTTCGAGGCGCGCCGGGACACCGCGGGCGAGTCGCGGCTGCCCGGGGGCGCGGTGCCCGAGGCGTGGCAGGAGACGGTGCGGCTGTGGGTGGAGCTGACCGAGGACGAGCGGCGCCACCGGCTCGACCGCACGCGTGAGCCCGACGCCGGGTTCGCGTGGCCGGTCTACCGGTGGGCGCGCGGCGAATCGCTGGAGAAGGTGCTCACGGCGGCCGAGGCGAACGGGCAGGAGCTGTCGGCGGGTGACTTCGTGCGGTGGTCGCGCCAGGTGATCGACCTGCTCGACCAGATCCGGGACGTGCTGGGCAAGGCCGACCCGGTGGGCGCGGCGGCGGCCGACGCGGTGAAGGCGCTGCGCCGTGGTGTCGTGGCCGCGGGCGCCGCGTGAACTCCGTGTTAGGCCTGCTCGGACGGGGCACAACGGTGAGCGTGGGACACGTGTGCTCGGGTCCGACCTGTGGTTGGATCGCGGGGAACACCGTGCGTACGCGGCTTTACGGCGGTTTCGGGGTGGAGAGCCAGTTGAGCGAAGCAGGCGGAGGCAGACGATGAGCACGCCGTATGGCGGCAACGACCCACAGCAGCCCCAGTACGGGCAGCAGCCGGGCGGTGGGTACCCGCCGAGCGGCCCGCAGGAGCAGCCCCAGTGGGGCCAGCAGCAGCCGCCTTCCTACGACCCGAACCAGCAGCAGTGGGGTCAGCCGCAGCAACCCCCGCCCTATGGGCAGCAGCCGGGCGGGTACGGCCAGCAGCAGCCCCCGCAGCAGCCGCAGTGGGGCCAGCAGCCGCCGCCGTACGGGCAGCAGCAGCCGGGTGGCGGGTACCCGCAGAGCGGTCCGCAGGCCCAGCCGCAGTACGGGCAGCAGCCGGGCGGGGCGTACCCGCAGAGCGGGCCCCAGGCGCAGCCGCAGTACGGGCAGCAGCCGGGTCAGTACGACTACGGCCAGCAACAGCAGCAGTACCCCGGCGCGGGCGCGCCGGAGGGCGAGCAGCCGGCGAAGTCCAAGAAGGGCCTGCTGATCGGCGTCGTCGCGCTGGTCGTGGTGCTGGCGGTCGTCGGGGTGCTCGGGTTCGTCGCACCGGGGTTCTTCAAGACGCAGGTCTTCAACAACACCCAGATGCAGACCGACGTGCAGAAGCTGCTCACCGAGACGTACAAGATCGACGGCGTCACCGGCGTGACCTGCCCGGCCGAGCAGAAGGTCGAGGACGGCGCGAAGTTCGACTGCACCGCCACGATCGCGGGCAAGCCGCAGCAGGTGCAGATCACGGTCAAGGGTACGGGCGGGAACTACGAGGTTTCCCCGCCCGCCACCAAGTAGTTCGCGAGGAGTCCGGCCGCCGGGGAATTCCGGTGGCCGGACTTCGTCGTTTCCGGAGATGATCCGGGGATGAGCGACTTCGAGATCCGGACGCTGCGCACGGAAGAGCACCGCGCCGCGAGCGATCTGTTCCGGGACACCGTGCACGTCCGCCCGGCCTCCGACGCGGAGTGGGAGCGCTCCGGTCTGGCCTACCAGCCCGGTGGGGCGATCGGCGCGTTCGACCCGGAGCTCGTCGGCACGGCCCGGTTCTTCGACGCCGAGCTGACCGTTCCGGGTGGGGCGCGGGTGCCGATGGCCGGCGTCACCGGTGTCGGGGTCCGCGCCGACCGGACCCGCCGTGGCGTGCTGCGCGCGCTGATGGCGGCGCAGCTGGAGGAGTTCGCCGCGCGCGGAGTGGTGTGCGCGAACCTGCTGGCTTCCGAAGCCGCCATCTACGGCCGGTTCGGGTACGGCCTGGCGACGCGCAACCGCACTTACCGCGTCGACCGGTCACGGGCCCGGCTGCGGGCCGACGCCCCGGTCGGCGGCGAGATCGAGCTGCTGGACGCCGATCGGGCCTGGGAGCTCCTGCCCGGTGTCTACGACCGCATCGGGCGCCGGCCGGGGATGATGTCCCGGCCCGAGGTGCTGTGGCGCCTCTACGAGGCCCAGTGCCGGCGCCGCAGCGTGCCGATGAAGGCAGTGGTGCACCACGGTCCCGACGGGCCGGACGGGTTCGCGACCTACTTCGTCGAAGGGCTGGAAGCGCACCCGTGGACGAAGGACCTGGAGGTGCCGGACCTGTTCGCCGCCACGCCCGCCGCGTTCGCCGGGCTGTGGCGGTTCCTGCTCGGCGTGGACCTGGTGGACCGGATCGTCGCCGAGGAGCGGCCGCTCGACGAGCCGATCGAACTGCTGCTGGCCGACCACCGCCTGCTGAGCGACGACCGGATCGGCGACGAGCACTGGATCCGGCTCGTCGACGTCCCGAAGGCATTGGCCGCGCGGGAATACGGGGCCGCCGAGCCGGTCGCGGTCGAGGTCACCGATCCGCTGCTGCCGGCCAACAGCGGCACCTACCGGATCACCCCGGACGGCGCCGAGCGCACCGAAGAGCCCGCCGCGCTCCGGCTGGACGTCACCACGCTCGCGATGCTCTACCTCGGCACGTGGAAGGCGTCGGCGCTGGCCGGGGTGGGCCGGATCGAGGTCCGCGACCCCGCCGCGCCGGCCGCCGCGGACGTGCTGTTCGGCACACGATCGGTGCCGTGGAGCGGCTCTCACTTCTAAAACGGGGTGCCGTGGCTGGGGCCGGGCGGCAAGATCGGCGGCATGACCGCCTTCGACGTCCGCCCCATCACCGAGGACGAGCGCCGCGGTGCGTTCGACCTGCTCGGCCGCTCACTGCACAGCAACCGCGTCAGCGACGAGCTGTGGTCCCGCTTCGGGGTTTCGTGGCCGGCCGCGCACAAGTTCGGCGCGTTCGACGGCGACACCATGATCGGGATCGCCAGTTCCTTCGACACCGATCTCACCGTGCCCGGCGGCCGCGCGCTGCCGGCCGCCGCGGTCGACGGAGTCGGGGTCCGCGCCGACCGCACCCGCCGCGGCGTGCTGACCGAGCTGATGCGCGTCCAGCTGGCCGACGTCGCCGCGCGCGGGCTGCCGCTGGCGATCCTGCACGCGAGCGAGCCGACGATCTACGGCCGCTTCGGCTACGGCTCGGCCGCGCTGGGCAAGACGGTCCGGGTGGCGCGGCCCGCCGCCCGGCTGCACGAGCGCGTCCCGCTGCGCGGCGACGTCCGGATGCTGACGCCGGACGAGGCCGTATCGGAGATTTCCGGGCTGTACCGGCGGATCGCGCGCCGCCCGGGCACGATCGCCCGCCCGCCGCTGTGGTGGCCGGTGATGCACGACCGGCTCACCGGCGCGGACGGCGACCACGTCGTGGCCGTCCACAGTGGACCGGGCGGGGACGATGGCTTCGTCGTCTACGAGACCGTGAGCCGCCGTTCCCTGGACACGCCGGACGAGGGCGCGGTGCTGAAGGTCCGCGACCTGCACGCCGACGGTCCGGCCGCGCTGGCGGGTCTCTGGCGGTTCCTGTTGTCGGTCGACCTGGTGTCCGCGGTGCACGCCCGTCACCGCCCGGTGGACGAGCCGCTGCCGGCGATGCTGGCCGACCACCGGCACGCGGCCACCCTCGCCGTCGAGGACGACCTGTGGCTGCGGCCGGTCGACGTCGAGGCGGCGCTGGCGGCCCGGACGTACCGGGCGGCCGGCCCGGTGGTGCTCGCGGTGACCGACCGCCTGCTGCCCGCCAACACCGGCCGCTACGAGATCGGCCCGGAGGGCGCCCGGCGGACCGGGGCCGCCGCGGACCTGACCCTCGACGTCGACAGCCTCGGCATGCTGTACCTGGGGGAGTGGAGCGCCACGGCCCTGGTGCAGGCGGGCCGCGTCGAGGTCGCGGACCCGGCCGCGGTGGCGCGCGCGGACGAGCTGTTCACGACGATTGCCGCACCGTGGTGCGGCACGCACTTCTAGGCGCCGGGGAGGGCCTTGAGGAGCCGCTCGACCGAGTTGCCGAGGTTCCACCGCTCGGCCAGCTCGGCGACCCGCTCGGGGTCGGCCGGCACCGCCGGCACGGTGTCGGGACGGGACTGCTCGACCGGCGCGTCGACCGCGACCCGCACCACGGTGGGCGCGACCGCGAGGTAGCCGGCGGCGTCGGAGAGCCGCAGCCGGGTCTTGAGCGGGACGCGGGAATCCCCGGCCGCCGACGCTTCGAGCAGCGCGTCCAGCGAGCCGAACTGCGTGATCAGCTTGGCCGCGGTCTTCTCGCCGATCCCGGCGACGCCGGGCAGCCCGTCGGAGGGGTCGCCGCGCATCATCGACATGTCCGCGTACGCCGGCCCGGCGGTTTCGAGGGGGAGGCTGTAGCGCTCGGCGATCTCGGCCGGCCCGAGCACCTCGGCCTTGGCCCAGCCCTTGCCGACGTAGATCACCGACGCGGGCGACGGCTCGGCGCGCACCAGCTGGAAGAGGTCGCGGTCGCCGGTGATCACCTCGACCGGGATGGTCTTCTCGCGGGTGGCCAGCGCGCCGATGACGTCGTCGGCCTCGTAGCCTGCCGCTTCCGCGGTCGCGAACCCGAACGCCTCGAGGAGGTCGAGGATGATCGGCACCTGCGGGGTGAGCGTGTCGGGCACCTCTTCGACGTCCGGGCCGCCGCCGGTCTCCTCGGCCACCCGGTGCGCCTTGTAGCTGGGGAGCAGGTCGGTCCGGAACTTCGGCCGCCAGTCCGCGTCCAGGCAGCACACGAGCCGCGCGGGCCGCCGGTCGGTGAGGATCCGCGCGATCGTGTCGGCGAACCCGCGCACGGCGTTGACCTGCGTCCCGTCCGCGGCGCGCATCGAATCGGGCAGGGCGAAGAACGAACGGAAGTACAGGCTCGCGGAGTCGAGCAGGGCAAGGGATCCGGTCACCCGCACAGCCTCCCACGCCCGGCGACCACCCGGTGCGCACGACGCACCCCGCCGCCGTGAAACCCGGAAGGGGCACCCCTCATGACCGTCGCGGCCGCGGGGGAGGGGAGTGGTGGTGCACCGGGCCGGGTGACGCACCTCGCGGCCCGGCATGTCGCGGCCCCAGGCCGTCCGGCCGGTGGTGCGGCCCGGCTAGGCTCGCCCTCATGTCGCGCCGATCCCTCCACACGCCAGCCCCCGACGCCGCCGCCCTCCGCGCTCGCCTGGACCGCGCCCGCACCGCCGCGGCCGCCGCCGGCACCGATGCCCTGCTGATCGCGCCCGGCTCCGACCTGCGGTACCTGCTCGGGCAGGCCGGTGGTTCGTTCGAGCGGCTCACCACCCTCGTCGTCCCCGCCGACGGCACGCCGGCGCTCGTCGTCCCGAAGCTGGAGGCGCCCGGGTACGCCGACGTCCCCACCGACGAGCTCGGCGTCGAGCTGCTCACCTGGGTGGACGGCGACGACCCGTACAAGCTGGTCGCCGACCGGCTCGGCAAGCCCGGCCGCGTCGCGGTCAGCGACTTCACCCCGGCGCTGCACGTGCTGGCGCTGCGGTCCGCGCTCGGCGAGGCCGAGCAGACGCTGGCCGGCCCGGTCGTGCGCGAGCTGCGGATGCGCAAGGACGCCGCCGAGATCGCGTCGCTGCGAGAGGCCGGCGCCGCGATCGACCGCGTGCACGCCCGCGTCCACGAGTGGCTGCGCCCCGGGCGCACCGAGGCCGAGGTCGGCGCCGACATCGCCGCGGCCATCGTCGAGGAGGGGCACGTCCAGGCGGACTTCGTGATCGTCGGCTCGGGTCCGAACGGCGCCAGCCCGCACCACGACGTCTCCGACCGCGTCATCGAGAAGGGTGACGTCGTGGTCGTCGACATCGGCGGCCCGCTGCCGGCCGGCTACAACTCCGACTCCACCCGCACCTACGCCGTCGGCACGCCGCGCGACGCCGACGTGGCCGAGACGTACGCGGTGCTGCAGCGCGCCCAGGCCGCCGCGGTGGCCGCGGTCAAGCCGGGCGTCACCGCCGAGGCCGTCGACGCCGCCGCGCGCGAGGTCATCGCCGAGGCCGGGTTCGGCGAGTACTTCATCCACCGCACCGGCCACGGCATCGGCCTCGACGTGCACGAGGAGCCGTACATCATCGCCGGCAACGCGCTGCCGCTGGAGCCGGGCATGGCCTTCAGCGTCGAGCCGGGCATCTACCAGCCGGACCGCTGGGGCGCCCGGATCGAGGACATCGTCATCGTCACCGAAAACGGCGTCGAGCCGGTCAACAACCAGCCGCACGAGCTCGTCGTGCTGGACGCATGACGGTCGGCGGGCTGGAGCCGCTGGACCAGTCGATCGTCCAGGAGCTCGCGGCCGACGGGCGGCGCAGCTTCACCGACCTCGCCGAGCGGGTCGGGCTGTCGGTGTCGGCGGTGCACCAGCGGGTGCGCCGCCTCGAGCAGCGCGGGGTCATCCTCGGCTACACCGCGCGGCTCGACGGCGAGCAGATCGGCCTGCCCCTGACGGCGCTGATCTCGCTGACGCCCAACGACCCGGGTGCGCCGGACGACTACCCGCAGCGGATCCAGCACATCAAGGAGATCGAGTCGTGCTACTCGGTGGCCGGCGACGAGTCCTACATCCTGCTGGTGCGCGTCCAGTCGCCGCTGGCGCTGGAGGACCTGCTGCGCCGGATCCGCGAGGCCGCGAAGGTGTCGACGAGGACCACGGTGGTGCTCTCTACGCCGTTCGAGGGACGTTCGCCGACGTTCTGACGCCGGTGGTCCGCCCGGTGACCGGAGCACTGGTACGGTAAAAGGTATGGCAACACGTAAGGTCACTCTTTCGCTGGACAGCGGCGCGCTGGAATTCGCCGAACGAGCCGCGAAAGCCCACGGAATCTCGGTCTCGTCCTGGCTGTCGAAGGCGGCCAGGCGCGAGGCGGTTCGCACGGGTTACACCCCGCGGAAGCCGGAGCCGGCCGTCGCGGAATCGGACGAGGCCGAGCGCACCGCGGCGGAAAAGGATCTGCGTGCGCAGGGGTGAAGTCTGGACGTACCACCCCCCGACCGAACCGGCCCGGCAGCGCACGGTCGTGCTGCTGTCCTCGGACGGGGTGAACGAGTCCGAGCGCCCCTGGCTGCTCGGCACCGAACTGCTCGAGCGCGACCCGCAGGACATCCTCGGCGTCGCGATCGACGCGCGCTACTGGGTGTCGACGCTCAACCTGACCAGGCTGTACCGGCCTTGGTTCGACGAGCGGATCGCCGAGATCGACCTGGACGTCCAGGAGCGCATCGACATCGCCCTGCGAGCTGCTCTCGATCTTTGAGTGTATAACGCCCTATACCGCCTGGTGAAATAAAGAGCCGTCCCGGCACCGAACCTGAATACCGGCAAAAGACCGGCAAGGCTCAGCGAGCCACGACCTCCGGGGCCGAGTGCAGTTTCCCGTCGGCACCGGCGAGGCAGGAGGCGTTCCCTTCGCCGGCCGCGATGAACTCCGTGACGCAGCCGGCGATCGCGGCGTGCCCGGCGGCGTTGGGGTGGAACGATTCCTGCAGTGCGTGCCCGGCGCGGTCGGCTCGGCCGAGGTCGGCCAGCTGCAGGGTCAGGCGGGTGAACCACTCGGTCGCCGGGTTGGCGCCGCCGCTGCAGGCTTCGTGCTTGACGCCGGCTTTGGCGAGGTCGAGGAAGCGCGCGCCGGTTTGCCGCGCGGCGGCTTTGAGGCCGGAGGACAGGACGCCGATCCCGGTTTGGGAGATCCAGCGGAGGTCCTCGACGCGGAACGGGCAGCCGTTGAGGCTGCGGAGGTCTTCGGGCAGGTCCGGGCCGATGGGTGCGGCGTAGGACTGCAGGACGAGCTGGTAGTCGGCGGGGACGTAGCCGGCTTGGGCGAGGACCTTCTTGACGTCGGAGACGGCGGTCGCGACCTTGGGCACCATGGCGTCCACTTTGGACTGCCAGGTCTGCTTGAGCGCTTCGCTGCAGGGCGGGCCGCCGGGGTCGAACCAGGCTTTGAAGCATTCGGTGACCTGGTTGGAGAACTTGGGTTCGTCGTTGGCGCCGACGGCGATGACGACGGCGGCGACGCGGTGGTCCTTGACGAGGGTGGCGAGCTGCTGGGCTTGGGAGCCTTCGGTCCACTGCTTGACGTCGCCGAGCGCGACCTGTTCGGCGGGTGCGCCGGAGCAGCCGAGGTTGACGTGGGCGGTGATGCCGGGGACGGTGATCTTGTCGACGAAGGCGTTGGGCGAGCGGTGGCACCAGTTGCCGCCTTGGCCGTTGGTGGTGGCGGTGTACTGGCCGGCGCCTTCGCCGGAGACGGTGCTGTCCCCCATGGCGACGACGGTGAGTGGCCCGGTCCCGGGTGGCCCTTGACGGGGCTGGGGTTGCCCGTTCTTGCTTTCGGAGCCGAAGAAGGCGAAGGAGCCGACCAGCAGGGCCACGCAGGCGAGGACCAGTGCCCCCCAGTACCACCGAAGACGTCGCATCGGCGTCGAGTCTACGGAGGGGGTGCCCGGCTCTCGTGAAGTGGATCAGGCCGTGCCGGGGTAGCTGCGTGGGGCAGCTGCTAACCGGCTTCGGTGAGGTCGGTGGTCGCGGCGAGTTCGACGGCGACGTCGGTGATGGTCCGGATCGCGGGGTTGTCGTTGCCGGGTGACCAGACGAGTTCGGTGCGGGCGAGGTCGCCGTCGAGGGGGATGAAGGTGACGCCGGTGCGGCGGAGGCTGTGAGAGGAGCGGGTCAGGCGGGTGACGCCGACGCCGGCGGCGACGAGGCCGAGGAGTCCTTGGACGGTGGTGGCGCGCTGGACGACGTCCGGGGTGAAGCCGGCGGCGGTGAAGTCGGCGTCGTAGGTGCGGTGCCAGGGTTCCCAGCTGGTGCGCGGGGTCAGTACCCAGGGCTCGGCCGCGAGGTCCGCGAGCTTCAGTGCGGCGCGGCCGGCAAGGGGGTGGCCGGTGGGCAGGACGGCGCAGACCTCTTCGGTGAGCAGGGTTCGCGAGGTGAGGTCGTCGACCAGGGGCGGGCGGGTGAAGGCGAGGTCGAAGCGGCCGTCCCGGAGGCCGTCGACGAGTTCGGCGATGGGTGCTTCGGTGGTCGTCACGGCGAGGCCGGGGAACCGTTCGCGGACGGCGCGGACGATCGGGGGCAGCAGGTAGTTCGCGGTGGTGGTGAGGAAGGCGAGGCGGGCGGTGCCGATTTCGCCGCGGACGGCCCGGCCGAGGGTGGTGACGGCTTCGTCGGCGCGGGTGAGCACCGCGCGGGCTTCGGGGAGGAACAGGGCGCCGACGGCGGTGAGGCGGGTTCCGCGGGGGTCGCGGTCGAAGAGGCGGGCGCCGAGGGTGCGTTCGAGGACGGTGATCTGCTGGGAGAGCGACTGCTGGGCGATGTGGAGGCCGGCGGCGGCGCGGGTGAAGCTGGTTTCGTCGGCGACGGCGACGAAGTAGCGCAGCTGGCGCAGCTCGGGGGGCACAGGTGCTGACTGTAGCCGTGGCAGGAGACCGGTGTTGGCGCCCTGGTGGTGATCGTCCCCAGGATGGGAGGGGAATCCACTGGGAGGAACGCAGAGATGACGAACACCGACGGCCGCGTCTGGCTGATCACCGGGTGCTCGGCCGGGTTCGGCCGGGAGATCGCGCTGGCCGCGCTGGCGGCGGGCGATCGCGTGCTGGCGACCGCGCGCCGGCCGGAGACGTTGGCGGATCTTCAGGAGCGCGGCGGTGACCGGGTCCGGACAGCGGCGCTGGACGTCACCGACGAGGGGCAGGTCGACGCGGCGGTGAAGACGGCGCTGGCCGCGTTCGGCCGGATCGACGTCGTGGTGAACAACGCGGGCAACGGCTCGGTCGGTGCGGTCGAGGAACTGACGATGGGCGAGCTGCGGGGGCTGCTGGACGTGATGTTCTTCGGTGCGGTGGCGGTGACGAAGGCGGTGCTGCCGCACCTGCGGGCGCAGGGTAGCGGCACGGTCGTGCAGATCAGTTCGATGGGCGGTCAGCTGTCGATGCCGGGCTTCGGTGCCTATTGCGCGGCGAAGTACGCGCTGGAGGGTATTTCGGGGGCGCTGGCGGCGGAGGTGGCGCCGTTCGGGGTGCGGGTGCTGATCGTCGAGCCGGGCGCGTTCCGCACCGAGTTCGGCGGGGGCCGCATGCACCGCTCCCGCACGATCGACGCGTACGCGGTGTCGACGTCGGGCACGCGGGAGGCGGTGGAGAGCATGGACGGCACCCAGCCGGGCGATCCGGCGAAGGCCGCGGCGGCGATCGTGCGGGCGGTCGGGAGTGCGGACGCGCCGCTGCACCTCGCGCTGGGCGCGGACGCGGTGGAGGCGATCCGGGCGCAGCACGAGGCGCTCGCGGCGGACTTGGCGGCGTGGGAGGACGTCAGCCGGGCCACCGCGCTCGGGTGACCGGGCCCGGCCGCTCGCGCCGCCGCAGCGGGGTGACGTCCTGGGCCGCCGCGCTCGGTCAGTCCTGGAGCAGGCCGAGGACGTTGCCGTCGGTGTCGGTGAAGGTCGCGACCAGGCGGCCGTTGCCGACGTCCTTCGGCTCGTCCTTGACCTTCGCGCCGGCGGCGGTGACTTCGGCGAGCTTGGCGGCGATGTCGTCGACGTGCCAGTAGGTCACCGGGCCGCTCATGCCCTGCTGGGCGCCGTTGGGGACGAGGCCGATGTGCTGGCCGGCGGTGTCGTAGCCGACGTAGTAGGGCGCGTCGGCCTGGGGTTCGGTGCCGAGCAGGGCGGTGTAGACGGCCTTGGCCGCGGCCAGGTCGGTGACGGGGTGCAGGACGGTCTTGATCCCCTGGGTGGTCATCGTGGTGCTCCTGGAATCGTCGGGTGCGGTACGTCGTCGACGCTATTCCCGGCTCGTTGACCTGCGCTTCTCGATTCCTGATCGATCAGTCGAGCAGTGCGGTGAGGACGCCGTCGAGGAGGCGGACGCGGCGGTCGGCGATGCGGTGGACCTCGTCGTCGTGGGTCGCGACGACGACCGCGGCTCCCTCGGCGGCGCAGCGGCGCAGCAGGCGCAGTACGCGCGGGGTGGAGCCGGCGTCGAGGTGGGCGGTCGGTTCGTCGGTGAGCAGGACCCGGGGGCGGCCGGCGACCGCGCGGGCGAGTGCCACGCGCTGCTGCTGGCCGAAGGAGACCTCGAGGGGGTAGCGGTCGCCGAGGTCGCCGATGCCCAGTTCGTCCAGGAGTTCGGTGACGCGCGCCTGGATGTCGGCGGCGGCCGGGCGGGGGACGTCGGAGCGCAGCCGCAGGGGGAGTGCGACGTTCTCGGCGATGGTCAGTTCATTGGCGAGCCCGAGGGCTTGCGGGAGCACCGCGCAGGTGTGCCACGGGGGCGCGCCGGTGATGGGGACGCCGTCGAGCAGGACGCAGCCGGAGTCGGGGGAGTCGAAGCCGCACAGCAGGGCCAGCAGCGCGCTCTTGCCCGAGCCGGAGCGGCCGGAGACGGTCACGAGTTCGCCGGCGCCGACGCGCAGTTCGAGGCCGCGCAGCACTTCGATGTCGCCGCTGGGGTGGGTGAAGCTGCGGCGCAGGCCCTTGGCTTCCACGAGGGTCATGGCAGCGGTTCCCGTTCTTCGATGCCTTCGAGCGAGCCCTTGTGCAGCCGGGCCACTCGCGCGCCGAGGTCGATGAGGCGGTCGTCGTGGGAGGCGACCAGGACGGCGAAGTCCTGGTCCACCAGGTACCGCAGGGTGTCGAGCACGAGGTCGGCCGAGGCTTCGTCCAGTTGGGACGTCGGTTCGTCGGCGAGGATCACGGTGGAGCGGGCGGCGAGGACGCAGCCGAAGGCGAGCCGTTGCTGCTGGCCGCCGGAGAGCGCGGAGATCTTCCAGTCGCCGGTGCCGTGCAGGCCCAGCTGGCCGAGGATGTCCTCGGCGTTGCAGTCGGTGCCGGCGGCTTCGGCGGCGGCGCGGAGGTTTTCGGCGACCGAGAGGTAGCCGAGGAGGTTGTCGGCGGGGTTCTGGAACACGAGGCCGAGGTGGTGGCGGCGCAGTGCGCGGCGTTCGCGGTGCTTGAGCTTGCGGACGTCGGCGCCCTGGAAGGTCAGGGTGCCGCGGGCGGGTTGTTCGAACAGGCCCAGTACGCGCAGCAGCGTGGACTTGCCGGAGCCCGACGGTCCGGCGAGGACGGTCATCCCGCGGGCGGGGACGTCGATGCTGACGTCGTCGACGCCGGTGACGATCCCGGCGGGGGTCTGGTAGTCCACGCCGATGCCGCGCAGGGAGAAGATCGGTTTTTCAGGCACGGATCAGCTCCGCGGTCCGGGCGGTGCGCACCGAGCGCACCGCGATCCAGCCGGCCAGCGCGACGACGGCCACGCCGATGACGACGACGGTCAGCACGAAGGGCAGCGGGTCGGGTAGTTCGGAGCGGGGTGCGAGGAAGGTCGCGGGGTCGAACCGGGGGACCGACAGGCCGGCCACGGAGATCCCGCAGACGACGCCGACGACGATCGCGAGCCCGCTCAGCGCGCCCAGTTCCATGAGGTGGCTGGCGAGCAGGGTCCGTGGCCGCATGCCCATGCGCAGGACCAGCGCGCCGGCGAGGGCGTTCTGGCGTCGCCGGACTTCGACCGCGACGAGCAGGGCCAGGATGGCGACGATGCCGAGGACCGCGCCGAGCAGCGCGACGAAGGAGAACGTCCAGGACACGACGAAGAACGGCAGGCCGTCGAGCGCGGTTTCGCGGCTGACGCGGTTCGGGATGAACACGCCCGCGGAGCGCAGTGCGCTGGTCGCCTCGGCCATCGGGGCCGTGGTCAGCACGCTCCACTTCGGGACGCTGTCGAGCTGCGCGTGGCTGAGCACCGTGCGGGAGACGACGTAGCCGGGCGAGGTGCCGATCATCGGGAACACCGGCAGGTCGCCGGCGGGGACGGCGTCGGGGAGCCCGTCGGGCAGCTGGGTGGTCTGCCTGGCGGTGTGGCCGACGCGGATGACCGGGGTGCCGCGCGGGTCGGGCTGGGAGATCTTGCGCAGCAGCTCGTCCAGGTCCGCGGTGGGGATCCGGTCGACGGCGGCGCCGCGGGCGAAGGTGGCGGGGTCGACGACGAGCACGACGCTGCCGGTGCCGGTCAGCTCGCCCACGACGGTGCTGGTGCCCGCGAGCGATGCGGGCATGGCGACGTCGCCCATTCCGATCGGGCTGTCGGTGTCGAGGCGGGCGTTGCTGCCGACGAAGACCGCCGACTTGGTGTCGAGCGCCTCTTCCTGACCGTTGGCGATGCCGATCCCGGTGGCGAGGGTGCCCACGGCGAGGGTGCCGATCACGAGCACGCCCGTCACGGGTGCGCGGGCGCCGGCCAGCCGGCGGATCGCCAGCTGCAGCGCCGGGCGTGACCAGAGCCGGGCGCGGTGGGAGGCGTGCAGGGCCAGCCACGCCAGCCGGGCGGTCAGCAGGCCCACGGTGAGCACCACGAACACCGGGTAGGTCAGTGCCAGCGGATCCACCTGGGGTAATGGATTTCCGAGCCGGGATCCGCTGCCGTAGTGGGCGAGGCGGTTCCAGCCGAGCCAGGCCATGCCCGCCGTCGCGAGTTCCCACGGGAAGTACGCCAGCAGCCGGGCCCGGTTGCCCTTGCGTCGTACCCGGCCGAGTTCGAACTCGCGGTGGACGCGGACGGCGACGACGAGGGCCAGCAGCGCCAGGGAGAGCACCAGCGTCCCCGCCGCGACGCCGCCGGCCTGCAGTTCGGCGGCCGGGTCCGGGGTGCCCGGCGGGCCGTAGACGCCGAGCAGCAGCCGGGCCGCGACGGTGCCGGCGGCGCCGCCGGCGAAGATCGGCAGGCCGAGTTCGGCGACGGCGAGCCCGCCGAGGGCGGCCGGGCCGCTGCCGCGGGCGGAGAGCAGCCGCAGCTGGGCGTGGCGGCGCTGGTACCACTGCAGGGCGACGGTGCCGAGGCCGGCGCAGCCGACCAGGACGCTGATCAGGGCGAGCGGCAGGATCGAGACGAACACGTTGTCCTGGGCCTGGCGGGCGATCTGCACCGAGCGTTCGAACGTCGGGACGTCGGCGGCGACGAGGTCGCCGCGGCCCTGGGCGGTCAGGTCGGCGCGGACGTCGGTGACGAGGTCGTGGGAGCGCTGCAGGAGGTCTTCGGCGCCGCTGAGGGTGGTGGGTGGCGGCTCGTAGAACGAGATGTGGAAGTACTGCATCCGGGGCAGGCCGATGGCTTTGACCGCGCTGTCGAACGTCTTCTGGTCGGTGGCGAAGGCGATGGAGTCGATCGGGTCGTTGACCAGCCGGTCGATGACGGCGCCGGACTGCTGCGAGCACCAGAACCGCGGCGGCGGGTCGAGCAGGTCGCCGTAGATGCCGGTCACCGGCGGCAGCGGGATGCCCTGGAGGCTGGGTTTCGCGCCGAGGCCGATGTGCTCGGCGTCGGCGACGACGTTGCCCAGCCACAGCCCGGGTGCGCGGCTGCCCTGCTGCAGGGTCAGGTTGTCCAGCCCGGCCTGGTCGCGGTAGGCGAGGCGGATCTTGTAGTGCGGGTCGCCGTTGAACTCGGTGCCGGGCAGCACGGTCGTGTAGGCGCCGACGACCGGGGTGGTGAAGCCGTGCGCCGGGGCGTGCTGCCGGACGGCCTGGGTGAGGGCCGGGATGTCCTGGACGGCGATGTTGCCCTTGCCGAAGACCGGGCCGTAGCTGTCGGGGCAGGTGATCCCGGTCTGGTAGGTCACCGCCGCGCCGCCGGCTGCGGAGGCCTGCAGGACCGCGGCGGTGCCGAGGAAGCAGGCGAGCAGTGAAGTCACCGCGGCCACGATGAGCGTCAGCGGGCTGGAGAGCGCGGCCTTCGGGGCCGCCCGCCACGGCTTGGTCACTCTGCGTTGTCCAATCTTCCCCCACGTCACCCGCATGGACGCGCACGCTACCGGGACTCCCGAGGTGTTGGAACGTTTTTGTCACGATCGTTAGTCGCGGGACATGGTTACGCTGGGCTCCGATCATGCGGGAAAGGGACTTTTCCGGCCCGGCCCAACCCCGGCGGCCATCCGGCCGGTTTAGTGGTCTAGACCTTGACGTCAGGATTGGTCTGATCCAATCCTGAAGGCGTTCCCCCGTGCACCGCCGCGGCACGGTCCCCGCCGGCTCTGGAGCGCAGATGCGTCGACGCAGATCCTTCCCCCGTATGTCCGTTTTCCTGGCCGCACTGGCGGTTTCGACCGGTTCGCTGGTCACCGCCGCCGGCACCGCCCAGGCCGCCACGCCGCTGCCCACGCACGTGTTCGCGCCCTACTTCGAAGCCTGGACGGGGGAGAGCCCGGCCGCGCTGGCCCAGCAGTCCGGGGCCAAGCACCTCACCATGGCGTTCATCCAGGCCGCCACCAAGGGCTCCTGCACCGTCTATTGGAACGGTGACACCGGGATGCCGATCGCGAACTCGACCTTCGGCTCCGACATCGCCACGATCCGCTCCCGCGGCGGCGACGTCATCCCCTCCTTCGGCGGCTACACCGCCGACAACACCGGCACCGAGATCGCCGACAGCTGCACCAGCGTCGACTCCATCGCCGCGGCCTACGAGTCGGTGATCACCACCTACGACGTCCCGCGGCTCGACATGGACATCGAAGACAACTCGCTGACCAACTCCGCCGGCATCGACCGCCGCAACAAGGCCATCAAGAAGGTCCAGGACTGGGCCGCCGCCAGTGGCCGCTCCCTGCAGATCTCCTACACCCTGCCCACCACCACCCGCGGGCTCGCCGACAGCGGACTAGCCGTGCTGCGCAACGCCGTCTCCAACGGCACCCGCGTCGACGTGGTCAACCTGATGACCTTCGACTACTACGACAACGCCGCCCACCAGATGGCCACCGACACCCAGACCGCCGCCACCGGCCTGGTCTCCCAGCTCGCCGCGCTCTACCCGGGCAAGACGCAGGCGCAGCTGTGGGCGAGCGTCGGGGTCACCGAGATGATCGGCGTCGACGACTTCGGCCCCGCCGAGACCTTCACCACCGCCGACGCCGCCACCGTCTACAACTGGGCCGTCTCCAAGGGCATCAACGAAATCTCCTTCTGGGCGCTGCAGCGCGACAACGGCAGCTGCCCCGGCGGTGCCGCCGCGGACAACTGCTCCGGCATCGCCCAGGACACCTGGTTCTTCAGCCACGCCTTCGAACCCTTCACCGGCGGCACCTCCGTACCCGGCAACGACTTCTCCGTCACCGCGAACCCGGCCTCGGCCGCCCTCGACCCCGGCAAGTCCGCCACCGCCACGATCGGCACCGCGGTGACGTCGGGCTCCGCGCAGCAGGTCGCCCTGTCGGTCACCGGCGCACCCGCCGGCGTCACGGCGTCGGTCAGCCCGGGCTCGGTGACCGCGGGCGGCACCGCGACGCTGTCGGTGAGCACCACGACCGCGGCCGTCCCCGGTGTCTACCCGCTGACCGTCACCGGCGCCGCCACCTCCGGCAGCCACAGCACCACCTTCACCCTCACGGTCAACGGCACCCCGCCCGCCGGCGGCGTCGTCAACGGCGGCTTCGAATCCGGCGCGCTGAGCCCGTGGAGCGCCGCCGGCGACGCCATCGTCGCCACCCCGGCCCACTCGGGCACGAAGGCACTGCAGGTCGTGCCGACGGCCTCGGCCACCGGCGAGGCCGCGCAGAACGTCACCCTCGCCCCCAACCACGCCTACACGCTCAAGGCGTGGGTCCAGGGCAGCTACGCCTACGTCGGCGTCCGCGGCGGGGCCAGCGCGAGCACGTGGACCTCGAGCAGCGGCTGGACCCAGCTGTCGGTGCCCTTCACCACCGGCGCGTCGGGCGCGGTGACGGTCTACGTCCACGGCTGGTACGGCCAAAGTGCCCTCTACGCGGACGACTTCAGCATCAGCTGAGGCGTTCGGCGGTGGCCCGG
The DNA here is from genome assembly GCF_023008405.1 of Amycolatopsis sp. FBCC-B4732. Taxonomy (NCBI): domain Bacteria; kingdom Bacillati; phylum Actinomycetota; class Actinomycetes; order Pseudonocardiales; family Pseudonocardiaceae; genus Amycolatopsis; species Amycolatopsis sp. FBCC-B4732. Next base: position 3,104,893 of record NZ_CP095376.1, read on the forward strand.
TTGCGCAAAGCGGAGGTTGGCCGGGCCGCCGCGGGGCGAAAGACTCGCGAGAGGACCTTTCGCCCCGCCAGGAGGACTCGATGCCGCACATCCCGCTCGACCCGGCCCTGCCCGGGATCTCCGCGCTCTTCGCCTACCGGCCGGAGACCGCGGCGCCGCTCGGGCAGCTGGCCGAGGTGCTGCTGCGCGGGCCGAACTCCCTGACCGTCGGCGAACGCGAGCTGATCGCGGCCGTCGTGTCCAACGGCAACGAGTGCCGCTTCTGCACCGGCAGCCACGCCGCCGCGGCCGCCGAGACCCTCGAGGGCGGCCGCGCGGTGGTCGACGCCGCGTGCGGCGGGATCGACGACGCCCCCGTCTCGGCGAAGATCAAGGCACTGCTGTGGATCGCCCTCGCCGTCCGCGAAACCGGGCGTGCGGTCACCGGCGAGCTCGTCGCCGCCGCCCGCGCCGAGGGCGCCACCGACGTCGAAATCCACGACACCGTGCTGATCGCGGCGTCGTTCTGCCTGTTCAACCGGTACGTCGACGGCCTCGGCACGATCGCCCCCGACGACCAGGCCGTCTACGACCAGATCGGCAAGCGCCTGGCCACCGACGGCTACGCCGGCCTAGGGAACTAGCACCACGCGGCCCGGGCGGATCCACGCCCGGGCCGCGTCGTGCAGCGCCACCCGCGCGTAGTCGACCGTGAGGGCACCGGTCATCGCGTGCCCCACCACCGTCAGGAGTGCCTCACGGCGCTGGTCGCCGCTGAGCTCGTTGTTCGTGTACCCCCGGATGCGCAGCGACCGGCTGCGCAGCACGGCCGAGGACACCGGGCACTGCTCACCCGCCGAGCTGCCGAGGTTGACCAGGCGCCCGCCCGGGCGCAGCGCGTGCAGCGCCGCCGCGGCCGGGAGCCCCCACACCGGATCGAGCACGAGGTCCACCGGCGGCCCGGCGCCGAACCGCCGGGCCAGGGGCTCGACGTCGTCGCCGGGTTCGAGCCGCACGGTGGCGTCCGCGCCGAGGCGCCGGGCCTGCTCCAGCGCGGCGTCCGAGCGCGCGCACGCGATGACGTGCCCGGCCCCGGCCACCCGGGCCAGCTGCACCGCCGACTGGCCGACGACCCCGCCGGCGCCGAGCACCAGCACGGTCTCACCCGCGGCGAGCTCACCGGTCGCGGTCAGGCACCGCCACGCCGCCACCGCCGACAGCCCGAGCGCCGCCACCAGCGCGTGGTCCGCCCCGGCCGGCAAGACGACCACGTCCGCGGACGCCACCACGGCGTGCTCGGCCATGCTGCCGTCGCCGGGGAGCATGCCCGCGGCCGTGGCGAACCAGACCGGCGTGCCCGCCGGGTGCATCGGCGCCGGCCGCGTCAGGACACCGACCCCCTGCACCCCCGGCACGTACGGCGTCGCCGGGCGCCCGAAGTAGGACGTGCCGGACGCGCAGAGCAGGTCCAGCGGCGTGATCGGGGCCGCGGTGACGCTGACCGCGACCCCGCCCGGGCCCGGTTCGGGCTCCGGCCGGTCGGTCACCACGGGCGGCTCACCCGCCTCGCGGATCTCCGCGGCGATCACACGGGCTGCAGGACGAAGTCGTACCGGGCCTCGAGCCACGGCTCGGCGCAGTGCCCGCCGTCGGGGGTGGGCCCGGGCTCGCGCGGTTCGAAGGTGACGACCAGCTCCTGCTTGGTGCCGAACACGACATCGCTGTCGAGGTATTCGGCGCCTTCCTGGAACAGGTGCGTGATCAGCGGTTCGTAGCCGGCCGCGTTGATCAGGAAGTGCACGTGGGCGGGCCGGAAGTGGCTGATGTCGGTGCCGCCGATCAGCTCGCCGACCGGGCCGTCCATCGGGATCGAATAGCCCTTGGGCGCGATCGTGCGCAGGCAGTAGGCCCCGTCGGCGCGGCTGGTGTACTTCGCGCGCAGCCGGGCTTCGTCGATGCCGGGGATCTGCGACTCGTACGCGCCTTCCTCGTCGGCCTGCCAGACGTCGAGGACCGCGCCGGTGACGGGGGAGCCGTCCAGCCCGGTGACCGTGCCGGTCACGTAGAGCGGCGTGCCGGGCAGGCCGTCGGACATGTCGCCGCCGAACTCCTTCTCCGGGGAGCCGTCGATGTGGAACGGGCCCAGCACCGTGGCCGGGGTCGCCTTCGCGTCGAAGGCGTGGTTCATCTGCACCACCAGCATGCTCAGGCCCAGCACATCCGAGGCGAGGATGAACTCCTCCCGCTTCTCGTCGCTGATCTGCCCGGTTTCGGTGAGCCACCGCATCGCGGCCATCCACTCGGTCTCGCTCAGCCGCACTTCGCGGGCGAAGGCGTGCAGGTGGCGCACGAGTGCGGAGAGCAGCTCCGCCGTGCGCGGGTCGTGCGCGCTCGCCCAGCGCGCCGCGGCGAGCTCGGTGATGTTGTCTTCGGTGACGAGCTGCATCGGCGTTCCTCTCAGGGTTCCGGGTCCGGCGGCACCGGCCGGTTGTTCAGGTCGACCGACAGGAAGATGTCGTTGGCGACGGGGTGGCGCAGTTCCTCGGCGAGCTGGCCGATCAGCCCGGCGGTCCGGGCCAGCAGCGCGAACCCGCGCAGCAGCTCCAGCGGCAGCCCGAGGTCGGCGAGCGCGGCCCCGCAGACGCCCGCGCCGTTGAGCGGCAGCGTCTTCCCCAGCACCTGGGGGTGCACCCGCCCGATCGCGGCGAAGAGCTCCAGATGCGGGCCGCGCAGGCCCTCCTCGTCGGCGATCGCGAACAGCCGCCGGGTGCGGGGGTCGCCGTCCTTGTGCACGTGGTGCCCGAGGCCGGGGACGAACTTCTTCGCCGCACGCTGCTTTTCCACCGTCTCGAGCGCGAGCGCGTCCCAGCCCGCTTCGTCGGCGGGCGCTTCGGCGCCGGTGAGCACGTCGTGCAGGAACCGGCCGCAGTCCTCCGTGACGCCGAGGAAGCGCGACCCGCCGCCCAGCAGCCCGGCAGCGAGCGCGCCCTGGACCGAGTCGGGCGCCGACAAGTAGGTCAGCCGGGTGACGATCGCGGTGGGAGTGAAACCGTGGTCGGCCAGCGCGGCCAGGACCGCTTCGAAGACCCGCGTCTCCCCCGGGGACGGACGTCGCTGCGTCGCCAGCCAGAAGGCGAGCTCGCCGAAGCCGACCGAGCCCATCACGTCCTCGGCGAGGTCCTGGCCGAGCAGCGTGATCTTGTCCTTCGTGGACGAACCCAGCGCCGTTTCGTAGCCCGGGTCAGGCATCGCGGTCCTCCGTCAGCCAGGCGCGCAGCTCCGCGCCGTGTTCGTCGAGCTCCGGCGGTGGCAGCCGGTAGGCGGCGGGCGTCGCGGAGAACCGGATCGGGTGGCGCGTGGTCGGGACGGCGCGATCGCCTTCACCAACCTCGACGACGGGGTCGAGCCCGAACCGTTCGGCCATCGCGAACCCGCCGTCGATGGTGTTGATCGGTCCACACGGGACACCGACCTCCGTCAGCGCCTCGAACCAGTCCACCGCGCCCCGGGTTTTCAGCCGCTCGACGAGCAGCGGCCGGAGCTCTTCGCGGTTCTTCGTGCGGTCGGCGTTGCGGGCGAACCGCGGATCGCCCGGGACGTCCGGCAGGTCCAGGACCTCGCACAGCCGGCGGAACTGCCCGTCGTTGGCCGCGGCGACGATCAGGTCGGCGTCCGCGGTGGGCAGCGGCTCGTAGGGGAAGACGCTGGGGTGGGCGTTGCCCATCCGGAACGGGACCACGCCGCCCGCGGCGTAGGCGGAACTGTGGTTGACCAGCCCGGTCAGCGCCGAGGACAGCAGGTTGACCTCGACGTGCTGGCCCTCGCCGGTGGCGTCGCGGTGGCGCAGCGCGGCGAGGATGCCGATCACCGCGTGGTTGCCGGCCATCACGTCGAACACCGAGATCCCCGCCCGGTACGGCGGGCCGTCCGGATCGCCGGTCAGGCTCATCAGCCCCGAGATCGCCTGCACCATCAGGTCGTAGCCGGGCACGTGCTTGCCTTCGCCCGAGCCGAACCCGCTGATCGAGGCGTAGACGGTGCCCGGGTTGGCCGCTTTGACGGTGTCGTAGTCCAGGCCGTACTTGGCCAGCCCGCCGGGCTTGAAGTTCTCGATCACCACGTCCGCGCGGGTGGCCAGCTCGCGGCCGAGGGCGGCGTCGGCTTCGTCGCGCAGGTCCAGCGCGAGGGAGCGCTTCCCGCGGTTGACGCCGAGGTAGTAGGTGGAGACGTCCCCGCGCACCGGCGGCATCCACGTGCGCGTCTCGTCGCCCTGCGGTCCTTCGACCTTGACGACGTCGGCGCCCAGATCGGCCAGCAGCATCGTGGCGTACGGGCCGGCGAGCACCCGCGAGAAGTCCGCGACCAGCAGCCCGGACAGCGGGCCCTCGGGTCGATCCACGCAACGCCTCCGCATCTGTCCGTCTGACGGACTAGTGTCCGCAGTCTGCTCCCGTGCGGGAGCGCGGTCAAGGCGCGGCGGGAACGGTGACGTGCGGGACGGTGTCCAGGCGCGCGAAGTCCGCGCTGATCTCCCCGGCGGTCTGCAGCAGCAGCGGCAGGTGGTGCTCCAGCAGCTTCTCGACCGGGGTCTCCGCGGCGTGGCAGTTGACGTTCACCCCGGCGATCACCCGCCCGGAGCCGTCGCGCAGCGGCGCGGCCACCGACCGGATGCCCGGCGCGAGCTGCTCGTCGGTCAGCGCCCAGCCCCGCGCCCGGACCTCGCGCAGCTCGGCGTCGCGTTCGGCGCGCTCGGGCCGCCACCGCGGGACCAGCCCGGACCGGGTCGGCTCGGCCAGCACCGCCTCCAGCTCGTCCGGCGGCAGCGCGGCGAGCTGGACCTTGCCCAGCGACGTCGGCAGCGCCGGGAAGCGGGTGCCGATCTGCACGGTGAGCGCGACGATCTTCGGCACCGCGACCCGGGCGACGTAGACGATGTCGGAGCCGTCGAGCTGGGCGATCGAGCACGACTCGTTCGTGCGCGCGACCAGGCGTTCCAGGTGCGGGCGGGCGACGTCCCACAGGCCGGTCGAGCGGACGTAGGCGACGCCGAGGTCGAGCACGCGCGGGGTGAGCGCGTAGTCGCGCCCGTCGGTGCGGACGTAGCCGAGCTCCGCCAGGGTGAGCAGGATCCGCCGGGCGGTCGGGCGGGCCAGGCCGGCGGCCGCGGCGACCTCGGCGAGGGTCATCGCCGGGCGGCCCGGCCGGAACGCCGTGATCACCTCGAGCCCGCGGGCCAGTGCCTCGATGAAGTCGGGACCGGTTCCCTCGCGTGGCATGGCGCCACCTCCCTCTCCGATGGTCCTGACCGCAGCGTAGCGGCGGGCATTGACACCGGCTCGGCACTGGACGAAAGTGGCGGCACCCACCCGATGTCCGTCTGGCGGACGAGTGTACGCAAATGGAGGCCGTGATGAGCGGATCGATCGTCCTGCGGGGTGGGACGGTGCTGGCCGACGCCCACCGGGTGCTGCCCGGCGAAGACGTCCTCGTCACCGGCGACCGGATCGCCGCCATCGGCCCCGCGCTGGAGGTCCCCGCGGGCACCGAGGAGATCGACGCGACCGGCGGGCTGGTCATGCCGGGGATGATCGACACCCACCGGCACCTCTGGCAGACGGCCATGCGCGGCTACGGCGCCGACTGGACCCTCACGCAGTACTTCGTCTGGTACTACCTCGAATGGGGCAAGGTGTTCCGCCCCGAGGACATCTACGCGGGCAACCTGCTCGGCGCGTGGGAAGCGCTCGAAGCGGGCGTCACGACCACAGTGGACTGGTCACACGGCCTGCAGACCACCCAGCACGCCGACGCGGCGGCCGACGCGCTCGAAGCCGTGCCCGGCCGGTTCGTGCTGGCCTACGGCAACATCCAGGACGCACCGGCGACGTGGACCGGCACGCCCGAGTTCCGCGACTTCGTCGCCCGCCGCACCGGCGGCGACCTCGGCTTCCAGCTCGCGTTCGACGTCACCGGCGACCCGGCGTTCCCGGAGAAACCGGCGTTCGAGGTGGCGCGCGAGCTCGGCGTCCCGGTCACCACGCACGCGGGCGTGTGGGGCGCGACCGGCGACGACGGCATCCGGCTGATGCACGACAACGGGTTCATGACCCCGGAGACGATCTACGTCCACGGCGCCTCGCTGTCGGCGGATTCCTACCACCGCATCGCCGCGACCGGCGGCTCGGTGTCGGTGTCGACGGAAAGCGAGCAGAGCGCCGGCCAGGGCTACCCGCCCACCTGGGCCCTGCGCCAACACGGCATCCCGGTGTCGCTGTCGATGGACACGTCGGTCTGGTGGAGCGGCGACCTGTTCTCCGCGATGCGCGCGACCCTGGGCGCCGACCGTTCCCGCGAGCACCTGGAAGCCCACGCGAAGGGCGAAACGGTGACGCACGCGGCCCTGCGCGCGGAGCAGGTCGTCGACTGGGCCACCCTCGGCGGCGCGGCCGCATTGGGGCGTTCGGACCTGGGCACGCTGGAGGTCGGCAAGAAGGCCGACGTGGTCCTGCTGAAGAACGACCACTCGCCGACGTCGTTCCCCCTGCTCAACCCGTACGGCCACGTGGCGTTCCAGGCCCAGCGCGGCGACGTCCACACGGTCCTGGTCGACGGCCGCGTCGTGAAGCGCGACGGCCGCCTGGTGGGCGTGGACCTCCCGGCCCTGCGCCGGCGGGTGGAGGCAACGGTCGAGCACCTGCGGTCCCAGCTGGGGGAGGAGGCGTGGCGGCAGGGGATGAACCCGGATGTCCCGGAGACGAAGATCCTGGACAACCCGTACACGTACACGACCTACCAGAGCGACACCACCCACGGCGGCTGAGCCGTCGCGGGTACGGTGCCCGCGTGGTCCAGGTGTTCATCCAGCCGTCCTACGGCACCCCGGAAGCCCGCCGCTACGGTGCGGCCACCCTCGACCGGCCGGTCCCGTTCCGCGACGCCCCCGCCCAAGCCCGGACGCGGCTGGAAGAGCTCCACCCGGACGGCCGCGCCCGCTTCTGGGGCGCCACCGAGAAGCACGACAAGCGGATGGCCACCGTGCGGACCGGCGACGTCGTCCTGCTCACCGGGGGCAAGCACGTGCGCGCGGCCGCGGAGGTCGGGCACAGCTTCCGCGACCCGGCGTTCGCCCGGCGGCTGTGGCGGCCCGATCCCGGCAAGTGCGTGTGGAGCAACGTCTACAGCCTGCGCCGCTACCGGGTGGTCGACGTCCCGAACGAAGCGATCTGGGCACTGCCCGGCTTCACCACCGGCGACAACTTCATGGGCCTGCGGTTCCTCGACGCCGAAAAATCGGCCGCGGTGCTGGCCCTGCTGGGCTGAGCGGGCCGGGTCCGCCCTCGCGGACCCGGCCCGGCGGTTCAGCCGCGGTCGCTGTCGCGGTGGTGGTGGTAGCCGTAGTCGTCGGTGGCGTCGGCGACCGACGACACCGAGTGCACGACGGCCCCTTCGTCACCGGCGGCCGCGTACCAGTTGGCGTAGGCGGCGTACTGCGGCACGGCGAGGGCGTGGACGCCCTCCGACACGGCACCGTCCGGCCCGGCCGACAGGTTTTCCGCCTCGTAGGCGGCGTGGTGGTCACCGGCGTGGCTGGCGACGTGCGAGGAGGTGGCCCCGTCCATGTCGGCCGACTGCGTCTCCGTTGCGTAGCTGACGTCGGCGGCGGGCGCCTCCGGCTCGGGGTCCGGGTGGTGCGCGACGGGGTGGGAGGCGTGGTGCGCCGCCGGGTGGTGCGTGGCCGGGTGGGACTCCTGGTGCGCTACCGGGTGCGAGTCGTGGTGGACCACGGCCGGCGTCTCGTCGTCGGCCCAGTCGTCGTCGTCCGACCAGTCGTCCGCGTCGGTGCCGGACGTCTCACCGTGGATCACGGCGGCCCCGCCGATCCCGGCGACGGCGGTGTCGGTCTCCGACCAGTGGTGACCCCACCAGTCGGAGCCCTCCTCGGTCTCGGTCGTGCCCGCACCACCGATGCCGGCCCAGGTGGCCGAGCTTTCGGCACTCCAGGAATCGTGCGGCCAGTCGAGCGGGTGCGCACTCGAAGGACCGGCGATCACGAGGGAAAGCGGCAGCGCGAATGCGCCGGCGAGCGCCAGTCGTCGCAATGTGGACATGATTTCTCGGGGTTCCTTTCCGGGTACGGCGACCGGGCGCTTTCGGGGCCCCGGCCGCCGGGGCAGCACATCTGTCCGGAAAGGACACTACCGACGCCTTGGCCGGGTTGACCTGCGCGAATACCCGATCGGTGCGCAGGAACCGCCGAGCGGAGGACAACGGCGGGAAGGCGTCGGACGAGCATAGGACGTGCGCGGGGAATCGGACATCGTGAATGGCGTGAAATCACTCGCTCAGGTGGCTCGGTGTTTATCTTCGAAATGGACTGAGAAACGCTCGACGCGCCGACGTCACGAACGAGGTCCGGTGCTGAGCCGGCTGACGAGCTGGATGCGGGATCGGACGTCGAGTTTCCGGAACGCGCGGCTCAGGTGCGCCTCGACCGTCTTCTCCGTGACGTAGAGCCGTTCGGCGATCTGGCGGTTGGTCAGCGCGTCGGCCGCCAGCTGGGCGACCCGGCGCTCCGACGGGGTCAACGCGCTGACACCCGTGACGCGCAGCCGCGGCGGACGGCCGCCTTTCGTCGTGAGACCGGCTGTCAACCGGTCGGCCAGCGGGTGCGCCTGGCACTCCAGGGCCAGCTCGGCGGCACGCCGGATGGTCGCGCGGGCCGTGCTCCGGTCGCCGCCGCGCATGTGCAGCTGCCCGAGGTCGGCCAGGGTGTGCGCGTGCTCCAGCCGGCCGGGTCCGGTGCGCAGCAGCTCGACGGCCTCCTCGAGGTAGCGGCGCGCGTCCGTGGGCCTGGCCAGCCGGGCCGAGGCGCGGAGCGCGACCGCGATGTGACGCGGAACGGCGAAGCCACGGGCGAGCCGGAGCTGCTCGCCGATCAGCGCCGAGGCCTCGGCGGGCCGCTCGGCCAGCAGGTGGGCCCGGGCCGCCAGCAACCGCCACGGCACGTCCCACAGCTCGCCGGCACCCCACCGCTCGTACGACTCCCGGCAGAGCGCCGCGTCGGCCAGCGCGCGGACGTGGTCTCCCTGAGCCAGCCGGAGCCGGATCCGCGAACCCAGCAGCCACAGGTGCGCCGAGGAGTGCGGGGAGCGGTCGCCGCCGAGTACCCCGGCCGCGAGCACGGCCGCGGCGTCCGAGGTCCGGTCGTGCTCGAGGTGCACGTCGGCCGCGGTCGCCTCCAGCAGTGGCAGGCCGATGTTCGGTGGTGGCGCGGCCGCCGTACCGAGCTCGAGGTGCTCGGCCGCCTGCGCCAGGTCGCCGCGGAGGAACGCGATCCGGGCCAGGTAGCCGCGGACGATGCCGATCGGCAGCAGCAGACCGCGGTCCACGGCGGTGTCCAGCGCCCGCTGCATCCGCCGGTCGGCCTCGTCGAGCTGATCGGTCACCAGCAGCGTGTGCACGGCTGCCCAGAGCCCGCACCGCTCGGGCGTCAGCACCTCGCCCGCCAGTGCGGACCTGGCGAAGGCCAGCGCCTCGCCGACCGGGCGGCCGGCGAGCACGGCCTCCAAGGCCGCTTGGGAGTCCAGGACCGCCTGCGGCCGGCCGGTCCGGCGGCCGAAGGAGTCCAGCCGGTGTAGCAGTTCCGCCCGCCCGCCCAGGTCGGCCCGTGCCATCCCGATGAGCTCCGCCTCGACCTCCAGCACCAGCCCGGGATCCTCGGCGTCGGCCAGGTCCGCCAATGCCCGCACGAGCAGCGGAACCGCCTCCCGCGGCTCACCGCAGGCGTTGCGGAACCGGGCGTAGCTGTACGCGCACAAGACTCGTTGCCGGCCGCCGTCGGCCAGGGCCAGCGCTTCCCGGAGGTGGCCGTCGGCTTCGGCGAGGGCCAGGTGGTGCGCGCGGCAGTTGCCCAGCTGCCGGCTCACCTCCGCGCGCTGCGCCGGCAGCGGTGGTTCGGCGCGTGCCCGGTCGAGGAACACCGCCGCGTTCTCCGGCGCCCCGTGCCGGAAGGCCTGGTCGGCCGCGGCCGCCAGCAGCCCGACGCGGCCGGGCACCCCGGCCGGCGTGGTCCGCAGCAGGTGGGCGGCGACCCGGGTGACCGGCCGGCCCGCCTCGAGCAGCACCCGCGCGGCCCGTTCGTGCTCTTGCCCGAGTTCCGGCACCGGGATCAACGCGTGCGCGACATCGCGCACGACCGCGTGGACGAAGGCGGGCGGATCGGCCCGGTCGAAGATCCCTTCACGCGTCAGGCGGCGCGCGGCGGCGACCACCTCCGGCGCCGGCACGCCGGCCAGCCCGGCCACCTCGGCGAGCGCCGCGTCGTCGCCCAGCACCGCGACGGCCCGGGCCACCGCGCGCACCGGCGGAGGCTGCCGGCGCAACCGTGCCGTCACGTACCACCGGATCGCGTCAGGACCGGCCGCGGCGACGGCGGCGGCTCCTTCGGCGGTGGGCCGGACGCCGTCGGTGGCCAGGACGCGCAGCAGTTCCCGGACGAAGAGCGGGTTCCCGCCGGTGAGGGCGTGGCAGGCGGCGCAGAACTCCTCGTGCGCGGCCGGGCCCAGCTCGCGGCGGACCAGCTCCGCGACCGCGCGGCCGCTCAGGTTCCGGGGACGCAGGAGCGTCAGCTCGTCCGTGGCGAGGAGGTCGTCGGCCAGCCCGTCTTCGCCGTGGTCGGCGGACCTCGTCGTGACCACCACCAGCGCGGCGCAGGAGTCGAGCCGGCGGGCCAGGAAACCCAGGAACCGGAGGGACGGGAGATCGGCCCAGTGCACGTCGTCCACCAGCAGGACCGGCGTGGCCCGCTCGGCCAAGGTGACCAGCAGCCAGTACAAGCCGTTCAGCACCGCGTACGACGCGCCCGGGGCGATGGTCTGGTCCGCGGCGCCGAACAGGCCTTCGGCGTTCCCCGCCGCACCGCCGAACAGCCGGGCGCGCTCGGGTCCCGCCGCGGGGAGCACGGGCTCGAAGAGCTGGCGCACCACCCCGAAAGCGAACTCGCGCTCGAGTTCCGCGGCGCGCGCGGACAGCACCGTGCACCCCCGGTCCGCCGCCAGCCGGCGAACTTCCTTCAGCAGCGCCGTCTTCCCCGCACCGGCGCCACCGTCGAGGACGACCACCCCGCCCTGGCCGGCACCGAGGCGGGCGAGCGACCTTTCCAGTGCACGTACTTCGGCGTCCCGTTCGACGAGCTCCGTCACCGGAGACCCACTCCGATCTGCGGCCGCCCGGACCCACGCGTTTCGTGGTCAGGCAGGGATTTTCACCCTAGCAGTCGGCACTCGGCCGGCGGAGCTTCCGGACTCATCGACGCGCTCGCACCCGGCTCGCCAGCAGCTCCCCGACGTACCGTCCCGCGGCCACCGCCATGGCCCTGGCGGCGGACTGGGCGGGGCGGTCCGCCGTCCCGGCGCCGTGCCGCCCGAGGGCGACCCGGCCGAGCACCGTTCCGCCGTCGCCGAACACGAAGTGCTCGCCGTGGCCCGTGGCGGACAACGGCACGCCGAATCGGCCGAGCAGCTCGCCGTCGGTGTGGAGGGAGCCGAGCAAGGCAGCCGAGGGGAGGAGGGGCCCGAACTCGACGTCGGTGTCCGGCGCGAAGTGCCAGCCCGGCCGCTTTCGCGTGGCCGGCGCCGTCACCCGCCGGACGACGTCCTCGGCGTCGCCGCGCACGCGCAGCTCGACGTCCAGCACGGCGACCGCCGGGACGTCTCCGAGCAGTTCGACGTCGTGCAGGCACAGGGTGAACGGCTCCTCGGGATCGGCGTCCGGACGCCAGCCCGTCGCGCAGTTCCGCCGGAACAGCCGGCCGTACCTTCGCACCAGCTCCGTCTCGAGCGCGGACGCGTGCGGGTCCCATTCGCCGTCGCGCAGGTAGTACCCGGGGCCGGGGATCTCCGGACGTCCGGCGCCGTCGGCCGCCCGGGCCGCCTCACCGATCCCGGACAGGTCGAGGCGCCCCAGGATGTCGAGCAGGTCCGCGTGCGGATCGGCGACCTGTTCGCGGACGTCGTCCAGCGCGCGGTCCATCGCCGCGACCACGGCGAGGGTGGCGGCGACGTCGTGGAAGGGATCCGCCGACTCGGCGTCGACGGTGACGAACGTGCCCGGGCCACCGACGTAGTAGGCGGCGTGCCCGCGGTCCCCGGTGGCGACCACGAGGTCGTGGACCAGCTCGTCCGGCCGGTCCGGGGCCGGTTCGTGCGCCGTCACCTCCCGGACGGTCACCGGTTCGCCGCCGACGGTGGCCAGCTCGGCTCCGACGGCGAGCGAGCCGATGCCGTCGGCGATCATCGTCGGCACGGCGTCCGCGAGGTTCCACGGGTCGACCGCGCACCGCCGGGGCCCGGGGCCGTCGGCCGCGCGGAACGGGTGCCCCGAAGTCGCGAAGACGTTCAGCCCGTTCACCGAGTACAGCGGCCGGCCGAGCCGGGCGGGCCGCTCGGTCAGCACGACCGTTCCGGTGCCGCCGCCGGACCGCACCTCGTCCCCGATCCGGACGTCTTCGATCGGCTTCACCGAGCCGTCGGCCATCAGCACGCCGGTGCCCGCGCCGAGGCAGCTGCTCGGCTGCGGCCGGTACCGGGCGAGCGGACCCCACAGGCACAGGCTGAGCGAATAGCCGTTCGTCACCCCCTGGTGTTCGCGCACCGGGGGCATCGGCGGCTTGGACGCGTACGACGACGTCACCAGCTCCGGCAGGCCGGCGGTCAGGCTCCCCGCCGTCGCCGGCTCGACGTCCGCCCCGGAAAGCGGCCGGTACCAGGTGGTGTAGCCGCCGTTCCACCAGTTCCCCTCGGCGACCTCGCCCGGCACGATCAGCCCCCGGGCCCGCAGCGCCCGGATCTCGGCGTCGACGTCCGGGCACGCCAGGGCCCCGAGGACCACCCAGAGGGTGTACAGGAACCACACCGCCGCGTTCGTGCTGTCGCCGCCGGTGCCGATGGCGCCGTTGAGGTTCGCGACCAGGGTGTCGTCGGCCAGCAGGCGAACGAGCTGTGCGCGGGCCTCGGCGAGCTGCCCGGCGGCCGTCAGGGCCCGCAGCGCCGACGCCGTCGGCTCGTAGGCGGTCTGCACGGTCACGAGGTAGCTCGCGGTCAGCGCGGGCCGGAACTGGCTGTCCATGGCCGCCAGTTCCCCGGCCAGCTTGCCCGTGTCCAGCGGGATCCCCGCGGCCCGGCGGGCGGCGTCGGTGAGCACGGCCAGTGCGTACGCCCGCCACCACGGCTGGTCGAGCCCGCGGGACCGCACCGCGGTGGTGACCGCCGTCGCGGCGGCGGTCACCATCCGCTTCGGGAAGAACGCGTCCGCGTACCCGGCGAACGGGCCTTCGTAGGAATAGGAGATGTAGTAGCCCGAGCCGTTCTCGGCCGGCTGGGCCGCGATCCGCTCGTTGGGCAGGGCGAGCTGGAGCACCGCGCTCAGCGCACCGCGGTGGGCCGCTTCGGCTTCCGGGTGGCCGTAGCCGGGCAGCGACTCCAGCAGCAGCCGCAGGTCCGGCAGCAATCCGGGAACGGGCCGCGCTTCCGGCGCGGAACCGGTGACGAACCCGGTCAACCGGGCCTGCAGCCGCTGCTGGGAATTCATCGGCGCCTCAGCCGGCCGGGGTGAGCACGGTGGCCGGCGTTCCGACGACGACGTCGAAGGACGTCGACGTGCCCCCGCAGGGGTTGCTCGCCGTGATGCTGCTGCGGGTCCGCGACTCGCCGGCCGCCGGCTTGCCGTTGGGTTTGATGGCGCCGGTCTTGTCGTCGAACCGGAGGAACTCCGGCAGCGGGTCACCGCCGTGGCGGAACTTCATCGGCGTGCTCGGCAGGACCGCGAACCCCGGACCGAAGGTCTGCTGCTCCGACGGCGTGCTGCCGGGCGGGAAGGTCAGGTCGGGCATGGTCATGAAGTTGGGGGCCATCCCCGCCATGGTGAGGGTGAAGACCGATCCCGGCGTGGGCACGATGTCGGGCGACGGCGTGAACTGGTCGGTCACCACGAGCCCGCTTTCCCGGCGCGCCAGCCACAGGAAGGTCTTCCCCATCGCGGGCTGGTAGTGCCCGTCGCTGTCGACCGTCGCCGGCACCAGCTTGATGTCGAGCGAGACGAGGAACTTCTCGTCCCCGGTCAGCCGGGCAGGCCCCCACGGCTGACCGATCCAGGTCTGGCACACCACCACGACCGGCGACGAGTCCCGGGGCTCGTCGGGAGCGGGCAGCTTCGGCTGGAACGAGACCGACCGGTCGTCCATCAGGCTGAGGTAGCGCACGACCGGTGGCTTCGCGGGATCCGGCCGCAGCACGGTGAAGATGGTGCTCAACCCGGACGCGTCGGTGGTCACCTGCCACACGCAGTCGGGCAGCGAAGTGCCGGCACCGTACCGGATCGTGCCGTCCGGGTTCGCCTGCACCACGTCGCCGTCCACGGTCAGGGTGCTGCCGACCATCAGCAGGCTGCCCCGGTCCGGGTTCCGGTACGGAACGGCGTAGTCGAGGCTGCCCTTCTTCTGCCCGACCCGGAACCCCGCCGGCGCCGCGTAGCCGTTGACGAAGTTCTCGATCTCGTCGGGTACCTGCTTGAACAGCTCGTAGAGCATCAGGCCGACGCCGGCGAGCGCGGCGAGGACCGCCAGCGGCCCGGCGAGCGCGAACATCGCCGCGAGTGTCCCCGCGGCCGCGATCATGCCCCCGGCGACCAGCCACTCGCCCGCCATCGCGAGCAGCATCAGCGACCCGCTGACGATGTTCAGCACGTCCGAAGCGACCGCGAGACCGGACTCCCCTTCGGCCAGGTGCACGATGCTCACGACGATCCCGGCCAGGATGAAGAGGGGGCCGACCCGGGTCGCGACGAACTCGTCGAGGTTCGCTCCGAACACCTTCGACACGAGCGACGCCTCCTCGGCCGTGGCGGTCGTCTCGGTCACCAGGACGGCCGTGAGGTTGGCGTCACCGCTGGTGACCAGCTTGCCGACGGTGCCCTCGATGTCCCCGATCCAGCGGGCCGTCGAGTTCCCGATCTTGACCAGTCCCTGCTCCAGCGGCCCGGCCTCGCCCTTCACGACGATGCTCCCCACGGCCGCGATCCGCTGGGACGCCGTCATCCCCTTCACGCTGAAGATCGCGTAGAGGCGGACGCCCCGCTTGGCCACCGCCGAGACGATCTGCAGTCCCAGCTGGACGGTGTCGATCACGAGGGTGGCCCGCTGGGTCTTGCTCAGCTGGTCCCAGCTCTTGAAGGCGCTGAACAGGTTGAACACGGCCAGCCCGGTGATCCCGCCGATCAGGGCCGACCCGAACAGCTCCCCGACCGACGCCAGCCTCGGGAACTTGCCGGAGAACCACGTGAGCCACTGCCCGGCGATGTAGGGCAGCGCCAGGGTGTCCTGGACGGTCCCGGAGATCGCCAGCAGCGCCTCGATCGAGTCGTGCAGCAGGCGGTCGGCCTGCTCCTCCTGCAGGATCGCGCCGATCGACCGGGCGGCCTCGGCGATCTGCGCGTCCTCGTTGTGCACGTTGCCCTCGACGAACGCCTGCAGGTACTCCTTGACGAGGTCGAAGCTCACGGCCTCGCCGAGGAACCCGAACATGCTGGGCAGGATGTTGGTGGCCAGGAAGGTGTTGATGGTGCTCACGTACCGCTGGGCGAAGAAGCCCGAGGGGTCCAGCGCGGTCAGCACGGCCACGTTCTGCTGGAACAGCCGGGTCAGGCCGGTGCCGTCGCCGGACCCGGTGTTGACCGACATCTGCAGCGAGATGTTCGCGAGGATGCCCGGCGCCACGTTGTAGCTGTAGAAGGCGAACGCCCAGTAGAGGCGGTTGGTCTTCGCGTACTGCCCGGCGTTGCGGACTTCGGCGATGAGGTCGGCGTGGAGGTCGCCGGTGGCGGCCGGGCCGGCGACGACGTTCGCCTTGATGTCGGCGATGTCGGCCTTCACCGCGGCGTCGATCGTGGCCTCGTAGGTCTTGGCGTTGGTGATCTGGTCGGCGAGGTAGTCGGCGGTCATCGGGCAGTGCTTCTGCCATTCGACGCCGAACAGCCGCTGCCCGTGGGCGTGGTAGACCGGCGACGTGGCCATCCCGGTCTTCAGCCAGGTCATCGCGCGCGGGCCGTTGAGGTAGCGGCAGTGGTCCTCCGAGCCGTCGGCCAGGCCGTAGGTCAGCACGGCCGTCGCGAGGGACTGGTACCACTTCGCCGGTTCGTCCACGCCCGTGACCGCGCTGCCGGCCACCTCGGCGAGTTCCCCGGTCAGGGCCGGCTGGGGGACGCCGGGGAACAGCCGCCCCCACAGGTCGCCCGGGATGCAGCTGTTCATGATGGTGCTGAGGCTGTCGTTGACCCCGGCCTGCACGACGTCGCTCCAGGCGCCGGTCCCGTCCTTGACGAACGGCGTCATCGCGAGCAGGCCGTAGATGTCGGCGTTCTTGGCGGCGGCGGCCTGCTCGGCGGCCATGCGGTGCAGCTGCGGGTGCAGGTCCCGGTGCAATGAGATCGCCGCCAGGGCGTCCTCGGTGCTCAACCGGACCGCCCCGTCGAGCGAGGCGCCGTCGGCCCGCAGGCGCCCGTCGGCCGGCAGGCCGGTCCGCCGCTGGTGCTCCGGGTCGAGGTCGTGCCACACCAGTTCGTCGCCGAGCACGGCGGCACCGGTAACCGGCTCACCGGCGATGACCAGCCGGCCGTCGAAGACCCCGAACGGCGCCGTGTCGGCACTGGTCCGGTAGTAGCCGGTGACCTTCGGAGCGGCCCGCACCCCGCGGAAGCCCACGAGCGTGCCCTTGGGCGCGACGCCGTCGATCTCGAGGACCCCGGTGATGCCGAGCGCCGCCGAGTCCTCCTCCGCTTGCAGCCACCAGGGGTACACGGTGTCCGGCCCGGTGGGCTGGCGCGGTCCCTTGTCCGGCAGGGGGGCGATCGAGGACTTGAAGGTCAGCCGCCAAACGGGCGGGGCGTCATGCGTGTCGAGCTGGATGCCCGCGGTGAAGGCGTCCGGCTCCCACGGGAGGGCGCCGGTCTCGTTGTCTTCGAACGCGAAGGTGAACTCGGGCGGCTGAAGGGGGCCGCCGGGGGTGACGGTGTAGGTCAGCTGCAGCCGCTTCGCCACCCATCGAGCGTTTTCCCAGGCCGTCGACTTCGGGTCCCAGA
Organism: Amycolatopsis sp. FBCC-B4732; assembly: GCF_023008405.1. Lineage (NCBI taxonomy): Bacteria > Bacillati > Actinomycetota > Actinomycetes > Pseudonocardiales > Pseudonocardiaceae > Amycolatopsis > Amycolatopsis sp. FBCC-B4732. Next base: position 3,122,002 of record NZ_CP095376.1, read on the forward strand.
GCAGGCCGATGGCCGCGCCGCCGGAGGTCTCGTAGCTCGCCCCGCAGTCGAGGGCGACGTCGCAGAGGAACCCCGCCCGGGCCCCGGCCATCACCGAGCAGAGGTCGTCTTCGGAACCGACGGCGCCGTGCGCGCCGGTTCCGTCGTGGCTCAGCCGCAGGTGGCCACCGCCGAAGGCGCCCCGCCAGGTCAGCACCCGGTCGTGCTCGTCGTAGCTCCAGGCGTCCCGCGGGACAGGCAGGTGGTCCAGGAAGAGCTGCTCCTCCCCGGCGGCCTCGACCATGGTGACGCGCGCCGGGATCGGCCGCTGCGAATTGCCGAAGGTGTCCATGCGGGTCACCACGTAGTCGTGGTGGTGCCGGCGTCCGTTGTCCTGCTGGGCCCGGTCCGTGCTCGACGTCATCGTCATTTCCCCTCCCGACGGCTCGGCCGCGGGCCACCGCCCGCACCGAAGCGTTTGCTGACGACCGGCGGTCTCCCACCACCGGCGTCGACGACCCGCCCGACGTTATGGACGTGCCGGCACGCGCACGTCAGGGAAATCCCTACAAGAACCCCGCATCCACCGGAGGGGACGGCTTCGTACGTACGGGTCGCTGTTCGGCTGGGGCGGGGAGGAAGGTGCTGTCCGTATTCGCGGTATCGCAACGGGAGCGACCGTCAAGATCGGTGCGATGTCCACAATAGACTCTCCGGGCCGCGTCAATGCTGACCAGCCAAATCGTCAGGAATGGGCCGGAGAGGTGCTGCCTGCACCCCTCCGGCCCATTCCTTGGACGGTGACGCCCCGATGTCAGCCCTGGCTTGCCCACCACTTCCGGCCGGCTTCGGGCAGGGTCGAGATCGGGTCGTAGTACGGGTAGCGGCGCTGCAACGCCTCCGGGTCGTCCAGCTCGATCCCGGTCCGGTAGTTCTTGGTCCAGTACGAGATCCCCAGCTCCCGGTCGTAGTCGGCCAGCTGGTGCACCCACCGCTTCCCCACATAAGGCACGTCGCACACGATGCGCGGCGTCGCGTACCCCGGCAGGTAGCCCATGATCGAATGCTGCAGCTCCTGCGCCTCGTGCACCGAAACCCGCCAGTGCTCGGCGTTCGGGATCATGTCGCACATGTAGAAGTAGTACGGCAGGATGTTCGCCTCGCCCTGCAGCGCGAAGCACAGGTCCAGCAGCTGCGCCGGCGTCGCGTTGACCCCGCGCATCAGCACGCCCTGGTTGCGCACGTCCCGGACACCCACGTTCAACGCCGTCTGCGCCGCCTCCGCCACCAGCGGGGTCACCGACTGGGCGTGGTTGACGTGCGTGTGGATCGCCAGGTTGACGCCGCGGCGCTGTGCGGTCACGGCGACGCGCTCCAGGCCCTCGACGACCTTCGGCTGGAGCCAGTGCTGGGGGAGGGCCGCCAGTGCCTTGGTCGCCAGGCGGATGTCGCGGACCGTGTCGATGTCCATCAGGCGCATCAGGAACGACTCCAGCTGCGGCCACGGGACGTTGGCCACGTCGCCGCCCGACACCACCACGTCGCGGACGCCTGGGGTCTTCTTCAGGTACGCGATCATCGCGTCCTGGCGGTCGACCGGCTTGAGGGTCAGCTTGTGCTTCTCGACCGTGTCCGTCGAGTTGCCGACCAGGTCCATCCGGGTGCAGTGGCCGCAGTACTGGGGGCAGGTCGAGATCATCTCGGCCAGCACCTTGGTCGGGTAGCGGTGGGTCAGGCCCTCCACGACCCACATCTCCGCTTCGTGCAGCGAGTCGCGCTCCGAATGGGGGTGGCTCGCCCAGACCGGGTCACGGTCGCTGCGCACCGGGAGCATGTAGCGGCGGATCGGGTCGGCGTAGAACGCCTCGGTGACCTTCGCCGGGTCGGTGCCCGCCGTGGGCGCCATCGTGTTGAGCATCTGCGGCGGCAGCAGCATCGACATCGTCGCCATCTCGCGCTGGTCGGCGAGCAGGTCGTCGTAGAAGCGCTCCTCGAGCAGGTCGCCCATCAGGGCGCGCAGCTGCTTGGCGTTGCGGACGCAGTGCACCCGCTGCCACTGCGCGTCACGCCACTCGGCCTCGGTCACGTCGTGCCAGCCGGGGAAGCGGCGCCAGTCGGGTTCCACCAGCTCGGCGCGGGCGTACTCGTAGGGCTGGTCGAAGGCGGCGGCAGGCGTCACAGGTTCCTGGATCGCAGTCACTTGTACTCCTAGTCGTCGGGAACGCGTGAAAATATCCTGTCATAACGTTCTCACGGAGTAAATCTTCCTGCCTGCTGGCATGTCTTCCCCCAGGTGCAGTAGGCCCGGCGACCAGGGGGAGACTCGGGGGCGTGACGGACGAACACACGACGCTCCTGCTCGGCGGGCGCATCTACACCCCCGCCGGCCCGGACGCCACGGCCATGGCGGTCACCGGCGGCACCGTGGTCTGGGTCGGCCAGGACGCCCCGGCCCGCGCCCTCCACGAAAACGCCGAGATCGTCGACCTCCAGGGCGCCTTCGTCGCCCCTGCCTTCGTCGACGCCCACGTCCACGCCACCGCCACCGGACTGCACCTGACCGGCCTCGACCTCACCGGCGTCCGCGACCGCGCCGAGCTGCTCGGCCGGGTCCGCGCTGCCGTCACCCCGGGCCAGGTCCTGCTCGCCCACGGCTGGGACGAGTCCGCCTGGACCGACCCGCGCCTGCCCAGCCGCGCCGAGCTCGACGACGCCGCCGCCGGCGCGCCCGTCTACCTCAGCCGCGTCGATGTCCACTCCGCGCTCGTGTCCACCGCGCTGGTCGAGCTCGCCCCGGCCGCCCGCGCCGCCGACGGCTGGTCGCCCGACGGCCCGCTGACCCGCGCCGCCCACCACGCCGTCCGCGCGGCCGTACGCGCCGCCATCACGCCCGGGCAGCGCGAACGCGCCCAGCGCGCGTTCCTCGCCGAAGCCGCGAAGCAGGGCATCGTCAGCGTCCACGAATGCGCCGGCCCCGACATCTCCGGCGCCGACGACCTGACCGCCCTCCTCGACCTCGCCGGCCCGGACACCCCCGAGGTCGTCGGCTACTGGGGCGAGCTCGGCGCGGTGGACACCGCCAAGGCACTCGGCGCCCGCGGCCTCGCCGGTGACCTCTTCGTCGACGGTGCCCTCGGCTCCCACACCGCCGCCCTGAGCGCCCCGTACGCCGACCACACCGGCGCCGGCACGCTCTACCTCGACGCCCACCGCATCGGCGAGCACCTGGCCGCGTGCACCGAAGCCGGGCTGCAGGCCGGCTTCCACGTCATCGGCGACGCCGCCGTCGCCGAAGTGGTCGAAGGCTTCCGGCTCGCCGAGAAGGAGGTCGGGCAGCGCGCGCTCGCCGCCCGCCACCACCGCCTCGAGCACGTCGAGATGGTGACCACCGAGCAGGCGAAACTGCTGGCCGGCTGGGGCGCGGTCGCCTCGGTGCAGCCGCTGTTCGACGCGCTCTGGGGCGGCCCGGAAGGCATGTACGCCGACCGCCTCGGCCCCGATCGCGCCGCCGGGCTCAACCCCTTCTCCGCACTGGCCGCCGAAGGTGTGCTGCTGGCCTTCGGCTCCGACGCGCCGGTGACACCGCTCGACCCGTGGGGGAGCGTCCGCGCGGGCGCCTACCACCGGACGCCGGGCGCGGGCCTGTCGCCGCGGGCGGCGTTCACCGCCCACACCCGCGCCGGGCACCGCGCGGCCGGCGTCAACGACGGCGTCACCGGCAGCCTCGTCCCGGGCGCGCCGGCGCACTACGCGATCTGGGACACCACCGACCTCGTCGTGGCCACCCCGGACAGCCGCGTGCAGCGCTGGTCCACCGACCCGCGCGCGGGTGTGCCGCCGCTGCCGAGGCTCGAACCGGACGCCGACCTCCCGCGCTGCCTGCGGACGGTCCGCGCGGGTGCGGTCCTCCACGACGCCATCACCTAGAGTTCTCAGTCGTGGCAGTCACCGTGGCGGACCCCGAACCGGGCGCCCCGCACCAACCCCCGCGAACCCGGCGGTTCCCCCGCGCGTGGCTCCTGCGGCTGGCCGGGGCCCTGGTGTCCGGCTTCGCCTACTACCTGAGTTTCGCCCCGCGCCCGCTGTGGTGGCTCGCGCCGCTGGCGTTCGCCGGGTTCGCCCTCGTGCTGCGCGGGCGCAGCTTCCGCGGCGCGTTCGGCTACGGCTTCGCGTTCGGGTTCGTCTTCTTCCTGCCGCTGCTGACGTGGCTGCTGGACTTCCTCGGCCCGGACTTCGGCCCGTGGCCGTGGCTGGGCCTGTCGTTCGCGCTGGCGCTCTACTACGGCCTCGCGGGCGGTCTGATCACCCTCGTGGCGCGCCTGCCGCCGGCGCCGCTGTGGGGCGCGCTGGTGTTCATCGCGCTGGAGACCCCGCGCGCCTGGTTCCCCTTCGGCGGCTTCCCCTGGGGCCGGGTCGCGTTCAGCCAGCCCGAAGGCGCCTTCCTGCCGCTCGCCTCGATCGGCGGCGCCCCGCTGGTCGGCCTCGCCGTCGTCTTCACCGGCTTCTGCCTGGCCGCGCTCGCCACCCGCCTGTGGGAGACGCGCGAGGTCACCCGCCCGGCCGTCTTCGCCGCGCTCGGCACCGTGCTGCCGGTCCTCGCCGGGCTCGCGCTGTGGCCGGCGATCGGCACCGGCGCCCAGGACGGCGAACGCACCATCGCGACCGTCCAGGGCAACGCCCCCGACATCGGCCTCGCCCTGCAGGGTGAGCGGGTGCTGCTGCGGCGCAACACCATCGCCGAGAGCCAGCGGCTGCTCGACGCCGTCCGCGCCGGGAAAGTCCCCAAGCCGGACCTGGTGCTGTGGCCGGAGAGCGCCACCACCGTCACCGGCCCCGACCCGCAGGTCGACCAGCTCGTCGCCAACTTCGGCGTCCCCGCCCTGATCGGCGCGCTCTACGAGCTGCCCGACGGGCACATCCAGAACTCCGTGATCGCCTGGGACCCGCACACCGGGCCCGGGCAGCGCTACGCGAAGCAGCAGCTGGTGCCCTTCGGCGAGTACGTGCCGGCCCGCAAGCTCGCCGAGCTCGTCACGCCGTTCCTCGACGCCGAGACCGTCGACATGCTCCCCGGCGACGGCGCCAACCAGACGCTGGCCGTCGCGGGCACCAAGGTCGGCGTGTTCGTCTGCTACGAGGCCGCGTTCGACTACCCGGCCCGCGACGCGGTGCGCGACGGCGCCGAGGTGCTCGTGGTGCCGACGAACAACGCCTGGTACGGCGAGAGCGAGATGAGCGTGCAGCAGCTGGCCATGTCCCGGCTGCGGGCGGTCGAGCACGGCCGGGCGGTCGTGGTGTCCGCCGTCTCAGGGGTGAGCGCGATCGTCGCGCCCGACGGGACGGTGACCAGCTCAACGGGCCTTTTCACCGCGGATTCCCTGGTCGGGCGCGTCCCGCTCCGGACGCAGACTACGCTGTCGGATCGACTCGGTGCGTGGACGGAGTACGGGCTGCTGGCACTGGCGATCGCCGGGGTGGCCGGCGGGCTCGTACTCCGTTTTCGCACCCGGCGCGCGAGCGCCGGCACGGCAGCAGGGGAAGCGGCGGACTGACCGCCGCGGATATCGGAGGAGCACGGATGTCGCAGGCGCCGCGGGGGGCCCGGGAAATCGATCCGGTGCTGGTGGTGATCCCGACGTACAACGAACGGGAAAACCTCGGCCCGATCCTGGATCGCTTGCACAAGGTACTCCCGGACGTGCACGTGCTCGTGGTGGACGACGGCAGCCCGGACGGCACCGGCGAGCTGGCCGACGAGCGCGCGGCCGCGAACGACCACGTCCACGTGCTGCACCGCACCGAAAAGGCCGGCCTCGGCGCCGCCTACATCGCCGGGTTCCGCTGGGGCCTGGCACGCGAGTACAACACGATCGTCGAGATGGACGCCGACGGCTCGCACGCGCCGGAGGACCTGCCGCGCCTGCTGGACGCCGTCGGGGACGCCGACCTGGCGATCGGCTCCCGGTACGTGCCGGGCGGCGCCGTGGTGAACTGGCCGCTCAACCGCCAGGTCCTCTCCCGCGGCGCGAACGTCTACTCGCAGCTCGCGCTGGGCATGCGCGTGCGGGACATCACCGCCGGGTTCCGCGCCTACCGCCGTCCGGTGCTGGAGAAGCTGGCCCTCGACGAGGTCAACTCGCACGGCTACTGCTTCCAGATCGACCTGACCGTGCGCACGGCCGACGCGGGCTTCGAGATCGTCGAGGTGCCGATCACGTTCACCGAGCGCGAGATCGGCGAGTCGAAGATGAGCGGCTCGATCATCCGCGAGGCGTTCCTGCGGGTGGCGAAGTGGGGCGTGGAGCGGCGCTGGCACCAGGTGCGGCGGCTGGTCAAGCGCGGCTGAGCCGCGCGGTCACGAGCCACGTCCGGGCCCCGAGGAGCACGCCTTCGGGGGTTTCGTGCGCGGCGAAGGCGTCCCGCAGGCGCGTCACGGCGTGTTCGTCGCCGTCGGGGAGCAGCTGCTTGACGTCGAGCAGGCCAAGCGCGAACTCGGTCGCCGTGGCGGCGTCCGGGCCGTAGCAGACCGGTTCGCGCAGTGCGGTGAACTCGACGCCGGTGAAGCCGGCGCCTTCGAGCAGCGCCCGGGTGCGGCCGGGGTCGCCGAGGGAGAAGTGCGGCCCGGGCGGCGGTGGCTCGGCGCCCGGGGCCAGCGCGTCGCGCAGCAGCGAGTACCACTCGTTGCGGTCGCGGTCCTGCCACACGAGCAGCACCAGGCGGCCGCCGGGACGCAGCGCGCGGGCGAGGTTGGCGAAGGCCGCGGGCGGGTCGGGGAAGAACATCGCGCCGAACCGGGACAGCACGACGTCGAACGCGGCCGCCGGGAACGGGTGCGTCTGGACGTAGGCGACCTCGAACGCCGCGCCGCCGAGCTCGCGGGCCTTGGCGATGGCCGGCGCGGAGAGGTCGACGCCGAGCGCGTTCGCGCCCGCCGCGGCGGCTTCACGCGTGGACTCACCGGTGCCGCAGCCGACGTCGAGGACGTCTTCGCCGGGCCGGACGGCGGCCACCGCCCGGAACCGCTCGTTGTGCCTGCGGACCTCCTCGTCGAAGATCGCCGCGAACCGGGCCCGGTGTGCACTCACGTCGTCTTCTCCCGTTCTGGGCCATCATGGGGCCGATGACGACCATCGTGGCCTTCCACGCCCACGCTGACGACCCCGTGCTGCTCAGCGGCGGCACCCTGGCCCGGGCCGCGGCCGACGGGCACCGGGTGGTGGTCGTCGTGGCCACCGACGGCATGGTCGCCGAGCACCCGACACCCCGCTGGGGTGAGCTGGAGGCCGCGGCGGCCATCCTCGGCGTGCGGCGCGTCGTGCACCTGGGGTACGCCGACAGCGGGCACGGGCCGGAGCTGTACCCGGACCCACCCGGCCGGCAGCGCTTCGCCCGCGCGGACACCGAGGAAGCCGCGCACCGGCTCGCGGCCCTGCTGCACGAGGAGCGGGCCGACCTGCTGCTCGGCTACGACGCCCACGGCGGCTACGGCCACCCCGACCACGTCAAGGTGCACGAAGTGGCGCGGCGGGCGGCCCGGCTGACCGGGACCCGGCTGCTGGAGGCCACGCTGCCCCGCGACTTCGCGCTGCGGTTCGTCCGGGTGCTGCGGGCGCTGCGGATCCCGTTCCGGTACGACGCCGAGGCGCTCGAGCACGCCTACAGCCCGGGTGCGGCCGTCACCCACCGCTTCGACGTCCGGCGCTTCGCCGGGCGCAAGCAGGCGGCGCTCGCCGCGCACGTGTCCGACGTCCGCGGTCCCGGGCGGCTCTCGGCGGTGCTGCGGCTGCTCGTGTGGCTGCCGGCACCGCTGTTCGCGGTGGTCGCGGGCCGTGAGTGGTTCGCCGAGGTCACGCCCGCAGGATCGGCACCCCGAGGTCTGCAAGTTCCTGCACGTTCTGGTCGGCGGAGTCGGTGATCACACCGGCGACGTCGGCGAAGGGCAGGACGGGGAACCGCGACGCCGCGCCGATCTTCTCGGCGTTGGCCAGGACGTAGGTGTCGGCCGCGCGGCGGGCCAGGGTGCGTTTCATCGCGGCTTCGTCGGCGTCGCCGGTGGTGAGCCCGGCCTCGGGGTGCACGCCGGTCACGCCGAGCAGGAAGACGTCGGCGCTGATCGCCTGGGCGGCCTCGGCCGCGGCGGCGCCGCAGGTGACGGCGGAGTGCCGGAACAGCCGCCCGCCGAGCAGGAAGACCTCGACGCCGGGGTGCTCGAGCAGCGCGACGGCGACGGTCGGGCTGTGGGTGACGACGGTGGCCTCGAGGTCGCGGGGGAGGGCGTTGGCGACGGCGAGGGTGGTGGTGCCGCCGTCGAGGATGACGGTCGACCCGGGCCGGACCAGCCCGGCGGCGACCGCGGCGACCCGGTCCTTGCCGGCCACGGCGATGGCGGTGCGGCCGGCGTAGTCGGCGAGCGCGGGGGAGACGGGCAGCGCCCCGCCGTAGACACGCTGGCACAGCCCGGCCGCGGCCAGGTCGCGCAGGTCCCGCCGGATGCTGTCCTCGGAGACCCCGAGCTCGGCCGCGACGTCCTTCGCCAGCACCTTGCCCTCACCCGCCAGCCGGGCGAGCAGCAGTTCACGGCGTTCCCCGACCAGCATGCACGGTCCTCCTTGTTTCTTCCGAGTCATGCACATTATGGTCGCGACATGACCTCTTCGACAAGCCCGGCCCGCAACCCGCGCGTCCGGGTCACCGACGTCGAGCTGCTGTCCTCGGCCTGGTACGTCCTGCGCCGCACGACGTTCGACTTCCAGCACCGCGACGGCCGCTGGACGACCGAGCAGCGCGAGACCTACGACCGCGGCAACGGCGCCACGGTGCTGCTGTACGACCCGGCGGGCGGCACGGTGCTGCTCACCCGCCAGTTCCGCTACCCGGTCTACGTCAACGACCACCCGGACGGCATGTTCCTGGAGACGGCCGCGGGCCTGCTGGACACCGACGACCCGGAGACGGCGATCCGCCGCGAGGCCCAGGAGGAGACGGGCGTCCGCATCGGCGCGCTGGAGCACGTGTTCGACGTCTACACGAGCCCGGGCTCGGTCACCGAGCGCCTGCACTGCTACGCGGCCCCGTACGACCCGGCCGACCGCGGCGCGGGTGGCGGGATCGCGGCGGAGGGGGAGGACATCGAGGTGGTGGAGCTGCGGTTCGAGGACGCGCTGAAGATGATCGGCACGGGGGAGATCGCCGACGCGAAGACGATCATGCTCCTGCAGTGGGCGGCACTGGCCGGCCCGTTCAGCGCGAGCGGGTCCCGGCGGCGAGCAACGTCATGAAAGGGTCGTTCACCTCGCCGGACGCGGTGAAAGGGTCGTTCATGACATCCGGGCCCGGCGCGCTGAGGTCCGGGTAGGTGAAAGGCCCCCGCGGGGGGAGGTCGCGGGGGCCTTTCCGTCGTGGTGGTCGCGGTTGCTACGGGCTGAACGGGACTACGCGGACCGGGAGGTCCGGCGACCCTTCAGCTCGGCGAGACGTTCGTTGAGCAGGTCCTCGAGCTCGGGGATCGTGCGCCGTTCCAGCAGCATGTCCCAGTGGGTGCGCGGCGGCTTGACCTTCTTCTGCTCGGGCTGCCCACCGTCGACGATCTCCGATTCGCTGCCGTGCAGGCGGCACTCCCAGACCGTCGGGATCTCGGCGTCGTCGGAGAACGGCACCTCGAACTCGTGGTTCTTCGGGCATGCGTAACGCACGGTGCGGCGTGGAGCGAGGTCGTGGTTGCGGTCGGTCTCGTAGCTGACCGCTCCCAGCCGGCTTCCACGAAGAACACGGTCGGCCATAGTGGGGTCCTTTCAGTCAGCTCCGGGGTGGAGCCAGGGTGATGCTCACCCTATGCAACGACTCAGGGCCCCCGGGGATTCCCGGGAGACCATGTCGTTGCTCACGATGAGCTGCGTCACCCGCCGGCATCAGCTTCCTCTAGTAGGAGGCGTTTCGCGCTCCGGCGTGACGTCAATACGGCCTTCTTAGTGCTGATATCCCCCGGATGGGCTACTGGGGCCTGACTCAGGTCAACCGTAACTGACCGTGATGAGCAGTAACCGGCCCCAAGTCACCCGATCGAAAGTGGCGGCGACACAATACCTGATAACGCACCGTAGCGAATTCGGCCTCAAATCGTGCTGAAGCTGAAGTTTCAACTACGGATTGTTCGGTATCTGCCACCACGACGGTATCGCCTTCCCGCACGACCTCGCCGTCGACCACCCTCGCGTTGAACCGCCCGGGCAGCCCGCACCAGCACAGCACCTCCACCTGGACCGGCTGCAGCTCGTCCGCCAATTCGAACAGACGAGCGGCTCCCGGGAACAGCCGGCTCCGGAAGTCCGTCGCGATCCCGAAGCAGTACACGTCGATCTCGACCTCGTCGGCCAGCTCCGCCAGCTGGTCGACCTGGGCGGGGGAGAGGAACTGCGCCTCGTCCACCACCACGTAGTCCACGTGCTGCCCGCGCGCCCACTCCTGCCGGACCAGGTCCCGCACGTCGGTCTCTTCGACGACCTCCACCGCCTGCCGCGTCAGCCCGATCCGGCTCGAGATCTGCGGCGCGCCCGAACGGTCGTGGCGCACCAGGATCAGGCCACGCCGCCCCTGCCGGGCGTGGTTGTGGTCGATCTGCAGCGCGAGCGTCGACTTCCCGCAGTCCATCGGCCCGTAGCAGAACTTCAGCCTGCCCACCGGCGGCGTCCCGCGGCGCGAACCGGCCGCGGGGACCGACGACAGGGCGTCCGTGGGGTCGGGGCCGGCGGCCCGGTCGTTCACAAAGGTCACGACCGTCGACCCTATCGGGGCCTAGAGCACCTCCGGCGGGGTGTTGCCCGCCGCCACGATCGCCCGCCGCACCGGCACCAGCCACACCAGCACCAGACCCGCCGCGAAGAAGATCACCAGCGCCACGATGGCCAGCCGGAACGACCCCGTCGCCTGCCCGACCCCGGCGAACACCAGCGGCCCCAGCCACGACGTCCCGCGCTCGCCCACGACGTAGAGCGAGTAGTACTGGGCGTCCTTGCCCGCCGGGATCATCTGGCTGAACAACGACCGCGACAGCGCGTTCGTTCCCCCCAGCACCAGCCCGATCCCCACCGCCACCGCGAGGAACTGCAGCATCTGCTTCGGCTGCACGAAGTACGCCCCGGCCAGCACCACGACCCACAGCACGAGGCTGCCCAGGATCGTCCGCTTCGCCCCGATCCGCCGCGCCACCAGCCCGTGCAGCGTCCCGCCCAGGTACGCCACGAACTGGATCACCAGGATCGTCATGATCAGCACGCTGTTGCCGAAGCCCAGCTCGTCCTTGCCGTACTGCGCCGACACCGTGACCACCGTGTTGATGCCGTCGGTGAAGACCAGGTAGCTGCCCAGGAAGGCCAGCGTCAACGGGTACGCCTTCGCCGACACCAGCGTCTGCCGCAGCTCCGCGAAGCCCGCCCGCAGCACCGTCCGGCCCGGCACGACGTCGACCGGGGTGTGCCGGCGGGGGAGCCGGCGCACCGCCGGGATCGTGAACGCCGCCCACCACAGCCCCGAGGTCAGGAAACAGATCTGCACCGCCATGCCCTCGCTGACCCCGAACGTGGCGTGCCCGAGGTAGAACCCCAGCTGCAGCGCCAGCGCCAGCCCGCCACCCAGGTACCCGAACGCCCAGCCCTTCGCCGAGATGTCGTCCCGCTCGTCCGGGCTCCCGATGTCCACCAGGAACGAGTAGTAGACGACCAGCGAACCGCCGTAACCGATGTTCGCGATGATGAACAGCACCACGCCCAGCTGCCAGTCCGACCCCGCGAGGAAGAACATCGCCGCCGCGGCCGCCGCACCCAGGAACGCGAACCCGCCCAGGATCCGCCGCTTGTTGTGACTGCGGTCGGCCACCGCACCCGCGATCGGCAGGACCAGCACCTGCACCACCGTCGCCACCGACAGCAGGTAGCCCCACACCGAACCGGCGGGGAAGTGCAGCCCGAACAACGTCACGTCGCAGTTGTGCAGCGTGTCCGCCTTGCCCGCCGCGTTCAGGCAAGCGCGGTCCCCATTAAGGGTGAAGTTCGTCTTCGCGTCCGCCGCCGCGATCTCGCTCATGGACAACGCGCCGAACACCGTCGTCGACGACGAATAGAACGGCGAATTCGCCCAGTCGTAGAAATACCAGCCCCAGCGCTCGCGCTTGGTCGAGCGCGTCCCGGCCAGCGTCATCCACGGCTCCTTCGAATCAAGAACTTCCAGGTCAGCGCGGAGACTACTGGGAGGTAGCGACGACGCTCACAGCACCGCCGAAACCGTGTCCGGTTTGTCGCATCGCGCGCATCCGCCACTTCCGGGGCAATCACGGTCCCGCCGTCACCGCGTGTCGCGAACAGATGTGAACGGTGTTTCATGTGAGACTGAGGCGCGCAGTGTGTCCCTTGTGGTCAGTGGGGCACACTCCTACTGTGCTCCCATGATCCAGATCCGGAGACGCACCGTCGCGAGAGTCCTGCTCCTCGCCTTCGCCGCCATGGGTCTGCAGCTGACCATCCCCGCCGTCGCCTCCGCGGACCCCGCGCCGACCGCCTGGGCCAAGCTCCGCATGTGCGAATCCAGCGGCCGCTACGCCACCAACACCGGCAACGGCTACTACGGCGCCTACCAGTTCGACCTGCCCACCTGGCGCAGCGTCGGCGGCACCGGCCGCCCCGACCAGGCCGCACCCGCCGAACAGGACTACCGCGCCCTCTACCTCTACCGCATGCGCGGCTGGCAACCCTGGCAGTGCGCCGGCATGCTCAAGCTCGCCGGCGACGCCGACGCCCGCAGCAAGCGCGTCCCCACCTACGCCGACTCCGCCTACATCGGTGGCGGCCCCGCACCCCAGCCCACCCCGCCGCCCCCCGGCGGCCCGATGCCCGCCTGGCCCGGCGTCGTCTACTCCTACGGCGACTGCGCCGCCCCGCTCAAGGCCTTCCAGCTCCGCATGAACGCCTACGGCTACGGCTTCACCGGCACCGGCTGCTACTACGACAAGACCCGCACCGCCGTCCTCGACCTCCAACGCGCCAACGGCATCAAGGACAGCGGCCTCCTCGGCCCCAAGACCTGGACCGCCGCCTGGCAGGGCAAAGCACCCCGCTGACCCCCTCGTGAGTGGTCAGGGCGGTCAGAACCGCCCCAACCACTCACGAGCCCTGCGACCGCTGCCACGCACCCCGCTCGATCAGCACCTCGCGCAGCAGGTCCGGCCGGTCCGTCACGATCCCGTGCACCCCCAGGTCCAGCAGCATCCGCATCTCCGCCGGATCGTCGATCGTCCACGTGTGCACCTCGATCCCGGACCGACCCGCGATCGACACGAACGCCTTGTCCACCACCCGCAACGCACCCTGCCGCACCGGCACCTGCGCCATCGCCCCCAGCACCAGCCGGCCCAGGGGGAGCAGCGGCAGCTTCCCCCGCGCCCACAACGCGAACGCCGACCGCGGCCCCATCGCCGTCACCAGCTTCGGCCCCGCCAGCTTCCGCAACCGCATCAAACGCGCGTCCGAAAACGCCGCCGCCGCCACCCGGTCATGCGCACCCGTCCGCTCCAGCACCCGCACGAACGGCTCCACCGCCCGATCCACCTTCACGTCGATGTTGAACCGCGCGTCCGGGAGCTCCTCCAGCACTTCCTCCAACCGCGACAACGGCACCTTCCCATCGACCTTGACGCCCTTCAGCTGCTCCCACGTCTGCGCCGCGATCGCCCCGGCACCATCGGTCGTCCGGTCCAGGTTCGCGTCGTGGTGCACCACCACCACACCGTCCGCCGTCGCGTGCACGTCCGTCTCGAGGTACCGGTACCCCTCCGCGCACGCCCGCTGGAACGCCGGCAGCGAATTCTCCAACCCGTCCAGCTCATCGAGGTGCCACCCCCGGTGCGCGAAGGCGCGGGGGAGCGGATCGGCCAGGTACGGGAACGACGGCTGCATCCCCCAAGTGTGCACTTCCGCCATGACCCCGGCATGACCCGGCGATGGCCAGCTAGGGTCTCCCGGGTGAGGGAAGCCGCCGAACTGACCCAGCTCGAACCCGTCCCGGCCCGCCGCGGCGCCCCCAAGCACTGCGGCTGGTGCGGCCGCCGCCTCCCGGAAGCCGGCAACGTCGGCCGACGGCGCCGCTACTGCGGCCAATCCTGCCGCCAGCGCGCCTACGAACGCCGCACCGCACTCCAGCGAAGCGGACTGCCCGAAGACGCCGTCGTGCTCTCCGACACCGAGATCGCCGCCCTCCAGGACCGCCTCTTCCAGCTCCGCTGCGCCGCCGAAGACATCGTCACCGCCGTCGACGACGGAGCGGACGCCCGCGAACTACGCGGACTCGCCGACGAAATCGCCCGCGCCGCCAAGGACCTCGAACAACTCCGCTGACCCCTCACGACCCCGCGCCCAACCCGTCCAGGGCCCGGTACGTCCGGTTGCTCGCCGCCGCCGCACGCTGCTCACGACCCGTCGCCTCGATGTAGTTCTGGCTCGTCGCCAAGCTCGCGTGCCCCAGCAACGCCATGATCTCCGACGCCGTCGCCCCGTCCTCTGCCAACCGCGTCGCGAACGTGTGCCGCAACGCGTGCAAGTTCGCCCCCGCCGGCACCCGGTCGTGCAACCCCGCACCCCGGTAACACGACTTCACCAGGTACTCCAGCGCACCCCGCCCGATCGGCTCACCCGCCCGGTCCAGCAGCAACGGCGAACCAGGGGAGGACCGCACGTTCGGGAACCGCACCCGGCACGACTCCCGGTACCGCTCGATCAGCTCCGCCAGCACCGGCTGCACCGGGATCGACCGATCCCGGCTGCCCTTGCCCTTCACGTGCAACCGCAGCTCACCCGCACGCCCCACCAGCGACCGCGACGTCAGCGCCCGCATCTCCGCCGCCCGCAACCCCGCCACCAGCCCCAGCGCGATCACCAGCACGTCCCGCTCCGGCCACGGATCCCGCGCGCGCCGCGACCCGGCGGCGGCCGCCGACAGCAGCTGCTCCGGGGTTTCCTCACCCCGCAACGGCTTCGGCGTCAACGCCGGCGTCCGCGGCCGCGCCACCGCACCCATCGGGTTGCCCGGCAGCAAGCCGTCGGCCACGCAGAACGTCAGGAACTGGTTCCACGTCGACCACGCCCGCAGCACCGAGCTCTTCGCGTGCCCGTCCGCGAACGCGCCGAACGCCGACCGCAGCGCCGGTCCGGTCAGCTCGGCCACCTCCAGGTCCTCGGCGGGGCGGCCGAGCTCCGAAACCAGGAGAGTGGTGATCCCGGCGAGGTCCCGCCGGTAGGCGTCGGTGGTGTGCGGCGAGTCCTTGCGCGGCCGGCGGGCGGCGAAGAAGGCTTGCTGTGCCTCGGAAAGCCTCATGTGGATCTTGTACCGCACAGCACCGACAATTCCGGTGCCCGGGTCCCCCGACATTTCATGCATAATTGCCATTATGCATGAAATGTCGGTTTAGCCCGGAGTGGCCCCCTGGGGGATCCGGGTCTTTCGCGAAGGCGATTTCAGGCCCCGAATCGCCTCTCGATGTCCACGACGGGGATGCGCACGTATGTTCGAGTACCCGGCCGGCCGTGGGTCGCCTCAGGAGGCCGGATGACCCGAGGCGACCCACGACGACGTTTTGCGTCGTCGACCTGACATCTCCGGAGACCCACTTGACCCTAGAGTTTCGTCACCGTGACGTTTTGGGGTCGAGTGGCAGGACATCGGCTCTGCGGCTCCAGGGGATGCTCCTGCGACCCCCAGAAGGCGCCTTCAGGGTTGCGTGGCGCCTGACGCGGGAGAACGGCGGACCGTAAACCTCAGGAGAAGCCGTCCTGGCGAAGCGAACACACCACCGCCGGGCCCCGGCTTTGGCACCCCTCCTGGCTTCCCGTCGCAGCGTGTCCCTAAGTGCCGATAATGTACATTATGTCAAGTAACGTCAGTGCCAGTCGCTGATCATGACGTCCCGTGGTGCCGGGGCGCCCTCCCCGGTCTCCACGAGCTGCTTGAGGCTCATCAGGTAGATCGCCCACTTCGTGCTGCAGTGGTGCATGAACTCGACAGCCTCGCGCCAGCCCTCGTGCTTGAAGAGGACGATCGTGTAGTCGTCGCGCTGCTCCAGGTCCCAGCGGATCGTCGTGCCGATCCACTCGGGCGGGCCGTCGACGACCTCCCAGCGGACGAGCCGGGCCGGGTCGAGCTCGATGACCTTCATGTCGAAGCCGCCCGGGATGAAGCGGAACGCGATGACGTCGCCGACGCCGGTCTCCCCTTCGGTCTTCTCGGTCCACCAGCCGGCGAGGCCGTCGATCGTGGTGAGCGCTTCGTAGACCTTGTCCGGCGTGGCGTTCTGGACGCCGATGCGGTGCAGGATGTCCATTTCTACTGCTTCTTCCGTTCGATGGTTTCGGCGATGTGCCTGATGCGGCGGAGCCGGGCGTCCCAGGCGTTGCCGACGTCGGTGAGCTGCGCGACGGCGCGGGCGAGCTGGGTTTCGTCGACGCGGAACTGCTTTTCGCGTCCTTCGGCCTGTGCGTGCACGAGGCCGACGCGGTCGAGGATGGCGAGGTGCTTGGCGACGGCCTGGCGGGTCACCGGGAGGTGCTCGCTGAGGCTGGTCGCGGTCCCCCGGCCTTCGGTGAGCAGGAGGTCGAGCATGCGGCGGCGGGTGGGGTCGCCGATGGCCGACCAGAGGTCGTCGTCCACGGTGGTGCTCACCGGGTGGCCCCCACCTCGGCGGCGCGGGCGGGCAGGCGGGGCAGGAAGTGGTCCCAGCCGCTTTCGTGGTCGGCGTATTCGGCGGCGATCTTGGCTTCGTCCCAGCCGCGTTCGCGGAAGCCGGTTTCGGTCATCCGCAGGCGGGTGCCGGTGGCGGTGGGTTCGAGTTCGAAGACGACGAGGAAGGAGTTGCCGGGTGCGGCGGTCTCCCCCTCGGCGTGGGTCCAGCGGAAGGAGAAGAGCTTCGGCGGGATGGCGTCGACGACGGTGAAGCGGACTTGCTGGCCGTCGAAGGCGATGTGGCCTTCTCCCCCGGGTTCGACGGGGTAGTCGGCTTCGTCGGGCCACCATTCGCGGACGTGTTCGGGGTTGCTGACGACGTCGAAGACGACGTCGGGGGTGGCGTCGATGTGGAGTTCGCGTTCGAGGGTGCCGTGGTCCATGTCCGCTCCTTTGTGCAACGTTTGGTTGCGTGTCACGTTAGCTCGCGGGGCGCGGATGTGCAACCTTCAGTTGCGTTGAGGTCGTGCTGCACCCAGGCGACGTCGTGCCAGGCGCCGTGCTTCCAGCCGACGCGGCGGTAGACGCCCGCCGGCTCGAAGCCGAGGGTGCGGTGCAGTCCGGCGCTCGCTTCGTTCGGCAGGGTCATGCCGGCGAAGGCGCGGTGGAACCCGCGCTCGCGCAGCCGTTCGAACAGCTCCTCGTACAGGGCGCGCCCGGCGCCGGTGCGGCGGCGGCCGCGTTCGAGGTAGATGCTCGTTTCGCAGGACCACCGGTAGGCGGCGCGGGCGGCGAACGGGGTGGCGTAGGCGTAGCCGGCGATGTGGTCGTCGTCTTCGAGGACGAGCCAGGCGTGGGCCGCGGTGATGCGGCGGGCCATTTCGGTGGTGTCGGGCGCTTCGGTTTCGAAGGAGATGACGGTGTCGGTGACGTAGGGCGCGTAGATGGCCGCACAGGCGGGGGCGTCGGCGGTGGTGGCATCGCGAATCATGGCTCATATGGTAGCCAGAATGGGTCGTATAGTATCCTCGGTTATGACCGATCCCCTGTCCGCCCGCTTAGCGGCCACCGTGCACGCCACCCGCACGTCCCGCGGTCTTTCGGCCGCGGCGCTCGCCGACCGCTCGGGGGTGTCGCGCGCGATGATCGGCAAGATCGAGCGGGGCGACGTCCAGCCGACGGCGGCGTTGCTGGCGAAGCTGTCGGACGCGCTGGGCCTGACGCTCTCGGAGCTGATCGCCCGAGCCGAGGGCGACGAGCGGCGGCTGGTGCGGGCGGCGGACCAGCCGGTGTGGGTGGACCCGGAAACCGGCTACCGCCGCCGCGCCGTCTCCCCCGCCGCCGGCCGGCCGCTGGAGCTGGTGGAGGTCGAACTGCCCCCCGGCGCCGAGGTGGCGATGGCGGCGGGGACGTACGCGTTCCTGCACCAGCAGATCTGGGTGCTGGCCGGGCAGCTGCGGTTCCACGAGGGTGCGCAAGTGCACGAGCTGGCGGCCGGGGACTGCCTGCAGCTGGGCGCGCCGTCGGACTGCGTGTTCGCGAACCCGGGTGCGCTCCCCTGCCGGTACCTGGTGGCGTTGCTCAAGCACGCCACCTGACGGTGATCGGTCAGGTGGCGTCGACGCCGGTGAGTTCGGCCGACAGCGCCCACAGGCGGGCGGCTTCGCTCGGGTCGATGGCGTAGTCGCGGACACCCACCCGGAGGCCGACGTCGGTCACGCCGTCGCCCTCGGGGGCGAGTCCGGCGATGTCGCAGTCTTCGAGGTAGACGCCGCCGTGGCCGTCGAGCTGGGGTGAGGTCGCGGCCCAGACCTGGGTGGCCGCGCCGGCTTCGGGGGTCTTGAAGTAGCCGCTGGGGACGCCGTTTTCGTCGACCCAGCCCTGGGCGACGCGCTCCTCCTGCGGGATGTGGCGGGCGAGGTTGGTCAGGATCGAGCCGGGGTGCAGGGCGAAGGCGCGTACTCCGCGGTCGCGGCCGAACCGGTCGAGGTGGACGGCGAAGAGGATGTTGGCCGTCTTGGCCTGGCCGTAGGCGAGCCACTTGTCGTAGCCGGTCTCGAAGTGGGGGTCGGCCCAGCGGACGGGTGAGAAGTGGTGGCCGCGGGAGGAGACGGAGACGACGCGTGCGCCGTCGGTGATGGCCGGCCAGAGGCGGTTGACCAGGGCGAAGTGGCCGAGGTGGTTGGTGGCGAACTGGGCTTCCCAGCCGGGCCCGACCCGGGTTTCGGGGCAGGCCATGATGCCGGCGCTGTCGATGACGACGTCGAGGCGGCGGCCGGTGTCGAGGAAGCGGTCGGCGAAGGCGCGGACGCTGTCGAGGTCGCCGAGGTCCAGTTCATCGACCTCCGCGAGGCCTTCGAGCGCGGCTTCGGCGGTGGCGCGGCGGCGGGCGGGGACGACGACGTGGGCGCCGGCGTTCGCGAGGGCGCGGGTGGTTTCGAGGCCGATGCCGGAGTAGCCGCCGGTGACGAGGGCGAGCTTGCCGGTGAGGTCGATGCCGTCGAGGACTTCGGCCGCGGTGCTGGTGGCGCCGAAGCCGGAACCGATCTTGTGCTGCGGGGTGGTCATGGTTTCGACGGTAGGAGCTGGAGTGCGCTCCAGCGCAAGCACGCGGGAGGATCTCGTGGAGTGGGTGCTGGTGCTGAGGTGCGGCGGTTCCGGGAAGCCGGTGTTCGCGCGGCGGCTCGGTGTGTTGATCGCGGCGCCGCGACGGATCCTGGACGGCGACCTCGGACCGTACGACGTCCTGGAGGTGCGGCTGGCGGCGGACACAGCGGTGGTGCTGAACCCTTCGCCGGCGCGGTGTGCGTGGCGCGCGCTGCGCCGGGGACGTGAGCGCTGGGACTTCGGGCGGTGGCTGCTGATCTACCGGTGGCGGCACCTTGCGGAACTGCGGCGGGCGCTGCCGGCGTCCGATGTGGACGTCGTCGAGCTGCGCTCGCCTCGCGCGGTGGCTGCTTCCTCGGCCGCGTTGACTGAAGCAGTGAATCAGTGCTTCACTTCTTGACGTGCCCTACCGCCGCACCCCCAAGGTGCAGGAACGCCTGGATGCCCAGCGCGAGACGATCGTCGCCGCGGCGACCGAGCAGCTCGCCGAGCACGGCTACGGCGGGTGCTCCGTTGCCGCCGTCGCCGAGCGCGCCGGGGTCGCCGTCGGCAGCGTCTACAAGCACTTCCCCACCAAGGCCGACCTGGTCGTGCACGTGTTCCGGCAGGTCGTGACCCGCGAGGTGGAGGCCGTGCGGGCCGCGTCCGCGCGGCCGGGTGAGCCCGCCGAGCGGGTGCTGGCCGTGTTCGAGACCTTCGCCCAGCGCGCGCTCAAGGCGCCCCGGCAGGCCTACGCGCTGCTCGCCGAGCCGGTCGACGCGCTGATCGACGCCGAGCGGCTCGAGTTCCGGCGGGCGTTCACCGAGGTCGTCGCCGAGCACGTCGCCGCCGGGGTGAAGCAGGGCGCGCTGCCGCCGCAGGACGGCCGGCTGACCGCCGCCGCGCTGGTCGGGGCCGCCGCCGAAGTTCTCATCGGTCCGTTGACCAGCGGTAACGCCGGTGACGTCGCCGAGCTCCGCACGTTCGTCGTCCGCGCTCTAGGAGGTTCCGATGCCCGCCACGCATGAGGTCACCAACCAGGTCCCGCCCCTGGCCGGCCACGACGCCGGGGACGACCCCGCGCTGCTCGAAGGGCTGGAGCGGGCGGGCGCGGGCTGGGCCGCGGCCGAGGTGCACGAGCTGGGCCGGCTGGCCGGGAGCGAGCAGGTCCAGGAGTGGAGCCGGCTGGTCAACGAGAACGAGCCGGTGCTGCGCACCCACGACCGCTACGGCAACCGGATCGACGAGGTGGAATTCCACCCGCACTGGCACGACCTGATGACCGTCGCGGTGAGCCACGGCCTGCACGGCACGCCGTGGCAGGACCCGCGCGAAGGCGTGCACGCGGCCCGCGCGGCGAAGTTCTACGTCTGGGGCCAGGCCGAGGCCGGGCACAGCTGCCCGATTTCGATGACCTACGCCGCGATCCCGGCGCTGCGCGCCAACCCCGAGCTCGCCGCGCGGTACGAGCCGCTTCTGGCCGCGACCGAGTACGACTTCGGGCTGCGCGAGCCGGGCACCAAGCGCGGCCTGATCGCGGGCATGTCGATGACCGAGAAGCAGGGCGGCTCCGACGTCCGGGCCAACACGACCACCGCGACCCCGAGCGCCGACGGCAGCTACACCCTCGTCGGGCACAAGTGGTTCACCTCCGCGCCGATGTCGGACATGTTCCTGACGCTGGCGCAGGCGCCGGGCGGGCTGTCGTGCTTCCTGCTCCCCCGCGTCCTGCCCGACGGTTCGCGCAACCCGATCCGGCTGCAGCGGCTGAAGGACAAGCTGGGCAACCGGTCGAACGCGTCCTCGGAGATCGAGTACGACGACGCCGTCGGCTGGCTGGTCGGCGAAGAGGGCCGCGGGGTCCGCACGATCATCGAGATGGTCAACAACACCCGGCTCGACTGTACGCTGGGCAGCGCGTCCGGGATGCGGCTGGGCGCCGTGCGCGCGGTCCACCACGCGACCCACCGGCACGCCTTCGGCAAGGCGCTCGTCGACCAGCCGCTGATGGCCAACGTGCTGGCCGACCTGGTGGTCGAGTCCGAAGCCGCGACGACGGTGGCGATGCGGCTGGCCGCGGCGGGCGACCGGACCGGCGACCCGCAGGAGCAGGCGTTCCGGCGGCTCGGGCTGGCGGTGTCGAAGTACTGGGTGTGCAAGCGGGCGCCGGCGCACGCCGCCGAAGCCCTCGAATGCTTCGGTGGCAACGGTTACGTCGAGGAGTCGGGCATGCCGCGGCTCTACCGCGAGGCGCCGCTGTCGTCCATTTGGGAGGGTTCGGGCAATGTGGCGGCGCTGGACGCGTTGCGCGCCATGGGCAAGCAGCCCGAATCGGTGGCCGCGTTCTTCACCGAGGTCGAGCAGGCCGCCGGCGGCGACGCGCGGCTGGACGACGCCGTCGACCGGCTCCGCAAGGAGCTGACCGACCTGGACGCGATCGAGTACCGCGCGCGCCGCGTGGTGGAGTCGATGGCGCTGGTCCTGCAGGGCTCGCTGCTGGTGCGCCACGGCCACGCGGCGGTCGCGGACGCGTTCTGCGCCTCCCGCTTCGGCGGCGACTGGGGCATCGCCTTCGGCACGCTCCCGGCCGGCGTCGACACGGGAGCGATCATCGAGCGCGCCGCCGTGCGCTAGCCGCGTTCGGCTCGCCGCCGGGCGAGCTCCTCGACGGCGCTGGGGAGGGTCACCTCGAAGTCGATGAGCTTCGCCCAGGTCGGGGTGACGACGATGCGGACCATGCCGTCGTAGAGCGAGCGCACCTCGCGCTCCCACTCCACGCGCTGCTCGGACGTCATCTCGTAGCTGCCGTTCATCGTCAGGTACTCCTGCGGGATGCCGTCGACGACGTCGAGCTCGGCGCGGCCGCGCAGCAGCAGGATCTTCGGCGGGTGGGACTCGGTGTCGATCGTCATGGCGACGGCCGGGTTCGCCCGCAGGGAGCGCAGCTTCGGCATGTTCTTCGCGGTGCACATGACGATCTCCGCGCCGTTCCAGGTGAACGCCATCGGGACCGACCTCGGGGTGCCGTCCTGGGCGACGTAGGCCAGGCGGGTGATGTCGCGGGCCAGCAGTTCCTTGCTGTAGGGCCGGTTCAGCACCTCGGTGATCTCGTTCTGCTCCACGGTGTCCTCCGTCTCCGGGGCGGCCGGTGGTGGCCGCTGCTACCCCTGGGACGGAGCCGTCACCGGGTTTTCGACATCAGCCGCCGAGCGCGTCGAGGGCGCCGGCGACCGCGGCGGCTTTGAGCTCCTCGACGGGGGCGTCGGGGAACTGCATGCAGACGTCCTGGAGGCCGCCGAGGGCCAGGATCGCGCGGGCCTGGCGCGCGAGCGTCGGGGACGGGCCGCAGATCAGTTCAGTGAGCCGGGTGCGCCAGCCCAGCACCTTGTCGATCAGGCCGAGCTCCGCCAGGGTCGGCATCTCGGCCAGCAGCATGATCACGTCCGCGCGGTGGCGGTAGTTGAAGTCGAAGAACCCCTCGATCAGCTCCCGCACCGGCGCGTCGCCGCGGGCCTCCTGGGTGCGGAGGAACGCTTCGCCGTCGTCGAGCATGGGCTGGACGATGCTGAGCACGAGGTCGTCGCGGGACGGGAAGTGGTAGTAGAGCGCGGGTTTGGTGATGCCGAGCCGGCCGGCGATGTCCTGGAGGCTGGTGCGCTGGACGCCCTGGCTGGTGAACAGGTCGCGGGCGACGTCCAGGATGCGCTGCTTGGTGTCGGAGGGTTTCGGCACCCGCCCAGCATAACTGACTTAACGATAGGTAAGGACCCGTGGTACAACTTACCTACCGTTAAGTCAGGGAGGTACTCATGCGGATCCTCGTCTCCGGCGCGAGCATCGCCGGCCCCGTGCTGGCGTATTGGCTCAGCCGTCACGGCTTCGACGTCACCGTCGTCGAACGCGCCCCGGCGCTGCGCAAGACCGGCGGCCACGCGGTCGACCTGTTCCGGCCCGCCATGGACATCACCGAGAAGATGGGCGTGCTGCCCCGCGTGGAAGCGCTCAAGACCGGCACCACCCGGATGACCCTGCACCGCGAAGGCGTCCGCCGGCCGGCGCGGGTGGACCTGTCGAAGATCTTCCAGGCCACCTCCGACCGGCACGTCGAGATCATGCGCGACGACCTCGGCGAGATCTACTACGACGCCGGCCGTGACGACGTCGAGTACCTCTTCGGCGACTCCGTCACCGCCCTCTCCCCCGACGGCGACGTCACGTTCGAGCACGCCGCGCCCCGCCGCTTCGACATCGTCGTCGGCGCCGACGGGCTGCACTCGAACATCCGCCGCCTGGTCTTCGGCGAGGAGGCCGGGCTGACCCGGTTCATCGGGGCGTACCTGGCGGTGCTGTCCCTGCCGGACACCCTCGGCCTCGACGGCGAGACGGTGATGCACCTCGGCGCCGGCCGCACCGCGGGCATCTACAGCGCCCGCCACCTCGACGACGCCCGCGCGGTGTTCCTGTTCCGCCGCGACGAGGAGCTCGGCTACCACCACCGCGACGTCCTGCGGCAGAAAGAACTGCTGCGCGAGGCGTACGCCGGGATGCACCCGCAGGTCGACGAGTGGCTCGCCGGACTGGACGGGCCGGGCCCGTTCTACTTCGACTCGATCACCCAGCTGCGGCTGGACACCTGGTCACGTGGCCGCGTCACCCTCGTCGGTGACGCGGGCTACTGCCCCGGCCCGGCGGTCGGCGGCAGCACGAGCCTGGCGGTGCTCGGCGCGTACGTCCTGGCCGGCGAGCTGGCCGCGGCGGGCGGCGACCACGAACGCGCGTTCGCCGCCTACGAACAGGAGATGGGCGAGCTGGTCCGCAAGAGCCGCGCCTTCGCCGTCGGGGCGGCCCGGAGCCTGATCCCGGCGTCGCGGGCGGGGGTCTGGGCGCTGACCACCGGCGGCCGGCTGATCTCGGCCCTGCCGGCCGGGGTGAGCCGCGCGGTCGCGAAGCTCAACACCGGCGGTGTGCGGATGCACGACTCGATGCCGGTCAAGGACTACGAGGTCGCCCCGGTGGCCTGACGGTGGTGCTCGGCGTCGGCCGCGGCACCCGAGGAAGCACGGGCGGGCGCGCGGGGAGGAGCCCGCGCGCCCGCACCCCCAGTGGCCCGGCGGTACGCCGCCGTTGCCGGACAGGAGGCAGCTGCCCGTGCGCTGGATACCGCGAATTTCGTGGATTTCAGCCCGTGAGCAATCCCGGATCCGGCTCCGGCGGGCCCGAGGGCCACCAGGTGTCGCCGTCGAGGCGGTACGGGTGCCACCGGCCGCGGCGGTCCAGCCGCAGCTGGAGCGCGCCGATCGTGCAGTGGTTGCGCTCGAACACCGGGGCCTCGTCGGCGAGTGCGGCCCGCGCGGCCGCCAGCACCGGCTTCGGCGGGGTCCACGCCGAGTCCAGGACCTCCAGCCCGTCCCGGCCGCCGAAGGTCCACGCCGCGACCGCCCGGTCGAACTCTTCACCCGTGCCCAGCCGCTCCGCCACGGCGGGGAACTCCGCCGCCAGCCGCACCGCGTCGGGGCGCCGTCCCGGCCACGGCTCGCCCGCCAGCACCGCCCGGGCCTGCGCCGAAGCGTTGGCCGCCAGCAGCGCGAACACCTCCGCGGGCACCCCCGGCGCCGCCGGGATCGACGGCGACCCCGAGGGCCGGAACGCGTCCAGCTCCGGCAGCGGCCCCGGTGTCCGGTCCGCCGCGGCGACCGCGGACACCACCGGCGCCAGCCGGCTCTCCAGCTCCTCCCGGATCTCCCGCTCACCCCGCCCGCGCATCAGCAGCAGCACGAACGGGTCCGCGTCCAGCAGCCACGACGCCTGGAACGACAACGCCGCCGCGTGCCGGCACGGCAGTTCCCAGCCCGGGCAGTCGCACTCCGGGTCGAGGTCGCCGATCACCGGCAGCAGGTGCACGCCGGCGTCGTCGGCCGCCTCGACCAGGTCGTGCGGCATGTCCCGGTCCAGCAGCGCCGCCAGGTGCCCCGCTCGCGAGGCGACCCGGTCGAAGAACCGCGTCCAGTCGACGTCGGACAGCTCGGCCAGCCGCAGCTCCGTGCGGTACGGGCCGCCGTCGGCGTCGTCGACCACCGCCGCGATCCGGCCCGGGCTCACCGTGATCGGCCCGACCAGCCCGGCCGCGGCGTACCGGCGGCCCTTCTTCAGCTGCCGCAGGTCCAGCGCGGTGTCCTCCATCGCGCGCACCCACGCCCGTCCCCACCACGAACGGGCGAGGTGCCCGGCCGCCCCGAACGCGGGAAACCCGCGCACCCGGTCGTCGGTCATCCGCGGCTCCTCAGTTCGACGAGCTCCGCGAGCTCGGTGTCCGACAGTTCCGTCAACGCCGCCTCGCCACCGGCCAGCACCGCGTCCGCCAGCGCCCGCTTCTCCCGCAGCATCGCCGCGATCCGGTCCTCGACCGTGCCCTCGGCGACGAGCCGGTGCACCTGCACCGGTTTCGTCTGCCCGATCCGGTACGCCCGGTCGGTCGCCTGGTCCTCCACCGCCGGGTTCCACCAGCGGTCGAAGTGCACGACGTGGTCGGCGCGGGTCAGGTTCAGCCCCGTCCCGGCCGCCTTCAGCGACAGCAGGAACACCGGCACCGCACCCTCCTGGAACCGCGCCACCAGCTCCTCGCGCCGGGGCACCGGCGTGCCGCCGTGCAGCAGCTGCGTCGCGATCCCGCGCCCGGCCAGGTGCTTCTCCAGCAGCCGCGCCATGGCGACGTACTGGGTGAACACCAGCACCGCGCCCCCTTCGGCGAGGATCGTGTCCAGCAGCTCGTCGAGCAGCTCCACCTTGCCCGAGCGGCCACCCGGCTCCTTGAGGTACTGCGCCGGGTGGTTGCAGATCTGCTTGAGCGCGGTCAGCAGCTTCACGATCCGCCCGCGCCGCGCCATCCCGTCGCTGGCGGCGATGTCGGCCATCAGCTCCCGCACGACCGCCTCGTACAACGCCACCTGGTCGGGGCTCAGCGCCACCGGCCGGTCGGTCTCGGTCTTCGGCGGCAGCTCGGGCGCGATCCCGGGATCGGACTTGCGCCGCCGCAGCAGGAACGGCCGCAGCAACCGCGAAAGCCGCTCGGCCGCCGCCGGGTCCCCGGCCTCGATCGGCTTCGCCCAGCGCTCCCGGAACTCCGCCAGCGACCCCAGCAGCCCCGGTGCCGACCAGTCCAGGATCGCCCACAGCTCCGAGAGCGTGTTCTCCACCGGCGTGCCGGTCAGCGCCACCCGCGCCGCCGCCGGCACCAGCCGCAACGCCTTCGCCGTGCCCGAACGGTGGTTCTTCACGTGCTGGGCCTCGTCGGCGACCAGCAGCCCCCACCGCACCCCGGCCAGCGGCGCCGGATCGGTGCGCAGCGTGCCGTAGGTCGTCAGCACGAACCCGTCGAGCTCCTCGAGCGAGCGGGCGCTGCCGTGGAAGCGCCGCACCGGCACCCCGGGCGCGAACCGGCGGATTTCGCGTTCCCAGTTGCCCAGCAGCGACGCCGGGCACACCACCAACGTCGGCCCCGAAGCGCGGTGCAGGTGCAGCGCGATCAGCGTGACCGTCTTGCCCAGGCCCATGTCGTCGGCCAGGCACCCGCCGAGACCCAGCCCGGTGACGGTGGCCAGCCACTGCAGCCCGCGCAGCTGGTAGTCCCGCAGCTGGGCAGCGAGCCCGGCCGGGGGCACCTCGGGTTCCGGTGGCGCGGACAGCCGTTCCCGCAGCCGCGCCAGCCAGCCCTCGGTGACGACCTCGACCACTTCGCCGTCGACCTCGGTGGTGCCGGTCAGCACCGCACCGAGCGCGTCGACCGGGGTCAGCGGCTTCAGCACCCGCTCCCGCGCCTTCGCCGCCAGCGCCGGATCGACCAGCACCCACCGGTCACGCAGCCGCACCACCGCCCGGCGCGCCTCGGCGAGCTCGTCCAGCTCCGCCTCGGTCAGCACCTCCCCGCCCAACGCGAGCTGCCAGTCGAACTCCAGCGCGCGCCCGCCGCCGAAGAACGACGGCAGGTCGCCCGGTACGTCACCGGAGCGGACCACGGCTCGCGCGGTCAGCGCTCCGGCGAGCTCGGCCGGCCAGTGCACCTCGATGCCGGCGGCCGCCAGCCGCGGGGCCGCGGCCGCGACCAGCTCGGTCACCTCGTCTTCGCCCAGCGCCAGCTCGTCCGGCACCGCCGAGGTCAGCAGCGGGCTCAGCGCCGGCCAGACCTGCGCACCCCGCCGCAACGCCAGCACGACGTCGATGCGCGCCCGCGGCCCGAACCGGCCGGCCTCCCACAGCTCCGCCGCGTCGGCGAGCTGCCCGGGCTCGGCCAGGCTGTGCACCTGCACCACCGCGCGGTAGCGCCCGGCGTCGAACCCGCCGGGTGCCTCGATCCGCAGCGAGACGCGGATGCCGGAGTCCAGGCCCGCGGCCAGCTCGTCGGCCCAGTCGCGCAGCGGCTCGGCCCGCTGCGGGGCGACCGCGGCGAACAACCTCGTCCCGGCCGCCTTCGCCGCGGCGGGCGTGCGGGGCAGCGTGTCGGCGACGGCGTCGAGGAAGGCCCGCAGCAGCGGCTCCGGAGCGCGTTCGTCCGGCGGCATCGCGGCCGCGAGGTCGCGCAGCCACGCGGCTTCGGCCGGTTCCAGCGGGCCGACGCGCCAGGCGTCGTACCCGCCCGCGGTCACCCCAGGCAGCAGCCGTCCCGCGGCGACCAGCCGCAGCGCCGCCGTCGCCGCGGTCGCCCAGAACCCGCCCGGCTCGCCCAGCAGTTCCCCGAGTCCGTCCACCACCGACAGCTCACGGCCGTCCAGGACGAGCCGTCCGGCCCGCGGTGGTTCCCCCGGTGTGAAGTCGACGTTCAGTTCCCCAGCCTCTCGTATCGGCGCACGGACAGCGGCACGAAGACCGCGAGCAGCACCAGCGGCCAGACGAGCGCCATCAGCACCGGGTGCGCGCTCACCCAGGACGTCCCGGCCGCGCCGGGGTTGCCGAACAGCACCCGCGCGGCGGTCACCGTCGAGGACAACGGGTTCCACTCCGCCACGGTTCCCAGCCACGCCGGCATCGTCGCCGTCGCCACGAACGCGCTGGAGAGGAACCCGAACGGGAACTCCAGGGTCTGCGCGAGCGTCACCATCGACGGGTCCGACGTCAGCAGCCCCAGGTAGATCCCCGCCCACACCAGCGCCGTCCGCAGCAGGAGCAGCAACCCGACCGCGGCCAGCGTCTCGCCGAGCGAGCCGTGCGGGCGCCAGCCCACGGCGAACCCGCAGCCCAGCAGCACCACCAGCGCCAGCACCGCGTTCGCCAGGTCCGCGGCCACCCGCCCGGTGAGCACCGCCGACGGCGACATCGGCAGCGACCGGAACCGGTCGGTGACCCCCTTGGCCGCGTCGTCCAAGACCGCGATCATCGTCCCGGACAACCCGAAGGCCATCGTCATCGCGAACATCCCCGGCATCAGGAACTCCCGGTAGGAGCCGCCGCCGGGCACGCTCATCCCGCCGCCGAGCAGGTAGGCGAAGATCAGCACCATCAGGATCGGGAACGCCACCACGGTGGCCAGCCGGGCCGGGCGCCGCGCCAGCTGCGCCAGGTAGCGCTGGGTCAGCGTCCAGCCGTCGGCCAGTGCCCACCTCATCGCGCCACCCCCGTCAGCTCCAAGAACACCTCGTCGAGCGTCGGGTGCCGCAGCGCCACGTCGGCGAACGCCAGCTCCGACGCCGCCAGCTCCCGCACGACGCCGGTCAGCATCGACGGCTCGGCCGGCGCGCTCACCCGCAGCTCCTCGGTGACCGGTTCGGCGCCGGTGACCCGGGCCAGCAGCGCCGCCGCCGGGCCGAGCGCGGCCGGATCGGTCACCGCCAGCTCGATCCGCGTCGCCCCCAGCGAGCCCTTCAGCTCCGCCGGTGTCCCTTCGGCGACGACGCGCCCGTGTTCGACCAGCGAGATCCGGTCGGCCAGCTGGTCGGCCTCCTCCAGGTACTGGGTCGTGAGCAGCACGGTCGTGCCATCGGCGACCAGCGAGCGCACCGCCCGCCAGACCTCGAGGCGGCTGCGCGGGTCCAGCCCGGTCGTCGGCTCGTCGAGGAACAGCACCCGCGGTGCCGCCAGCAGCGAAGCGGCCAGGTCGAGACGGCGGCGCATCCCGCCCGAGTAGGCCGACACCGGCTTCGGCCCGGTCTCGGCGAGACCGAAGCGCTCCAGCAGGTCGTCGGCCCGGCGGGCGGCTTCGCGGCGGCCCAGGTGGTGCAGCCGGCCGAACAGCACGAGGTTCTGCCGCCCGGACAGGATTTCGTCGACCGCGGCCTGCTGGCCGACCAGCCCGATCATCGACCGCACCTTCGCCGGTTCGGTGGCGACGTCGAAGCCGGCGATCCGGGCGACGCCGCCGTCGTGGCGCAACAGCGTGGACAGCACGCGCACCGCTGTCGTCTTGCCCGCGCCGTTCGGCCCCAGCAGGCCGCACAGGGTGCCCGCCGGAACGGACAGATCGAACCCGTCGAGGGCGTACGCGTCGCCGTAGCGCTTGCGGAGCCCCTCGGCATGGATCTGCGAAGTCATTCTCCCCCTCTTACTCTGTACGTTGTACGAAGATCGAGGTTAGCACAACTCCGTACAAAGTACGAAGAACGGGTGGGCACAATGACCGGCATGAGCACGGAGGACACCGACGAAGGCGACCCGCGCAGGGCGATCGAGCTGCTCTGGGGCGTCTCGGAGCGCCCGCGCCGCGGCCCGAAACCGAAGCTGACCACCCTCGACGTCGTCCGCGCGGCCGTGTCGCTGGCCGACGCCGACGACATCGAGGCGGTCACCATCCGCCGGGTCGCCGAGCTCCTGGGCGTCTCCGCCATGTCGCTCTACACCTACGTACCCGGCCGCGCCGAGCTGGTCGACCTGATGATCGATCACGTCCACGGCGAGCTCGACGCCCCCGAGCCGGGCCTGGTCTGGCGTGCGGCGCTGACCGCCGTCGCCGAAGCGCAGTGGCAGCTCTTCCACCGCCACCCGTGGCTGCTGCAGGTCACCACCAGCCGCTCGCCACTCGGCCCGCACAGCTTCGCCAAGTACGAAAACGAGCTGCGCGCGGTCGAGGGCATCGGCCTCGACGACGTCGAGATGGACGCCGTGGTCAGCCTGATCACCGGGCTCGTCCGGACCACCGCGCGCAGCTCGGTCGACAACGCCCGGCTGGTCCGCACGACCGGCCTGACCGACGCGCAGTGGTGGGAGCGCGCCGCGCCGGTGCTGGCCGGCATCCCGACCGCCGGCGCGGCGCACCACCCGATCTCCTCCCGGGTCGGCACGGCCGCGGGCGAAGCCCACAACGCCGCGGAGAACCCGGGCTACACCTTCCGCTTCGGCCTCGCCCGCCTCCTGGACGGCATCGAAGCGCTCGTCTCAGAGCGCCAGCAGTAGCCGCGCGGGCCGCCAGGTCCCGCCGTCGGGCGCGCGCGGCACGTCACCGGCCAGGGCCAGGTCCGGGAAGCGCGCGAAGAGCAGCGACAGCGCCACCTCGGTCTCCACCCGCGCGATCGACGCGCCCAGGCAAAAGTGCGGGCCGTGCGAGAACCCCAGCTGGGCCGGGCCGGTGCGGGTGACGTCCAGGCGATCGGCGCCGTCGAAGACCCGCGGATCGCGGTCGGCGGCCACCATCGCCGCGGTCACCCGCTCACCCGCGCGGATGAGCTCGCCGTCGATCTCGACGTCCTCACACGCGAATCTCGGCGTGGTCAGCAGCTGCGGGCTGCAGAAACGCATCAGCTCCTCGACCGCCCCCGGCCACCGTCCGGGCTCCGCGCGCAGCAGGTCCAGCTGATCCGGGTGCCGCAGCAGCGCCTCGACGGCGTTGGCGATCAGGTTCACCGGGGTCTGCCCGGCCAGCACCAGGTGCCAGACCAGGGTGACCAGCTCGGTGTCGGTGAGCCGGTCGTCGTCTTGGGCGCGCACGAGATCGCCGATGAGGTCGTCGCCCGGGTGAGCCCGGCTGCGCGCCACGGCTTCCTTCGCGCCTTCGATGATCGCCGGGATGGCCGTGGCGAAGTCCGGTCCGACTCCGCTCGCGACCGCGGCGCCGTACTCGCGCCAGCGCGGGCGGTCGGCCTCCGGGATGCCGGTCAGCTCGCAGATGACGTCCATCGGCAGCGGCCGCGCGAAGTGCGCCACCAGGTCCACGACGCCGTCCTCGGCTTGCGCGGGCAGGGCGTCGAGCAGCCCCTGGGTGACGGCGGCCAGGCGCGGCCTCAGCTGAGCGGCGCGCTTCGGGGTGAACGCCGGGGCGACCAGCCGCCGCAGCCGCAGGTGCTCGGGGCCGTCCTGCTCGGCCATGGTCCTCATGTACGCGAGGCAGTGCTCGGGGATGCCGGGCGGGCGCATGAAGCTCTCGGCCCGGACCTCGAAGCGCGGATCGGCCAGCATCGCGCGGGCTTCGGCGTAGCGGGTCAGCGCCCAGAACGGGCCGAACCCGGGGATGACCAGCTTGGCCACCGCGCTCACTTCGCGCGCCTGGTCGTAGGCGGTGAACGGGTCGGTGAGCACCGCGAGGTCCGTGAGATCGATTTCGGGGGTCATCCACCACTCCAGATGTTCAAAACAGATGTTCTTATCATCTCAGTGGTCACGGTATCTTGATCCGCGACGCCGCGGCAAGGAGGACGATGGTCAGGCTCAGCAGGGCGGAAACCCAGGAACGCAACCGCGCCAGGGTGCTGGCCGCCGCCCGGGACGAGTTCGCCCACCGCGGCTTCCGCGACGCCAAGATCGACGTCATCGCCGAACGCGCCGAGCTCACCCGCGGCGCGGTCTACTCCAACTTCCCCGGCAAGCGCGCCCTGTACTTCGCCGTCCTGGCCGACCTCGCCGAACGCGCACCCCGCCCCGCCACCCCGCCCGCGGACCCGAGCGCACCCGACGTCCTGGCCGCGTTCGCCCGCGCCTGGGTCGCCCGCCTGCCCCTGGCCACCGACAGCGAGGGCGAAGACGCCCGCCTCGCCCGCGACCTGCTGCCCGAAGTCCTCGCCGACGAGCACACCCGGCGGCCGTTCGCGCAGCTCATGCGCGTGAACGCCATCCTGCTCGGGCTCGCCCTCGAACGCGCACGCCCGGGACGGCGGCTCGTGCGGGTCGCCGAAGCCGCCCTCACCACGCTGCACGGCGCGAGCCAGCTCGCGGCCGCCGCACCCGGCTTCGGCGAGCCGTTCCACATCGTCACCGCCTGCGCCGCGCTGCTCGACCTCGGCCTGCGCGACGACTGGCCGGCGGAACCGCCGATCACCACCCAGGCCCGCCCCGCCGACGACCCCTGGCAGCCGCCGCCGGCCGTGGACCTCCTCACCGGGGAGGCGAGCAAGCCCGGCGACGGCGTCGTCACCGTCCTCGGCCTGCACCGTGCCGCGGCCTTCGAAGAAGCCGTCCGCACCGGCGCCGACGTCACCGCCGTGCTCGTCACCAGCGACCCCGGCGAACTCGCGGCACTGGCCCGCCTCGCCGTCGCCGACCTGCGCGGCTGCCTCGACCAGGCGATCACCCCGCCCGCCCGTCCCCGGCTGCGGCTCGTCTGCGACGCGAGCGGGGACCTGGCGGCGGCCGCCGGCGTCACCGCGGTCAGCGACGCCACCGAAGCGGCCGTCCGCGTCGAAGGCAGCCGGATCGTCGCCCGCGCCGAAGGGTTCGGCGCCTGCCACGCGGCCGCTGTCGGTCCCGGCCCGGCCCGTTCGTCGGGCAGGTGAACCGGCGGGAGGAGCAGAAGTGGACGTCGAGACCGCGGTCGCCGCAGCGTTCCGTGAAGAGTGGGGCCAGGTCGTGGCCACGCTCATCCGCGTCACCGGCGACTGGGACCTGGCCGAGGAGTGCGCCCAGGAGGCGTTCGCCCTCGCCCTGCGCACCTGGCCCCGCGACGGCGTCCCGAAACGGCCCGGCGCCTGGCTGACCACCGCCGCCCGCAACCGCGCCACCGACCGGCTCCGCCGCGCCGCCGTCGGCGCCGCCAAGCTCGAGGAGGCCGGCCGCGTGCACGTCCCCGAAAACACCGCAGCCCCCGACGACGAAAGCGGCGTCACCGACGACCGGCTGCGGCTCATCTTCACCTGCTGCCACCCCGCGCTGGCCACCGAAGCACAGGTCGCGCTCGCGCTGCGCACCCTCGCCGGCCTGTCCACCGCAGAGATCGCCCGCGCCTTCCTCGTCCCGGAAGCGACCATGTCGCAACGGCTCGTGCGGGTGAAGCGCAAGATCCGCCACGCCCGCATCCCCTACCGCGTCCCGCCCGCGCACCTGCTGCCCGAACGCACCAACGCCGTGCTCGGCGTGCTGTACCTGACGTTCAACGAGGGCTACTCCGCCAGCGCCGGACCCGACCTGCAACGCCCAGACCTCGCCGCCGAAGCCGTCCGGCTCGCCCGCGTCCTCGCCGGGCTGATGCCCGACGAACCCGAAGCCCTCGGCCTGCTCGCACTGCTGCTGCTCCAGCACGCCCGCCGCGCCACCCGCGTCGGCGCCGGCGGCGAGCTCGTCCCCCTCGAAGAGCAGGACCGCACCCGCTGGGACACCGAGGCGATCACCGAAGGCACGCAGCTCCTCGAGACCGCGCTGCGCCGCCGCCGGCCCGGGCCGTACCAGGTCCAGGCCGCCATCGCCGCCTGCCACGCCACCGCCGCCCGCGCCGCCGACACCGACTGGCCCCAGATCGCCGGCCTCTACGGCGAGCTGCGCAAGTTCGTCCCCAGCGCCGTCGTCGAGCTCAACCGGGCCATCGCGGTCGGCATGGCCGAGGGCCCCGCGACCGGTCTCGCCCTGCTCGACGAACTGGACCTGGGCGGCTACCACCTGCTGCCCGCCACCCGCGCCGACTTCCTGCGCCGGCTCGGCCGCCGCGAAGAAGCCGTGCGGAGTTACACCGCCGCCCGCGAGCTGGCGCCCACCGACGCCGAGCGCGCGTACCTCACGCGAAGAATTTCGGAGACGCTGTCCATCCGGGGCGATCCCGTTCGTCGGGAGGACGAACCCCGACCGGAGGAGACCCCATGACCACCCTCGACGTTCCCGGCGCCACCCTCACCTACGACGTCACCGGCAGCGGCCCCGTCCTGCTGCTCGTGCCCGGCGGCGCGGCCGACTCCACCGTGTTCGCCCCGATCCGGCCGCTCCTGGCCGAGGACCACACCGTCGTCACCTACGACCCCCGCGGCATCTCCCGCAGCCCGCTGCACGGCGAGCCGGGGCCCGACACCATCCGCGAACACGCCGACGACGTGCACCGCCTGCTGACCGAACTCGGCCCGGCCGACGTCTTCGCCAGCAGCGGCGGCGCCATCACGCTGCTCGAGCACGTCGTGCGCCACCCCGGCCAGGTCCGCACCGTCGTGCTGCACGAACCGCCGGTCACGCGGTACCTCGGCCCCGACGTCCTCGACGGCCCGGACATCCCGGCGATCTACCGCGAACACGGCATCGGCGCCGCCATCGCCGCGTTCATGGAGATGGCCGGGTTCGACATCGCCCCGCCCACCGACCCCACACCCGGAGAACTCGCCCACATGAAGGTGATGGAAGGCAACTTCGCCTACTTCTTCGGGCACCTGATGGCCGCCATCGGCGCCTACGAGCCCGACCTCGACGCGCTGCGGGCGACGTCCGCGCGGCTGGTCGTCGGCGTCGGGGAGAAGTCCGCCGGCCTGCCCGCCCACGAAGCGGGCCTGGGCCTGGCCACCGACCTCGGGCTGACCGCCGAACCGTTCCCCGGCGACCACGGCGGCTTCGAAGCCGAGCCGGCCGCCTTCGCCGCGCGCCTGCGCGGCGTGCTGGAAGGATGCTGACATGCGGTACCTGCTGATGATCGCCGGCGACGAGAGCGCCGAGGAGCACCAGGACGACGGCTGCGGCGGCTGGGGTGAGGACCTCGAACGCCGCGGCAAGATCCACGGCGGCGGTGGCCTGCGCCCGCCGTCGGAAGCCACGACCATCCGGGTCCGCGACGGCGAAGTCCTGCTCACCGACGGGCCGTTCGCCGAGGCCAAGGAACAGATCGGCGGCTTCGTCGTCATCGAGTGCGACGACCTCGACGAAGCCCTCGAAATCGCGGCCAAGCACCCGGCCGCCACCTACGGCAGCATCGAGGTCCGCCCGATGCTCGGACCGGCGGACTTCGCCTGATGCCCACGATCGTCCAGCGCCCGGCCCAGCGCTACGTCGCCGAGCGCGCCACCGTCGCCATCCCGGAGTTCCCGCGCATCGCCGACCGGCTGCCGCCGCTGATCGGCGGCCTCGCCGCCCGCGGGGTCACCTTGGCGGGAGCGCCGTTCTTCCGCTACCGCGTACTGCACCAGGGGATGCGGTTCACCGTGGAAGCCGGCGTGCCCGTCGATGGCGACGTCGAGGTGGACGACCCGGCCTTCCCCGACGAGCTCCCGGCGGGCCGGTACGTCCTCGACACCTACGTCGGCGCCCCGGACGGCCTGGCCGCCGCGACGGCGTCGGTCCTGGAGTGGGGCGCCGCCGAGGGCATCGAATGGGACCGCCGGGAAGCGGCCGACGGCGAAGAGTGGGGCTGCCGCCTGGAAGTGCTGCGCAGCAACCCCCTCGAAGTGCCGGACCCCGCGCAGTGGGTGACCGACCTGCTCTTCCGCGTCGCGGACTGATCAGCGCCGGGTGAGCACGGCCGCGACCAGGCAGCCGAAGCCGGCCGTGCTCACCACCGCGCGCACCACGTTCCAGCGCACCCACACCGCCTCGAACTGCGCCCGCACCGCCGCGTAGTCGTCACCGCCGGCGTCCAGCGCGTTGTTGAGCGGGACGTTCACCACCCCGGTGATCACCAGCATCGCCACCAGGAACACGAATCCGGCGATCACCCACGGCCGCGCACCGGTGTCGAGGAACACCGCCACGCCCGCCAGCACGGGCGCGCCCAGGAACGTCAGCAGGAACACCGGGTTCACGATCGCGACGTTGATCCCCCGCATGCCCTCGACGAACGTCTTGTCGTCGCCACGCGCCAAACCGGGCAGGACCGAGCAGGCGTAGGCGTAGAACAGCCCGGCGATCAGCCCGGCAGCGACCAGCGCGGCCACCAGCACCACAGTGGACATCGGTTTCCCCTTCTCCTTCACCGGGCCCAGACCCCGGTCGCCGCGGCATCTTCGGCGTAGGTCGCGAAGTCGGTCGCCGGGCGGCCCAGCACCCGCTCGACGTCGGTCGTCAGCGTCGAGTTGCGGCCGTCGAGCACCCGGCCGAACAGCTCGACCAGCGCACCGGCTTCCTCCTCCGGCACCCCCTGGGCGGCCGCGCCCGCGGCGAACTCCGCCGCGGAAACCGGAACATAGCGGACATCCCGCCCCGAGGCGGCCGAGATATCCGCGGCGGCGTCGGCGAAGCTCAGCAGGCGCGGCCCGGTCAGCTCGTACCGCCGCCCGGTGTGCCCGGGCTCGGTGAGCACCCGCACGGCCACGTCGGCGATGTCGCGGACGTCGACGAACGGCTCGGTCACCGAGCCCGCCGGCAGCGCGATCTCGCCGCCGCGCACCGCGTCCAGGAGGAAGTGCTCGCTGAAGTTCTGCGCGAACCAGCTGCACCGCAGGACCGTCCAGCCGGTACCGGCGTCCCGCACGATCTGCTCGCACGCCTCGGCTTCTTCCTCGCCGCGGCCGGAGAGCAGCACCAGGTGCCGCACGCCGCCGGCCACGGCCAGCTCGGCGAACGCGTGGATGTCACCGGCCGCCGCCGGCACCACGAGGTCCGGGTAGTAGGTCAGGTAGACGGCGTCGATGCCGTCCAGCACCGGCTTCCAGGTCTCGCGGTCACCCCAGTCGAACGGCGGCGCGCCGCGGCGCGAGGTGATCCGCACCGGCAGATCGCGCTCCCGCAGCCGGTCCGCGACGCGGCGCCCGGTCTTGCCGGTCCCGCCCACCACCAAGTAGTTCGTTGTCATGGCCGTGAGTCAACCGGCCCGCAGTGAGACTCTCCATAGTTCAGAGCCTCGATGGCATGTTCCAGCGTCTACACTCACGATCATGGACCCGCTCGCCGCCCTCCTCGACGGCCCCCGCGCCCACGGCGCGTTCCTGCTGCGCTCGGTCATGACCCCGCCGTGGGCGCTGCGCATCGAAGACCGGGCACCGCTGACCGTCGTGGCCGTGGTCCGCGGCGAAGCGTGGATCGTGCCCGACGCCGGCGAAGCGGTCTCGCTGGGCGAAGGCGACGTCGCGATCGCCCGCGGCCCCGACCCGTACCTGGTCGCCGACCACCCCGGTACCCCGCCGCAGGCGATCATCCTGCCCGGCCAGGAGTGCCGCACCCCCGACGGCGGGCACCTCACCGAGCTCACCGGCCTCGGTGTCCGCACCTGGGGCCACGGCACCGACGGCCCGGTCGTGCTGCTCACCGGGACGTACACGATGGAAGGCGAGCTGAGCAAACGGCTCCTGGCGGCACTGCCCGCCCTGATCGTGCTGCGCGCGGCCGACTGGCCGACCCCGCTGGTGGCGCTGCTCGCCGCGGAGATCGGGCGGGACGTACCGGGCCAGGAAGCCGTCCTCGACCGGCTGCTCGACCTGCTGCTGATCGCGGCGCTGCGAGCCTGGTTCGACCGGCCGGACACCGCGGCACCGGCCTGGTACCGCGCCCACGACGACCCGGTCGTCGGCCAGGCGCTGCGGCTGCTGCAGCACCAGCCCGCCGAGCCGTGGACGGTCGCCGAACTCGCCTCGGCCACCGGCATTTCCCGCGCGGCGCTGGCCCGCCGCTTCGCCGTGGCGGTCGGCGAGACCCCGATGGCCTACCTGACCGGCTGGCGCCTCGCACTGGCCGCGGACCTGCTGCGCCAGCACCGGGAAACCACGATCGGCTCGGTCGCCCGCCAGGTGGGGTACGGCAGCGCGTTCGCTCTCAGCACGGCCTTCAAGCGCGAGTTCGGGGTCAGCCCGCAGCAGTACCGGACGCGGGAACCAGCGTCGTGAGCGCGGCTCCGGTGGCGGCGTCGAACGGCACCGAACTGTGCTCGTGCACGATCTTCCAGCCGTCGTCACCCCGCCGGAAACCGACGGTGGAGCGCACCCACATCGACACCTCGGTGCCGTCGGTCATGGTGCCCTCGACCTGGTAGAGGTAGTGCGCGAACCCGACATCGCCGCCGGTGACCACCTCGAGGTCCCGGATCTTCATCCCGATTTCCGTGCGGTAGGCGCCGAACCACTGCGCCAGCCGGGCCCGCTCGGCGTCGCGCCCCCGGTCCCGCAACGCACCGACCGCGTCGAACAGCGTGACGTCCTCGGCGTACTGCGCGACGAGGGCCTCGACGTCCTTCGCCGCCACCGCCGCGACCCGGGCTTCGATCAGCGCGGCGGTCACTTCAGCGCCTCGCCGAGGCGGTCCAGCCAGTCGCCCGTGCCCTGCTCGCGCCACTGCGGCTCCTCGGCGCCGTCGAGGAAGGTGCCTTGCTCGGTCAGGACCAGCCGGGTGCCGTCGCCGTCGGCTTCGAGCTCGACCGTGGTGATCGAGACCGTGGCGAGCACCTCGTCGCCGCTCAGCGTCGTGGCGTAGACGATCCGCCGGTCCGGCACGATGTCGTGGTACGTCGAGGTGACGCTCAGCTTGGCGTCGTCCGGCCCGGTCGCGCCGACGGTTTCCGTGCCGCCGACCCGGAAGTCCAGGGTGTGGGTGCCGGCGGGGACGAACCAGCGGGCCTTCGCGGCCGGGTCCGCCCACGCGGCGAACACCCGCTCCGGGGGTACGGGGTAGCTGCGTTCGAGGGTGAAGGTGGCGTGCTTGACGGTCATGACGTGCTCCCTTCCGAGGTCTCCGGCCCGGCGAGGAAGCCGCCGAGCCGGTCGAGCCTGCCCTCCCACGTGGTGCGCTGCCGTCCCAGCCAGTGCTCGCCGGCGCGCAGCACCTCCGGTTCGATCCGGCAGGTGCGCACGCGGCCGACCTTCTCCGACCGCACGATCCCGGCGGTTTCCAGCACCTGGAGGTGCTGCACCACCGCGGGCAGCGACATGGTCAGCGGCTCGGCGAGCTCGCTGACCGACGCCGGCCCGCGCACGAGCCGCTCCACCAGCGCCCGCCGCGTCCGGTCGCCCAGGGCGCGGAACACCAGGTCCAGCGACTCCTCATGGTTAAGCATCTACTTAAGTTAGGCTCGCTCGGCCGATTGGTCAAGTAACTGCTTAAGTGTTTCGGGGAGCTCCGGCGTCTC
The DNA here is from genome assembly GCF_023008405.1 of Amycolatopsis sp. FBCC-B4732. NCBI lineage: Bacteria > Bacillati > Actinomycetota > Actinomycetes > Pseudonocardiales > Pseudonocardiaceae > Amycolatopsis > Amycolatopsis sp. FBCC-B4732. The sequence continues at coordinate 3,161,408 of NZ_CP095376.1, forward strand.
TCGCACAACAGTGAGCACCCGGGCCAGTTCACGCTCGGCCGCGTCGCCCCGGGCCAGCGCCGTGCGCAGTTCGGCGCCGAGGTTCGTGGTGGTCTCGTGCATCGACCGGACGGTCTGCTCGTGCGCGGCCTGCGCCTCGGCGAGCCGCTGGTCGAACCCGGCCCGCAGGCGTTCGGCGTCGACGCGGGCCCGCTCCTCCTGCGCGGCGACCGTCTTGACGTGGTCTTCGCGCACGGCGTCGAGGCGCGCCTGAACGGCGTCCGCGCGGCTTTCGGCTGCCTCGGTCCGCGCCTCGGCGACCTGGCTACGACCCCGTTCCTCGTCGACGGCGGTCCGGGCGGCGGCCAGTTCGGCGGTCAGCGTGGCGATCGCGGCAGCACGCTCGCCGGCCAGCGCCGCGGAGGCGTCGGCACGATCGGCGACCCGGGCGAGTTCGTCCCGGACCGCGGCCAGCTGCCCCTCGGCCCGCTGCTGCTCCTGCACGGCGGCGCGCCGGGCCGCCCGCTCCTCGTCCCGCTCCCGCAGCGCGGCGGTCTTCTCCTTCTCGGCCGCGGCCGCCGCTTCGACGGCCGCTTCGGCCTCGTCCCGGTCTTGAGCGGCGGCGGCTTCGGCGCGGCCGCGCTGCAGGCGGTGTTCGTCGGCTTCGGCCAGCGCCGCATCCCGTTCGGAGAGGGCGGCGGCGGTCGTCGCCTCGAGCTGGTGGCGCAGCGTCGTGAGCGTCTCCACGAGCCCGCGAGCGGGTTCGAGTACCCGGTCGACCTGCCCGGCGAGGGCGGTGACGGCGGTGTCGTCGAGTTCGGTGTCGCTCTCCCGCAGCGACTCGGCGTCGGCCAGCACGGCTTCGGCGTCCCGGCAGTTGAGGTTCCGCCGCCCCCAGGTCTTCCCGTCCTGACAGAACCGGGCTCGGCTTCCCCGCCCCACCGCGGGCGGCAGCGGCGCCCCGCACCGCCGGTACTCGCAAACCCGGATCTGACCAGCGTCTTCCGTCATGATCAGAACCCTATCAAAGCTTCTGGTTAGAACTAGAAGCAACTGTTCAAAATCAGAAGATATCTGGACACTTGTTTGAGTTTGGATAAGGTCACATATCCCAACCCAGAACCGCCTGGAGGCCGAACCGGCCCCTCGAAAACTGGGTGGGCTATCCGGGACGCTCCAAGACGCCGAGTTTGCGCTCCAGAAGCGCCCGCTCGGCGGCATTGCCCGTCAGCTCGATCGCCGCCGCGTACGCCTCGGCGGCCTCCCTCGCGCGACCCAGCCGGTCCAGCAGATCCGCCCGGATCGCGTGGTACAGCCCGAAGCGCGGCAGATCGAGCGCCTCGACCAACGCCAGACCCGCCGCCGGACCGTCGACCTCGGCGACCGCGACCGCGCGGTTCACCGCCACCACCGGCGTCGGCGTGACCGCCAGCAGCTGGTCGTACAGCGCCTTGACCTGCGTCCAATCGGTCGGCGCGTCGCTGTGGACGGCCTGGATCGCCGCCTGGATCTGGTACGGGCCGGGCTGGTTGCGCCGCAGGCAACGGCGGACGATGTCCTGGCCCTCGGCGATCAACGCCGTGTCCCATCGGGACCGGTCCTGGTCGCCCAAGAGCACCAGGTCGCCGTCCGGAGTGGTGCGGGCGGCTCGTCGTGAGTGGCTGAGCAGCAGCAACGCGAGCAGGCCCCAGACCTCCGGCTCGTCGGGCATCAACCCGGCCAGGGCGCGGGCGAGCCGGATCGCTTCCTCGCACAGGTCGTCGCGGACCAGGTGCTCCCCCGTGCTCGCCGCGTAGCCCTCGTTGAAGATCAGGTACAGCACGCTCAGCACCCCGGACAGCCGCGCGGGCAGGTCGGCGTCCTGGGGGACGCGGTACGGGATGCCGGCGTCGCGGATCTTGTTCTTCGCGCGGACGATCCGCTGGGCCATCGTCGGTTCGGGGACCAGGAACGCGGCCGCGATCTCCGTCGTGCTCAGGCCGCCCAGGAGCCGGAGCGTCAGCGCGACCTGGGTGGCGCGGGCCAGCGCGGGGTGGCAGCAGGTGAAGATCAGCCGGAGCCGGTCGTCGGGCACAGCGCCCTCCTCCACGGGCTCGGCTTCGGCGTGCACGAGGGCCGCCTGGGCGTACTTGTCCGCCCGCGCGGCCTCCCTGCGCAGGCGGTCGACCGCGCGGTTGCGGGCGGTGGTGATGATCCAGCCCGCCGGGCTCGGCGGGAACCCGGTGGCCGGCCACCGGCGGACGGCCTCGGCGAACGCGTCCTGCACCGCCTCTTCGGCGACGTCGATGTCGCCGAAGACCCGGACCAGCACCGACACCGCACGCCCGTACTCGGCGGCGTAGACGTCCTCGACCCTCATCCGCTGAACGGTCGCACCTCGACCGGCAGCGGTGCCACCGCGTCGGCGAGCCGCCCGCCCCAGACCAGGGCGGCGTCGAGGTCGGGCGTGGTGATGATCGTGAACCCGCCGAGGTGCTCCTTGCCCTCGGCGTAGGGACCGTCGGTGACGAGGGTGTCGCCGTCCCGGGCCCGCAGCACGGTGGCGGTCGAGGGCGGGTGCAGGCCCCCGGCGAACACCCACGCTCCGGCCGCCTTGAGATCGGCGTTCAGGGCGTCGAGCTCCTTGACGATCCCGTCGAGCACGTCCGCGGGCGGGGTGGGGCCGTCGGGCTGGTAGATGCTGAGCAGGTACTGCTTCACGTCGTCCTCCTCGGTGCCTTCACCGCTGATACGAACGGAGACCGGCCGGATCGACAGCGTCCGGCGCATTTTCCGTGGACACGACCGGCAAGATCAAGGTGTGCAGATCCGTGCGTCCGACCACGAGACCACCGTGACCGCCCGCGGCACCCGCGGCCCCGCCGTGGTGCTCGTCCATTCGCTCGGCCTGGACCGCCGGATGTGGGACCCGGTGCTCGACCGGCTCGCCACCGGCCGGCGGGTGTTCGCCTACGACGTGCGTGGGCACGGATCCGCCGCCGGCGCGCCCCTGCCGTTCACCATGGCTGCCACCGGTGCCGACCTCGTCGCGGTGCTGGACGCGCTCGAGCTCGGCATCGCCCACGTCGCCGGGTTGTCGCTGGGCGGGGCGATCGCGCAGACCGCCGCCGTCGCCGCACCCGGCCGCTTCGCCTCGCTGACCTTGCTGGGTGCCCCGGACCGGCCGGTCCCGGCGGCGTTCGAGGACCGGGCGCGGATCGCCGAAACCGAGGGCATGGCCGCACTGGTCGGGCCGACGCTCGAACGGTGGTTCACCGCGGCGGGGCTCGCAGCGGACACCGAAGGCGTGCGCTATGCCCGCGAGTGCCTCGCTTCGTTCGACCCCGTCACGTGGGCATCGATCTGGCGCGGCTACGGCGGTCTCGACGTCTTCCGGCGGTTGCGCGGCTTCCCGGCGCCGGCACTGGCGCTCGCCGGTGAGGCCGACGCGTCGATCACCATCGACGGCATGGCCGCCGTCGCCTCGCGGATCGGCGGCGGCGCGAAGCTGGAAGTCGTTCCCGGCGCCCCGCACATCCAGCCGCTCGAACGCCCCGATGAGGTGGCCGACGCCCTGGACCGGTTCCTGCCCGCGGAGATCGACATCCCGTAACCTCGGCGCGTGCCCGACCTGGAACCGGTGATCGACGCCGCCCTCGCCGCCGCCGGCCCGCAGGACCGGCTCGCGCTGCTCGACGAAGCCGCTGCCCGCCACGTCGACGGGCAGCGGCCGCCCAACACGCTCAAGGCCTACGCCCAGGACTGGCAGGTGTGGCAGGACTACACCGCCGAGGCCGGGATCCCGCCGCTGTCGGCGACGATCGGGGCGCTGACCGGGTTCGTCGTGTGGCTCGAACGGGGGCGCACGCTGCGCCCGGACGAACGCGCCGTGCCCGAAGTGCCCGAGCGGGCCGCGCCGGCGGCGCCGTCGACGATCGAGCGGCGGCTCACCGGGGCGCTCGCCGGGCTGCGGCACCACAAGGTCGTCGTCGACCCCGAAGCGAGCCGCGCCGCCTGGCGCGCGTTGAAGGGGTACCGGCAGCGGCTCGCCCGGGAGGGCGTCCAGCGCGGGCGCGGCAAGGCCACCATGGTGACCCTCGCCGACCTGCGGGCGATGTCGCGCGCCTGCCCGGACACCCTCGCCGGCGCCCGCGACCGGGCGATGCTGCTGATCGGGTTCCCGATCGCCGCGCGCTGCTCGGACCTGGCGAACCTGCTGGTCACCGACGTCGAGCCGGTCGACGACCGGGGGCTGGCGGTGACCGTGCGGCACGGCAAGAGCACCGGCGACATAGTCGTGCCGCGCCGCGAAAGCCCGGAAACGGACCCGGTGCGGGCGTGGCACGCGTGGCGCTCCGGCGCCGGGATCAGCGAGGGCCCCGCGTTCCGCCGGGTGGACCGGCACGGCAACGTCGGCGAGCCCGCGTTGAGCACTACCGGCGTCAACCAGATCCTGACCCGGGCCGGGGTCCGGGCGGGCCTGCCGTACCCGGTGACGGGGCACTCGCTGCGGTCCGGGTTCGCGACCGAGGCGCGCCGGGCCGGCGCGGACGACCTCGCCATCGCCGACCAGGGCCGCTGGGTGCGCGGCAGCCGCGCGCTCTACGAGTACATCCGCCGGGTCGACCAGTGGAACGACAACGCCGCGGGCGTGCTCGACCTCTGAGTCACCGGGCCGGCCGGGTGGCGCCGACGACTTCGCCGTCGAGGCGGGCGAGCCAGCTGCCGCAGACGCAGCGCACGTAGTCGAGCCGGTGGGAGGCGCGCTGGGCCGCGGTCGCCGGCAGTTCGGCGAGCGGCCAGCCGCAGCGGGGGCAACGGTTGACGTCCATGCCCCCGATCGTGCTGTAATGACTTTGTGCACTTCAACCCTTACGGCGGCCCGGCGGCGCTGGTGGCCGCGGACCTGGTGAACGCGGGGTCGGCGAGCGAGCTCCTGGACGGCATGGTCGGCAACGGCATGGCGATCCAGTTGCTGACCGACGACGAAGCCACCCGCATCGCCGACTGGGCCCACCACCTGCGGCCGGTGTTCGCCGCCCGCCCCGAGGACCGCCCGGAGCTGGTCAACGCGCTGCTCGCGGAAGCGGCGTGCCGCCCGTACATCACCAGCCACGACGGCAAGCCGCCCCACCTGCACTACTCGGCGGAGGACGCCGGGCCGGTCGGCCGGGTCCGCGCGTACACGGCGGGCGGGCTGGCGCACCTGGTGTGCGAGGCCCCGGACCGCCTGGGTATCTGCGGCCGCGAAGGGTGCGAGGTGGCGTACGTCGACACGTCCCGCAACGGCCGGCGGCGGTTCTGCTCGACCCGGTGCGCGACGCGGGTGCACGTGGCCGACCACCGGGCGCGGCAGGTCAGCGCCTGACGAGGGCCGGCTGGGTGCCCGGCGATGGCCGCGGCGGGTTTGCTTAGACTGACGACATGAGCAAGCGCTTAGTGGCCCTGGGGGATTCGTTCACCGAAGGTGTCGGTGACGACGATCCCGCTTACCCGAATGGTGTGCGTGGCTGGGCCGACCGGGTCGCCGAACAGCTCGCCGCGCGGGAGCCCGGGTTCCGGTACGCCAACCTCGCCATCCGGGGGAAGCTGATGCCGCAGATCCTCGGCGAGCAGCTCGAGCCCGCGCTGGCCATGGCGCCCGATCTCGTCACCCTCTACGCCGGCGGCAACGATCTCATGCGGCCCAAGGTCGACATCGACGCGCTGATGGTCGACTACGAGGCCGCCGTCGCGCGGATCCGGGCGACCGGGGCGCGGCTGGTGCTGTTCACCGGGGTCGACGGGGTCGAGGACGCGCTGTTCCGCAAGATGCGGGGGCGGGTCGCGATCTACAACGAGTTCGTGCGCGCCATCGCGACGAAGCACGGTGCGCTGCTGGTGGACATGTGGGCGATGCGGCAGCTGCGCGACCGGCGGCGGTGGGCCCCGGATCGCCTGCACCTCAACGCCCACGGCCACACCGAGGTCGCCATCGCGGTGCTGGCGGCTCTCGGTGCCGAACACTCGCTGACCGCCGCGGAGCTGGGGCCGCGCGAGGTGCCGAGCGCCGCTGTCCGGCGCAGCGAGAACCTGCGGTGGGCGCAGGAGCACGCGCTGCCGTGGGTGCGTCGCCGGCTGCGGGGCGAGTCCTCCGGGGACACGCTCACCGCGAAGCGCCCGGCGCTCGAGCCGGTCGCCTCAGCGCCGCTCCCCCGCTGACGGGCGGAGGCCATCGAAGAGGATCGTCACGGCCCGGTCGCGCAGGCGCGCGTCCGGGCCGGCGTACTCGGCAGCGCGCGCGACCCCGATGATCACCGTGATCAGCTCGCCGACAACGAGGTCCTCGCGCACCGCGCCCGCACCCTGCGCGCGGGAAAGCAGCACGCCGAGGGACTCCATCAGGCGGGCACCGATGTCGGACTTCGACACCGGCACGGTGACCCCGGCCGCCGTGAGCGCCTCGAAGTAGGCGTTCTTCGCGCTCGACATCTCGATCCAGCTGGTCAGGAAGGTGAAGAACGCGCCGCCCGGATCCGCCGAGTCCGCCGCGACGGCGGCTTCGGCCTCGTCCACGAAGCGGCGCAACCGGGCGAAGAGCACCGCTTCGAGCAGCGCTTCCTTCGTCGGGAAGTGCCGGAACACCGTGCCGATGCCGACGCCGGCCGCGCGGGCGACTTCTTCCGTGGGCGCCCCGGTCCCCTTGGCGGCGAACACGCTCTCGGCGGCCTCCAGCACCCGCGCGCGGTTGCGGCGGGCGTCGGCGCGCAGCGGTTTGGACGCGGCGGGATCAGCGGTCGCGGGGCTCACCACCCGATCGTAACCGGGCCGGGTCCGGCAGCGTGTCCAGCAACCGGGCCAGCGCCTTCGGCACATGGGAGCGCCAGCCGCCGCCCATGATCCGCCGGGAGACGCGCTGGAACTCGTCGTCCGGGTCGAAGCCTTCGTGGCTGAGGAACAGCCGGGTGCCGGTGCCTTCGGGCACCAGCCGCCAGGTGACCGTCCACTGCGGACCCCAGCGGATGCTGAGCTTGCGTTCGGGCTCGACCTCCAGCACCTCGCACGCCACCGGGCCTCCGGCGAACCCGGCCGCGGGCACCGGCTCGGCCAGCAGCTGGAACCGGTGTCCCACCACGGGTTTGATGTCGTTGGGCATGTTCATCCACCGCTCGAGCAGGTCCGGCTCGGTCAGCGCGCGCCACACCTTGCGGGCCGGGTGGGCGAGGAACTGGTCGACGTGGATCGCGGTCGGATCGTCGTCGGTCACAGGTCGTCCTCTTCGTCGAGCAGGTCTCGCAGGGTGGTGAGCTTGCTCCGCCAGAAGCGTTCGTACGGCGTGAGCCAGTCCGCGACTTCCTCCAGCGGCGCCGCGTCGAGGCGGTAGACGCGGTTGCGGCCCTGCCGCTGCTCGGCGACCAGGCCGGCCTCCCGGAGCACCCGGAGGTGTTCCGACAGGCTCGGCCGGGCCATCTCGAACCGTTCCGCGATCGAGCCGGCCGCCATCGGCCCGTCCAGCAGCAGCCGCAGGACCTCGCGCCGGGCCGGGCTGGCCAGCGCGGCGAAGACGTCGTCGTTGACCGGCATCAGTTCGGCACGGTGCCGAAGTCCGACGGCTGGAGCAGGCCGAGGGTGCGGCCGTCGAGGTCCTTGAACGACGTAGCCCGCCCCCACGGCCGCTCCTCCGGCTCGGCCACCTCGACCCCGGCGGCCCGCAGCGCGGCGACGTCGGTGTCGAGGTCGGTGACCTGCTGGTCGGTCAGCACGACCCCGGTCTTCGCCCCCTTCGGCGCGACCAGCACGAACCGGCCGCCCTCGGGCGTGCGGCGGTCGACGAACGCTTCGAAGCCGAGCTTGCCGACGTAGAAGTCCCGCGCGCGGGCGTGGTCGGCGACCGGCAGGGTCAGGAACTGCACGTGGGTGATCGTCATGCCACCGACCATACGTAGGAGATCTCCTACATGTCAATCGGGTCGCCGAACCACCGTTCCAGTGCCGTGCGGAGGGCCTTGCGCTCGGTGTCGTCGGGCTCCGGTGAGCTGGACGCCCAGGCGACGTAGCCGTCGGGGCGGATGAGCAACGCCGTCACCTCCCCCGGCGCCCGGCCGGAGACGAGGTCGACCCGGTCGGTCCAGCCGCGCAGGTCGTCGCCGAGCGAGCCGGTGAAGTCCAGCAGCAGCGGCCGGGCCGTCGTGGTCAGTTCGGCGAGCCGGGTGCCGTCGGCCAGCTCCAGGTCCGGGGCCCAGCGGCCGTCGAGCGGGTGGTCGGTGGCCGGTTCGTACCGGACGTCGGCGCCGGACATCAGGTTCGCGATGTGCTGCACCGTGCTCGGCAGCCGCAGCAGCTCGCCGAACAGCTCGCGCAGTGCGGTGACGTCGCGCCCGGGCGTGATCAGCGCGGCCTGGGCCTGGGTGTGCATGACGACGCGCTCGGCGACCGGGCGGCGTTCGCTCTCGTAGGTGTCGAGCAGCCCGGCCGGGGCCCAGCCGCGCACGGTGGCCGCGAGCTTCCAGCCGAGGCCGACCGCGTCCTGCAGCCCGAGGTTGAGGCCAGGGCCGCCGATCGCGGAGTGGACGTGCGCCGCGTCGCCGACCAGCAGGACGCGGCCCTCGCGGAACTTGTCGGCGAGGCGGGTGTTGCGTCCGCGCAGCCGGCGCAGCAGGTGCGGGCCGTCGCCTTCGGGCGGGCCGATCGGCAGGTCGAACCCGAGGACGCGGCGGATGCTCGCGCGCTGCGCGTCGAGGGTCATCGGCGGTTCGTCGCCCGTTTCCTCCTCGTCGGTCCACTCCATCGTGGTGACGAGCGGGCCGGCCGGGAACGGCGCGTAGACGAACAGGCCGGTTTCGGTGCGGTAGTGGAAGAACGGCGGGATGACGCCGTGCCCGGGCACCCGCAGGCCGCCGGACGCCGGGTCGACGAACTCGGCGGGCACGGTGGCGTTGGACGTCTGGGACAACGTGCGGTCTTCGGTGACGCCGGGGAAGCCGATGCCGGCGAGTTTGCGGGTGATGCTGCGGCCGCCGTCCGCGCCGACGAGGTACCGCGCGCTGATCCGCGACGGGCCACCGGGACCGGAGACGTCGAGGGTGACCGCGTCGGCGTCCTGGCCGAGCCCGGTGAGTTCGTGGCCGCGGCGGATTTCGACGCCGAGTTCGGCGGCGCGTTCGCCGAGCATCGCCTCGACGCGCCGTTGCGGCACGCCGAGGATGTTCAGCGGGTTGGGGTCGGTCAGGGTGAGGTCCAGGCGCATCGCCCCGAAGACGAACGCGGGCGGGGGCGGGCCGAGCGGGCCGGCCAGCCGCTCGTGCAGGCCGCGGCGGTCGAGGAGGCGGACGACCTGGCCGACGAGCCCGTTGGCGCGGTTCTCGGTGGTGGGCTCTGGCAGCCGTTCCAGCACCAGGGGGCGAACCCCGGCGAGGGCGAGTTCGCAGGCGAGCATGAGGCCGTTGGGCCCGGCTCCGGCGATGACGACGTCTTCCATGGCGGAACTCCTTCTGGGGCAAGCACTGTGGGCAGCACGAAATGGCCCGTCGAGCGGGCAGCTTCGGATTCGGATGGGTCAGCGCGGTTCGGGCAGGCCGGCGGCGAGCCGGCCGAACACGTCGCGCAGGAGCGTTTCGAGCGGTGGGGGCGGCTCAGCGACGAGCCACTGCTGGGTGACGACGTTGAGCGCGGCCCCGACGACCCCCGCGACGAGCCGCGGGTAGATGTCCCGGGCCGGGTCGGTGCCGGTGCGGTCGGCGACGGCGGTGGCGAACTCGGCCTCGGCCGCCGCGCCGGCTTTCTGGAACTCGCCCTGCAGTGCGGGTTCCGCGACCATCAGCCGCAGCCCTTCGATCCACGACCGGTCGGCGGCTTGCCCGGTGGGCTCGCCGAGCGGGAACCCCTCGAGCGCCGCCTGGGTGACGGCCTCCCAGATCGGTTCGCCGTCGGGCCGCTCCCGCAGCGCGGCGGCGATCGCCCGCGCCCGGTCGTGGTGGCGGGCGACGATGGCTTCGCCCTTGCTGCCGAAGTAGTTGCTGAAGGTCCGCGTGGACACCCCGGCTTCGGCGGCGATGTCTTCGATCCGGACGTTGTCGAAGCCGCGTTCGACGGTCAGCCGGATGGCCGCCCAGCTCAGCGCGATGCGCGTCTCGTGCTTCTTGCGCTCGCGCAGGCCTTTGGCGTCCATGCACCCACCATAGCGAGTTTTGCCGAATCTGCAAAGTTGCCGAATCTGCACTTTAGTTCATCACCGACCGGACGAGATACCGGTCATCGATCGCCTAAACCTTCCACGGGCGTCACACTGTCGTGTGACATCAGTCACCGGAGGTGTTGCGAGATGGTCCTGGGCGACAACGGCGTCACTCACAAGGTGGAGGCGGACAGCAAGTCCGGCAAGGTGCAGGTCCGGCGGGCCGCGCTGGCGAGCGCGATCGGCACGACGATCGAGTGGTACGACTTCTTCCTCTACAACACCGCGGCGGCACTGGTCTTCCCGCACCTGTTCTTCCCCGCGTCGAGTGCGTACGCGGGAGCCATGCAGTCCTTCGCCACCTACGCGGTCGGGTTCGCCGCACGCCCGGTCGGGGCCGCGATCTTCGGGCACTGGGGTGACCGGATCGGACGGAAGGCGACGCTGATCGTCACCCTGCTGCTGATGGGCATCTCCTCCGGCGTGGTCGGGATGCTGCCCGGCACGTCGGCGATCGGGTTCGCCGCGCCGCTGCTCCTGGTGCTGCTGCGGCTGGTGCAGGGCATCGCCATCGGCGGTGAGTGGAGCGGCTCGGTGCTGCTCGCGATGGAGTGGGGCGACCAGAGGAAACGCGGCCTGCTGGGCAGTTTCGCGCAGATCGGCGTCCCGGTCGGGCTGGTGCTCGGCACCGGCGGCATGACGCTGCTGTCGGCAACGCTCTCCCCCGAGGCGTTCGACTCCTGGGGCTGGCGGCTGCCGTTCCTGGCCAGCCTGATCCTGGTCGGGGTCGGCCTGGTGATCCGGCTGAAGATCCTCGAGACGCCGATGTTCGCCAAGCTCGTGGAGAACCGGCAGACCGCGAAGACGCCGGTGCTCGACGCGATCAAGCACCACTGGCGGGAAATCCTGCTCTCGGCCGGCGTCCGGTTCAGCGAGCAGATGCCGTTCTACCTGTTCACCAGCTACGTGCTGATCTACGTCGTCGCGCGCCACGAGTTCAGCAAGACGTTCGTGCTCAACGCGGTCCTCGTCGGGGCGGCGTGCGAACTGGCGCTGATCCCGCTGTTCTCGTCGCTGTCGGACCGCTTCGGACGCAAGAAGGTGTACCTGACCGGCGCGGTGTTCACCGCGGTGATCGCGTTCCCGTACTTCACGATCCTGGCGCACGGCAGCCACGCGCTGGTGTTCGTCGCGGTGGTGGTGTCGTTCGTCCCGCACGCGCTGCAGTACGGGCCGCAGGCGGCGCTGATCGGCGAGAGCTTCCCGACGCACCTGCGCTACGGCGGTGCCGGGCTGGGTTACCAGCTGGCTTCGGTGTTCGCGGGCGGGCCGGCGCCGCTGCTGGCGACGTGGCTGCTGCACACGACCGGGACGCCGTACTCGATCTCGGGCTACATCGTGCTCTCGGCGGTGGTCACGGTGGCGTGCGTGATCGCGTTGAAGGACCGTTCGAAGGCCGACATCGACGACGTTTCCGTGTACCAGCGCTGAAAGCCGTGAAGGCCACCTCGACTCGAGGTGGCCTTCACGGTGTTCGGTGCGTCAGCGGCGCGGGCCGCCCTGGGGGCCGCCGAACGGGGGCTGCTGCGGGAACGGCCCGCTGCCCGGGTTCTGCTGCTGCGGGCCGCCGAACTGGCCCGGGGGCGGCGACTGCGGTACCGGCTGGCCCTGGTACTGCTGGGCACCCGGGGGCGGCCCGGCCGGGGACTGCGGCTGGGGCAGCGCCGGCTGGCCGCTCTGCGGGGTCGGCGGCTGCTGCGGGGCCGGCGTGACCTCCGTGCCGCGGTCCTCGTCCGGTTCCGGCGCGGGCTGCGGCTGGGACGGGCGCGGGATCGACGGCCGCGCGGACGGCGCCGACGGGGCCCCGATCGCCGGGACCTCCTTGCGGGCCACGGCTTCCGCGGCCGCGACGGCCTCGGCGACCTTCGGATCGCTCTTGGTCTCGAACCAGCTGGAGACCTCTTCGTCCTCGAGGTCGGGCTTGGCCGGGACGTCGTCCTCCTTCGGCGGCTCGTAGCGGAAGACCCCGTCGTCACCGGGGGCACCGAGCGCGCGGGCGAAGCCTTCGAGGGCCTTGCCGTAGTCGCTGGGGATCATCCAGACCTTGTTCGCGTCGCCCTGCGCCATCTGCGGCAGCGTCTGCAGGTACTGGTAGGCCAGCACCTCCGGGGTCGGGCGGCCGGCCTTGATCGCGGCGAACACCTTCTCGATCGCCTTCGCCTGACCCTGCGCCTGCAGGTACCGCGCGGCCCGCTCACCCTGCGCCCGCAGGATCCGGGACTGCCGCTCGGCTTCGGCGGCGAGGATGGTGGCCTGGCGGGCACCTTCGGCGGAGAGGATCTGGCTCTGCTTCTGACCTTCCGCCGTCTTGATCGCGGACTCCCGCTGACCTTCGGCGGTGAGGATCATGGCGCGCTTCTCGCGGTCGGCGCGCATCTGCTTCTCCATCGAGTCCTGGATGGAGGGCGGCGGGTCGATCGCCTTCAGCTCGACCCGGCTCACGCGGATGCCCCACCGGCCGGTCGCCTCGTCCAGCACCCCGCGCAGCTGGGTGTTGATGGAGTCGCGGGAGGTCAGGGTCTGCTCGAGGCTCATGCCACCGACGACGTTGCGGAGCGTGGTGGTGGTCAGCTGCTCGACACCGACGATGTAGTTGGAGATCTCGTACACCGCGGCGCGCGAGTCCGTGACCTGGAAGTACACGACGGTGTCGATCGACACCGTCAGGTTGTCCTCGGTGATCACCGGCTGCGGCGGGAACGAGACGACCTGCTCGCGCAGGTCGATCCGGGCGCGCACCTTGTCCAGGAACGGCACGAGGATGTTCAGGCCCGGTGAGGCGACCGTGCGGAACCGGCCGAGCCGTTCGATCACGGCGGACTGGGCCTGCGGCACCACCATGACCGCCTTGGCTATCGTGATGACCACGAGCAGGGCCAAGGCTATGACCAGCCCGATCACAAATCCGGTCAAGAGAATTTCCCCTTACCTAGTACCATTCTTGCGCGGTTGACGGTGTCTCGGGTGCCGCCGGGCGCCGTACCGAAAGCTCGAGCTTCCGCACGGCGACGCCCCAGCGGCCGGTGGTGTCGCGCAGGACCGTCCACACCGTGCGGTGGAGGTCCCCCGGCGCGGCGACGGCGCGCTCGGCGGTGGTCCGGCCGGCTTCCTGCCGCAGCGCGGTGCGCACCAGCTGTTCGATCGCGATGGCCGGGTTGCTGATCGCGTAGGTCGCCAGCTGCGGGTCGGTGATCGTGAAGACGATTTCGAAGCCGGCGTCGACCTCCTTGCCGTCCCCCGTGGCGACCGGCCGCGGCGGCGCGGACAGGATCTGCTCGCCCAGGTCGACGCGCACCCGGACGCTGTCGACGAAGGGCAGCACGAAGTGACGGCCGGGACCGAGGACGACGCGGAACTTCCCGAGCCGTTCGATCACCGCGGCCCGGCCTTCGCCGACGGTGACGAGACCGAGGCTCACGGCTCGGTCGCCACGACGGCGGTGGCCCCGGAGATCTCGACGACGGTGACCGACGTGCCGGGCTGGATGGGCGGGAGGTGCTCGGACATGCTGCGCGCCGACCAGACGTCCCCGGCCAGCTTCACCCGGCCCGCCTCGTAGTCCACTGTGGACACGACGACGGCGCGCGCCCCGATCAGCGCCTCGATGCCGGTGTGGTGGGTCGGGCCGGCGAGGAAGCGCCGTTTGAGCGCGGGCCGCACCAGCACGAGCATGCCGACGGAGGTGACGGCGAACACGGCGACGTCGATGAAGACGTTCCCGGTGAGCACCTCGGCGCCGGCGCCGAAGAGCGCGGCGACCCCCAGCATGATCAGCACGAAGTCGCCGGAGACGACTTCCGCGATCATCAGGGCGATGCCGACGATCAACCAGACCAGTGCCCAAGACATGGCTTCATGCTCTCAGATCGCGCCGGATCGCACCGGCGCAGTGACGGGACGTGACCTTCGCGTGACCTGGGACAAATCGGACATTCAGTCCTCCTCGGCGGGTTCGGTGACGAAGTCGATGAGCCGCTCCACGGCCCCGATGAGCGGGGTCTCGAGGTCGCGGAAACTGCTCACCCCGCTCAGGACACGTTGCCAGCCTTCGAAAGGTTGCCCCCAGCCGAGCGCGTCGCAGATCCCCTGCTTCCACTCGGTGCCGCGCGGGATCTTCGGCCACGCCTCGATCCCGACCGCCGCGGGCCGCACGGCTTCCCAGACGTCGATGTACGGGTGCCCGGTGACCAGCACGTTCTCGTCGCGGACGGCCGCGACCAGCCGCGACTCCTTGCTGCCGGGGACGAGGTGGTCGACCAGTACGCCCAGGCGGCGGCCGGGGCCGGTGCCGAACTCGGCGATGCGGTCGGCGAGCACGTCGACGCCGTCCAGCGGTTCGACGACGACGCCTTCGACGCGCAGGTCGTGGCCCCAGACGCGTTCGACGAGCTCGGCGTCGTGCTTGCCTTCGACCCAGATGCGGGAGTCGCGGGCGACGCGGGCCCGCAGGCCCTGGACCTTGACCGAGCCGGACGCCGAGATCTGCCGCTCGGGTGCCTTGGCCGGGGCCTTGAACGGCACCAGCGTCACCGGCTTGCCCTCCAGCAGGAAGCCGGCGGGGACGAACGGGAAGACGCGGTGGCGGCCCTTGGCGTCTTCGAGCACGACGTTGCCGTACTCGATCTTCACCACCGCGCCGCAGAAGCCGCTGACCGGGTCCTCGACCACGAGCCCGGGTTCGGCGGGGACCTCCGGCACCTTCTTGCGGCGCTTGCCGGCGAGCACGTCGTCATAGGAGTGGGAGCGCACGACCTGGGAACTTAGCGGCCGTGGCGCCCTCGGCGGGGCGTGCCACGCCGGTCAGCGGGACAGTTCCAGCAGGGCTTCGGTGAACGGAGTGCGCTCGCCGCGGCGCAGCGGTGCGTGGGCGGCCAGCGGAGCGAGCGCGGCGCACCACGCGAGGGCGCGGTCCGCGTCGAGGCCGGGCAGGTGCGGCCGGAGCGCTTCGACGCCGTCGTCCAGCGTGCCGCCGGCGGCCAGCGGCAGGTAGAGCCAGTCGGCGAGGTCGAAGGCCGGGTCGCCGACGCTCGGTCGCGGGTCGATCGCGACCAGGCCGCGGCCGGGGCCGGCGTCGAGGACGTTGCCCGGGTGCAGGTCGCCGTGCACGACCGCGACCGGTCCGTCCTGGGCCAGTGCCATCGCCCGGTGCCGGGCCCGCGCGAGGAGTTCCGGAGTCAGGTACGGCTCGGCCGCGGAGCCCGAGCCCACGACGGTGCGCTCGGTGATGTCGTACATGAACGTCACCCGGTCGGTGAGCGGCGGCAGGTCTTCAGAGGGCTTGACGCCGTGCAGCTCGGCCAGCATTTCGCCCAGCTCCGGCCACGGGACCTCGCGGCCGCGCAGTTCGGTGCCGGGGACCAGGCCTTCGAGCAGGATCGCGCCGGCGTCGAGGTCGGTGCCGAGGACCTGCACCGCCCGCGTGCACCCGGCCCAGGCGCGCAGGCCGGTGGCCTCGAGCCGGGCGACCTCGGGGTCCGGGGTCAGCTTGAGCACGCGCAGGTCGCCGCCGGGGCCGGTGCACAGCAGGGTGCGGCCGGTGTTGCCGGGCCGGGCCTCGCGGACGGTCAGCCCCCACCGCGCGCTCAGGCGGGCGACCAGGCCGGGGAAGGTGTCGCACCAGGGTTCGGCCAGGTCGGCGCCGAAACGGCCGACGAGCCGGGCCCGGGTCGCGGCGTCGATCAGAACAGCGGCCACGGGATGGCGCGCCAGTCGTCGCCCGGCTCGGGGAAGATGCCTTCGGCGAGCAGGACGTCGGTGCGGTCGGCGAGCGCGCGGATCTCGAAGCCGGTGATGTGCTCGGCCAGGGTCTCGCCGAGGCCGCCGTCGAGCTCCGAACGCAGCTTGCGCAGCTTCTCGACGACGTCCGGCGGTACCGGCTCGCCGATCCAGCCCCACAGCACGGTGCGCAGCTTCGGGTCGGTGTGCAGGCAGATGCCGTGGTCGACGCCGTAGACGCGGCCGTCGACGCCGGGCAGCAGGTGCCCGCCCTTGCGGTCGGTGTTGTTGACGACGATGTCGAGCACGGCGAGGTCGCGCAGCCCGGGGTGGTCGGCGTGGGCCAGCACCGCGGGTTCGCCGAGCCGGTCGTGGGCGTGCAGCACCGGGCGCCAGCCGTCGGGGACGTCGTCGGGCGGGAGGACCTCGACGAGGTCGTCCTCGGTGGTCTCGACCCACAGCTGGACCATGCCGGGACCGAACGGCCCGTCGCGCAGCACGGTCGGCGGGATGGCGCCGACGCCGGCGGCGTCGGCGATGATCGCGGTGGCTACTTCGCGTCCGGCCAGCGTGCCGTCGGGGAAGTCCCACAGCGGCCGCTCCCCCGACACCGGCTTGTAGACGACCCGGCCGGTGACACCGTCGAGCTCGATGGCGCAGAAGAGCGTGACGTTGGAGGCGTCCACCAGCCGGCCTTCGACGTCGATGCGGCCGTGGGTGACCAGCTCGCGCGACGCCGGGTCGGCCGGATCGGGGGTGGGGGCCATGGTCAGTCTTCGTCCGCGTCGGTCTCGCGCCGGTAGCCGTTCTGCCGGGGGCAGATGTGGCCGGCCGGGTCGAGCGGCTCGCCGCACAGCGGGCACGGCTTGCGGCCGGCGTTGACGACGCGGTCGGCTCGCTCGGCGAAGGCGCGGGCGGCGGCCGGGCTGAGGAACACGCGGACGGCGTCCGGGCCCTCCTCGGTGTCGTCGAGCACGACCGTTTCGTCGACCTCGCCCTCGGTGATGGCGAGCAGCTCGATGACGACGGCGCTGGAGTCGGCGTCCCAGCCGAGGCCCATCGTGCCGACGCGGAACTCCTCCTCGACCGGCACGGTGAGGGGGTCGACGTCGACGAGGTCCTCGGGGACGTCGTCGGGTACGTCGGCGCCGAAGCGGCTGGCGACCTCTTCGAGGAGCGAGCTGAGCCGCTCCGCGAGGACGACGACCTGCTGCTTCTCGATGGTGACGCTGATGGTGCGCACGTCCTCCGATGCCTGGAGGTAGAACGTGCGATCGCCGGGCTCGCCGACGGTGCCGGCGACGAAACGATCCGGCTGGCGGAAGACGTGGATTACGCGAGACATAGCACTGTCGACCCTAGGCCACGGCCGCATGATCGGCATCCGCCGCCCCACCTTCGCGGGCCGCTAGCCTCTGGGGGTGTCTCGGATCTCCCCGTACGGAACCTGGTCTTCGCCCATCACCGCCGCCGAGGTGGCCGCCGCCGGTGGCGGCCCGCAGTGGCTCGACGTCGTCGGGGACGAGGTGTGGTGGGCCGAGGCGCGGCCCGGTGAGCAGGGCAGGGTCGCCCTGGTGAAGGCCGTGCCGGGCGGGACCGAGGACGTGCTGCCCGCCCCGTGGAACGTCCGCAACCGGCTGCACGAGTACGGCGGGCGGCCGTGGGCGGTCACCGGCGGTGCCGTCGTGTTCACGCACTGGTCGGATCAGCGGGTTTACGCGCTGAGCGAAACCGGTGTGGTGCCGCTGACACCGGAGCCCGCCGAGCCCCAGGGCGTCCGCTACGGCGACCTCCGGGCCGGGGCGTCGGGTGAGGTGTGGGCGGTGCGCGAGCGCGCCACCGGGCCGCGGCCGACCGACGTCGAGCGGGAGCTGGTGGCGATCGCGCTGTCCGGCGGCGAGCGGGTGCTGGCCGCGAGCCACCGGTTCCTGACCGTGGCGAAGCTGTCGCCGGACGGGCGGCACGCGGCCTGGTTCGGCTGGGACCACCCGGCGATGCCGTGGGACGGGACCGAGCTGTGCGTCGCGCCGGTGGCCGAGGACGGTTCGTTCGGGCCGCACGAAGTCCTCGCCGGCGGCGCCGAGGTTTCGGTGTGCCAGGTCGAGTGGGAGACGTCTTCGACGTTGCTGGCGTTGCTGGACCCGGACGGCTGGTGGAACCTGCACCGGGTCGGCCTGGACGGGTCGGTGGTCAACCTCGCGCCGGTGGAACAGGAACTGGGCGGGCCGCTCTGGAAAGCGGGTTCGCGCTGGTTCGCCCCGCTGGGCGGCGGGCGGCACGCGGTGCTGGCGTCGGGACGGCTCGCCGTGCTCGACGAGGCGGACGGCTCGGTGACGCCGCTGGGCGAGGAGCTGACGGCGTGGTCCTCGACCGGGTTCGCCGCCTTCGACGGCGGGGTGGCCGGGGTCGCGGCGGGGCCGGTGCGGGAAGCCGCGGTCGTGCACCTGGCCGGGTCGGTGCTGACCGAGCTGACGCCGCAGCCGGAGCTGCCGGCCGAGTACCTGCCGGTGCCGCAGGAGCGGGTGATCACGACCGCGGGCGGCGACGAGGTCCCGGTGGTGCTGTACCTGCCGGCGAACCCGGAGTTCGCGGCTCCCGGTGGTGAGCTGCCGCCGCTGCTGGTGCAGGTGCACGGCGGGCCGACCGGGCAGCACTTCCCGGTGCTGGACCTGGAGATCGCGTACTTCACCAGCCGCGGCATCGGCGTGGCGGCGGTGAACTACGGCGGGTCGACCGGGTTCGGCCGGGCCTACCGGGAGCGGCTGCGCGAGCAGTGGGGCGTGGTGGACGTGGCCGACTGCGTGGCGGTGGCCGAGGCGCTGGTGGCGGCCGGGCTGGCCGACGGCGGCCGGCTGGGGATCCGCGGCGGCAGCGCGGGCGGGTTCACCGCGGCGGCGTCGCTGACCACGACGAAGACGTACCGGGCGGGCACGGTGATGTACCCGGTGCTGGACCTGGCCGGGTGGACCGGCGACGAGGGCGACACGCACGACTTCGAGTCGCGCTACCTCGACGGGCTGGTCGGGCCGTTGCCGGCGGCGAAGCAGCGGTACGTCGAGCGGTCGCCGCTGGCGAACGCCGCGTCGCTGGCCGGGCCGGTGCTGTTCCAGCAGGGGCTGGAGGACCGGATCTGCCCGCCGGAACAGGCGGACCGGTTCGTGGCCGGGCTGGCCGGACGCGGCATCGCGTACGCCTACCAGCGGTTCCCGGGTGAGCAGCACGGCTTCCGGCAGGCGGCGACGATCGTGGCGGCGCTGGAGGCGGAGCTGTCGTTCTACGGCCAGGTGCTGGGCTTCGATACGCCGGCCGTGGCGCGCCTGGAGCTGTCCCGGTGAGGCCGCCCCGGGTGCGGGCCGGTGACACGGTGGCGCTGGTGGCGCCGTCCGGGCCGGTGCCGGCGGACCTGCTGGAGAAAGCGCTGCCGGTGCTGAGCGGCTGGGGTGTCGAGGTGCGCGTCGGGCCGTGCGTGCGTTCGACGCCCGGATCGCCGCCGTACCTGTCCGGTTCGGACGCGGCGCGGGCGGCGGAGTTCACCGAGGCGTGGCTGGATCCGGGCGTGCGCTGCGTGCTGGCCGCGCGCGGCGGGTACGGCGCGCAGCGGATGCTGGACCTGGTGGACTGGGCGGCGTTGCGGGACGCGGGTCCGAAGGTGCTGGCCGGGTCGTCGGACATCACGGCGCTGCACCGGGCGGTGGACGTCCACTTGGGACTGTCCAGTTTATTCTCCCCGATGCCGGCGAGCGTGCTGTTCGACGACTTCGCGGTGGAGCACCTGCGGCGGGCGCTGTTCGAGCCCGAGCGGAACCTGGTGGTCCGCGGCGGTGCCCCGCTGGTGCCGGGGCGGGCTTCGGGGACGTTGACGGGCGGGAACCTGTCGTTGCTGGCGGGCGGTCTCGGCACGCCGGAGGCGGGTTCGGCGCGGGACGCGGTGGTGCTGCTGGAGGACGTGACGGAGAGCGTGTACCGGCTGGACCGGATGCTGACGCAGCTGCTCCGCGCCGGCTGGTTCGACGGCGTCCGGGGGATCGTGCTGGGTTCGTGGGCGGCGTGCGGCGACCCGGCGGAGGTGCGCGGGTTGCTGCTGGAGCGGCTGGGGCCGTTGGGGGTGCCGGTGGTCGAGGAGTTCGGGTTCGGGCACGTGGCGTCGTCGCCGACGTTGCCGCTGGGCGTGCCGGTGACGCTCGACGCGGACCTGGGGACGTTGACGTTCGACTCCCCCGCGCTGACGTGAAGCTCTCGGCCGAGGAGGCCCGCGCCCGGTTCGCCGCGGCGCGGGTCGCGCGGCTGGCGACGGCGTCGGCTTCGGGGGTGCCGCACCTGGTGCCGGTGACGTTCGCGGTGCACGGGGATCAGGTGGTGTTCGCGGTGGACCACAAGCCGAAGTCGTCGACGTCGTTGCGGCGGCTGGCGAACATCGCGGAGAACCCGGCGGTGTGCTTCCTCGCCGACGGGTACGCGGAGGACTGGGCGGAGCTGTGGTGGGCGCGGGCGGACGGCGTCGCCGAGGTGGTGTCCGAGCGGGCGGAGCCGGTTTCGTGGCTGGTGGCGAAGTACGAGCAGTACGTGGCCCGCCCACCGGAGCACGCGGTGGTGGTGACGACGGTCCACACCTGGCGCGGCTGGTCGGGGTCGTGAGTGTTCAGGGCGGTTCCGACCGCCCTGAACACTCACGAGCGGTGGTCGCTGAGGAACTTCTCCGGGCGGCGCCACGCGTCGATGATGCCCAGCGGGTCCGGCCGCAGCAGGGACGCCGCCGAGTACAGGCTGGCCACCACGACCAGGGCGATGAACCACCAGTCGTACAGGGCCTGCTCGCCCGTCGGGTAGTACACGAGCGTCACGAACACCGACACCGCGACCACCAGCGCCAGGTGGCGCGGCTGCCACTTGAACGCCGACAGGAGCACGAAACCCCAGGTCAGGTACCACGGCAGGGTCGGCGGCATGAGGATCGCCACCGCCAGCAGGGAGATGCCCGCGCGGTAGACCGCCTCCGTGCCGCCGCCGCGGGCGAGCCACCACTGGCGGACGCCGAAGGCGATCAGCAGCAGCATCCCGGCCGCCCGGGCCACCGTCACGAACGGCGACACCTGGACGTCCACGACGATGTGGACCAGGTTGTAGAACACCTCGCCGATGCCGGTGGGGATGTTGAGCCAGTTCGCGATGAGCTGCGGGGCCTTGAGCCCGGACCACCAGCCCATGTTGAGCGAGCCCAGCGAGATCCACGTGCCCGCCACGAACACCGGCAGGAACAGGCCGACCGAGGCCGCGCCGGCGCGCAGGAAGTTGCGGACCTTCGACTCGCCGGGGAGGTGGTTGGCCCACATCCAGACGATGAACGGCAGCGCGATCGCCGCCGTCGGCTTGATGAGCATGCCGATCGTCACCAGGACCACCGCGACGACGTGCTTGCGCTCCAGGGCGGCGAGGACGCCGATGGTGAGGAACGCGAGCATCATCAGGTCGTTGTGCGGGCCGCCGAAGAGGTGGATCACCATCATCGGGCTGGCCACCGCGAGCCACAGCGCGACCGGGAGCTTGCCGCCGAGGTGCTTGACCAGCCGCGGGAGCGCCCACAGCGTCCCGGCGAGCCCGGCCAGCAGGACGACGCGCATCAGGATGACGCCGAGGATCATGTTGTCGCCGGTGGTGGCGACCACGCCCTTCGAGATCAGCAGGAACAGCGGCCCGTACGGGGCCGGGGTGGTCTGCCAGAGCGGGTGGACGTTCTGCACCACGTTCGGCAGCACGTCGAGCTCGGCCGGGCCGTTGGCGTACGGGTCGAGCCCGTAGAGCAGCTGGGCGCCCTGGCCGAGGTAGGAGAAGACGTCGCGGGTGAACAGCGGCGGCGAGATGAGCAGCGGCGCCATCCAGCAGCCCGCGGCGACCAGGATCGGGCGGCTGCCGATGCGCCCGGCCAGCACGTAGCGGCCGAGGCGGACCCAGGCCCACACGACGAGGCCGAAGCCGGTGTAGAGGACGGCGTTGGCGAGCATGCGCCCGTGGCCGTAGCGGATCCACGAGAGCGGGCCGTGGCCGAGCACGGGGTCCTTGATCAGGATGCCGCCGGCGCCGAAGGCGGCGAGCATGAGCAGGGTGCTCCCGACGGTGCCCATCGCGATCGTGCGGTACGGGAATCGCGAGGGCACGCGGAGCCGCTCGGCCAGTCCGGCCGAGGGCGTCTGTGCGGGGTCGGTGGTGGTCGCCATTTCCGTTCGGAGATTACACACCGCGCCTGGGCGGGCTTCCCGCAGTGTCAGGTTTCCACGGTGCGGCGCTGGGCCGTGCCGCCGGGCAGGGCGGCCAGCAGGGACTTCGTGTACTCGTGGTGCGGGTCGAGCAGGACCTGTTCCACCGTCCCGGTTTCGACCAGCTCGCCGCGGTACATCACGGCGACGCGGTCGGCGATGTTCCAGGCCAGCCCGAGGTCGTGGGTGATCACCAGCGCGGCCAGGCCGAGTTCGCGGCGCAGCCGCAGCAGCAACCCGAGGATCTCGCCGCGGACCGACGCGTCGAGGGAGGCGACCGGTTCGTCGGCCACCAGCATCGACGGCTCGAGCGCCAGGGCACCGGCGATGACGACGCGCTGGCGCTGGCCGCCGGAGAGCTGGTGCGGGAGCCGGTCGGCGTACTTCTCCGCCGGCCGCAGTTCCGCGGCCTCCAGTGCCCGGTGGACGACCGCGCGCTCGTCGGCGAGCTTGTGGATCCGCGGGCCTTCGGCGACGGCCTCGTACACGGTGTGGGCGGGGTTCAGCGCGCTGGTCGGGTCCTGCAGCACCAGCTGGACCTGGCGGCGGTAGGCCTTGAGGCCGGCGCCGGAGGCCGGGACCGGCTTGCCGTCGTAGCGGACCACGCCGGAGTCGGGTTTCTGCAGGCCGAGCAGCGTCCGGGCGAGCGTTGTCTTGCCGGAGCCGGACTGGCCGACCAGCGCGACGATCTCGTCGCGCGACACCGTGAGGTCGACCCCGGCGACGGCGTCGATCCGCTTGCCGGTGCGGTCGCGGAAGGACACGCGCAGGTTCTCCGCGGCCAGCAGCGGCTCGCCGCCGGCGACGCGGTCGGCCGGTTCGGGCAGTAGCGGGGTGCTGGTCGCCGGCGCGAAGCGGGACACGGGGTCGCCGACGGTCGGGAACGCCGCGGCGAGCGCCCGGGTGTGCTCGTGCTTCGGCGCGCCCATCACCTCGGCGCTGGGCCCTTCCTCGACGATCTGCCCGTCGTACATCACGGCGATGCGCTCGCAGGTCGAGGCGAGGACGGACAGGTCGTGGCTGATCATGATCAGCCCGATGTCCTGTTCGGCGACCAGCCGCGAGAGCAGGGCGAGGACCTGGGCCTGGACGATGACGTCGAGGGCGGTGGTCGGCTCGTCGGCGATGATCAGCCGGGGCGAGCAGGCCAGTGCCATCGCGATCATGACGCGCTGCTTCTGCCCGCCCGACAGCTCGTGGGGGTAGGCGCCGGCGCGGCCCGGGGGCAGGTCGACCTGGGTGAGCAGTTCGGCGACGCGGGCGTCGACCGCGGCGTCGGTGAGCGCGCCGCCCTCGGGCGGGTGCAGCCGGATCGGCTCGGCGATCTGCTCGCCGATCTTGCGGACCGGGTTGAGCGCGTGCATGGCGCCCTGGAACACCACCGACGCCTCGGCCCAGCGGACCGCGCGCAGGCGGCCCCACTTCATGGCGGTGACGTCTTCGCCGTCGAGGGCGATCTCGCCGGTGATCTTCGCCGAGCGCGGCAGGAGCCGCAGCACGCTCATGGCGACGGTGGACTTGCCCGACCCGGA
Source organism: Amycolatopsis sp. FBCC-B4732 (assembly GCF_023008405.1). Taxonomy (NCBI): domain Bacteria; kingdom Bacillati; phylum Actinomycetota; class Actinomycetes; order Pseudonocardiales; family Pseudonocardiaceae; genus Amycolatopsis; species Amycolatopsis sp. FBCC-B4732. The sequence continues at coordinate 3,185,077 of NZ_CP095376.1, forward strand.
CTCCCCGGCGACGCCGAGGGTGCCGCCGGGGTCGAGGGTGAGGTCGACGCCGCGGACGGCGGGCACCTCCTGGTCTCCGACCGCGTAGGTGACGGTGAGGCCGGTGAGCTGCAGCAGCGGGGTGGTCACTTCTTCAACCTCGGGTTGAGCACGGTCTCCAGGCCCCGGCCGACCAGGGTGAAGAAGAGGACGACGAGGACGATCGCGATGCCCGGCGGGAGCACGTTCCACCAGGCGCCGCGGCTGATGGCGCCGTTGTTGAGCGCGCTTTCGAGCACCAGGCCCCAGGTGACGGAGTTGGGGTCGCCGACGCCGAGGAACGACAGGGTCGCGTCGGCGATGACGGAGTTGCCGACCACGAGCGTGGTGTTGGCCAGCACGAGCGGCATGACGCCGGGCAGGACGTGCTTGCCGATGACGTGCAGGTGGCCGCCGCCGAGGGCGTGGGCGCGTTCGATGTAGGGGCGGCTTTCGATGGTCAGCGTCTGCGCCCGGACCAGCCGGGCGGTGCTGGGCCAGGCGGTGAGGCCGATGGCGACGATGATCGTGCCGACGCCCTTGGGCAGCACCGCCGAGAGCGCGATCGCGAGGATCAGCGACGGCAGGACCAGGAAGAAGTCGGTGAACCGCAGCAGCGCGGCCGACACCCAGCCGCCGAAGTGCGCGGCGGCGATGCCGATCAGCGTGCCGATGATGACCGACAGCAGCGCGGCGGAGAACCCGACGAGCAGGGAGATCCGGCTGCCCCAGACGGTCATCAGCAGCACGGACCGGCCGAAGTTGTCGGTACCGAGCCAGAACTCGCCGCTGGGCGGGGAAAGCGGCTCGCCGGTCGCCTTGGTGACGTCGAGGCCGCTCTGGTCGCTGATGAGCGGCAGCAGCAGGGCGACGAGCACGGTGGCGCCGAGCAGGACCAGCCCGACGAGCGCGGCGCGCTGCCCGGCGAACTCCCGCCAGGTCCGGACGATCGACGCGCGCCGCCGGCTCCACGCGATCCGGCGCGGTGTCTCCGCGGTGGTCATGAGGTACGCACCCTCGGGTCGAGCACGCGGTAGAGCAGCTCCGCGAGCAGGTTCATCAGCACCACCGCGCTCGCCAGCACGGTGAACACGCCTTGGAGCACCGGCAGGTCGGGGCCGTGCAGGGCGTCGTAGGTCAGCTGCCCGAGGCCGGGCCAGCTGAACACGGCCTCGACGGTGACCGCGCCGGCGACGACCTGGCCGAACTGCATGAACACCAGCGTGGTGGTCGGCAGCAGGGCGTTGGGGACGGCGTGGCGCTTGCGGACGAGGTCGTCGCGCAGGCCCTTGGCGCGGGCGGTGGTGAGGTAGTCGGCGTTCATCTCCCCCAGCAGCGACGACCGCATGATCAGCATGTACTGGGCGTAGAACACCGCCAGCAGCGTCACGCACGGCAGCACCAGGTGGTGCAGGACGTCGAGGGTCTGGGAGAGGACGTCGGGCGCGGCGTCCGGGGAGTGCATGCCGCGGCTGGGGAACAGGCCGTTGGTCACCACGAGCAGCATCAGGCCGAGCCAGAACTGCGGGACCGACCAGAGGGTCAGGGCGATCCCGGTCTGGGCGCGGTCGAAGAAGCTGTCGCGGCGCCAGGCGGCGCGGATGCCCAGCCACAGCCCGATGAGCACGGCCAGGACGGTGGCGCTGCCGACGAGCAGGATGGTCGGCCAGAGCCGTTCGCCGATCATGTCGGCGACCGGGCGGCCGTTGTTGAGCAGCCGGGACTCGCCGAGGTCGCCGTGCAGCAGGTCCCAGAAGTACTGGCCGAACTGGACGAAGACGGGCTTGTCGACGCCCATCTTCTCGCGCAGCTCGGCGATCTGCTGGGGGCTGGTGACGCGGTCGCGGGTCATCGCGGCGACGGGGTCGCCGGGGAGCATCCGGAAGAGGAAGAAGAACAGGACGACCACCAGCACGACGCTGACGACCGCTTCGAGGACCTTCTGGAGGACGAACCGGGCGGTGCCGGTCCCGCCGCGGTGCTCGTCGGGGTCGACGAGCACCGCGGCTTGTTCGGGGGCGGTCATGCCTACTCGCGGTCTTCCGACGTCTTGCCGCGGCGGCTCAGGACGATCCCGCCGCCGACCAGGACCACCACGACGACCGCGCCGATGACGATCCACAGCACGGTGTTGCCGGAGCCGGAGTCGGCGGTGTTCTCGGTGCCGGCCGGGGTGGCGCCGTAGACGCCCCAGTAGCCGGTCTGCTCGAGGATCGCGCCCTTGGGCTGCGGCTGGGTGGTGAAGCCGGAGAACTTGTCGGAGCGGTAGGCCTCGAGCGCGTTCTGGTAGTCCAGGACGATCGTCGGGTACTGGCTGTAGAGCCGCGCCTGGGCCTGCTTGACGTAGTCGGCGCGCTTGGCGTCGTCGGTCTCGGTCAGCTGCTTCTTGTAGAGCTCGTCGTACTGGGCGTCGCAGAAGAACGTGTCGGTGCTGCCGCCCTTGGCGTCCGCGCTGGGGCGGGCGGCGCAGGTGTGCAGCGAGAGCGCGTAGTCCGGGTCGGGGTTGGTGCCGTAGCCGCCGATGGCAAGGTCGTACTTGCCGGTGGCGGTGCGGTCGGACAGCTCGTCGTCGGAGACCAGGTCCTGCTTGACGGCGATGCCGATTTCCTTGAGCCAGCCGGAGACGTACTGGGCGACGCCCTGGTCGTAGCTGCGGTTGGAGTGGCCGGTCAGGCGCAGTTCCAGCTTGGCGCCGCCGGGGGCGGTGCGGATGCCGTCCGGGCCCTTCTGGTAGCCGGCCTGCTCCAGGGTGGTGTTGGCGGCGGCGAGGTCGAACTTGACCTTCTCGCTGTCGCTGGGGTCCCAGTGGTAGGCGCCGTAGACGGCGGGCACGACGCCGCCGCCGACCTGGCCGAGGCCCTTGAGCACCTTGTCCACGATCGCCTGGGTGTCGACGGCCTGGGTGATCGCCTTGCGGACGTTGATGTCCTTCAGGACGGGGTTGCCGTCACCGATGGGATGGTTGGCGTTGTCCTGGACGCCGAAGTTGATCGACAGCTCGTCGTAGCGGCGGCCCGGGGCGGCGTTGGTGGTGATGCCCTCCTGGCCCTGCAGCGCGGCGAACTGGTTGGGGTTGAGCCGGTTGATGACGTCGACTTCGCCCTGCTTGAGCGCGTTGACCGCGGCTTCGGTGTCCTTGAACTGCAGCAGCTGCAGTTCGTCGACCTTCGGGGCGCCGCGCCAGTAGTCCTTGTTGGCCTTGAACTTGACGTACTCGTTCGGCTTGTACTCGGTGACCTGGTAGGGGCCGTCGGAGACGCCGGCGATGGCCAGGTCGTCGGTCTTCGGGTCCTTGAGGTCGGTGACCGGCTCCCAGATGTGCTGCGGCACGATCGGGACGTCGAGCAGGTTCATGTTGACCTGCACGGTCTTGGTCTTGATGACGAGCGTGGTGTCGTCGGGCGCGGTGACCGTCTCGAAGTTCGCCACGTAGTTGCCGTTGGCGGTGCGGGCGTTCTCGTCGGTGAGCATCCGGTTGAAGGTGTAGGCCGCGTCCTTGGCCGTCACCGGCTTCCCGTCGCTCCACTTGACGCCGGTGCGGATCTTGAACGTCCAGGTCAGCTTGTCCGGCGACGGCGTCCACGACTCGGCGAGCGCGGGCGAGGCCTCGGCCTTCTCGGCGTTCGGGACGGTCAGGAACTCGTAGGTGAACCGGCCGATCTGCGTGGACGCGGCGAGCACGGCGGTGAACGGGTTCAGGTGGTCGATGCCGGTGGTCAGCGCGACGCGCAGCACCTTGCCCTGCTGGGCCTGGGCGGGCGCCGCGAGCGGGACCGCCCCGAGCGCCGCCACGGCGAGCACCGCCGCCACCCGGCCGAGTCTGCGTTGCACATGCACCAAAAACCACCCCATCGTTCGCTTGTGAGCCTCCCCAAGGACGAGAAGTAACCACATACCGGGACAACCGCGCAATATGTTCCCGCCCCGGCAGGTGTCCGATCGTTATCGATCGCTTTCGACGACGCAGCGTGATCGGGGATTCCGCGTCCGGGGCCGGGACGGGCTGGCTAGAGTGCCGGGCATGCGCATCATGATCTCGGCGGACATGGAAGGCGCCACCGGCGTCACCTGGACCGACGACGTCGTGCCCGGATCGCCGCAGTGGGACCGCTTCCGCCGGTTGTTCACCGGCGACGTCAACGCGGTGCTGGCCGGGCTGTTCGACGCCGGGGCCGGGGACGTGCTGGTCAACGAGGCGCATTCGTCGCAGCGGAACCTCCTGCTGGAGGACCTGGACCCGCGGGCGCGGATGCTGACCGGGCGGCACAAGCCGATGTCGATGATGCAGGGCATCGATTCCGGTGTGGACGGTGTCGTCTTCCTCGGTTACCACGCCGGTGCCGGGTTCGACGGAGTGCTTTCCCACACCTACCTGGAGAACCAGATCACCGGGGTCTGGCTGGACGACGTCCCGGCGAGCGAGGGCAGGCTGAACGCGGCGGTGGCCGCCGAGTACGGCGTCCCCGTCCTGCTCGTTTCGGGTGACGACGAAACGTGTGAAGACGCCCGTGACTACGCTCCGGAGGCGGAGCTGGTCCAGGTGAAGGAGTGCGTGAGCCGGTACGCGGCGATCTGCCTGCCGCCGGCCCGCACGGCGGAGCTGCTGACCGGCGCGGCGGCCGACGCGATGGCGCGGGCCGGGCGCGAGGAGCGGCGGGTCCGGGCGCACCGGATCGAGGTGGAGTTCGACGCGAGCCACCTGGCGCAGGCGACGGCGGTGATCCCGACGGTGGAGCAGATCGGCACCCGGCGGGTCGGGTTCGACGCGCCGGACATGACCGAAGCGATGAAGGCGTTCAAGGTCGTCACGGCGATCGCGGCGGGGGCGGTGCAGGGCATCTATGGCTGACGTCGTCGAACTGTGCGCGGACCTGATCCGGTTCGACACGACCAACCGCGGCGGCAACGACGCCGAGCCCGAGCGCCCGGCCGCGGAGTACGTGGCCGCGTTCCTGGCCGGCCTGGGGATCCCGTCTCAGCTCCTCGAAGCGGCGCCCGGGCGGGCCAGCGTGATCGCGCGTGTACCCGGCACGGACCCGTCGCTGCCGGCGCTGCTGGTGCAGGGCCATCTGGACGTCGTCCCGGCGGACGCGGCGGACTGGTCGGTGCCGCCGTTCGCGGGCGAGGTGCGCGACGGGTACCTGTGGGGCCGCGGCGCGACCGACATGAAGGACTTCGTGGCGATGGTGCTCGCCGCGCTGGCGAGCGGCGTGCGGCCGCGGCGTGAGCTGGTGCTGGCGTTCGTCGCCGATGAGGAGGACCGCGGCGAGTGGGGCGCGCACTGGCTCGTCGCCGAGCACCCCGAGCTGTTCGAAGGCTGCGTGGCGGCGATCAGCGAGTCCGGCGGCTACACCTACCACGTCCCGGCGGCCGACGGCCGTGACGTGCGCCTGTACCCGGTGGGGACGGCCGAACGCGGCACGGCGCACCTGCGCCTGACCGCCCGCGGCCGCGCCGGGCACGGTTCGCGCCCCAATGCCGAGAACGCCGTCACCCGGCTGGTGGGCGCGTTGCACCGGATCGCGGCGCACGAGTGGCCGGTGTCGCTGACCCCGGCGGTGCGGGCGTTCCTGGAACGCACCGGCGCGGCGCTGGGCGTCCCGGTGGACCTGTCCGATGTGGACGCGACGGTGGCCGCGCTGGGTCCGGCGGGTTCGCTGGTGCTGCCGACGGTCCGCACCAGCACCACCCCGACGATGCTGGACGCCGGCTACAAGGTGAACGTCATCCCGTCGACGGCGACCGCGCAGGTCGACGTCCGGGTGCTGCCGGGCACCGAGGAGTCGTTGTTCGCGAAACTGGACGAACTGCTCGGCGAAGGGGTGACGCGGGAGTTCGTCGCGCACCAGCCGCCGGTGCAGGCGCCGGTGGACTCGCCGTGGTTCTCGGCGATGGCCGACGCGCTGCGGGCGGAAGACCCCGAGGCCGTGGTGGTGCCGTACTGCCTGGGCGGCGGGACGGACGCGAAGGCGTTCGCGCAGCTGGGCATCGACAACTACGGGTTCGCGCCGCTGTGGCTGCCGAAGGGCTTCCCGTACCGGGCGATGGCGCACGGCGTGGACGAGCGCGTCCCGGTCGAAGGCCTGCACTTCGGGACGCGGGTGCTGTCCCGGTTCCTGGCTACCGCGTGAACTCGGCCCAGTAGCGGCCGCCGTCGCGGATGGTTTCCAGGCTCACCAGGTGGACGCCGTCCTGGGCGATCGAGGCGATCTCCGCGCGGTTGAACGGCCACGGCGGGCCGACCCACGTCTCGGTGTCCGTGCTCTCCTCCGCGACCTCGGAGACCAGCAGCGTGCCGTCCGGGGCGAGGAAGCCGGCCAGCGCGGACAGTGCCTTCGGGCGGTACTCGCGGGGCATCGCCTGGACGTTGATGATCTCCACGACCAGGTCGAACGCGTGCCGCCACTCCCCCGGCGGGGCGAGCAGGTCGGCCACCACGTAGTCCACCGCGGAGTCCGGGAAGCGGGCGCAGGCGGCCTTGACCGCGGTCGGGGCGACGTCGAACGCCGTCACCGCCCAGCCGTGGGAAGCCAACAGCTCGGCGTCGTCGCCGAGGGCGCTGCCGACGACCAGCGCGCGGCGGCCTTCACCCGGCTCGACCCAGTCGGCGAGGTCGGCGTTGGGTTCGCCGCGGGTCCAGGGGACTTCCGCCTCGCCGCGCTCGGCGGCGGTGTAGAGCTGGTCGAACCAGCCGGTCGGATTGCCTGCGGCGAGGGACGCCCGGGAGAGGACCCGGTCGGCGGGGTCGGTCATGGCGGTGACCTTACCGATCGGGTGAACTGGCCGGGATCCGGTTACCGCGCGCGGTCGGACCGGGGAGTCCGGTGGCCCGGTCGAGTGCCCGTCAACGGGGCCGGGGCCGTCGAGTTGTCCACTTCTGGCCAGGTTTGACCGGCAGCCTTGACATCGATGTCACCCGCGCGTTTGTCTTCCTGGGCGCCGCCGGTCCCCGCCTGCGCGGCGCTTGATGAACCCGCCCTCCAGCACTGGGAGCAATGATGCCCCGAAGCGCCAGACCACCGGTCGCTTTCCTGGTGACCGCCGCCGTGGTCGCCGCCGGCCTGGTCGCCGTCCCCGCGGTCCCGGCCGCCGCCGACGAAGCTCTGCCCGCCGATTTCTCGTCCTCGTTCGAAGCCGGTGACGTCCAGCCGACCTGGACCGACACCGTGGACACCGACGCCGCAGGCAAGCCGCGCGCGTCCGGGATCAACGGCGCGAACGGCACCGCCATCCCCGGCGACATCCGCGGCAAGGTCACCGAAAGCAGCGCCAGCAGCGAGAACACCAGCGGCGGCGAGGTCGTGTCGAATCTCTTCGACGGGACCACCGACACGAAGTGGCTGTCCTGGGACCCGACCGCGTGGGCGCAGCTGTCGCTGTCGGAGCCGACGTCGATCACGCACTACGCGCTGTCCTCGGCCAACGACTTCGACAACCGCGACCCCAAGGACTGGACGCTGCAGGGCTCGAACGACGCCCTCACCTGGACCGACCTCGACAAGCAGGCCGACCAGGCGTTCACCGCCCGCTTCCAGCAGAAGGACTACACGCTGGCCGCCCCGAGCGCCGCGTTCAAGTTCTTCCGGCTGAACGTCACCCGCAACAACGGCGGGCCGATCCTGCAGCTCTCGGAGCTGCTGCTGGCCAACGACGAGCCGGCGCCGCCGCCGCTGCCGAACATGCGCAGCTTCACCGACTCCGGCCCGACCAGCGGGTACACGAACAAGAACCGCGTCGGCTACACCGGGCTCAAGGCGTTCCGCTACTCCGGCAGCCAGACCGCGGAAGGCCACGGCTGGTCCTACAACAAGGTCTTCGACGTCGACGTCCCGGTCGTCGCCTCGACCGAGCTGTCCTACAAGGTGCAGCCGCAGTTCATCACCGGTGACCTGAAGTACCAGAGCACGAACGTGGCGATCGACCTGGTCTTCACCGACGGGACCCGGCTGCGCGACCTCGGCGCGACCGACCAGTACGGCTTCCCGCTGACGCCGGAGGGCCAGGGCAAGAGCAAGGTCCTCTACACCAACCAGTGGAACCTGGTGCGCTCGGCGATCGGCACGGTCGCCAAGGGCAAGACGATCGACCGGATCCTGGTCGGCTACGACAACCCCGACGGCCCCGGTTCACTGCAGGGCTGGCTCGACGACGTCAAGATCTCGGCGACGCCGACCCCGCCGGCCAGCACCCGCCCGAGCGACAACGTGCTCACCACGCGCGGCACGATGGCCAACAGCACGTTCTCCCGGGGCAACAACTTCCCGGCGACCGCGGTGCCGCACGGCTTCAACTTCTGGACGCCGGTGACCGACGCCGGGTCCGACAGCTGGCTGTACAACTACAGCACCCAGAACAACGCGGACAACCTGCCGGCGCTCCAGGCGTTCAGCGTGAGCCACGAGCCGAGCCCGTGGATGGGTGACCGGCAGAGCTTCCAGGTGATGCCGTCCGCGGCCGCCGGGGTGCCCGACGCCAACCGCGACAAGCGCGCGCTGGCGTTCAAGCACAGCGACGAGACCGCGCGGGCGCACTACTACGGGGTGCAGTTCCAGAACGGGATCAAGACCGAGATCGCCCCGACCGACCACGCGGCGGTCATGCGGTTCGGTTTCCCGGGCGCGGACTCGAGCCTGATCTTCGACAACGTGAACAACTCCGGCGGGCTGACGCTCGACCCGGCGACGGGCACGCTGTCCGGCTTCACCGACGCCAAGAGCGGTCTGTCGGCCGGTGCGGGGCGGATGTTCGTCTACGCCACCTTCGACAAGCCGGTCACCGCGGGCGGCAAGCTCACCGGGCAGGGCCGCGACAACGTCACCGGCTACCTGCGGTTCGCCGCCGGCGCCGACAAGACCGTGACCATGCGGATCGCGACGTCGCTGCTCAGCGTCGAGCAGGCCAAGAAGAACCTGGCCCAGGAGATCGCCCCGGCCGCGACCTTCGACTCCGTCCGCGACGCCGCGCAGCGCACGTGGGACGACCAGCTGAAGGTGATCGAGGTCGAGGGCGCGTCGAAGGACCAGATCACGACGCTCTACTCGAACCTCTACCGGCTGTTCCTGTACCCGAACTCGGCGTTCGAGAACACCGGCACGACCGAGAAGCCGGCCTACAAGTACGCGAGCTTCGTCTCGCCGAAGGCCGGGGCGGACACCCCGACGCAGACCGGGTCGAAGATCGTCGACGGCCAGACCTACGTCAACAACGGGTTCTGGGACACCTACCGCACGACGTGGCCGGCGTACTCGCTGCTCACCCCGGACATGGCCGGGAAGATGGTCGACGGGTTCGTGCAGCAGTACCGCGACGGCGGCTGGATCTCGCGCTGGTCGTCCCCGGGCTACGCCGACCTGATGACCGGCACCAGCGCCGACGTCGCCTTCGCCGACGCCTACCTCAAGGGCGTGAAGAACTTCGACGTCAAGTCGTTCTACGACGCGGCGCTGAAGGACGCGACGGTGACCCCGCCGAACAACGCGGTCGGCCGCAAGGGCGTCGACGAGGGCATGTTCCTCGGCTACGCGCCCAACACCGCCGACCACGGCTTCTCGTGGTCGATCGAGGGGTACGTCAACGACTTCGGCATCGCGAACCTGTCGAAGAAGCTCTACGACGAGGCCCCGGCGAGCGACCCGCGCAAGCAGGAGTACCTGTCGAACTACGAGTACTTCACCAGCCGCGCGCAGCAGTACGTGAACCTGTTCGACCCGAGCGTCGGGTTCTTCCAGGGCCGGGACGCGGCGGGCAAGTTCAGCCGGTCGCCGCAGGACTACGACCCGCGGGTGTGGGGCATCGACTACACCGAGACCGACGGCTGGGGCATGGCGTTCTCCGTGCCGCAGGACGGTCAGGGCCTGGCGAACCTCTACGGCGGCAAGGCAGGGCTGGCGAAGAAGCTGGACGCGTTCTTCGCCGACCAGGAGACCGCGAACTTCCCCGGCTCCTACGGTGGCGTGATCCACGAGATGCGGGAGGCCCGCGACGTCCGGATGGGCCAGCTGGGTCACTCGAACCAGGCCTCGCACCACACGCTCTACATGTACGACTACGCGGGCCAGCCGTCGAAGACGCAGGAGAAGGTCCGCGAGGCGCTCTCGCGGCTCTACACCGGCAGCGAGATCGGCCAGGGCTACGCGGGTGACGAGGACAACGGCGAGCAGTCGGCGTGGTGGACCTTCAGCGCGCTGGGCTTCTACCCGCTGCAGATGGGCAGCCCGGACTACGCGATCGGGTCCCCGCTGTTCAAGAAGGCGACGATCCACCTGGCCGGCGGCAAGGACCTGGTGATCAACGCGCCGAAGAACAGCGCGAAGAACGTCTACGTCCAGGGCGTGAAGGTCAACGGCAAGGCGTACTCCTCGACGTCGCTGTCGCAGGACGTCATCGCTCGCGGCGGGGTCATCGACTTCGACATGGGCCCGAACCCGTCGAAGTGGGGCACCGGCCCGAACGACGCGCCGAAGTCGATCACCCAGGGCGACGCCGTCCCGGCGCCGCTGCACGACGAGACCGGTCCCGGCCGGGGTACGCTGTCCACTTCGGACGGTTCCGACGCCAAGGCGCTGGTGGACAACACGTCACGCACCCAGGCCGCCGTCACCGGGGCCGTGCAGTACCAGCTCAACAGCACCGACGAGGCTGTCACGAACTACACGCTGACGTCCCAGACCGGTGCGGGCGACCCGAAGAGCTGGACGCTGAAGGGCTCCTACGACGGCAAGACGTGGGCGGTGGCCGACCAGCAGGCGAACCAGGCGTTCAGCTGGCGGCAGCAGACCCGCGCGTTCAAGGTCGCCAACCCGGCGCACTACGCGTACTACAAGCTCGAAGTGACCGCGACCAGCACCGGCGCCCCGGCGCAGCTGGCCGAGTTCGAGCTGCTGGGCAAGCCGGACGCGGCGTGCACGAAGACGGTGACGGGCACTCAGTCCGGTCCGCTGTCGGTGACGTCGGGCACGGTGTGCCTGCAGGACGCGACGATCTCCGGCCCGGTCACGGTGGGCGGCGGCGCTTCGCTGATCGTCCGCGGCGGCCAGATCAAGGGCCCGCTCGCGGCGACCGGCGCCGCGCAGGTCGTGCTGAACCGCACGAAGGTGGGTGGCCCGGTGGCGATCACCGGGGCGACGGGGACGGTGTCGATCGAGCTGACCGACATCGCCGGCCCGGTCGCGCTGACCGCCAACCACGGCCCGGTCCTGACGTCGAGCACGGTGGGCGGCCCGCTGGCGTGCGCGGCGAACTCGCCGGTCCCGACGGACCACGACCTGCCGAACACGGTCCGCGGCCCGGTCGCGGGTCAGTGCACGAAGATCTAGCCCGGTAAGTGCGGTGAAGGCCACCTTCAGAAACTCTACGTTCCTGAAGGTGGCCTTCACCGCGTTCGGGGGCCGGCCGCGTCGGGACCGCGGCTGCGCCGTTCGGCGGATACGGTGTTCCCATGTCCGACGCCGTGTTCTTCTCCTCCTTCGAAACGGGTGATCCGCAGCCCGCGGATCCCGCCCTCGTCGTGGACACCGGGCCGGACCGCTCCCCCACGGCCAAGACCGGCGTCGGCTTCACCGGGGCACGCGCCCTCCGCTACGGCTCACCGGCGCGCGCGGTGCTGTTCGAGGTCGACGTCCCCGTCACCGGGCGCACCGAGCTGTCCTACGTGGTGTTCCCGGCCGCCGACGGGGACGTCCCCGCCTACCACGCCACCCGGGTCAGCCTCGACGTCGAATTCGCCGACGGCACGAGCGCCGGGTTCGAGCCGGTCGACGACAAGACGCTCTGGGTGGACCAGTGGAACCCGGTCCGCCGCCCGCTGGGCGCGTTCGCCGGACGCCGGATCCGAAGGATCGTCCTGCGCACCGACACACCGGACGACAGCACCGGGTGGATCGACGACGTCCGCGTCGCCGAACGTCCCGGGCCGCCGCGGGATCCGGTCGACTTCGTCCGCACCACGCGGGGCACGCACTCCAGCGGCGACTTCTCCCGGGGCAACAACTTCCCGGCCACCGCGGTGCCGCACGGCTTCAACTTCTGGACCCCGGTCACCGACGCCGGGGTCACCAACTGGCTCTACTCCTACCACCGCCACAACAACGCCGAGAACCAGCCGGCGCTGCAGGCCCTCGCGCTGAGCCACCAGCCGAGCCCGTGGATGGGCGACCGGCACACCTTCCACGTCATGCCCGGCACCGGCCCGGTCGAGCCGAAGCGCCGCAAGCGCGCGCTGGCCTTCTCCCACGCCGACGAGACCGACTCACCGCACCACTACGGCGTCCGGTTCGCCAACGGGATGACCGCCGACCTCGCCCCGACCTCGCACGCGGCGATCCTGCGGTTCACCTTCCCGGACAAGCACGGCTGGCTGCTGTTCGACAACGTCCGCAACCGCGGCCGCCTGCGGCTCAACGCCGACACCGGCGTGATCAGCGGGTACACCCGGGTCCGCAGCCGGCTCTCGGCCGGGGCGCGCCGGATGTTCGTCTACGGCGTCACCGACGCCCCGGCCACGCGGGGCGCGAAGGTCCGCCGCCCGCCGTGGCGGCGCGTGTCGGGGTACTTCGAGTTCGACGGGCCCGACGCCACGCTGCGGATCGCGACGTCGCTGATCAGCCTCGCCCAGGCCAAGCGCAACCTCGAACTGGAGATCCCGGCCGGGACGACGTTCGAGGAGGTGCGGGCGCGGGCCAGGCAGCTGTGGCAGGAGCAGCTCGGCCGCGTCGAGGTCGAAGGCGCGACCGACGACCAGGCCACCACGCTCTACTCGAACCTGTACCGGCTGTTCCTGTACCCGAACGCCGCGCACGAGAACACGCCGAAGGGGATCCGGCACGCGAGCCCGGTCGTGCGGCGGCGGTGGCCGAGCACCCGGCGGCGCACCGGCGCGAAGGTCGTCGACGGCGAGCTGTACGTCAACAACGGCTTCTGGGACACCTACCGCACCACCTGGCCGGCGTACGCGCTGTTCACCCCGGAGCAGTGCGGGCGGATGATCGACGGCTTCGTCCAGCAGTACCGCGAGGGCGGCTGGATCTCCCGCTGGTCCTCACCCGGCTACGCCGACCTGATGACCGGGACCAGCTCCGACGTCGCGTTCGCCGACGCCTACCTCAAGGGCGTGCGCGACTTCGACGTAGAGGCCGCCTTCGACGCCGGGCTGAAGAACGCCACCGTCACCCCGCCGCACCGCGCGGTCGGCCGCAAGGGCCTCGAGGAGTCGATCTTCCTGGGCTGGACGCCGGTGTCGGTCCACGAAGGACTGTCGTGGGCGCTGGAAGGCTGCATCAACGACTTCGGCCTCGCCAACCTCGCCGACGCCCTCGCGCGGGAAAGCGAAGGCGAGCGGGCCCGCCGTTACGCCGACTACGCGGCCTACTTCCGCGAGCGCGCGAAGCACTACGTCCACCACTTCGACCCGGAGATCGGGTTCTTCCAGGGCCGCCACCGCGACGGGCGCCGCAAGTTCGGGCTCGCCGGCTACGACCCGGCGGCGTGGGGCGGCGACTTCGTCGAGACCAACGCCTGGAACACCGCCTTCACCGCACCCCACGACGGCCCCGGCCTGGCCGCCCTCCACGGCGGCAACGCCGGGCTCGAGGCCAAGCTGGACGAGTTCTTCGCCACCCCGGAGACCGGACGGCGGCCCGGCGCGTACGGCGGCCTGATCCACGAGATGACCGAGGCCCGCGACGTCCGCATGGGCCAGTACGGGCACTCCAACCAGCCCTCCCACCACATCCCCTACGTCTACAACCTCGCCGGCGCGCCCGCGAAGACCCAGCGCCTCGTGCGGGAGGTGCTGCGGCGGCTCTACCTCGGCAGTGAAATCGGCCAGGGCTACCCCGGCGACGAGGACAACGGCGAGATGTCCGCGTGGTACCTGTTCAGCGCGCTCGGCTTCTACCCCCTCGCCGTCGGCAGCCCGCGCTACGCGATCGGGTCGCCGTTGTTCGAGAAGGCGACCGTCCACCTGGGCGACGGCAAGAAGCTCGTCGTCCACGCGCCGGGCAACACCGACGAGACCGTCTACGTCCGCGGGCTCATGGTGAACGGCGAGCCGCACGAGGACACCTCGATCGCGCACGCCACCCTCGCCGGCGGCGCCGAACTGGTCTTCGACCTCACCACCGAACCCACCGGCTGGGGCACCCCGCCGCCACCCGCCGAGCCACCGGACCCGGTCACCGACCTCACCGGCACCGTGACCAGCGCCGAAGCCAAGAACGTCGGCGCGCTGGCCGACGACACCACCCGCACCCAGGTCACCTTCCGCAGCGCGACGCCGTCGATCGAGTTCGCCGTCACCGGCGAGCCCCGCCCGGTCACGATGTACACGCTCACCTCCGGCACCCGCTCCGGCGACCCCAGCGCGTGGGTGCTGGAAGGCTCCGCCGACGGGACCGACTGGACCACGTTGGACGAGCGCGAAGGCGAGCTGTTCCGCTGGCGGCGCCAGACCCGGCCCTTCGCCCTCGCCGCCCCGGCCGCGCACGCCCGCTACCGGCTGCGGATCACCGCCACCCGCGGCCGCCGCACCACCCTCGCCCAATGGGAGCTGCTCGCCCGATGAACCGGTTCCGCCTCGCCGCCCTCGACCGGCTCGCGGCGGCCGACCCCGGCCTGGTCCGGCTGCGGCTGGCCGGGTCCGCGGTGCTCGGCATCGTGCTCGCCGTGGGCGCGCTGCTGCCCGCGCACCTGCCGCTCACCGTGATGCTCGTCGGCGCCATCGCCGCGATGATGACGGCGTTCACCGTCAACGACGCCACCCCGGGCGCCCAGGGCGTGACGCTCGCGCTGGCGTTCCTGACCGGCGCCGCGTCGATCACCACCGCCAGCCTCGGCTCGGCGCTGCCGCCGCTGGACAGCATCGTGTTCGTCCTGCTGATCTTCGTCGCCGTCTACGCCCAGCGCTTCGGCCCGCGCGGCACCGCGCTCGGGTCGATCGCGTTCTTCCTGTTCTTCTTCCCGATGTTCCTGCAAGCCCACCTCAAGCAGGTGCCGCAGCTGCTGCTGGCGCTGGCCGTGGGGGTGCTCGCCAACGCCGTCGTCCGGTTCGTCCTGCTGCGGCACAACGCCGAAGCCGAGTTCCTGCGGGTCCGCCGGGCCTTCCGCGCCCGGCTCGCCGCGGTCGTCCGCGCCACCGAAGCACACCTGGCCGTCGGCGGCAGCGACCGGACCCGCAAGCAGCTGCGGACCTCGCTGGCCCGGCTCCACGAGTGCGTCCTGCTCATCGAGGACGCCGCCCCCGACGTCGTCGACGCCCGCGCCGCCGACCGCCTCCGCCGCCGCGCCATCGAAGTGGAACTGGCCGTGCAGTGGCTGGCCAGCACCGTCCAGCGCACCTGCTCCGACGAACTCGGCACCGAAGTCCGCGACGACCTCATCGCCCGGCTCGCCCGCTTCCGCGCCCTCATGGAACGCGACCCGCGCGAGCTCCCGCTGATCAGCCAGACCGGCGAGTACAGCCGGATGCTCGTCGAAGGCAGCCGCATCGACGAGCACGCCGCCCCGGGCGACGGCGTCCGCAAGGCACTGGCCGAACTGGCGCTGGCCGACGACCGGGCCCAGCGCGCCGCCGTCCCCGAGGCCACGGTGGACCCGCTCGAGGCCGAAGCGGAGGAGCCGGAACCCCGGTTCGCCTACGACAACCGGACCCGCAGCGCCATCCAGGCCGTCGTCGGCGGCGGGCTCGCCGTGCTCGGCGGGGAACTGGTCTCCCACCAGCGCTGGTACTGGGCCGTGCTCACCGTCTTCGTCGTGTTCATCGGCGCCTCCAGCGCCGGCGCCACCTTCGTCAAGGGCGTCCGCCGCCTCGGCGGCACCCTGATCGGCATCGTCGGCGGCGTCCTGCTCGCGCTGCTCGTCGGCGGGAACACCCCGGCGACCCTCGCGCTGATCCTGGTCTGCGTGTTCGGCATGGTCTACACCGCGCGCGTCTCGCAGGTGGTGATGGCGTTCTTCATCACCAGCATGCTCGGCCTGCTCTACAGCCTGCTGGGCACGTTCAGCCTCGCCGTGCTCTGGATCCGCGTCGCCGAAACCGCCGTCGGCGCGGCCGCGGGGATCCTCGCCGCCGTCGTCATCGTCCCGGTCCGCACCCGCGCGGTCATGCTCGACGACATCGCCGAGGTGCTCGACGAGCTCGAAGAGTTCCTCGAGCACGCCCGCGAACTCCTCGCCGGGGAGGAGAACGTCAACATCATCGAGCTCTCCCGCGACCTCGACCGCTCGGTCGAGGTGGTCCGGACCACCATCGAGCCGCTGACCCACCCGGTCAACCTGCGCAGCGCCCGCCGCGACTACGGCTGGCACGTGCTGACCACCCTGGAGACCATCGCCTTCCGGGCCCGCCACGTCGCCGCCCGCGCCCAGCCCGGGATGCTCGCCGGCGCCGACACCGACCGGCTCCGCCAGTTCACCGGGCGGCTGCTGGCCAACATCGACGTCCTGCGCAAAGCGCTCGACGCGCCGGGTGGCCCCACACCCGGCACGCTCGTGCGCGACGACGGCACCCCGGTCTCCGACCGGATCGAGCAGGCCGAAACCCGCGCCGTCCTCTCCAGCCTCAGCCACCTCGACGAGGCGCTGGTCTCCCTCGGCCGCGTCTTCGGCCTGCAGGCCACCGACCCACGGGCCCCGGCGAAATAGCGGTCCGGGGCGGCGCGGTTGCCTGGCCGCGCCGCCCCTCTTCACCTTCTCCGCCTCACCCGGAGCCGGAGCCGATCAGGGGCAGACCAGCCACGCGAAGTGGTACACCGTGGTGATGCTGCCGTCGGTCGAGTCCATCGTGACGTAGCTCGTCGTCTTCTTCGGATCCGACGTCCCGGCCGCCGCGCGCAATTCCGTGTTGATGTTCAGATTGCGTTCCTCGCCGCACGGCTTGAACACGATCGCACCGACCTCCGTCGAATCGGTGAAATGCCAGTCGTCTTCGAACGGACCCGTCAGCGGGTGCTGCACGTACGCCGTCGGCGAATTTCCCTGGAAATAGTAGTTCGCTCTTTCCAGCCCGGTCGCTCCCCGTTCCAGGTGGGCGAATCCGCGGTAGTCCGCCTGCGCGATTCCGTAGGTGAAACCCTGCGGGACGTGCACCCGCAGGCCGATCTGGCAGTTCTTCCTCGCGTCCAGCGGGCCGGCACCGATCCCGACCAACGCCGTGTAGGCGCTGTACGTCACGGTGAACGCCGTGTTGTCCTGCGAGACCGCCACCGCCGACGTGCCGGTCGGGCAGCCCGTGCCGATGGCGTTCACCACGTCGATGACGATTTTGTCGGGCGGCGGAGGAGTGTTCCACGAATGCGGGGCGACCACTGAGGACAGCGCCATTACGGCAGCAACGACCGCAGACAGCATCGGAATCCTTCCCAATACATTCGAATTGGGTACGGGGGCGCCGACCATGGTAGCGAAAGGATCATGGTCGCCAACGCCACTGAACGGAGCAACACCCCACAGTCGTCCCACCACGCGGTATACCGATAATTTCGGAACCGCATTCTCGGCGACACCGAATAATACTATCGGAAAACGATTTCGCGCCCCCGGACCGCCGCCCGCCGCACCCGATCACCGCGTGACGTCCGGGCTTGATCGTTTCACCGCGCCAGCAGGACCCCGGCCTCCCCCAGCGTTCCGACCGCCGCCGGCGACCACGGTCCCGCCGTGATCACCACCGCGTGCCCGATCCCCCACTCCGCGAACTCCGCGCACCGCGCGGCGAACGACGCCGCGGACTCGCCGGGCGCGAGCCGGGTGCTGATCGTCTTCTCGATCTCCCCGTACGGCCGCCCGGCCTCCTCGCAGTGGCGCGCGAGGACGGCCAGCTTGTGCCGCACGGTCCGGCCGCCGTCGGGGACGTCGAAGACGTTGCACGCGTCGGCGTAGCGCGCGACCAGCCGCAGCGTCTTGCGTTCCCCCGCGCCGCCGATCAGCACCCGCGGCCGCCGCAGCGGCCGGGGGTTCCCGACCGGACGGTCGAGGCGGTGGTGGGTGCCCTCGAACGGCGACTCGTCCCCGGCCCACATCCGCAGCGCCAGCCGCAGCGTCTCCTCCAGCCGCTCGAACCGCTCGCCCACCGGCGGGAACGGCAGGCCCATCGCCCGCGCCTCGCCGTCGTGGTGCCCGGTGCCGATCCCGAACCGGGCGCGGCCGCCGGAGAGGACGTCCAGTGTCGTGACCGCCTTGATCAGCAGCGCCGGCGGCCGGAACGTCACCGCCGAGACCATCGTCCCCAGCCCGATCCGGTGCGTCCGGGCGGCGAGGAACCCCAGCGTCGTGTACGCCTCCAGCATGGCCGAGTCCGGCGTGCTGTTCGGGTCGGCCTGCAGCAGGTGGTCGGCCACCCACAGCGTGTCCAGCCCGGCGTCCTCGGCCGCCACCGCGACGGCCGCGAGCTCGCCGGTCAGGTCCTCCGGCCACGAGAAGTCCGTGACCCCGATGCTCAACCGCACGGCTACCCCCTCGTCAGCAGTTCCAGGTTGTGGCCGTCCGGGTCTTCGAAGTAGACCCCGCGGCCGCCGTCGAGGCCGTTGACTTCGCCGGCCCGCTCGTGGAACGGGTCCGCCCAGTAGGTGATCCCGGCCCGCTCGATCCGCGCCAGCGCGGCGTCGAAGTCGTCCTCGTCCACCAGGAACGCGTAGTGCTGGCTGGTCACCCGGTCCACCCGCAGGTAGTCGAGCGTGACGCCGTTCGCGAGCCGGATCGGCACGAACGGCCCGGTCACCGGGCCCACCTCCAGGCCGAGCACGCCGGCCAGGAACCCCGCCGACTTCTCCCGGTCCGTGGCGCACACGATCGTGTGGTTCAGTTCGACGCCCATCACCGCTCCCCGGCCGGGGCGAACGGCGGCGGCCCGCCGATCGGGCTCAGGTGCATGCCGGCCAGGCGCCAGCGGTCGTCGTCGCGGACCAGGATGTGCGTGGCGCGGAACCGGCCGTTCACCGGGTTCCCGCGGTGCCGGGCGACCTGGTCGTGCACGCCGATCGCGAGGGCGGTCGTGCCGAAGTCGCGGACCTCGACCTCGTCCCACGTCAGCTTCTCGGTCACCAGGTCCCCGCCGCCGTAGCGCGCGAGCCACTGCTCCCGGTCCAGGACGAAACCCAGCGGGCCGACGAGGCGGAACCCGTCGACGACCAGGCCGGCCAGTACTCCGGTGTCGCCCCGCTCCTCGGCCGCGGCCCAGACCCGGCCGAACTCGCGGACCTGCTCTTCGGTGCTCATCGTGCTCCCCTTCCGGCTACCGGTTGACGAGCACAACGTTAGATATCTAATCGTTCGATGTCAAACGCTTAGAGTTCGATGCATCTGCGGTACGGTCCCCCCGTGCCCCAACCCACCACCACCCCCATCGGCGTCGTCCTCGCCCGCACCGCCAAAACCGCCGGCCGCGCCTTCGACCAGGCCCTCGCCACCGCCGGCGGCTCCCAACCCGTCTGGCAGATCCTCATCTCCCTCAAAACCCGCACCGTCGCCAACCAGCGCGAACTCGCCGACGCCGTCGGCATCCAAGGCGCCACCCTCACCCACCACCTCAACGCCATGGAAACCACCGGCCTCGTCACCCGCCGCCGCGACCCCGAAAACCGCCGCGTCCACCTCGTCGAACTCACCGAAGACGGCGAACAGCTCTTCCACCGCCTCGCCACCGCCGCCATCGCCCACGACCAACGCATGCGAAAAGGCCTGTCCGACGCCGAAATCACCCAGCTCGCCGACCTCCTCCACCGCCTGGCGGCGAACGTCACCGACAACTGAAAAGCGAACTGTGACAAACGGGGCCTCGCCCCGGCCGAGGGCTTCGCCACCCGGACCCCCAAAGCGATCCTCACAACAGTGACTGGACGCACCCGACCCGCAACGCCCAGGAGGGATAGGCTCCACAGCACTAGCCAAAGTCGTCTCAAGCTGGAGAACCGCAATGACCCAAGCCCCTGTCAACGTGACCGTCACCGGCGCCGCCGGCCAGATCGGCTACGCGCTGCTCTTCCGCATCGCCTCCGGTCAGCTCCTCGGCCAGGACGTCCCGGTGAAGCTGCGGCTCCTCGAGATCCCGCAGGCGGTCAAGGCGGCCGAGGGCACCGCCATGGAGCTCGACGACGGCGCGTTCCCCCTCCTGTCCGGCATCGACATCTTCGACGACCCCAAGCAGGCCTTCGAAGGCACCAACATCGCCCTCCTCGTCGGCGCCCGCCCCCGCAGCAAGGGCATGGAGCGCGGCGACCTCCTCGAAGCCAACGGCGGCATCTTCAAGCCCCAGGGCGAAGCCATCAACGCCGGCGCCGCCGACGACATCAAGGTCCTCGTCGTCGGCAACCCCGCCAACACCAACGCCCTCATCGCCCAGTCGCACGCCCCCGACGTACCCGCCGACCGCTTCACCGCGATGACCCGCCTCGACCACAACCGCGCCCTCGCCCAGCTCTCCAAGAAGCTCGGCGTCCCCGTCACCGAGCTCAAGAAGCTCGCCATCTGGGGCAACCACTCCGCCACCCAGTACCCCTCGGTCCAGCACGCCGAGGTCGGCGGCAAGAGCGTCGAGGTCGACCAGGCCTGGCTCGAAAGCGACTTCATCCCCACCGTCGCCAAGCGCGGCGCCGCCATCATCGAAGCCCGCGGCCTCTCCTCCGCCGCTTCCGCCGCCTCCGCCGCCATCGACCACGTCTACACCTGGGTCAACGGCACCCCGGCCGGCGACTGGACCTCCGCCGGCGTCGTCTCCGACGGCTCCTACGGCGTCGCCGAAGGCATCATCTCCTCCTTCCCGGTCACCGCCAAGAACGGCAAGTACGAAATCGTCCAGGGCCTCGAGATCGACGACTTCTCCCGCGCCCGCATCGACGCCTCCGTCGCCGAACTCGTCGAAGAACGCGACACCGTGAAGAAGCTCGGCCTCATCTGAGCCCACGCACACCCCAAGGGCCGCCGTCCACACCGGACGGCGGCCCTTTCGCGTCCCGCGAACACCGCACGCCCACAGCGAAACCCACCCCGCCACGAGCAACCCCGGCCCTAACGTCGGCCCATGACCCTTCTCGCCCTACCCGACATGCACACCCCCAACCAAGCCCCCGACGAATCCGTCTACCAGCAGCTCCTGCGCGACCGCATCGTCTTCCTCGGCTCCGAAGTCAACGACGAAGTCGCCAACCGGATCATCGCCCAGCTGCTCCTCCTCGCCGCCGACGACCCCGCCAAGGACATCACCTTCTACATCAACTCTCCCGGCGGTAGCGTCACCGCCGGGATGGCCATCTACGACACCATGCAGCTCGTCAAACCCGACGTCTCCACCTGGGGCCTCGGCTTCGTCGCCTCCATGGGCCAGTTCCTGCTCTCCTCCGGCACCCCCGGCAAGCGCTACCTCCTGCCCAACACCCGCATCGTCATGCACCAGCCCTCCGCCGGCATCGGCGGCGCCGCCACCGACATCGCCATCCAGGCCGCCGTCTTCGGCAAGATGAAACACCGCATCGCCCAGATCACCGCCGCCCAGACCGGGCAGACCGTCGAACGCATCACCGCCGACGCCGACCGCGACCGCTGGTTCGACGCCGACGAAGCCCTCACCTACGGCTTCGTCGACCACATCGTCACCCACGAGCGCACCGCGACCGCCTGACAGCGGGACGGCGGGGAATGCCAGCCCGCTGTGCGTTCCCCGCCAGCCACCCCCGCCACGCTCGACCGCATGACGATCACCTTGAAGCCCCACAGCACCGTGCTCTTCACCGGCGACTCCATCACCGACCTCTGGCGCCCCGAAGGCGAAGACCGCTGCGCCTACCCCGCACTGGCCGCCGGCGAATGGTGCTTCCGCCACCCCAGCCGCCCCATCACCTGGCGTAACACCGCCCACGCCGGCAACACCGTGCCCGACCTCGAAGCCCGCTGGCGCACCGACGTCCTCGACGCCCGCCCCGACCTGGTCTCGATCCTCGTCGGCGTCAACGACAACGGACGCCACACCTTCCACCCGCACGTACCCGAGGTCTCCGCGGACGAGTTCGCGGCGGGCTACGACCGCCTGCTCGCACCCCTCGCCGCCACCGGCACGCAGCTGATCCTCATCGAACCGTTCCTCATCCCGGTCCACGGCGACGTCGAAGCCGGGATCCACCGCGCGGGCGAAGCCGAAGAGGTGATCATCGGCGACGACGTCCGCCAGGCGTGGCGGGCCGGCCTCGACCCCAAGATCCGGGCCGTGCGGGAACTGGCCCACGAGTACGGCGCCGCCCTGCTGGCCGCCGACCGCATGTTCGCCGAACTCAGCGCGGCGGCCGGGGCCGAACACTGGTCCGAGGACGGTGTACACCCGACACCGGCCGGCCACGGCGCACTAGCGCAAGCCTGGCTCGACCTGGTGGCCTAGGCAACCTCCCTCGTCGTTGCTCTTTTGGGATGTAGGAAAAGCACTGCGGGGCTGGTTTTTCGAAAAACCAGCCCCGCAGTATAGGACGTTATACAGTTGAAGAGTCAGACTCCGCCGAGACCGCGGCGGGCGAGCAGTGGCTCGATCTCCGGGTCGCGGCCGCGGAACGCCCGGAAGGCGTCCATCGGGTCGATGCTGCCTCCCCGGCCCAGCAGGGTGCGGCGGAAGTGGTCGCCGTTCTCGCGGGTCAGTCCCCCGCTCTCCCGGAACCACTGGACGGTGTCGGCGTCGAGGACTTCGCTCCAGATGTAGGAGTAGTACCCGGCGCTGTAGCCGCCGCTGAAGATGTGCGCGAAGTAGGTCGTGCGGTAGCGCGGCGGGATCGCCTCGACGGCCACGCCGGCCTTCACCAGCGCGTCGGTCTCGAACCGCTGCACCTCTCCCACCCGGTCGTCGACGCCGAGGCCGTGCCAGGCCTGGTCGAGCAGCGACGCCGCGAGGTACTCGGTGGTGGCGAAGCCTTCGCCGTACTGCTGGGCGGCGAGGAGCTTGTCGACCTGCTCCTGCGGCAGGGCTTCGCCCGTCTCGTGGTGCTTGGCGTAGTTGGCCAGCACCTCCGGCCACAGCATCCACATCTCGTTGACCTGCGACGGGTATTCGACGAAGTCGCGCGGGACGTTGGTACCGGAGAACGTCGGGTAGCGGACCGACGAAACCAGCGCGTGCAGGGCGTGGCCGAACTCGTGGAACGCCGTGACGACCTCGTCGAAGGTCAGCAGGGTCGGCTCCCCCGCCGGCGGCTTGCCGACGTTGAGGACGTTCACCACGACCGTCTTGCGGTCCAGCAGCTGCGACTGGTCGACGAAGGTGTTCATCCAGGCGCCGCCGCGCTTGGCGTCGCGGGCGTAGAGGTCGAGCAGGTACAGGCCGAGCGCGGTGCCGTCGGCGTCGAAGACCTCGAAGGTCCGGACCTCCGGGTGGTACTTCGGGAGGTCGTGCCGCTCGGTGATGGTCAGGCCGTAGAGCTTGCTCGCGGCGAAGAAGACACCGTCGAGGTAGACGCGGTCGGCCTCGAAGTAGGGCCGCAGGGCCTCGGTGTCGACGTCGAAGCGCTCACGGCGGACCTGGGCGGCGTAGAAGGGCCAGTCCGACGGGCGCAGCTTCGCGCCCGGCACGTCGGCTTCCAGCAGCTGCTGCAGCTCCGCGGCTTCGGCGCGGGCGTTCGCGACCGCGGCGGGCGCCAGCCGCTCGAGGAGCCCGGCCGCGGCTTCCGCCGTCTTGGCCGTCTCGTCGGCGATGACGTACGCCGCATGGTTCGGGTAGCCCAGCAACGCGGCGCGCTCGGCGCGGAGGCGGACGATCTCGGCGACGACGCCGTTGTTGTCGAAGTCGTTGCCGCTGTTGCCCCGCGCCATCGACGCGGCGTGGATCCGCTCGCGGACGTCGCGGTCGCGCAGCGTTTCCAGCGGCGAGGCCTGGCTCGTCGGCAGGGTCAGCGGGATGACGTACTTGCCGTCCTCACCGCGGGCGGCCGCCGCCTCGGCCGCGGTGGCGATCGCGCCCTCGCCGAACCCGGCCAGCTCCGCCCGGTCCCCGATGACGACGGCGAGCTCGTTGGTGTCCTTCAGCAGGTTCTGCTGGAACTTCGTCTGCAGCGTGGACAGCTGCGCGTTCAGCTCCCGCAGCCGGGCCTGCTCGGCCTCGCCGAGCCCGGCGCCGGCGCGGCTGAAGTCCAGGTGCCGTCGTTCGAGCAGCCGTCGCGACTCCCCGTCCAGGCCGAGCTCGTCCCGCTTCGCGTGCAGGACGTCGATGCGGGCGAACAGCTTCGGGTTCAGGTGGATCGCGTCGTGGTGGGCCGCCAGCTTCGGTGCGAACTCCGCCTGGATGGCCTGGATCTCGTCGGTGCTGTTGGAGCCGGACAGGTTGTAGAACACGCTCGCCACGCGGCTCAGCAGCTCGCCCGCGCGCTCGAGGGCGACGACGGTGTTGTCGAACGTCGGCTCGGCGTCCTGCGCCGCGATCTGCTCGATCTCCGCGGCGTGCTCCGCCAGCCCGGCCTCGAACGCGGGCCGGTAGTGCTCGTCGGCGATCCGGTCGAAGGGCGGCAGGGCGTAGGGCAGCTCGCTGGGTGCGGCGAACGGGTTGTCCGGCGAAATCATCGGCGCAGGCTCCTGGTCGGGTGGGGCACTCGGTCCCGCCACCCTACGTGTTCCGCCGTCGCCGATGTCAGCGCTTTCCGGAGGTGGCCAAGCTCACGGCCCGGTGGTACCACCGACGACGGCGTCGCTGCTCGACGCGGCCTTTTTGCCCCGTTTCGGCTTGCGTTCCGGCTTCGGTTCCGGCGGCACGATGCCGCGCAGATCGCCCCCGTGGTCGTTGACCCGCATGACGAACGGCCGCGTCTCGGTGTAGCGCACGACCGAGATGGACGCCGGGTCGACGACGATCCGCTGGAAGGCGTCGAGGTGCTGCCCGAGCGCGTCGGCGAGGATGGACTTGATCACGTCCCCGTGGCTGCACAGGAGCCACACGGCGTGGTCACCGTGCTCGGCGGTGATCCGCCGGTCGTGCGCCCGCACGGCGGCGACCGAGCGCGCCTGCATCTGCGCGAGGCCCTCGCCACCGGGGAAGACCGCGGCCGAAGCGTGCGCCTGCACGACCCGCCAGAGCGGTTCCTTCGCCAGGTGCTTGAGCTCCTTGCCGGTCCAGTCGCCGTAGTCCACTTCGGACAGCCCGGGCTCGATGGTCTTCCCGAGGCTCCGGGCGGCGGCCAGCGGGCCGACGGTCTGCTTGCACCGCAGCATCGGCGAGACGACGAGCGCGGAAAGCGGCACCCCGTCGAGCCGTTCGACTAGCTTCTCCGCCTGGGCTCGGCCGGTGTCGTCGAGGTTCACCTTCGGGGAGCGCCCGGCGAGGATGCCGGAACCGTTGGCCGTCGACTTGCCGTGCCGGAGGAGGATCACCGTACTCACGGGACCCACCCTACGTGGGGGCCGATCACCCGGCCCCCACGCGGGCGCCGCTCAGTGGCCGACCGGGCCCGCGTTCGGGTCCAGCGCGCCGGTGAAGATCAGCACGAACAGCAGCACGCCCAGCGCCAGCCGGTACACCACGAACGGCACGAAGCTGCGCTTCTTGATGTAGGCCATCAGCCACGCGATCACGATGTACCCCACACCGAACGCCACCAGCGTCGCCAGGATCGTCGGGCCCCACTGGGCCGGTACCTCGCCCGAGCCGATGTCCTTCAGCTTGTACACGCCCGACCCGAATACCGCCGGCAGCGCCAGCAGGAACGAGTACTCCGCCGCCTCCGCGCGGGTGTAGCCCAGCAGCAGGCCCGCGCTCGTCGTGCCGCCCGAGCGGGACACGCCCGGGATCAGCGCGAGCGCCTGGGCGAAGCCGAAGCCCAGGCCGTGCGGGACCGTCAGGTGGTCGAGCGTGCGCTCCTGCTTCCCGATCCGGTCGGCGAGCAGCAGGATCAGGCCGAACACGATCAGCACGCTCGCCGTGATCCGCAGGTCGCGGAACGCGCTGTCGATCTGGTCCTGCAGCAGCAGGCCCAGCACCACGATCGGCAGCGAGCCGACGATGATCAGCCAGCCCAGGCGGGCGTCCGGGTCGCGGCGCCACTCCGGCTTGGTCAGCGAGAAGAACCAGGCCCGCAGGATCTTCCCGATCTTCGGGCCGAAGTAGATGATCACCGCCAGCTCGGTGCCGATCTGGGTGACCGCCGTGAACGCCGCGCCCGGGTCGTCCCAGCCGGCCAGTGCCGCGACGATGCGCAGGTGCGCGCTCGACGAGATCGGCAGGAACTCGGTCAGGCCCTGGACCAGGCCCAGCACAAGTGCTTCGAACCAGCCCACGTCACGCCACCCCCGCCAGCTCGAGCGCTTCGGCGGCGGTGCGCAGCGCAGCGGCCGGCTCCGGGGTGAACGGCGACACCGACAGGGTCGTCACGCCGGCTTCGGCGTATTGGGTCATCTTCTCCGCGATCCGTTCCTTCGGTCCCAGCAGCGACGTCGCGTCGAGGAACTCCAGCGGCACCGCCGCCATCGCCCCCGCCCGGTCGCCGTCCAGGTACTTGTCCTGCACCTCCGCGGCTTCGGCCGCGAAGCCCATCCGGCAAGCCAGCCGGTTGTAGAAGTTCTTCTCCTTGCTCCCCATCCCACCCAGGTAGAGGGCCGCGTACCCGCGCACGGCGTCCGCGCACAGCCGCCAATCCTCGCCCGGCACCAGCGGCACCGTCGGAACGACGTCGAAGCCCTCCAGCGTGCGCCCGGCCCGCTCGGCGCCGGCCCGGATCCGGTCCAGCTGCTCCCCCGCGTGCGCCGGCGAGAAGAACACCGGCAGCCAGCCGTCGGCGAGCTCGCCGGTCAGCTCCAGGTTCTTCGGGCCGATCGCGGCCAGGTAGAGCGGAAGGTGCTTGCGCGCCGGGCGGACGGTCAGCCGCAGCGCCTTCCCCGGACCGTCCGGCAGCGGCAGCGTGAAGTGCTCGCCCTCGAACTTCAGGCGCTCGCGCCGCAGCGCCGACCGCACGATCGCCGTGTACTCCCGGGTGCGCTCCAGCGGCGAATCGAACCGCACGCCGTGCCAGCCCTCCGACACCTGCGGGCCGGACACCCCCAGGCCGAGCCGGAACCGGCCGCCCGAGAGCGTGTCCAGCGTCGCGGCCGTCATCGCGGTCATCGCCGGCGTCCGCGCCGGGATCTGCAGCACGGCGGCACCGACGTCGATCCGGGACGTCTGCGCCGCGATCCACGTGAGCACCGTCACCGCGTCCGAGCCGTAGGCCTCCGCCGCCCACACGACGGCGTAGCCGAGGTCGTCCGCCTGTTTCGCCAGGGCCAGGTTCGCGGGGTCGTTCCCCGCTCCCCAGTAGCCGAGATTGAGTCCGAGTCGCACGGGGCCGAACCCTAACGGGGGCCCTCCGCCGCGACACGACTCACCTTGGTCAGGTTCGCCGGGGCCCGCCCACTAGGCTCGGCGGTCGTGGAAAAGCGACTGCTCGGCCGCTCGGGACTGCGTGTCTCGCGGATGGCGCTCGGCACCATGACCTGGGGTGGCGACACCGACGCGGAGGAAGCGGCCAGCCAGCTGGTCGCCTTCGTCGACGCCGGCGGCACCTTGGTGGACACCGCCGACATCTACGGCGAAGGCGAAAGCGAGCGGGTGCTCGGCTCCCTGCTCGGCGACCTCGTCCCCCGCGAAGACGTCGTCATCGCGACGAAGGCGGTCGCCAAGCGCACCGACGGCCCGTTCGGCGGCGGCGCCTCCCGCGGCGCCCTGCTCACCGCGCTCGACGGCTCGCTCAAGCGGCTCGGCACCGACCACATCGACCTGTGGCAGCTGCACGCCTGGGACGGCTGCGTGCCCCTCGCCGAGACCCTCTCCGCCCTCGAATACGCCGTGACCAGCGGAAAGGTCCGCTACGTCGGCGTCTCGAACTACGCGGGCTGGCAGCTGGCCACGGCCGCCGCGACCGCATCGGCGGTCGCCCCGATCATTTCGACCCAGGTCGAGTACTCGCTGCTGGAACGCGGCGTCGACCGCGAAGTCGTCCCCGCCGCCGACCACCACGGCATCGGGCTGCTGCCCTGGGCGCCGCTCGGCCGCGGCGTGCTGACCGGCAAGTACCGCACCGGCACCCCCGCCGACTCGCGCGGCGCGAACAGCGCGTACGCCGGCTACGTCGAGCACCACCGCACCGACCGCGCCGCCCGGATCGTGCAGGCGGTCGCCACCGCCGCCGACGGGCTGGGCACCTCGCCGCTGGCCGTCGCGCTGGCCTGGGTCCGCGACCGGCCGGGTGTCGTCGCCCCGGTCGTCGGCGCGCGGGACACCGGTCAGCTCACCGGTTCGCTGACCGCCGAAGCCATCACCCTGCCGCCCGCCATCCGGTCCGCGCTCGACGACGTCAGCGCGATCGAAGCCGGCTACCCCGAGCGCTGGCCGCGGTAGGTGTCTGTTGGGTGACACGGACGTGACGGCAAGGGGATCGAGGAGCATGCTGGTGAAGACCATCCGCCGAGGAACAACCGGAGGCCACAGCGTGGGTCGGCTCACCGCCGTGTCGTGGATCGCGCTGCCGCTCGCCGGTGCCCTGGTGCTCTCGGGGTGTTCGTCGGCGCAGTCGACCGGTGACGAGCTGCAGATCGTGGCGAACCCGCAGGCCGCGCGCCCGGCCGTGTCGCCCGTGGTGAGCGTGAAGCCCGCCGGGCAGGTGCTGCCCGGCGGCGCTGTTTCCGCCTTGGCCGTCGACGCGAAGACGTCGACCCTCGTCGTGGCGCTTTCGGAGCCGCCGTCCCTGCGGCTCTACGACCTGAACGCGCTCGCGTCCGCCCCGGTGAATATGCCGTTATACGGCAAGGCGGAGAAGCTGACCGTGACGCCGGGCCGGGTGGAGATCGCCGAGCCGGGTGCGGGTGTGGTGCAGCAGCTGACCCTGCCCGACCGGAAGCTGACCGAGACGAAGACCGGCGGGAAGCCGGCGTCGAGCATCGCGTTCGGCGCGGACCGGCTGGTCGCGATGGGCGACGGCAAGGACATCCGGGTGCTCCCCGCGAGCGGCCCGGCGCGGACGATCGGCGGGCAGCTCTACAGCGCCGACGACGTGGTCGACACCGGCGATGGCGTGGTGGTGCTGGACCGGCTGCGGACGGCGGTGTTCTCGGTCGACGTCGCGGCGGGCAAGGTCGACGAGGGCCTGCGGGCGGGCGACGGTGCCGCGAACGCCGTGGCGGACTCCTACGGGCGGGTGCTGGTGACGGACGTGCGGGCGGGGGCCCTGCTGGCGTTCTCGGCGCGCCCGCTGATCCTGCGGCAGCGCTACCCGGTGCCGGGCGGCGCGTACGGGATCGCCTACGACGCGAAGCGGAGCCTGGCCTGGGTGACGCTGACCGAACGCAACGAAGTGGCCGGGTTCGACGTCCGCGGCGGCGAACCCGTGGAGAAGTACCGGTTCCCCACCGTGCGCCAGCCGGACTCGGTCGGGGTGGACGAGAGCAGCGGCCGCGTGCTCGTCGGCTCGGCCGCCGGAGAAGGGACCCAGGTGATCCAGCCATGACGACGGTCAGCGAGGCGGTGGTCGAAGGGGATTGGGAGTACCGCCGCCTGCATCTCCCCCCGGGCGTGTCCCGGCGCGCGGCGGCGATCCAGCTCTCCATCCACGCGGAGTTCGCGGGCTGGGAACTGCGCACCGTGCGGCTCTACGCCGACGGGACGCGCAGGGTCTGGTTGCGCCGGAAGAAGACCAAGGAAAGCTTGCCGGGCGGGCTCCCGACCTAGCCGAACACCCGGCTCAGCCACTCGCTCCAGGTCTTCTCCTCCACCTCGGCGTCCGCGCCCGGGGTGAAGACGTGGTGCGCCGCGACCATCGGGCCGTGGAAGCCCTTCATGAAGCGGAGCATCGCGTCCGGGGTCCGGATCCCGACCGTCTGGTCGTTGGCCGCGTAGACGACGCCGAGGGAGACCCGGTCGCCCACCGCGGGTCGTGCGGACAGCCCCAGCGCCCGGCCGAGCCGGGTCCACGCCTCGGCCCAGTCCCCCACCGGCGGGCCGAACGCCGTCACCGGGACCGCCGTGCGGCCGGCGAAGTGCGTCACGTACTCGACCAGCGTGCGGAAGAAGAGCGCGCCGCCCGCAGTCATCGCCTCGAACTCGTCCTCCCAGTCGTCACCCGGCAGGAAGCCGCTGGTGACGCAGCGGATGACCGAACTCCCGCCGGCGCGGCCCTCGACCAGGAACTCGTAGGCGATCTTCCGCCCGTCCGGCGCCGGGTCGCTGCCGTAGACGAGCTTCTCCAGCGGTTCCCATTCGCGGATCCGGTACTCGGGCCGGTACCCGCCGAACGCGCCGCGGACCACGCCGCCGGTGCCGCCCTCGACCTCGTTGCGGCCCATGAACCACGAGTCGATGCCCGGGCCGGTGGCGATCGCGTCCCACACCTGCTCGGGCGTCGCGTCGACCTCGGCGACGTCGGTCAGCTCGAACTCACGCCCCACTGGCGGTCTCCTCCGGGATGCTCGGGTGGACGGCGACGACCACCCGGTAACCGCGGCCCTTCTCGGCCGCTTCGTCGTGGTACTTCCCCACCAGCGTGGTGATCGCCGTGGTCAGCTCTTCGGCGAACGCGGCCCGGTCGGCGGGCGAGGCGAAGCGCACCTCGCCGTCGAGCGCGAAGGTCGCGACCCGTTGCTTCGCCTTGGCCGCGCCGGTGATGAGCAGGCCGACGTCGCGCACCAGGCGCCCCGCCACGGCGAGCAGCCACCGGGCCGAGAGCCGGTCGGGTGACTGCGCGGGGTCGGGCTGCACCGCGGCGAGCGCGGCCGGCGAGATGACGTACGACGCCGCCGTCGCCCGCATCATCCGCTCGGTGACGTTGCCCTTGCGCCGCTCCTCGACCAGCTCCACCAGGCCGTGCGACTCCAGCGCCCGCAGGTGGTAGTTGACCTTCTGGCGCGGCAGGTCCACGCGCGCGGCGAGCATCGTCGCGGACGCGGGTTCGGCCAGCTCGGCCAGCAGCCGCGCGCGGATCGGGTCCAGCGACACCTCGGCCGCGGCCGGGTCTTCGATCACCGCCACGGAGAACATGCGCCCAGCTTCGTGCCGAACAGAGAAGTTGTCAAGAAATCTCGTCTTGTCGGTGGACGGCGTTGACGAGGGCGACCACCCGCGGCAGCACCTGCGCCGCCGCTTCCAAGGGGACGACGTGCCCGACGCCCGGCAGCACCACGGCGGTCCCGTCGTCGAGCCCGCCGGCCCACTGCTCGACGTCGGACGCCCGCACGATCCGGTCCCGCTCCCCCACGATCGCCGTCACCGGCACGCCGCCGACCTGCGCCAGCGCCGCGTCGCGCGCGTAGGCGTCGAGGGCCGGGCGGAAGAGCGAGACGGTGTGCGGCCAGTTGCCGCGGATCATCTTCACGGTCAGCTCGACCAGCTCCGGGTCCGGGTCGTCGCCGAAGAGCCACCAGCGCAGGCCCGCGCTGACCGCCCGGCTGGTGCGCTCGCGCACGACCCCGAACAGCTTCGAACCGAGCACCGCTTCGAGGTCGCGCGCCAGTTTCCCCAGCGCGCTGGGCCAGGCCGCCGACACCTCGGTGGCCAGCGTCCCCGACGACGTCGCCAGCAGCACCAGGCCGGACACGCGGGCGGCGAACAGCGCCGGGTGCCGCTGCGACAGCGACATGATCGCCAGGCCGCCCATGTCGTGCCCGACGAGCACCACCCGGCCGCCGGGCACTTCGCGCTCGAGCAGCTCGGCGAGGTCGTCGCCCAGCTGCGCCATGGTCGCGGTGCCGCGCCGCGCCCGCCCCGAACCGCCGTGGCCGCGCTGGTCGTAGGTCAGCACGGCCACCGGCCCCTCGGCCGCGTCCGGGACGAGCGGCGCGATCCGGCCCCAGCTGCGCTGGTCGAGCGCGTAGCCGTGGACGAACACCGCGGTCACCGGCGCGGCCGGGTCGCCCCTGCGGATGACCTGCAGGGGCGTACCGTCGGCGAGCGCGAAGCCGGTCATCAGGACGTGCGCAGGAACCGGTCCAGCACGCGGGTGCCGAATTTCAGCGCCTCGACCGGGACCCGCTCGTCGACGCCGTGGAAGAGCGCCGAGAAGTCGAGGTCCGCGGGCAGCTTCAGCGGCGCGAAGCCGAAGTTGCGGATGCCGAGCTGCTGGAACGACTTGGCGTCGGTGCCGCCGGAGAGCATGTACGGCAGCGTCTTCGCACCCGGGTCCTCGGCCAGCACCGCGGCGGTCATCGCGTCGACGAGCGCGCCGTCGAACGTCGTCTCGACCGGCGGGAGCTCCATCCACTCCTTCTCGATGTCCGGGCCGAGCAGCTCGTCGAGCTCCCGGTCGAACGCCTCGAGCCGGCCCGGCAGGATCCGGCAGTCGACCGCGGCTTCGGCGACCGACGGGATGACGTTCGACTTGTACCCGGCGGTGAGCATGGTCGGGTTGGCGGTGTCGCGCAGGGTCGCGCCGATCATCCGCGAGATGTTGCCCAGCTTGGCGACCGAACCTTCGAGGTCGTCCTCCGGGAAGTCCCAGCCGGTGATCTCGGTGACGCCGGCGAGGAACTCCTTCACCGAGTCGGTGAGCACGAGCGGGAAGCGGTGGTTGCCGAGCTTCGCGACGGCCTCGGCGAGCTTGGTGACGGCGTTGTCGCGGTGGATCATCGAGCCGTGCCCGGCGGTGCCGCGCACGCGCAGCTTCATCCAGCGGATGCCCTTCTCCGCGGTCTCGATCAGGTAGGCGCGGACGTCGTCCTTGAGCGTGATCGAGAAGCCGCCGACCTCGCTGATCGCCTCGGTGACGCCTTCGAACAGCTCGGGCCGGTTCTCGACCAGCCACTGGGCGCCGTACTTGCCGCCGGCTTCTTCGTCGGCGAGGAACGCGAACACGAGGTCGCGCGGCGGCACAACGCCGTTCATCTTGTAGTGCCGGGCCAGCGCGAGCGCCATCCCGCACATGTCCTTCATGTCGACCGCGCCGCGGCCCCAGACGTAGTCGTCCTGGATCGCGCCGGAGAAGGGGTGGACCGACCACTCCGACGGGTCCGCGGGGACCGCGTCGAGGTGCCCGTGGATCAGCAACGCGCCCCGGCTCGGGTCGGCGCCTTCGAGCCGGACGAACACGTTGTGCCGGTTCTTCCCGCCCGATTCCACGTAGGTGATCTCGTAGCCGGCGTCGGTGAGCTTCTCCGCGACGTACTCGGCCGCCGTCCGCTCGCCGACCAGCGTGTCGGGGTCCCCCGTGTTGGTGGTGTCGATGCGGATGAGTTCGCTGGTCAGCGTGACGGCTTCGGCCGCGGCGGCTTCGATGGTGTTCGGTTCGGTCACCGGCCATTCCTATCACCCGGCCGACCGGGCGCGCTGGCTGCGCGCCGAGGTCACAGGTCCGGCGAGATGTCTCCACGTGCTGGAGCCGGAGCCCGCGCCGCTGGCTTGCCCGAAACGCCCGCATCTCTGCCCGCGAGACGGTAATACGTATTACTCCCTTGTCCTCGCGGCCGCCGCGTGCCACCGTCACGGCACACTTCGACGACGAAGGAGCGGCCATGACCCTCACCCGCCGCGGCCTGCTGGCCGGGACCGCCGCGCTCGGCGCGGCCGCACTCCTGCCCGGTGCCGCCACCGCCGCGCCCGCCGGGTTCCCGGACTACCGCTACCAGCGCCTCGCCCTCGTGAAGAGCAAGCTGCGCTACAACCCGACCGGCGAGCTGATCTTCCCCTGCGTCCGTGGCACCAAGGGCCGCATCCCGGGCGCGCTCGGCGCGTACTACCTCTACTACGCGCCGCACGACGCGCCCGGCGGGATCTGCCTGGCGTACGCGGATTCCCTCGACGAGGAGTTCACCGAGTACGCGGGCAACCCGATCATCAAGAACTCCTGGCCCGGCGAGTACTCGGTCAGCCACGTCTCCTCCCCGCACGCGCTGTGGAACGACGACGTCAACCGGCTCTACCTGTACTTCCACGGCGAGAACACGGTGACCCGGCTGGCCAGTTCGGCCGACGGCATCCACTTCACCTACGAGAAGGAAGTCCTTTCGACGCGGCTGCAGCCCGCGGGCACGACCGAGACCTCGTACGCCCGCGTGTTCCGCCACGACCTGCCCGCGAAGAACGCGCGGTACGTCATGGTCTTCATGCTCAACAACACGACCAACCACCGCGACATCGGCTGGGGCTGGTCGGCCGACGCGCGGACGTGGACGTTCTCCCCGACGCCACTGGTGCGCCACACCGACGTCGGCGCGTCCGACATCGGCGGCCCGCACCTGCTGGAGCGCAACGGGAGCACGTACGTCGTCTACAACACCGACATCGCGCACGGCGGGAAGCTGATGATCACCGAGGTCGGGACCGATTTCTCGAAGCGCGACCACCTCGGGGTGTTCCACGCCCCGCTGGCCGGCGCCCCGGACAACGGGCGCTGCGCGGCGCCGAGCTTCGGCACTTACCAGGGCCGCGAGTACATGATCTACGAGGCCGGCGCGCGGCTGGCCGGGAACATCGCCATCGCCCGCGCCGGCTGAGGTCCGGTGGCAGGATGCGGCCATGTCTTCGTTGCCCCTCGACGGCGTCACGGTCGTGTCCTGCGAACAGGCGGTCGCCGCGCCACTGGCCACCCGGCACCTGGCCGACCTCGGCGCCCGCGTGCTCAAGATCGAACGGCCGGGCAGCGGCGACTTCGCCCGCGCGTACGACGAAACCGTGCACGGCCTGTCCAGCCACTTCGTCTGGCTCAACCGGTCGAAGGAGAGCATCACGCTCGACCTGAAGAGCGAGGCCGCGGGTGGGGTGATGGCCGCGCTGCTGGACCGGGCCGACGTCTTCGTGCAGAACTTCGCGCCCGGCGTCGCCGAGCGGCTCGGCTTGGGCGCGGCGGACATCCGCGCGTCCCGGCCGCGGCTGATCACGTGCTCGGTGTCGGGGTACGGCTCGAGCGGGCCCTACCGCGACGCGAAGGCGTACGACCTGCTCATCCAGTCCGAGGCCGGCCTGGTTTCGGTGACCGGGTCCGAGGCGGAGCCGGCGAAGAGCGGCATCCCGGCCGCCGACATCGGCGCCGGGATGTACGCGTTCTCCGGCATCCTGTCCGCGCTCTACGGCCGGGAGCGCACCGGGCAGGGCACGGAGCTGGAGGTCAGCCTGTTCGACTCGCTCGTCGAGTGGATGGGATTTCCGTTGTACTACGCGGGTTACGGCGGAACGCCACCCCCGCGGACGGGCACGAGCCACCCCGCGATCGCGCCGTACGGCACCTTCGCCGCGGGGGACGGCACCGAGCTGGTGCTGGCGGTGCAGAACGACCGCGAGTGGGCGGCGTTCTGCGAGCACGCGGTCGAGCGGCCGGAGTGGGTGACGGACGAGCGGTTCGCGACCGGCAGCGCCCGCGTCGCCGACCGGGCCCGGCTCGAACGCGAAATCGAGGTGATCTTCGCCGGGTTGAGCGGCACGGAGCTGGAGTCCCGGCTGAAGGCGGGCCGGATCGCGCACGCGCGTCGCCGCGAGCTGCCCGATGTCCTGAGCCACCCGCAGCTGACGGCACGCGACCGCTTCGCCGACGTGGCGACGCCGGCCGGGCCGATCCGGGCGACGCTGCCGCCGATCACCGTCCCGGGCCGGTCGCCGCGGATGGACGCCGTACCGGACGTGGGCGAGCACACCGACGCGGTGCTGACGGAGTTCGGCTTCGACGCGGAGGCGTTGCGGCGTCAGGGAGCCGTGTAGCGCATCGGGATCTTGTGGTACCGCGGGTCCGGCCGGCCTCACTCCCCCAGGATCCGCCGGGCGCGGGCGAGCACCGGCTTGTCCACCATCTTCCCGTCCACAGTGGACACCGAATCGCCCGCCGTGACGACACGTCGTGCCCAGGCGCGTTCCGCTTCCGTGGGCTCGAAACCCGCCCGGACCAAAGCAATCTGCCGCGGGTGGACGCACAGCTTCCCGCCGAACCCCAGCCGCCGCGCGTTGCGGACATCGGCGGACAGCCGTTCGTCGTCGCTCAGGTCCGTCGTCACGCCGTCCACCGGCGGGGCCAGACCCGCCGCCGCGGAGGCGATCACCAGCCGCGAACGCGCGTAGGCGAACGGCTCCGGGTCGTCCGGGTCGACGCCGAGTTCCGCCGCCAGGTCGACGCTGCCGAACGCCAGCCGTGACACCGACGGCACGGCCGCCAGTTCACCGGCGCCTTCGACGCCCCGCGCGGTTTCGACCAGAGCCACGACCTCGCGGAACCCGGCGAGCACACCCGGCGTCTCCGCCTTCGGCACCATGACCGGCACCCCGCGCGCCGCCACGAGCGCGGCGTCGGCCTCGAACCACGGCGTGCCCGGGGCGTTGATCCGGACCATCGCCGTGCCGCCGCCCGCCAGCCACTCGCCGACCGCCGCGCGGGCGGTGTCCTTGTCCGCCGGGGCCACGGCGTCTTCGAGGTCTGCGATCACGACGTCGGCGCCGCTCGCCACTGCCTTGGCGAAGCGGTCGGGCCGGTCGCCGGGCACGAACAGGAACGTCGTCGCGGTCATGGTGCCCCGAAGGTATCAAAGGCGACGGGAAGGGTCTTGGACGCGGCGGCGGGGTCCGGCCGAGAGTGGAGGGCGAACCACCACGACCACGAAGGGTTGGCAATGAAGGTCTTCCTCACCGGCGGCTCCGGGTACGTCGGCCGCGCGACCGTCCGGGCACTCGTGCGGGACGGGCACGAGGTGAGCGCGCTGGCCCGCAGCGAAGCCGCGGCGCGGACGCTCACCGGGCTGGGTGCGCGACCGGTCACGGGCGGGCTGACGGACACCGGCGTCCTGCGCGAGGCCGCGGCTTCGGCCGACGGCGTCATCCACCTCGGCCAGCACTACGGCGCCGACACCGCCGAAGTCGACCGCGCGGCCGCCGACGCGCTGCAGGACGGCCTCGGCGACCGCGGGCCGTACGTGCACACCGGCGGCGTCTGGGTCTACGGGAACACCGACGGCGTGGTCGACGAGGACGCGCCCCAGTCCCCGCCCGCGATCACAGCGTGGCGCCGCGCGAACGAGGACCGGGTCCTCTCGCGCGGCGGCCATCCGGTGCTCGTGATGCCCGGCCTGGTCTACGGCCTCGGCGGCGGGCTCGTCGAGACGTTCTTCGCCGAGCCCGGTCGCGCGGCGGGTTCGGTCCCGATGATCGGCGACGGCGCCAACCACTGGGCCGTCGTGCACGTCGAGGATGTCGCCGAGCTGTACGTGCTCGCCCTGAACGCGCCGGCGAAGGCGGTGTACGCGGGAGTGAGCCAGAACGTGCCGGTACGGGACGTCGTCCAAGCCCTTACCCACGCCACCGGCTGTCCCGGCCGTGTCACTTCGCTGTCGTCCGAGGAGGCAGCGGACCGGATGGGGCCGATCGCCGAAGCGTTCGCGCTGGACCAGCGCCTGACGGCGGCCCGGGCCAGGCGCGAACTCGGCTGGGCACCGCGGCACCTGGACGCGGTGGCCGAACTCCGGGGGTAAGGGCCCGGCCCGCCCGGAGTGCGTGTTCGCCCGATGCGGGCGAAGCGGCCTCAGCACGATCGTGGACTCCGTCGGCAACGTTCGACAGCGTTCGGCATCGTTCGACGGAGTGAGGGATCGGCATGCGAGGCGACTGGATCTACGACTGGGCCAAGGTGGAGATGGAGTACCGGGCCGGCCCCGCCCCGGCGGCGGTGGCCCGGCGCCGTCCGTCGAAGGTGTGGCGGAGCCTGCGCGCGGGCCTGTTCCCGGTGCGGCGAGCGGAGTTGCGGGTGGCGGCCGAGCGTTAACGGGCCGCCGCGTGCACCCGCTCGACCACCGGCACCAGCCCGGCCAAACCCGGCAGGACGGCGTCCGCCACCGCCGGGTCGTGCGGGTCCGCCTGCCGGTTGATCCACACGCGCGGGATGCCCAGCGCCCGCGCCGGCACCATGTCGTGGAAATGGCTCTGCGCGACGTGCACCCAGTTCTCCGCGGTGGCGCCGAACGTCTCGGCGAAGCGCCGGAAGTGGCCGTGGGCGGGTTTGTACTCGCCGACGTCCTCCGCGGTGACGATCGCGTCGACCGGGACCACCAGCCGGCGCTGGGTCTCGCCGATCAGGTCGCGGTCGCAGTTGGTCAGCAGCGCGATCCGCCAGCCCGCTTCCCGCAGCCCGGCCAGTGCCGCGCGGGTGTCCGGGAAGACCGGCCAGTGCGGCAGCCCGGTGCCGAGCACGGACGCGTCGTCGGGCACCAGCTCCAGCCCGGCTTCGGCCGCGGTCCGGCGCAGGGACTCGGCGAGCACCTCGCGGTAGCGCCGCCCCGGTTCTTCCGCCTGCACCTGGGGTTCGACGCGGTTGTAGACCTCGAGCAGCTCCGCGCCGCGGCCGGGGAACAGCAGCTCGATCCCGGTGGCGATGCCGTGGCGCCAGTCCACCAGCGTGCCGAAACAGTCGAAGGTCGCCCAGCGGATCATCGCTCTCCCGTGCTCGTCGTCCGATCCTCCCCGGCGATGATCTCCGCGAACTCGGAGATCAGCCGCGACCGCCGGGTGGCCACCCAGGCGAGGCAGACCTCGTTGGGCGGCAGGTCCTCGACCGGCACGTGCGCGACGTCCGGCCGGGTGTAGTACGCCGACGTCGACCGCGGCACCACCGCGATCCCGCGCCCGGCGGCGACGTGCTCCAGCTTCTCCTCGACGCTGCGGAACTCCCGCCGCCGCGGAGCAGTGCCGTCGCGCAGCTCGACCGCGACGTCCCGCCATTCCGGGACCGCGTCCGGGTCGTTGAGCACGTGCTCGTCGGCCAGGTCGGCGACCCGGACCGACTCCTTGCCCGCCAGCCGGTGCCCGGCCCGCACCACCGCCACGCGCGGTTCGGCGAGCCACGGCCGCACGGTCAGCCCGCGCCGGTCCACCGGGAGGCGGATCAGGCTGACGTCGGCGCGGCCGTCGTGCAGCACCTCGGTCTGGTCCTCCCACGTCGTGCGCAGCAGCTCGACCGCGACGCCGGGGTGGCGCGCGGACAGCGCCTGGACCGCGTCGGTGACCGTGAGACCCGGCATGAACGCCACGGTGAAGGTGGCGCGAGCGGCCGTCGCGACCCGGCGGCGCAGGGCTTCGGCCGAGGCCAGCAGCGGACGCGCGTCCGCGAGCAGCTGGCGGCCCGCGTCGGTGAGCTCGGTGGACCGCTTGTCCCGCCGGAACAGCTGCGCCCGCAGCTCGGCCTCCAGCGCCCGGATCTGCCGCGACAGCACCGGCTGCGCGATGTGCAGCCGCGCCGCGGCGCGGCCGAAGTTCAGCTCCTCGGCGACCGCGACGAAGTAGCGCAGCTTGCGTAGGTCGACGTCCGTCACGCGTGCGCCTCGAGGAACTTCCGCAGGGGCGGGTTCACCGCCGCCGCGTGGGTGAAGCTCAGGAAGTGGGCACCACCCTCGACGACGACCAGCGGCTCGGCGGCGGGCAGCGCGGCTGCCAGCTCCGACGCGCGCTCGACCGGGTAGGCGAGGTCCGCGGAGCCGTGCAGGACCAGCGCCGGGCACGAGATCTCGCTCGCGCGCGGCAGGACGGCGTCCCGGTCGACGAGCGCGTTCATGGCCGGCGTCAGCTGCGCGGGCGGCACCGAGCGCCAGCGCTCCTTCCACTCCGGAGCGTCGAAGTCGCCGAAGCAGATCTTCGCGACGCCGTCGAGCACCTCGGCCGGGGCCCCGCCGGCCACCCACGCGTCCAGCACGGCCCGGTAGCCGGCCGCGACGGCGGGGTCTTCGGCGGCCGCCGAGGTGCCCAGCACCGCGAGGGCGCTGATCCGCGACGGGGCCAGCAGCGCCAGCCGCAGCGCGACGAACCCGCCCTGGCTCGTCCCGACGACCGCCGCGCGCTCGACGCCGAGGTGGTCGAGCACGCCGAGGACGTCCCGGGCGACGTCCCAGTAGCCGAACGCGCCGTCGGCGGGGGTGCCGCCGTGCCCGCGCTCGTCGACGGTGACGCACCGGAAGCCCTCGAAGGCCGCCAGCTGCGGGGCGAACATCCGGCCGTCCATCAGGAAGCTGTGCAGGAGCACGACCACCGGGCCCGGTCCGCCGTGGTCGGTCCAGGCCACTTCCCGCCCGCCGATGAGCGTCATCGCACCCTCCGGATCCTCGGCCGGCGAACCGGCCGATCGCCACGAACGCCGCCGGCACCAGCAGCACGGCGTTGATCGGCAGCGCCTTCGTTTCCTCGCGCCGTGCGTGCTCGATGATCGCACCGATCCGGATCGCCGCCAGTCCGGTGGCGGCGAGCTGCCTTTCACCGCCGCGTCGGAGAAGTCCGCCGTCCAGCCCGTGTCCGGGTTCTCCGGCAGCGCCTCAACTCGGCTGGACCGTGACCGATCCGCCCGGGCGCAGGGTGATCGTGCGCTTCCAGGCCCCGGCGCGGACCTCGGTGCGGGTGCCGCCGACGCTGCGGATCACCGCCTTCGTCACCTTCCCCGCGCGCCAGGACAGGTCGACCTCGAACCCGCCGCGTGCGCCGATGCCGGTCACCCGGCCCGAGGCTGCCCACGCCCTGGGCAGGGCCGGCAGCAGTTCCAGCACTCCCGGCCGCGAGTACACGAGCATCTCCACCATCGCCGCCGGCGCGCCGAGGTTCGCGTCGATCTGGAAGATCGTGTAGCTGCCCTGGCTGTACATGTCGAAGAAGTTGGCCGCGGTCCCGTTGCCGTTGGCCACCGACGGCCGCAGCACCGTGAGCAGCAGCTGGTACGCGCGGTCGGCGTCCTTGAGCCGGGCCCAGCACGCCGAGCGCCACGCGGTCGCCCAGCCGTAGCTGTCCATCCCGCGCGCGACGAGCAGCGCGCGCACGCCGTCGAGCAGGGCCTTCGGGGACGTGTCGGCCGCGATCCGGTCGCCGGGGAAGAAGCCGATCAGCGGCGAGAGGTGCCGGTGCGTGGTCTCGCCGAGGTTGTCCGGCGACATCCACTCCTCGAGCCAGCCGGTCGCCGGGCTGACTTCCGGCAGGTACAGCTTCCGCTGCAGGCCGCCGATCCGGTCGCCGTACGCGCGGTCCCGCCCGAGCACCGCGACGGCTTCGCGGTAGTGCTCGAACAGGTCCCAGACGATCTCCTGGGCGTAGGTGTTGCCGCGGGTGTCCTGCGGCCCGTGCTCGGGCGACCAGTCGTGGTCGTCGACGAGCACCTCCCGCCCGCCGACCGTCATCGGCACCAGCCGCGCCTCCCAGAACTGGCACGCGCCCTCGAGCAGCGGGTAGATCCGCGCGAGGTACGCCTTGTCCTGGGTGAACGCGTAGTGGTCCCACAGCGAGTTGCACAGCCAGGCGTTGCCGGCCGGGTGCCACCACCAGCCGGAGCCGCCGTAGATGTTGGTGGAGAACGCGATCGCCCAGCCGCCGATCTTGCCGCTGGTGTTGCGGAAGCGGTTCCTCGGGTCGTTGAACAGGCGGTTCGTGCTGTCCGTCCACACGGGAAGCTGCGCGAGGCAGTAATCAGCCAAGGCAGTGAAGCTTCCGGGCAGCGCCACCCGGTCCGCCAGCCAGTAGTTCATCTGGAGGTTGATGTCGGTGTGGTAGTCGCTCATCCAGTCCGGCGTGTTGGTGTTCTGCCAGAGGCCCTGCAGCCCCATCGGCAGGCCGCCGCGCGATCCGGTGATGGTCAGGTAGCGCCCGAACTGCAGGTAGCTCGCCTCCAGCTCCGGGTCGGCGGTCGCCGGGTCGTCGTGCCGGGCCAGCAGCCGCGACCAGGTGTCCAGCGCCCGCTTCGCCGGCGGTGACTGGCCCAGGTCGACGGCCATCCGGTCGTAGAGCCGCCGGTAGTCGGCGACGTGCGTGGCCAGCAGCGCGCCACCCCCGGCGTGCACGGCCTTCGCCGCCTTCTGCTTCGCGAGCGCCAAGGGGTCGAGGGCGGCGTCGAGGAACTTCCGGGCCGCGTCGGGCACGTAGTTCGTGCCGCCGCTGAAGACGATGACGACGTCCCGGCTCCCGCTGAAGGTCACCCCGCCGGCCACGGTGCACGCGTACTCCAGGCCGTTGGCGAACGAGCCGGCGAACGCCGCCGTGCCGGACATCGTTTCGCCGCGGGTGGGTTCCAGCGAGACCGAGCCGGTCACCGGGCCGCCGGTGAGCCGGACGACCACGACGTCGTCGGGGTGGCTCGCGAAGTACTCGCGGCGGTAGCGCACGCCCTGGTGCCGGTAGGTGATCACGACGACGCCGTTGCTGAGGTCGAGCGTGCGGCGGTAGTCCGTGACGCCGGTGTGCGCGGGCACCGAGATCCGCAGCTTGGCCAGCAGGCCGAGGGTGCCGAACTTCTCGCGTTCGTAGGGGAACTGGCCGTCGTCTTCGAGGACGTCGTTGGCGCCGCCGGTCCACAGCGACGCGTCGGCGAGGTACAGGAAGTCGGCGGCCGGGTCACCGCCGACCAGGGCACCGATCCGACCATTACCGATCGGCAAGCCCTGCTCGATGATCTTGTCCTCGGCCGCGGGGGCCGGGTACCACAGCGTCGTCGCCCGCGCGTCCGGCACGAGGTCGGCCTCGGCCGGACGCAGAACATCCGCACTGGCAGCGAAAGGCGGGATGCCACCGAAGGCGAGACCGGCGCCGACCGCGCCACCGAGCTTGAAGAAGGTACGGCGAGAGGGAGGGTTCGACATGTCGGATCCGTTCGGCGTTGAAGGCGGGACCGGCGTGCAGCCCGCCAAACATATGACCTATCCGGATCCGAGGTCAAGAATCTTCGTAATTAATCCGAATACATCCGAGCATGCTCGGTCAGGTACTCCCGGAACGTGATCTCGCCTTCGCGGTGCTCCGGGGCCAGGTGGCCACCGCCGGCGTAGGCCCGGAACGTCTCCCCCGGGACCTTCAGCGGCACGATCCGCCGGACCCGCCCGCTCACCTCGCCGACCGCCCCGGCCAGCTCCGCCGCCGTCAGGATCTCCGGGCCGCCGAAGTCGGCCACCCGGCCCGCCGGGTCATCGGACACGAGTGAGACGAGCCGCCCGGCGACGTCGCGGACGTCCACCGGCTGGAACGAGATCCGCGGCACCGGCACCACCGGCAGCCGGGCCGCACCCGCGAGCAGGGTCCGGACCAGGCCGTGGAACTGCGTGGCCCGCTGGATCGTGTACGGCAGCCCGGACGCGGCGAGCAGCTGCTCGGTCTCGTGTTTGGCCCGGTAGTAGCCCAGCGGCACGCGGTCGACGCCGACGATCGAGACGTACACCAGGTGCGGGGCGCCGGCCCAGCGCGCGGCCTCGACCAGCGTGCGCGCCAGCGTCGTCTCG
The DNA here is from genome assembly GCF_023008405.1 of Amycolatopsis sp. FBCC-B4732. Lineage (NCBI taxonomy): Bacteria > Bacillati > Actinomycetota > Actinomycetes > Pseudonocardiales > Pseudonocardiaceae > Amycolatopsis > Amycolatopsis sp. FBCC-B4732. The sequence continues at coordinate 3,228,199 of NZ_CP095376.1, forward strand.
TGCAGGAAGTCCGTGGCGCAGTGGACCACGACGTCCGCCCCGGCCACCGCGCTGTCGATGCCCCGACCGGTCCGCAGATCACCCCGGACGACGTCCGGCGCGGCCCGCCGGCTGAGCACGCGGACCTCCTCCCCCGCCGCCCGCAGGCCCGCCACGACCGCCGAGCCGAGCTGCCCGGTACCGCCGGTGACCAGGATCCGCACGTCGACCACCTCCGGCGTCATCCTGGCACGGCGGTGCCCGCCGGGAAACGGTTTCCCGGCGGGCACCTGTGCGTGCTTTCAGTTGCGGGTGATGGTGAACGTGCTGGTCGTGTTGCGGATGTCCTGGGCGTTGTCGCTCAGGGTGAGCCCGGTGAACGTCGCCGAGCCGACGGCCGGGCCCTGCCCCGGTTCCGGCAGCTCGTTGGCCCAGATGCCGATCCCCGACTTGGCGTCGAAGGCGTCCCCGCTGCGGTGCGCCCCGGTGATCGACACGTTCGTCAGCACGGTGTCCTCGACCGGGTGCTCCGGCGTGGTGCCGTCGTACTTGGTCTGGAACATGATGCCGCTGTAGGTCGGGCTCTCGATGTCCACATCGGACACCCGGATGCCGCGGAACTCCTTGGACGCCGAGAACAGCCAGATCGCCGGGAAGGTCTGCTGGCCCCAGAAGTGGCCACCGTCCCGGACCAGGGAGGCGTTCTGGACCGTCGTCGGCTGCGGCCCGAACCCGAGGAACGGGTAGCCGAAGTCGAGCGAGCTGATCGTGATCGCCGAGTAGGTCAGCGTGTCCGCGATGTAGAGGTTCCGGAAGGTGTTGCTGTACCCGCCGTAGACCGCCAGCCCGGCCGCGCGCCACGGGGTGAGCGAGGTCAGGTTCTCGAACACGTTGTCGTACTGGTTGCCCGGGTTGAGGTCCGTGGCGGCGAACAGCGCGAAGCTGTCGTCACCGGTGGACCGGGCTTCGATGTTGGTGACGTGGTTGCCGGTGCTCCCGTTCGTCAAGTTGACGCCGTCGGCGAAGGTGTCGCGGATCCGCGAGTTCTTGATCGTCGTGTTGTCCACGTTGGTGCCCCAGACCATGACCACCTGGTGCTCCACCCAGATGTTGTCGATGGTCAGGTTGGCGACGTTGGTCAGGTTGAACACCTTGCCGGGGCCGTCGATGCGGGAGGTGTAGTTCCCGAACACCGCGAACCCGCTGAACGTCGACCCGTTCGCGCTCGCCTGCACGTCGATGCCGATGTCGGTGTTCTCCTGCCCCGAAGGCGCGGAGAACTTCGTGAACCACGGCCCGGCGCCGGTGACCGTCACGGCCTTGCCGTAGACGTTCAGCTTGCTCGACATCGCGTAGTTCCCGGCCGGCAGGTAGACGCCGGTCAGCGTCGTGTCCTGCCGGACCTTGTCGAGGGCGCTCTGCACGTCCTGCTGCGTGAACCCGGTGGGCACGGCGAAGTGCGCCGGGTCCGGGTTGGCGGTCGCGGTGGCCTGCTCGAAGTTCACGAAGTCGATCGCGTAGTTCGTGCTGTTGGCCGCGTCCTTCTGCAGCTTGATCTTGTGCCCGGCGGGCACGGTCGTGCCGAGCATCGCGCTGGCTTCGTCGTAGATGTGGCGCGGCCCGGCGCCCGGCGAGTTGCCCGGACCGGTTTCGGCGCCGTAGAGCCAGGCGTAGTGCGAGGTCAGGTCGATGGCCTTGAGGAACGTGCCGTCGACGTAGACGTTCAGCGTCGAGTTCTGCCCGCCGCCGCCCGCGGAGTCCGGGATGGAGAACCGCGTGACCAGGGTGTTGGTCGACGCGCGGGTGGTGAACTCCACCGACGAGCCGGTCGAGTTCAGCGTCACGGCCTTGCGGCCCGACGCTTCACCGGCGAGGTCGCCGATGGTGCGGTTGGGACCGACCACCGAAGCACCGCCCGCGACGACGCCGTCCTCGGCCTCGTACATGTCGTAGGGCATGTTCGCGCCCCGGCCGACGAACAGCGCCTGCGTGCTGGTGTTGTTGGCCTGCTTGACCGGCAGCTCGTTGGCGTCGTTCGCGACGACCGTCTTGACCGTGTACCGGCCGTTGACGGCGGTCCAGGCCCCGACCGTGACCGGCGCCGCGGTGGCACCCGCGGCGATCGCGCCGGTGTAGCTGCCGCTGAGGGTCTTCACCACGGTGCCGTTCTGGTCGGTGACGGTCACCGTGATGCCGTGGGCCCCGGCCGCCGACGCGACCGTGCCCTGGTTGCGCAGGGTGGTGCTGAACGTGACGGTGTTGCCCGCGGACGGGTTGCCGGGCGACCACGCCGTCGCCGCGACGAGGTCGGAGCTCTGCACCGGGCTGACGACCAGCGCCGTCGACGCGGTGTAGGAGTTGTTGGCCTCGTTCTGCTCGATGACGGCGTTGGCCTCGTCGACCTTCGCGGTCAGCTGGTAGCTGCCGGCGTCGCGGGTACCGATGTTCGCCGACACGGTCGCCGACGCACCGGCCGCGAGCGCGCCGACGTTCGCGGTGCCGACCTTGGTGGTGCCCAGGTAGAGGTTGACGTTCGTCGCGCCCGAGGCCGCCGTCCCGGCGTTGCGGACGGTCGCCGACGCGGTGATCGCGTCGGTCTCCACGGGGTTCTGCGGCGACCAGGACACGGCCGACACGGTCAGGTCCGGGTTGGGCGCGGGGACGCCGAAGACCTGGAACTCCGCGGCCTGCCCGCCGCCGGCGCCGGAGTTGGCGGTGACGCGCAGCCGGACGTCGGCGGCCCGGCCGCTGAGCGGGATCGTGACGGTGTTGCCGCTGCCCGGGCTGAAGCTGTAGGTCTGCGCGGCGGCCAGCGTGGTGAACGCGGTGCCGCTCTGCTCCCGGCCTTCGACGGCGATCGTCTGGGTGCGCGGGCCCCACGAGGCGTCGGGGTTGAGCTTGACGACGACCTGGTTCAGGTCGGCGTTCGAGCCGAGCGCGACGGTCAGCAGGTTCGGGTAGGTCCCGCCGCCGCCCTCCCAGTACGTGCTGGTCGAGTTGTCGTTGGCGTTCGCGGCGACGAAGGTGAACTCGGTCGACGACGCCGTGATCGGCTTGCCCACGGCGAGGTTCGTCCCGGCCTGGGTGCCGGTGCGGGTGACGGTGTTGCTGGTGCCCGACTGGTTGCCCGCGGCGTCCTTCGCGCGCACGAAGTACGAGACGGTGGTGCCGTCGGGCTGGCTGTCGGTGTAGGTCAGGACGTTCCCGGCGACGCTGCCGCGCAGCTGGTTGTTCGCGTAGACGTCGTAGCCGGCGACCCCGGTGTTGTCGGTCGAGGCCGACCAGGTGAGCCGGATCTGGCCGCTCGCGGGCTGGGTGTAGGCGAGGTTGCCGGGGGCGGACGGCGGCTGCGTGTCCCCGCCGGCCGGGCCGTGCACCTCGAACTCCGACAGCTGCGCGGCGGGCCAGCCGGTGTTGGCGCTGACGTTCAGCCGGACGTACCGGGTGCTGCCGGTGACGTCGACGGTGACGGTGTTGCCGGTGGCCGGGTCGAACCGGTAGCCGGCGGCGGGCTTGAGGTCGCTGAAGCTGGTCCCGTTGGTGCTGCCCTGGACGTTGAAGGTCTCGGTGCGGGCCTCCCAGTTCGCCGGGAGTTTCAGCACCACCTGGGCGACGGTGGTGGCCGCGCCGAGGTCCGCCTGGACCCACTGCGGGAACTGGTTGTTGGCGCTCTCCCAGTAGGTGGCCTGGTTGCCGTCGCCGACGTTCGAGGCGGGGTAGCCGGCGAGCTGGCTGCTCGCGGTGTAGGTCGCGGCCGCCGCTTCCGCGGCAACAGCGGCGGGTGCGGGTGCGGGTGCGGGTGCGGGCACGTTGCCGGCAGCCACGGCGGGTGCGGCCAAGAGGAGGGACAGGGCGGCGTAGGTAGCCGCGCGCGACAGGAGTCGCTTCGTTCTCATGGGGTTCCTCGGATCCGGGGAGGAGGGGAGACGCGTCGGGACGGCACAACCAGGGAACGGACACGCGCGGAACCGGTCCGGCGGCGCACGCGGGCAGCACGTCATGGGCACCTCTTCGTCGAGGGCTTCCTGACGACTGCTTCGATTTCTCGCGCTGTTGTCAGGTTCTTGCACTGATTCGTTCAAGAGTTACCGTGACGGGGGTCTCAAGTCAACGCCCGGGCCACAAAAAGGCCTCCTCGCGGGGGATGCGAGGAGGCCTTTTTGCGGCGTGGATCAGGAGTGGACAGCCCCGAGCCGGATCGCGTGGGTGCCCGGCGCGTTGACCGGCTCGCCACAGTGCGCGCAGACGGTGACCGGAAGCAGCTCTTCGCCACAGGCGTGACGCCAGAGGGTGGGCGGTTCGCCCTGGTGGACGTACTTGTCACCCCAGGCCATCAGCCCGAGCAGGATCGGCTGCAACGCCCGCCCGGCTTCGGTCGGGTAGTACTCGTGCCGCGGCGGGTGGGCCTCGTACTGGACCTTTTCGAGCACCCCGGCGTCGACGAGCTTCCGCAGCCGGGTGGCGAGGATGTCCCGGCTGGCACCGGTGTTCTCGGCGATCTGGTTGAACCGCCGTTCGCCGAGCATGATCTCGCGCAACGCCAGGAGGCTCCACCGTTCACCGACGACCTCGAGGGCCTCGGCGACCGAGCACTCACGACCACGCCGGACCATGCCACCTCCATCGGGTTGAAAATCCAACCTAGCACTGGGGTTGAGGGGCGCGCCGCCTCCGCCGCACCGGTCGGGCTGGGCAGGTCGGGCACCTCCAGGCGAGTCGAGCCGAGCGTCGGCCGGCACCCCACCCCCGCCCCAGCCCCCGCTGTGACGTGCCGGACAGGTGAGTTGTGTAATCCAACTTACCCGGCGTATACCGAACACATCCCCGATCTGCGAGGAGGCAGACGCCATGACGGACGCGGTGATCGTCGACGCGGTACGGACCCCCATCGGCAAGGGCAAGCCGAACGGAGCGCTCGCCGGGGTGCACCCGGTCGACCTGCATGCCCACGTCTTGCGCGAGCTCGTCCAGCGCACCGGCATCGACCCCGCCCGGATCGACGACGTCATCTCCGGGGCCGTCGGCCAGATCGGTGAGCAGAGCATGAACACCGCCCGCTGGGCCGCGCTGGCCGCGGGCCTCCCGGAATCGGTACCCGCCGTGACCGTGGACCGGCAGTGCGGGAGCAGCCAGCAGGCCGTCCACTTCGCCGCGCAGGGCGTCATCGCCGGTGCGTACGACGCCGTCATCGCCTCCGGGGTCGAGTCCATGAGCCGGGTGCCGATGGGCAGCCAGGTCGCCGGGCGGGATCCGTTCGGGCCGCAGGTCGCCGCCCGCTACCCCGACGGGCTCGTGCCGCAGGGCATCAGCGCCGAGCTCATCGCCGCGAAGTGGGGCTTCAGCCGCGCTCAGCTCGACGAGTTCAGCGCCGAAAGCCACCAGCGGGCCGCGAAGGCGTGGGCGGACGGGAAGTTCGCCGGCGAGGTCGCGCCACTCAAGGCGCCCGGGCCGGACGGGGTGCTCGTCGACGTCACGACCGACGAGACCGTGCGGCCGGGCACCACGCCGGAGATCCTCGCCGGGCTCAGGCCCGCGTTCCGCGCCGACGTCTGGGAGCAGCGGTTCCCGGAGCTCGGCTGGCACGTCACCGCCGGGAACTCGTCGCCGATCAACGACGGTGCCGCCGCACTGATGATCACCAGCGCCGAGACGGCGAAGGCGCTCGGGTTGCGGCCGCGTGCCCGGCTCCACAGCTTCGCCGTCGCCGGCGACGACCCGCTGTACATGCTCACCGGCGTCATCCCGGCCACCCGCAAGGTCCTCGACCGCGCCGGGCTGAGCGTGGCGGACATCGACGCGTTCGAGGTCAACGAAGCCTTCGCGAGCGTCGTGCTGGCCTGGCAGGCCGAGATCGGCGCGGACCTGGCCAAGGTCAACGTCAACGGCGGCGCGATCGCCATCGGGCACCCGCTCGGCGGCAGCGGCGCCCGGCTGATGACGACACTGCTGTCGGTGCTGGAGCAGACCGGCGGCCGCTACGGCCTGCAGACGATGTGCGAGGCCGGCGGACTCGCCAACGCGACGATCGTCGAACGCCTGGACTGATGCGCCAGGTACGCCCGCAGCGCCGCCACGGCTCCCCCGGGATCCGCGGCGGCGACCGGGAACACCTCGTCGAAGCCGAGCGCGAGCAGGTCCGCGCGCGTGTTCCGCAGCCGGCCGCCGAGCACCACCGGCAGCTCGCCCAGGCCGGGGTCGGCGCGCACGCGGCGAAGCACGTCCACCCCCGAAGCACCGCGCACAGTGGACAGCACCAGGCAGTCCGGCCGCTCCCGGCGGCAGACTTTCAGCACGTCGGCCGCCACCGACACTTCGTGCCCCTCGCGCTCGAGGACCACCCGCAACGCGACCAGGCTCCACGCGCCCGCGTCCAAACCCGACAGTACGACCTTCATCCCGGGCAGAGCCGCGGGCGGGCGCGGAAAATACGTCAGTCCGGGTCGGGTGGTTCCTCGACGCCGTCGCGGTCGGCCCACTCCAGCAAGGGGTCGAGGGAGAACACGGCGTCGTCGATGCCCGCGTGGAGGTCGCCCAGCTCGGCGAAGCGGGCCGGGACGGTCGCGATGGTGCAGTCGCCCGGCTCGACGTCGTCGATCTCGTCCCACCGGATCGGCGTCGACACCGTGCCCTCGGGGTTGCCGCGCACCGAGTAGGCGGCGGCGATGGTGTGGTCGCGGGCGTTCTGGTTGTAGTCGACGAAGAGCAGCCGCGGGTCGCGGTCCTTGCGCCACCAGGTCGTGGTGACGTCGTCGGGGGCGCGCCGCTCGACTTCGCGGGCGAACGCGAGCGCCGCGCGGCGGACGTCGGTGAAGCCCCAGCGGGGTTCGATCCGGACGTAGACGTGCAGGCCGCGGCCGCCGGAGGTCTTCGGCCAGCCGACCGCGCCGAGCTCGTCGAGGACCTCGTGCGCGACGTGGGCGACCCGGCGCACGCGGTCGAACCCGCAGTCGGGCATGGGGTCCAGGTCGATGCGCCACTCGTCCGGCTTTTCGGTGTCGGCGCGCCGGGAGTTCCACGGGTGGAACTCCACTGTGGACATCTGCACGGCCCAGGCGACGTGCGCCAGCTCCGTGACGCACAGCTCGTAGGCGTGCCTGCCGTAGCGCGGGAAGTCGACGCGCACGGTCTCCAGCCACGGCGGCGCGCCGTTCGGCACGCGCTTCTGGTGCACCTTCTCCCCCGCGACGCCGGACGGGAAGCGGTGCAGCATGCACGGCCGCTCGCGCAGGGCGTTGACGATGCCGTCGCCCACCGAGAGGTAGTAGTTGACCAGGTCGAGCTTCGTCTCGCCGCGGGCCGGGAAGTAGACCCGGTCCGGGTTGGAGACCCGCACGGTCCGGTGCCCGACTTCGAGCTCCACCGCCGCCGACTTCTGCGCCATGAGCCAGACGGTAGCCCAAAAACCGCGTTACGGTGGGTCGGTGAGCCTGCCGCCGGACGGTCACGTCCACACCGAATGGTCATGGGACACGGTCACCGGGTCGATGATCGGCTCGTGCGAGCGGGCCCTCGACCTCGGCCTGCCCTCGGTGGCGTTCACCGAGCACGCGGACCTGACGCCGTGGCTGATCCCCGAGCCGGTCCGCCCGCTGCTGCCGGACCACTTCCGGGTGCGGCTGCGCCCGGACGGCGTCCTCGAACCGCCGGCCCTCGACGTCGAGGGCTACCTGGCGACGGTCGCCGAGTGCCGCGACCGGTTCCCGGCGCTGCGGATCCTGTCCGGCGTCGAGCTGAGCGAGCCGCACTGGCACCGCCCGCGGGCCGACGCGCTGCTCGCGGCCCACGACTTCGACCGCGTCCTCGGCTCGGTGCACTCGCTCCCGGACGGCGACCACTACCACGAGCTGACCGTGGTTTCCGGGCGGCCGCCCGGCGAGATCCTGCGGGCGTACCTGACGGAGGTGCTCGGCCTGGTCGAGTCGACGGCGGACTTCGCGGTGCTCGCGCACATCGACTACGCGCTGCGGTCCTGGCCCGCCGAGGGCCCGCCGTTCGCGGCGGCGGACTACGAGGAGGAGTTCCGGACGGTGCTGCGCGCGCTCAAGGCGAGCGGGCGGGCCCTGGAGGTCAACACGCAGGTGCCGCTGCCGGGCGAGGTGGTCCGCTGGTGGTTCCAGGACGGCGGCGAGGCGGTCACGTTCGGCAGCGACGCCCACGAGCCCGGCCTGGTCGGCCGGGGGTTCACCGAGGCCGCGGCACTGGTCGAGTCCTGCGGCTTCCGCCCGGGCCGCACCCCCCCACGACTTCTGGCGCCGCTGACCCGCGCACTTTCACGTGAAAGTGCGGCCCCCAGGTGCGCACTTTCACGTGAAAGTGCGGCCCCTCAGGTCGTCACTTTCATAGGGAAAGTGCGGGCTCAGGCCAGTGCGTGGCGGCCGTGGGCACGGGTCTCCGCGCTCTGGTCCAGCAGCCGCGCCGCCACGCGGCCGATCGCCGCGTCCAGCTCGGCGCGGTTGGTCGTGCCCCAGTCGCCGAGGCGGTCGGCCAGCCAGTCGTGCCAGGCCGCGACCACCTTCGCGAACTCCGCTCGGCCGGCGTCGGTCAGCTCCCACCCCTCACGCGCGTACCGCAGGTGGCCCGTCAGCTCCAGGCGGTTGAACGCCGGTTCGAGGACCGGGGCCGGGACGCCGAAGTGGTCGCCGATCGCCTTGAGCGTCGCCGGTTCGCCGCGGCGGTCGCGCAGGTGGACCTGCAGGAGGCACCAGATGCCCCCTTCGTCGAGGTCGCTGCCGGCGCGCTCGACGATCGCCGGGGCCACCTCGCGGCGCTCGCGGAAGAAGAGGGTCGCGACCGCGCGCTCCAGCTCGCGGTCGTCCGTCCGCGCTTCCGGCATCGCGAAGCCGTCGCCGAGGTCCGGGGCCGCCGCGCGGGCGGTGTCGCGCAGCGGGACCTCCTTGAGGAAGAACGCCAGCGCGAACGCGACCAGGCCGACCGGCGCCGCCGCCAGGAACACCACGTGCAACGAGTCGCTGTACGCCTTGATCACCGGCGCGGACACCGCGTCCGGCAGCGCGTGCAAGGCCGTGGGCACCTGCAGCGCCCGCGGGTCGACGCCCGGGGGCAGCGACGCCACCGCCGTGGCCAGGTTCGGCGTCAGCTGGTTCGCGTACACCGTGCCGAAGATCGCCGCGCCGAACGAACTGCCGATCGACCGCAGGAACGTGACGCCCGAGGTGGCCACGCCGAGGTCGGCGTAGTCGACGGTGTTCTGCACCGCGATGGTCAGCACCTGCATGCCCAGCCCGATCCCGAGGCCGAGCACGGCCATGTACGCCGACGCCTCCCAGAAGCCCGTGTCGGTGTCGAGCCGGGACAGCAGGTAGAGCCCGATCGTCATCCCGGCGGCGCCGAACAGCGGGAAGATCTTGTACCGCCCGGTCTTGCTCACCGCGTTGCCGGCGGCGATCGACGCCACGAGCAGCGCCAGCACCATCGGCAGCAGCCGGACGCCGGACGAAGTCGCCGACGTGCCCTGGACGTACTGCATGTACGTCGGCAGGTAGGACAACGCGCCGAGCATGGCGAAGCCGACGACGAAGCTCATGATCCCGGCGACGGTGAACACCGGGTTGCGGAACAGCCGCATCGGCAGCATCGGTTCCTTCGCCCGCAGTTCGGCGAAGACGAACGCGGCGAGCAGCACCACCGAGCCGATCGCCATCCCGACGATCGTCGGCGAGCCCCACGCGTACTGCGTGCCGCCCCAGCTCGTCACCAGGGTCAGGCCGGTCGCGGCGAGGCCGATCAGCAGGATGCCGAGGTAGTCGATGACCGGCTTGACCGCGGCGCGGGCGTTCGGCATCGCCGAGGACGCCACGACCAGCACCACGACGACCAGCGGGATGTTGACGTAGAACGCCCAGCGCCAGGACAGGTGGTCGACGAAGAAGCCGCCGAGCATCGGGCCCGCGACGGTCACCACGCCGAACACCGAGCCGAGCACGCCCTGGTACTTGCCGCGCTCGCGCAGCGGGACGACGTCGGCGATGAGCGCGGTCGAGGTGACCATCAGCCCACCGCCGCCGAGGCCCTGCACCGCGCGCCAGACGATCAGCCACACCATGCTGTCGGCGAACCCGGCGAAGAACGAGCCGATGCCGAACACGACCACGGACAGCTGGAACATCAGCTTGCGGCCGAAGAGGTCGCCGAGCTTGCCGACGACGACGGTCATGATGGTTTCGGCGAGCAGGTAGGACGTGACGACCCAGGACAGGTGCCCGGCGCCGCCGAGGTCGCCGACGATGGTGGGCAGCGCGGTCCCGACGATGGTCTGGTCCAGCGCGGCGAGCAGCATGCCGAGCAGCACGGCCCCGAAGACGGCGTTGACCCGCCCCTTGCTCAGCGGCGCGGGCGCCGGCTCGTGGGCGACCTCGGCGGTGGCCGTCATCCGCACCCTCCTCGCTCGGCCTCCGAGGCTAGTGCGCGGGGTCCACTGTGGATAGCCACCCGTTCCGGTGACGCAGCACCACTTCGAACGGCTCGAAGCCCTGTGCCCGGTAGAACTCCAGCGCACCGTGGTTGGCCGCGTAGGCCGCGACGGTGACGTCGTTCGCGCCATTCTCCCTTGCCCAGCCGAGGAAAGCGGCGACCAGCTCGGCACCGGCGCCGGACCGGCGGTGCTCCGGGGCGACCCGCATGCTTTCGAGCACCGCGCGGACCGCGGTGGGGCGCAGCGGGTCCGGTGGCCGCAGCCGCCCGATCAGGTGCCCGCCCGCGGCGAGCAGGCACAGGCAGGCCGGGTCTTCGACGAGGCTCGCGTAGTAGGCGTCGCCTTCGCGGGCGGGCCAGCCGGTGTCCATGAACGGATCACGGCGGCCGCCGTCCTCGGCGAACAGGGCCGCGGCCGACGCCACGAGCGCCGGGACGTCTCTCGGAGCGCACACGGAAACAGTCATCCCGGCACCGTAACCCGGACGGTTTTTCCCGGTGAACCTCAGGTTTTCGGCAGCAGGCTCTCCAGCGCGAGCTGTTCCAGGTGCCCGGCGGCCGCGGCGCTCCCGCCCGCCGCGTGGAACGACGCCGCCACCGCCTCGGCGGCCCGGCGGTAGGACGGCTCCGTCAGCACTTCCTCGAGCGCCGACGCGATCCGGTCGCGGTCCGCGCGGCCGAAGCGCAGCCGGATGCCCGCGCCCGCGGCGACCACCTGGGCCGCCACGATCGGCTGGTCGTCGCGGATCGGGGCGACCACCAGCGGCAGGCCGTGCCACAGCGCTTCGCACACCGTGTTGTGCCCGGCGTGGCACAGCACCGCGTCCACCCGCGGCAGCAGCGGCAGCTGCGGGACCGAGGGCCGCACGAGGACGTTCGGCGGCACCGCGCCGAGCACGCCGCCCGGGTCGGCGATCACCGCGCGGACCGGCATCCCGGCGAACGCTTCGGCCGTCGCGGCCAGGAATCCCGCGCCCGCGCCGGTGTTCGCGGTGCCCAGGGAGACGAGCACGGCCGGGCGGAGCGGGTCGAGCCACTCCCACGGGAAGTCGCTTGTGGACGGCCGGGTGCCGAGGGCCGGCCCGACCAGCCGGACCCGCGGCGGCAGCGCGGCCGTGCCCAGCAGCTCGCGGGTGGTGAAGGCGAGCACGCCGTGCGGGGAGAACCGGGGGTCGGCCGTGCCGCGGCCGCCGGCGATCCGGGCGCGCAGGCCGTCGAGCAGCCCGCCGACCCAGTCCGCGACCTTCGGCATGCCGGCGAGCGGGTCGACCAGCTCGGCCGACGTCGTCGCCGAGGTGACCCACGGCAGGCCGTGGGCTTCGGCGAGCAGCCCGCCGGCGAGCGCCTGCTGGTCGGCGACGACGACGTGCGGCTCGAACGCGTCGAGGGCGGTGGCCACGCCGGGCGCCATCGCCTCGGCGAGCGGGACGAGGAAGTCCTGCCAGAGGAACCGCAGCGCGGCGGGCCCCTTGAGGTCCGGCGGGCGCTCCGGCAGCTCGGCGGGCACCGCGCACGAGAACACGACCGCGTCCGGGCCGGCCAGCTGCCACAGCAGCTCGTCGTGGCCCGCCCAGGCGACTTCGTGGCCGTGCGCGGTGAGCTCGGCCGCCACGCCCGCCGCCGGGTTGACGTGCCCGACCAGCGGCGGGACGACGAACAGGAACCGCGCCACTACCGCGCCCGGGCCGGCGCGCGCGAGGTGTCGCGGACCCACTCGAAGACCAGGTCGATCACTTCGGCGGTCCGCTCCACGAGCACCGAGTGGCCCTGGTCGGGCAGCACGGCGCACCGGCAGCGGTCCAGGTTCGCTTCGAAGTCCGGGACCTGGGCGGCGAGGCCCGAGTCGCCGCCGAAGATCGCGAACACCGGGCAGCGCACGGCCGAGAGGTCCGCCGCGATGGTCGCGCTGCGCGGGACGTCCTCGGCGATGGTGGTGGTCTCCAGGATCCGGTGCGCGGCCTTCGACAGCCGCGCGGTGTGCGCGCCGTGGTTCTCCGCGATCCAGCCGATGACCTCGTCGATGGCCAGCCGGGTCTTGGCGTCGGCGAGGCCGTCGGCCATGTGCCGCGTCCACGCCTCGGTCGGCGGTTCGCCCTCGATCGCGATGACGCTCGCGACCCGGTCCGGGCGGGCGGCGGCCAGGCCGAACGCCACCGACGATCCGAAGGAGTTGCCGACGACGTGCACCGGCCGGGTCGCCCCGCAGGCGTCGAGGACCGCGACGAGGTCGTCGACGAACTCCTCCAGCCGGTACCCCGACGCGGGGCGCGTGGTGCGGCCGTGCCCCCGCAGGTCGTACATCAGCACGTCGAGCCCGCGCGCGGCAAGGGCCGGGCCGAGCGTGAAGTAGTAGCTGGCCAGGCTGTCGGTGAGCAGGCCGTGGACGCACACCACGAGCGGCGCGTCCCCGTCGAGCGGTGCTTCGGCCGCGAGCCGCTGGACGTGCACGTCCAGCTCGCCCGCCCGGACGCGGCTCACGCGGTGGCCCGCAGCGAGGCGACGGTGTAGCGGACGAGCTCGCCGACGGTCAGCGCGATGATCTCGTCCAGGTCGCGCTCGGCGATGAAGGTCGCGAAGTTGACGCGGTCGCCGTAGTGCTCGCGCAGCTGCCCGGACAGCGCCACCAGGTCGACGCTCTCCAGTTCGAGGTCGTCGTGGAAGGTCGTGTCCATGGTGATCTCGGTGTCGTCGAGGCCGTACTCCTCGAGCAGCTCCCGCAGCATCCCGGCCAGCTGCGCGAGGACGGCGGCCTCGTCCGTTGCGGTGGTCTCGATGCTCATTCCGCGGTCTCCTTCGGGTCTTCGGTCCAGGCGACGACGTAGCGGCGCGGCGGGTGCGCGAGGTCGGCGCAGTGCACGAGGTGGTCCCGCCCGGCGGCGCGGACGGTGAGCTCGGTCGTTCCCGCCGCGACGACCTCGAAGTCGCGGGGCTCGCCGCGCAGGCCGGTGCCGAGCAGCTTCGCGACGGCCTCCTTCGCCGTCCAGAACCGGGCGAACCAGCGTTCCGGGTCACCGGGCAGGCCGGCGAACAGCGCCTGCTCGGCCGCACCCAGCGCGGCGTCCACAGTGGACTCCCGGCGCTTGCCGACCTCCTCGACGTCGATGCCGCACGGCCCGGGCCGGGCGATCGCCACCCCCGCCTCGGCCCGGTGCGCCACCGAGATCGTCAACGGCGGGAGCTCCCGGCCATAGGCACCGGTGACGAACGGGCGCCCGGCGTCGTCGTTGCCGATCCGCAGCTCGGCCGGGAACATCTCGGGCTCGCCACGCGCCCAGAGGTACTGGCGGACGGCGTCCTTCGCGGCGATGCGGCCGAGCAGCCACTGACGGCGTCCTCGCGGTGGCCGGCTTTCGTAGGCGCCGCGCTCGGCGCCGGCGAGGTAGTTGCGCATGATCAGCTCGCGGGTGGCCAGGTCCGGCCACTGCTCGTGCACCAGCGCCCAGCCGCCGGGCTGCTCGATCGACAGCGTCGAGCGCTCGGGGGTCCGGTCGGCCTGCCGGATGTGCGGGGTGCTGTCGAACCGGCGGTCGCGCCAGCCGGTGAACTCGGCCCACACCTGGCCGTGGTGGACGAGCTGCATGTCGGCTTCGAGGAATTCGCCGGTCAGCCCGGTGATCTTGACCAGGCACTCCAGCCGCTCCCCCGGCGCCGGGTGCGGGCCGTGGAACCGGATTTCGCGCACGGCGACCGGGAAGACGGTGGTGCGTTCGGCCAGCCGGGACATAATCCAGTAGCCGAGCACCTGGCCGACGTTGTCGAGCAGCGCGCCGGGCGCGGCGGGCGTGGTCAGCACCGCGCGGACGTGCCGCTCGCCGATGGCGGTCAGCTCGGTGACGCCCTGGAAACCCGGGCCGTGGAACATCCAGCGGTCGGCGTACAGCTCGGCGGCCGTCGTCCGCGGGACCTGCTCCGCCGACGCGGGGAAGCGCCACGAGGCCGGCGCGTCGGCCGGGTACGCGGGGGCGAGTTCCACGACGGCCTGGGAGTAGCCGTCCAGCGCGGCGAGCACCCGGTCGGTGCCGTGCGGGCGGATCCGGACCCCCACGGTGACGGCCGGGACCGCGGTGATCCACTGCGTGAGCCGGACGTCGTGCACCGCGACCGCGCGGCGGCCGGGCGCGGCCTGCTCGGCGAAGCCCATCAGGTGGTCGATCACCGTGGTGGCCGGGACGACCGGCCAGCGGTCACCGGGGTCGGCCTGCGGCGGCTGCTTGAAGAAGCAGTGGTCGAGCAGGTACGGCATCGCCTCGACCGACACCACGAGCGTCGCGTCCAGCTCCCCCAGTGGCGGCACTTTCACGTGAAAGTGCGGCCACTGGTCCGCACTTTCACGTGAAAGTGCGGACGTGGCGAGGGCGGTGGATGCCAGCTGGGCCGTGTCGGTCAGCAGGGCGGCGAGTTCCGCGGCCAGCGGGCCTTTGCCGGCCAGGTCGTCCACTGTGGACCGGTGAGCCGGGAGGGCGATGCGCGCGCGGACGCCTTCGTCGAGGGAGATGAGGTGGCCGCCCAGGTCCAGCTTGACCGCCTTGGACGGCGTCCCGCGTTCGCCCGGCAGCCGCGTGAAGTCGATGTCCGCACCGTCGGCCCACAACGCGGTCGCGACCCGCCGCAGCTGCGCGAGGCCGGGCCGGTGCGCCGAGTGCGCCGCCACGGCCAGGTGCTCCTCGCCGTGCAGGGTGTCGCCGACCAGGGAGCCGAGCTGGCCCGCGCCGACCTGGACGAACGCGCGGAACCCGGCGGCGTGCAGGGCCCGCACGAGCGGGCGGAACCGGACCGGTTCCAGCAGGTGCCGCACGAACAGCTCGCGGACGTCCGCTTCGGCGGCCGGGTACTCCGCCACCGTCGTCGCCGACCAGATCGGCAGCCGCGGCGGGTGCAGGGTGAACCGGGCGGCGGCGTCGCGGATCGGGTCCAGGTAGGGCCGGAGCATCGGCGTGTGGAACCCGGACCGGAACGGCAGCACCTGCGCGACGATCCCCGCGTCCCGGAACCGCGTGACGAGCGTGGCCACGGCGGCGGCCGGGCCGCAGATCATGGCCTGGTTGGGCGAGTTGTCGTGGGAGAGGACGACGTCCGTGCGCCCGGCCAGCTCCTCGATCACCTGCGGCGCGGGCGCGCCGATCGCGGCGAAGGCGAGGCCGGGGACGACGAGCGCGTCGGGGTCGAAGCCGGCGAGGAACGCGTCGACCTCGGCCTCGGCGTGCAGGCCGGCGACGGCCATCGCCGTCCACTCCCCCAGGCTGTGCCCGGCGACGGCGTCCGGGCCGACGCCGAGCCGGCCGAGCGCGGTGTTGAGCAGCCGGCCCAGCTCGAAGACCGCGGTGCCCTGCCGGCCGACGTCGCCGACTTCGACGTCCGCGTGCTGCCACGGCAGCCCGAAGTGGCGGGCGACGTCGCCGCAGTTCAGCGTCAGTTCCGATTCCAGGCCCGGGAAGAGGAAGGCGACCTTGCCGCCGCCCGGCCCGAGCAGCGGGCGGTCGGCGAACCAGACGTCGTTGCGGCCGCGCCAGGCCCGGCCGCGGGCGACCGCCTTGCGCGCCAGCGCCAGGCGCTTCTCCGTCGGGTCGACGATCCCGAGCCGGACCGGGCCGTCGGCGGCCACCGGCGTCGCGGGCCGGTCGAGCAGGTCCCGCAGTTCGCCGACCGAGCGGGCGGCCAGGCGCAGCACGCGTTCCGGCTCCCGGACGACGGCTGCGGGTACGGGACGGCCCGGCGCCTGCTCCAGCACGACGTGGGCGTTGATCCCGCCGAACCCGAACGCGTTGACGCCGGCCCGGCGCACGGCCGCGTCCCAGTCCTTCGCGGTGTCCAAAGGGGAGAAACGAGTGCGCGCGAGGGCGGGGTGCGGGTCGTCGCAGTGCAGGGTGGGCAGCAGGACGCCGTGGTGCACGGCCAGCGCGGCCTTGACGAGCCCGGCGATGCCGGCGGCGGGCATCGTGTGCCCGATCATCGACTTCACCGAGCCGAGGACCGCTTCACCGCGCGCGCCGAACACCTCCGCGAGGGTGGCGAGCTCCGCGGCGTCCCCGGCCGGGGTCGCGGTGCCGTGGGCCTCCAGCAGGCCGATCGACTGCGGGTCGGCGGGGTCGAGCCCGGCCGCGGCCCACGCCTGGCGGACCGCGCGGACCTGGCCGCCGGAGTCGGGGTTGGCGAGGCTCGCCGTCCGCCCGTCGGAGGCGACGCCGGTGCCGGTGACCACGGCGTACACGCGGTCGCCGTCGCGCTCGGCGTCGGCGAGGCGCTTGAGCACGACGATGCCGGTGCCCTCGCCGATGAGCACGCCGTCGGCGTCGCGGTGGAACGGCCGGATCCGCTCGGTCGGCGACAACGCGCCGAGCTGGGTGAACACGCTCCAGAACGTGATGTCGTGGCAGTGGTGCACACCGCCGGCGAGGACGACGTCGCAGCGGCCGGTGGCGAGCTCGCGCACCGCGTGGTCGACGGCGATCAGGGAGGACGCGCACGCGGCGTCCACGGTGTAGGCGGGGCCGCGCAGGTCGAGGCGGTTGGCCAGCCGCGACGCCGCGAGGTTGGGCACCAGCCCGATCGCGGACTCCGGTGCCTCGGGGCCGAGCTGGTCGGTGAAGGCCTGCCGGACGGCGTCGAGCTGGTCCGCGCCGAGTTCGGGCATCAGCTCGCCGAGCGTGCGGACGAGCTGCGTCGCGGTGCGGACGCGCTGGTCGAGCCGGACGAGTCCCGGTGTCAGGTAGCCGCCGCGGCCGAGCACCACGCCGACCTTGGCCCGGTCCGCGGGGAGGCGGTCCGGGCCGCCCGAGTCCGCGACGGCCTGTGCGGCGACGCGGAGCGCGATCAGCTGGTCGGGTTCGGTGGACGGCACCGACGTCGGCATGATCCCGAACCCGGCGACGTCCACTTCGGCCAGTTCGTCGACGAACCCGCCGCGGCGGCAGTAGACGCGGTCGGCCCGCCGCTCGTCCGGCGCGTAGTGCGTGCCGTCCCACTTCTCCGGCGGCACTTCGGTGATGGCGTCGACGCCGCCGACGAGGTTGCGCCAGTACGCCGCCAGGTCCGGGGCGCCGGGCAGGAGCACCGACATCCCGACGATCGCAACACGCATCCCGGTCACCACCCCGAGGCGGTGTGGACGACGGCGGCGCAGCCGGGGCGGCCCCAGGCCAGCTCGCGCAGGAGGCCGAGGGTGCCTTCCTCGGGGTCGATCAGCGCGATGCCCCGGCGGGCGTAGTCGCGCACCAGCTCCCGCGTGACCATCCCGTCGTGCTCGCCGGCCGGAGCCCACGGTCCCCAGTGGACGGTCACCGCGCGCCCGGCAGGCCACCGCGGCCCGAGGGCTTCGAGCGCGTCGTTGGCGGCGGCGTAGTCGGTCTGGCCCCGGTTGCCGAGCGCGGCGGCGATGCTGCCGAAGAGGACGACGAACTTCGGCTCGTCCGGCAGGTCCGCGGTTGCTTCGAGGAGGGTCCGGGCCCCGTCCGCCTTGGTGCTGTAGACGCGGGTGAAGGACTCCGGCGTCTTGTCCGCGACGAGCTTGTCCTCGATGACGCCGGCCGCGTAGACGATCCCGTCGAGCCGGCCGTGCTCGGCGTGGATCTCCTTGACCGCGCGGTGGACGGCTTCGGCGTCGAGCATGTCGACGGACTGGTAGCGCGCCGGGCTGCCGAGGGCTTCGAGTTCCCCGAGGGTCGCCCGGACCTCGCGCTCGCCCATGGTGCGCCGGACGGTCTTCTCGATCTCGGCGGGGTTCCTCAGGCCGTCGCCGATGAGGGCGGCGCGGAGGGCGTCGGCGTCTTTCGCCTGCGGGTGTTCGTCTTCCCCGGTCAGGGCCGTCCGGCCGAGCAGCTCGATCCGGCAGTGCGCCGCCGCGGCCACGGTGGCGGCGAAGCGGGCGGTGATGCCCTTGGCCCCGCCGACGAGGAGGACGACCGACTCGCGGTCGAGCCCGATGGCGGCGGCTTCGGCCACGCCGTCACCCGCGGGTCCGGCGCCGCTGCCGGCGAGGAGCCCGAGGCTCTCTTCGACCGGTTCGATGCCGTACCTCGCGGTTCCGGTGTGGACGACGACCGGCTCGCGGTCCACCGTGGACAGTTCGGCGACGAGGCCGGCGGCGTCCGCGCCTTCGACGACCCGGGTGAGCGTGTCCGGGTACTCGCGGGCGAGGCTGCGGTGGAACCCGCGGAGGCCCTCCGCGGGCCCAGTGGAGAGCAGCCAGCGGGGGTGGCGGGCGAGGGCGTCCTGGTAGCGCGGGAAGGCGGTGGGCAGGGCGGGGTCGAGGAACAGGTACCCGTCGAAGCCCGGTCGGACGTCGTCGCCGGTTTCGGCCTCGGCGCCGCGGCCGGTCAGCGCGGTGCGGACGTCCTCGGCGAACGCGCCGGAACCGACGACCAGGAACCGGCGGCCCGCGATGTCGGGGGTGCCCGCCGGGGCGAGTTCGACGTCGGTCATGACGTACCGCTTCGGCGCGATGATCACAGGCTCGGGCTCGGCGGCCACCGGCCGGGGTTCGTCGCGACCGGCTTCGCCCAGCAGGTCCGCGATCCCCGCCGCGGTCCGGGCCCTCGCCAGCTCCTCGACGTCGCCGGTGCCCAGCCGGACGGTCAGCTCCCCGGCGATCTCGGCCCGCTTGATCGAGTCCACGCTGAGATCGGCCTCGAGATCGAGATCCGGCTCGATCATGTCCACCGGATACCCGGTCCGCTCCCCGATCACCGCGACCACGGTCTCCAGCACCGAGGTGCCGGCCTCGGGCTGCTGCGGAGTTCCGACCAGGTCGGCGATCGCGGCCGCCGTACGCGCCTTCGCGAACTCCTCCACATCACCGCCGGTGAGCCCGAGCCGGGCCGCCAGCTCACCCGCGATCTCCGCCCGCTTGATCGAGTCCACACTCAAATCGGCTTCCAGATCGAGATCCGGCTCGATCATCTCCACCGGATACCCCGTCCGCTCCCCGATCACCGCGACCACGGTCGCCAGCACCGACCGCTCGGCGGCAGCCACCACCGGCGCCGGGAGCACCTCCGGAACGACTGCGGGAACGACCACCGGTGCGGGCGGCTGGCCGGTGCCGAAGAACCCGAGCAGGACGTCCCGCTGGGCGGCGATCATCTCCCGGCTCGTCCGCAGGAAGTCCGCGACCATCGCTTCCGACGTGGGTGCCTCCGCCGCCGGCAGGCCCAGCGTGATCCGGGACGCCGGCCGCAGCGCGCCCGCCGGGATCGTGCCGTCCGCGGTCCGGACCAGGTGGCCGTCGACCGTCCACCCCGGGCGCTTCGGGCGCGGGGCCGTCGCCGCGTCGAGCGCGTCCCGGCCGCGGAACAGCCAGCTTGTCTCGACCGGGACCCCGGACACCGCCAGCCGCGCCAGCGCGCCGAGGAAGCCCGGCAGGCCGCGGCGGCCCGGCTGCTCGAAACCGACCATCCGATGGGGACGGTCGCCGAGGATCGCGCCGACCTGCCCGGCCAGCACCGCACCCGGGCCCGCCTCGACGAACACCCGCGCCCCGGCCGCGTACATCGCTTCGATCTGCTCGACGAACCGCACCGGCGCGCCCAGCTGCGCGGCCAGCTCGCCGCGGATCTCGTCCGGCCCGGCCGGGTAAGGCGCCGCCGTCCGGTTGCCGTACACCGGCACCGACGGCCGGACGACGCCGATCGCGCCCAGCGTTTGGCCGAACGCGTCGCCGGCGGCAGCGACCAGCGGGCTGTGGAACGCGCACGCCACCTGGAGCCGTTTCGCGCCCAGCCCGGCTTCGCGCAGCCGCTCGATCGCCGCCGAGACGTCCGCCGTCGCGCCGGAAATCACCGTCTGCTTCGGGGAATTGTGGTTGGCCAGCACCACCGGCGACGAGCCGAGCACCGACTCGACCTCCGCCGCGGCCGCCGACACCGCCGCCATCGCACCCGGGTCCGCCGCCGGCACCGCGTCGAGGATCGCCCCCGCCCGGGCGTGGCTCGCGTACAGCAGGCCCTCCGGGGTGAACGCGCCGGCCGCCGCCAGCGCGGTCAGCTCGCCGTAGCTGTGCCCGCCGAGCATGGCGGGCCGCACGCCGGCGCGGGTCAGCAGCCGGAACGCCGCCAGGCCGGCGAGGCCGAGCGCGGGCTGGGCGACGCGGGTGTCGGTGACCCGGTCCACCGCGGCCCGGCGCGCGGGCTCGCCGAACACCGCCGGGCCGAAGACGACGCCGGCCGTCGCCGGGTCGAGGCGCAGGTACCGCTGCAGCTCCGGGAACGCGACGAACAGCTCGGCGAGCATGCCCGGCCGCTGGCTGCCCTGGCCGGGGAACAGCACCGCCACCTCACCCGGCGCGGTCCCGTCGCCGCGGAACACCCCGGCCGGCTCCTGCCCGTCGAGTGCCCGGCGCAGCAGGGAAACCAGCTCGTCCACAGTGGACGCGACGACGGCCAGCCGCGCCTGTCGGCCCTCCGCCCGCCGCGACGCGCTCAGTGCCAGGTCCCGCAACCGCCACGGCTCGTGCCCGGCCGGGACGTCCGACGCCAGCGCCAGCAGGTCCCGCACCGCCGCGTCGGTGGCGAAGGTGAACAGCTCCGCCGGCCACTCGTCGGCCGCCTGGGCGGGCGGGACGCTGTCGTGCGCACCCAGCACCACGTGGAAGTTGGTCCCGCCGAAGCCGAACGCGCTGACCCCGGCGATCCGCTCGGCGGCCGGTGCGGCCCACGGCTGCGCGGCGGACTGGAACACGAACGGGCTGGTCTCGGCCTCCCAGGCCGGGTTCGGCGCCGAGATGTGCAGCGTCGGCGGTTTGACGCCGGTGTGCAGCGCGAGCGCGGTCTTGATCAGCCCGGCCAGGCCCGCCGCGCACTTGGTGTGCCCGATCTGCGACTTCACCGACCCGATCGTGCAGCCGCCCGGCGCGGCGCCGGCCTCGGTGAACACCTTCGTCAGCGTGGCCAGCTCGGTCCGGTCGCCGACGACGGTGCCGGTGCCGTGCGCCTCGACCAGCCCGACGCTCGCGGGCGAGACGCCGGCGTTGCGGTAGGCCCTGGTCAGCGCGGCGTGCTGGCCCTCCGGCCGGGGCGCGGTCAGTCCGAGCGCCCGCCCGTCGGAAGCCGCGCCGACGCCCTTGATCACCGCGTACACCCGGTCGCCGTCGCGTTCGGCGTCCGCCAGCCGCTTGAGCGCGACGCACGCGACGCCTTCGCCGAGCGCGATGCCGTCGGCCGCGCTGTCGAACGTCGCCGAGCGCCCGGTCGGCGAGAGCGCGTGCGCCGAGGCGAACAGGAGGTAGTCGTTGATGCCGTTGTGCAGGTCCGCGCCGCCGCAGAGGACGAGGTCGCTGGTGCCCGCGGTCAGCTCCTTGCAGGCGACGTCGACCGCGGTCAGCGACGACGCGCACGCCGCGTCGACGGTGTAGTTCGCGCCGCCGAGGTCGAGCCGGTTGGCGATCCGGCCCGCGATGACGTTCGCCAGCACCCCCGGGAAGGAGTCCTCGGTGATCTTCGGCAGCTGTTCGTCCAAGTCGGACGGCAGTTCGCCCACGTAGGACGGCAGCACGGTCCGCAGCGACATCGCGTTCGACAGGTCGCTGCCCGCCTCGGCGCCGAACACCACCGACGTGCGCGAGCGGTCGAACGCGCGGTGCTCGTAACCGGCGTCCACCAGCGCGCGGTGCGCGGCCTCCAAGGCCAGCAGCTGCACGGGTTCGATGCTCGCCAGCGACGACGGCGGGATGCCGTAGCGCAGCGGGTCGAAGCCGATCTCCGGCAGGAACCCGCCCCAGCGCGACGGCGACTTCCCGCCCCGTCCCTCCGGGTCGTAGTACAGCGACGGGTCCCAGCGCTGCGGCGGGACTTCGGTGACGGCGTCCACTCCGGACAGCACGTTCGCCCAGAACGACGCCAGGTCGGGCGCCTGCGGGAACAGGCACGCCATCCCGACGATGGCGATGTCGAGGGGCTCGGGTGCGGCGGGTTCCGTCGACGTGAAACCGAAAGCGGCGGCTCGCTCGCGCAGGAACGCGTCCGCGCCTTCGCCCACCGCGCGGTGCAGGTCGGCGATCGTGGTGACGGCCGAGCGCAGCACGGCGACTTCGCCTGCCATGAACATGCCTTCGGCGAGCTGCCGGTCCTCGCCGACGTCCCGCAGTTCGGCGCCGACGCGCTCGATGCCCTTGCTCGCCAGGCGGAGGCGGCCGACGTTGAGCGTCTCCAGCTGTTCCCACGCGTCGCGGCTCGGCACCCCGCGCGCGGCGAGGTCCGCCTTGATCGCCGCGTACTCCTCGGTGAACGGGCTGCGGACGCAGCGGGTGGCGTGCCCCGGCGCGGTTTCCAGCAGGTCGGTGTGCCCGGCGGCCAGCAGCTGCCGCTGGAACCCGGGCAGCACCGCGCCCGCTTCGACGGCTTCGCGCGTGAACAGGTACGCGGTGCCCATCAGGACCCCGATCGCCGCACCCCGCGCCGCCACCGGCCGGGCGAGCGCGGCCACCATCGCGGCCGAGCGCTCGTCGTGGACGCCGCCGGCGAACAGCAGCTGCAGCTGCCCGGCCACGTCCGGAGTGCCGGCGAGGAAGTCGCCGAGGACGCCGAGCTGCGCTTCCCACAGGGGAAAGCTGGTGCGGGGCCCGACGTGGCCGCCGCATTCCGAGCCTTCGAAGACGAACTTGCGCGCCCCGGCTTCGAGGAACTGCTTCAGCAGCCCGGGCGAGGGCACGTGCAGGAACGTCGAGATGCCGGCGTCCTCGAGTGCCGCGGCCTGCGCCGGGCGCCCGCCCGCGATGATCGCGTGGGTCGGCCGCACGGCCCGGATCACCTCGAGCTGCGCGGTTTTGACGTCGTCGGCGGCGAACCCCAGCACGCCGACACCCCAGGGCGCGGCGCCGACGGTGTCGCGGGTGCGTTCCAGGACGTCGCGGGTCTGGTCCGCACCGGACAGGGCCAGCGCGATGAACGGCAGCGCCCCGCCCGCGGCGACCTCGGCGGCGAAGGCGGACTGGTCGCTGACCCGGGTCATCGGGCCCTGCGCGATCGGCAGCGCCGTGCCGAACGCGCGGCTGCCCGCACTGCCCGGCCCCAGCACCGCCGTTTCCCCGCGCAACGCTTCTTCGACGGCGTCGGCGACGCCGCGCACCGCCGCGGTCACCGTGCCCCAGCGGTCGCGGAACCGCGTGGCGAGGAAGACGTCCTGCCCGGCTTCGAGCGGTTCGGCGCCGCGGCGGGCGAGCACGCGGACGCCGTCGACGACGGTCGTCTCCGACCCGTCGAGCCCGGTCAGCCCGGCGGTGAGCCGTGACGGCAGTTCGGCTTCCGGCAGCAGGGCGAGCTGCGTGTCGAGCACGACGCCGGCGGCACCACCGGCGATCGCGGCCGCGGCGGTGTGCGGCCCGATCCCGCCCGCGGCCCACACTCCGACGTCCAGCGCGTCGCCGGCGAGCAGGGCTTGGAGCAGCACGAACGTGCTCAGTTCGCCGGTCCGGCCGCCGCATTCGTGACCGCGGGCGATCAAGCCGTGCGCGCCGCCCTCGACCGCCCGCGCGGCCGACGCCCGGGACGTGACCTCGGCCAGTACCCGGCGGCCCGGGAAGTCTCGCGCTCCGCATCCGGCGTCTTCGGTCAGCAGGACCGTGGTGACGGCTTCGGGCAGTTCCGCGCCCGGGGGCGGGCCCGCGAGCCGGACCCCGAACGCCCGGATGCCCCATTCGCCCAGCAGCGCCAGCTCTTCCGCGCCGGCGGCGTGCCCGCCGGTCAGGTCGAGCACGCCGAGCCCGCCCCCGCGCGCGACGGCCGCGACCCCGCGCGCCGACGGCCACCGCAGCGGCGACACGGCGACGACCGGCCCGGCCGGCGCGGAGTCGTCTATCGAGAGACGCATGGGAACTCCCGCTCCAACGAAAGGGGGCATGGGCAACGGGGAGTACTTAAGCGGGTTCGGTGCACATCGTCAACAACCCACCACGATTTCATCGCCGCGGTTCAGAAAATTCGGGATGGACCAGGCGGGCGGTGCAAGAATTTAACGCCGCTGTCATGTTACCCGCCGTCCGGGATGCGGGACCCGATTGCCGCGGACGGCCTCCGGCCCGGTTCGCCGGGTGGTCCACCGGAAGCACGCCGCCGGACGGCGCAAGCCATCCCGCCTGGTGGACGCGCGCGATTGCCCACATCGGACCACTCCGACCGGCGGGTCCGGTGTTTCGACAGAGTCACCGCGGTGTATCGGAAACGGAATACCGACCATCCGGTATCCCTTTCTCGGAAACCGCACTGCGCGTCAATTACCAGAAGGATGACCGGAATTTTTTGATACTATTACCGGCGCCCACCAGAATGCAGCAAAGAATGCCCTGACCACTTCCGGGCACCCCGGGGAGTCCACTGTGGATTCGGCGCCCGGCCGGATTCCCGGTGCTCACGCGATCGCGATCGAACCTTCCGAAGCCGTCAGCCGGCCCGACGCCGTCTCCCGGTCGCGCGACCGGCGGTATTCGGGCGAACACCATCGGTGCCCCGCTCGGCACCCACGGGACGGCGGTCATCGCAATCTTCCCCCGTCGCGTTACAAATTTTCCCCGAGAAAAGCTGAAGACATTTCGCATACTCATCGGTAACAGTGGACACATCGTCTAGACTTGGACGGACTGTCCAGCGATGGAGGTGCTGTGGACTACTGGTACACCGACGACCGCTCGGGCACGCGGTACCCGGGCGACCCGCTGCGGTGGCGCGGGGACGACGGCGCCCCGCTCACCGTCGCCCCGCTGGCCGGGCTCGGCCCCGGCGACGTCGACACCGGGGTCCGGTCGCTCTGGCGGTACCGGGCCGCGCTGCCCGGCGACCTCCGCCCGGTCTCGCTGGGCGAGGGCTGCACCCCGCTCGTCACGCAGGACTGGGACGGCGCCGACGTCCGGTTCAAGCTCGAGTGGTTCAGCCCGACCGGCAGCTTCAAGGACCGCGGCTCCAGCGTCATGGTCTCCGCGCTGGCCGGTGCCGGGGTGAAGGAGCTCCTGGAAGACAGCTCCGGCAACGGCGGCTCGTCGGTCGCGGCCTACAGCGCCGCGGCGGGGATCGCGGCCACGGTCCTCGCCCCCGAGGGCACCTCGGCCGCCAAGGTCCTGCAGACCCGGGCGTACGGCGCGACCGTCGAGCTGGTGCCCGGCACCCGGGACGACACCGCCGCCGAGGCCGTCCGGCGCTCGGCCGCCACGACCTACGCCAGCCACAACTGGCACCCCTTCTTCCTGCAGGGCACCAAGACCCTCGCCTACGAACTGTGGGAAGACCTCGGCTTCCGCGCGCCCGACGCCGTCGTCACGGTCGCCGGCGCGGGCAGCATCGTGCTCGGCTGCGACCTGGGGTTCGGCGAGCTCCTGGCCGCCGGTTCGATCGCGAAGCGCCCCCGGCTGCTCGTCGCGCAGCCGCGGAACTGCTCCCCCATCGACGCCGCCGTCCACGACCGGCCGCCGCCGCCGTTCGCCCCGACCGTCGCCGAGGGCACCGCGATCCGGCAGCCGGTGCGCCTGCCGGAGGTGGTCGCGGCGATCCGGCGCTCGGGCGGCGACACGGCCGCGATCGACGAGGACGCCATCGCCGCGGCCGCCCGCCGCCTGGCCTCGCTCGGCCTCTACGCCGAGCCGACCAGCGCGACCGCCGCCGCGGCCGTCGACGTGTTCCGCGACCGCGGCGCGATCCGGCCGGGCGAAACCACCGTCGTCGTGCTCACCGGCTCCGGCTTGAAGGCACCCGGCAAGCTGCGGGAGCTGATCGGGTGACCGAGGACGAACTGCTCCTGCGCGAGGCCGAGAAGATCGCCCACGCGGTCGGCCGGATGTTCCCCGGCCTGTGCGAAGTGGTGCTGCACGACCTGCGCGACCCGGCCCACGCCGTCCGCGCGATCGAGGGCGGGCTGTCCGGACGCGCGGTCGGCGATCCGGCCACCGAGCTGGGCCTGGCGCGGATCGCCGACCCGGGCTTCCCGGACGTCCTCCAGGACTACCCGAACCGCTTCCCCGACGGCCGCCCGGCGAAGAGCACGTCGATCGGCCTCCGCAACTCGGCCGGCGAGTACGTCGCGGCGTTGTGCCTCAACCTCGACGTGTCCCTGCTCGGCTCGGCGGCCCAGGCCCTCACCCGCCTGACCGGCACCGCCGAGCCCGCGCCGCTGACCGAGAGCCTGCGCGCCCGCACGGGCGATGAACTCCGCGCGCTGGTGGAAAACTACGCGGCCGAGCGCGGCCACACCCCGCGCAGCCTCCCGCCGACGGCGAAGAAGGACCTCGTCCGGTCGGTCAAGGAGCGCGGGTTCCTGGAGCTGAAGAACGCGGTGCCGGCGTTGACCGACCTGCTCGGGATCTCGCGAGCCACCGTCTACAACTACCTGCGCTGACTCAGAAGACCGACCAGCCGGTCAGCGTCGTGAACCGGTCCAGCGCCGCCACCCCCGCCACCGAGTTGCCGCGCGCGTCCAGGCCCGGGCTCCACACGCACACCGCGCAGCGACCGGGGACGATCGCGACGATGCCGCCGCCCACGCCGCTCTTGCCGGGGAGGCCGACGCGGTAGGCGAACTCGCCCGCCGCGTCGTACGTGCCGCACGTCAGCATCACCGCGTTGACCCGCTTGGCCGCGCTCTGGCCGAGCAGGCGGGTGCCGTCGTTGCGGATGCCGTGGCGGGCCAGGAACAACGCCGACCGCGCGACGTCCGCGCAGCTCATCGCGATCGAGCACTGGCGGACGTACTGGTCGAGCACCGACGGCACGGGGTGCCGCATGTTGCCGTAGGAAGCCATGAAGTACGCGAGGGCGCGGTTGCGGTCGGCGTGCCCCGCTTCCGACGCCGCCACTTCGGCGTCGACGTCGATTCCGGGGCGGCCACTCTCCTCGCGCAGGAATGCGAGCAACGCTTCGACCGCGTCGCCGTGCTGCGCGAGTTCGTCGGTCACCACCAGCGCGCCCGCGTTGATGAACGGGTTGCGCGGGATGCCGTCCTCGTGTTCCAGCTGCACCAGCGAATTGAACGGGTCGCCCGACGGTTCGCGGCCGACGCGCGTCCACACGCCGTCGCCGCGGGAAAGCGTCAAGGCGAGCGTGAACACTTTGGACATGCTCTGCACCGAGAACGGATGCCGCCAATCGCCGACGCCGTGCAGCGCACCGTCCACTTCGGCCACCGCCATGCCGAACCGCCCCGGCTCGACCCTGGCCAGCGCGGGGATGTAGTCCGCGACGGCGCCGCGGCCGACGTCGGACGCGACGTCGCCGGCGATCCGGTCCAGCAGCGCCGCGAGGTCCACCGCCGTAGCGTAGAAGCCCCGCGGTTCTGGGCGCGCGGCACCCCTGTCAAATCGAAACCGGGTAATAGCGGGAAAACCGAGCGGTGATCTCCGGCACACCTTAAGTCTTCCTTAGGCCGCTTGGTGACTTGCCGCACAAGCTCTAGCGTCCGGGAACCATGGATTCCTCGCTCCTCACCGAAAAAGGTGAAAGCTACTCGAAAGCGCTGGGCAACCGCCAAGTGCAGATGATCGCCATCGGCGGCGCGATCGGCGTCGGGCTGTTCCTCGGCGCCGGCGGCAAACTCCACCAGGTCGGCCCGTCGCTGGTCTTCTCCTACGCGATCTGCGGGGTGGCCGCCTACTTCGTGATGCGCGCGCTCGGCGAGCTGGTCCTGCACGAGCCCAGCTCCGGCAGCTTCGTCACCTACGCGCGGAAGTTCATCGGACCGTGGGCCGGGTTCGTCTCGGGCTGGATGTACTGGGTGAACTGGGCGATGACCGGTATCGCGGAGATCACCGCGGTGGCGATCTACGTGCACAAGTGGCTGCCGGACGTCCCGCAGTGGATCACCGCCCTGGTCGCCCTCGGCGTGCTGATCGCGGTGAACCTGCTTTCGGTGAAGCTGTTCGGCGAGCTGGAGTTCTGGTTCTCGGTGGTCAAGGTGCTGGCCATCGTCGTCTTCCTGATCACGGCGATCGGGCTCGTGCTCACCAGCGCGGACATCGGCGGGACGCCGGCCGGCCCGCACAACCTGACCGGCCACAGTGGACTCTTCCCGGCCGGCGTCGGGATCGCGCTGATGACGTTGCAGGCGGTCATCTTCGCCTACTCGGCCATCGAGGTCGTCGGTATCGCGGCCGGCGAGACCAAGGACGCCCGCAAGGTGCTGCCGAAGGCGATCAACGGCGTCGTGTGGCGGATCGGCGTCTTCTACGTCGGGTCCGTGCTGATGCTGGCGATGCTGCTGCCCTGGCCGTTCTACAACGGCGACGAGAGCCCGTTCGTCACGGTCTTCAGCAGGCTCGGGATCCCGGGCATCGGCGACGTGATGAACGCGGTCGTGCTCACCGCGGCGCTGTCCAGCGTCAACTCCGGGCTCTACTCCACCGGCCGGATCCTGCGGTCGCTGGCCGAGAAGGGCGAGGCGCCGTCGTTCGTCAGCCGGATGAGCGGCCGCCACGTGCCCTACGGCGGCATCCTGTTCACCTCGGTCGCCTACCTGCTCGGCGTGGTGCTGAACTACCTGGTGCCGAAGGACGCGTTCGACATCGCCATCGCGATCGCCTCGCTCGGCGTGATCACGACGTGGGCCACGCTCGTCTTCTGCCAGCTGCGCCTGCGCCAGGCCGCGCTGCGCGGCGAGCTGGAACGGCCGTCGTACCGGATGCCGTGGGCGCCGTACTCGGGATGGGCGACGCTGGCGTTTCTCGTGCTGGTCGTCGTGCTGATGGGCTTCTCCGACGGCGCCGAGAAGATCGCGTTCTACTCGATCCCGGTGCTCGCGGTGGTGCTCGCGGTGGGCTGGCGGTTCGTCTCGAAGCGGCGCGAACGCACCCCGGCCGGGTAGCGGCCCGGCCGCGGGCGGGCATACTCGAGCGGTGTCCACGAGCAGCACCGAACCCCGGCGGGTGACGATCCACGACGTCGCCCGCTCGGCCGGGGTCTCCCGGCAGACGGTGTCGCGCGCGCTGAACGACAAGGCCGAGATCGACGGCTCGACCAAGCAGCGCGTCCTCGACGCCGCCCGGGAGCTCGGGTACCGCCCGAGCCGCTTCGCCCGCGGCCTGGTCCGGCAGGACACCACCACGATCGGCCTGGTCGTGCCGGACCTGCTCAACCCCTTCTTCACCGAGGTCGCCTCCGGCGCGCTCGAGGCCGCCCGCGCCCGCGGCTGGCACGTCGTCGTCTACGACACGGCCGGCGATGCCGAGCAGGAACTCGCCACGCTGCGGGTGATCGGCACGCAGGTGGACGCGGTGGTCGGCTACTTCAGCCGGTCCGACGCGGACCTCGACCGCTTCACCCCCGGCATCCCGGTGGTGCTGCTCGGCCGCGAGCCGCACGTCGCGCGGTTCAGCGGCATCGCGATCGACGGCGAGGACGGCGTCCGGGAAGCCGT
Organism: Amycolatopsis sp. FBCC-B4732; assembly: GCF_023008405.1. NCBI lineage: Bacteria > Bacillati > Actinomycetota > Actinomycetes > Pseudonocardiales > Pseudonocardiaceae > Amycolatopsis > Amycolatopsis sp. FBCC-B4732. Next base: position 3,257,926 of record NZ_CP095376.1, read on the forward strand.
CGCCCACCTGGTCGGGCGTGGGCACCGGCGGATCGGGATGCTCGACCACGACGGCCGCCCCGAGCCGAGCGTCCGCCAGCTCTGGTTCCGCCGCGCCGTCGCCGAGCACGGCATCGCGCCGGCGCCCGGGTGGATCGTGCGCACTCCCCAGAGCGTCGACGGCGGGGGTGCCGCGCTCGCCACCCTGCTCGCCGCGCACCCCGACGTCACCGCCGTGTTCGCCTTCAACGACGTCATCGCCATCGGTGCCCTGCGCGAGGCCCGCCGGTTCGGCCTGCGCGTGCCCGCCGACCTCGCGGTGATCGGCTTCGACGGGCTCGCGCTCGGCACGCTCGTCGAGCCGGAGCTCTCCAGCGTCGCCCTCGACACCCGCGCGCTCGGCGCCCTCGCCGTCGAGCAGGCCGCCCGGCTCGTGACCGGTGCCGCGCCCTTCGAACCCGGCGAGCTGATCGTCCGCGCCGCCCTCCACCTGCGCGAATCCGCCTGATCCCTTGACACGCCGACGCGGCGCCACGCACACTTCCGACCGTCCCGTGAACGTTCACGGGAGCGTTCACGGACCCGGTGCGAGGGGACTCATGTCGTACGTCGAAGACCCGGGCCCCGGCCGCGGGGCGGTCCCGCCGCGCGCGGCCTTCACCTCCGACGCGCCGTCGTTGCCGCTGAACGGCACCTGGCGGTTCCGGCTCTCGCCGAGCCTGGCGGCCGCTCCCCCGGACGTCGCCGATCCCGAGTTCGACGACGCCGCGTGGGACGAACTGCCGGTGCCGTCGCTGTGGCAGCTGCACGGCCACGGCGAGCCCGTCTACACGAACGTGCACTACCCGTTCCCGGTCGACCCGCCGCACGTCCCGTCGGACAACCCGACCGGCGACCACCGGCTGCGCTTCGACCTGCCGCACGCCTGGCCGGCCGGGCCCGCGCTGCTGCGCTTCGACGGGATCGACTCGTGCGGCCGGATCTGGCTCAACGGCACCGAACTCGGCGTCACGAAGGGCAGCCGGCTGACCTCGGAGTTCGAGGTCGGGCCGCTGCTGCGGCCGCGGGACAACGTCCTGGTGGTGCGCGTGCACCAGTGGTCGGCGGGCAGCTACCTCGAAGACCAGGACATGTGGTGGCTGTCCGGGATTTTCCGGGCGGTCACGCTGCTGTCGCGCCCGCCCGGCGGGATCGGCGACTTCTGGGTCCGCGCCGACTACGACCACACGACCGGGCTGGGCACCGTCCGGGTCGAGACCGGCGCCGACGTCGTGCTGGACATCCCGGCCCTCGGCGTCGCCGGGCACCCGGCCGCGGAGCCGCTGGAGCTGCCCGTCGAGCCGTGGAGCGCCGAGACGCCCCGGTTGTACGAGGGCACGTTGTCCACCGTGGCCGAACGGGTGCCGGTGCGGATCGGCTTCCGGACGGTGTCCGTCGAGGACGGACAGCTCAAGGTCAACGGACGGCGGCTGCTCCTGCGCGGGGTGAACCGGCACGAGCACGACCCCCGCACCGGACGGGTCGTCTCACCGGAGACGGCACTGGCCGACGTCCTGCTGATGAAGCGGCACAACGTGAACGCCGTCCGGACCAGCCACTACCCGCCGGACCCGGCGTTCCTCGAGCTGTGCGACGAGTACGGCCTGTGGGTGATCGACGAGTGCGACCTGGAGACCCACGGTTTCGGCCCGCTGGGCTGGGACCGCAACCCCGGCTCCGAGCCGATGTGGGCGGACGCGTGCCTCGACCGGATGCGGCGCACGGTGGAGCGGGACAAGAACCGGCCCAGCGTGATCCTCTGGTCGCTGGGCAACGAAAGCCACACCGGGGACAACCTGGCGCGGATGGCGGAGTGGGTGCGCCACCGCGACCCGACCCGGCCGGTGCACTACGAGGGCGACCACGAGTGCTCCTACGTGGACGTCCACAGCAGGATGTACGCGACACCCGGCGAAGTCGACCGGATCGGCCGCCGCGAAGACGACAACGCGCGGCGCCGGGACCTGCCGTTCCTCCTCTGCGAGTACGCGCACGCGATGGGGAACGGGCCGGGCGGGCTGCTGGAGTACCGCGAGCTGTTCGAGAAGTACCCGAACTGCCAGGGCGGCTTCGTCTGGGAGTGGATCGACCACGGCATCGCCGTCCCGGGCCACTTCGCCTACGGCGGCGACTTCGGCGAGCCGATCCACGACGGCAACTTCGTCATCGACGGCCTGCTCTTCCCGGACCGGACGCCGTCGCCGGGTCTGACGGAGTTCGCGAAGGTCATCGAGCCGGTACGCATCTCCGCCGATCCCGCCGGCATCCGCGTGGCGAACCACTACGACTTCGCCTCGACCGGGCACCTCGACTTCACGTGGCTCCTGGAAGAGGAGGGGACCGCCGTCGCGCAGGGAGTTCTCGCCGTGCCTACTGTCCTTTCCGGACAGACGACGTCGGTGCCGCTCCCCTCGCTGCCCGCCGCTTCCGGCGAGTCTTGGCTGACGGTCTCGGCAACGCTGGCTTCGGCGACGGCGTGGGCGCCGGCCGGGCACGTCGTCGGCTGGGGCCAGCTCCCGGTGTCGGCCGCCCCGGCCCGCCCGGCGCCGCCGGTGCGGGGGCCGGTGTTCCGCACGGCCGGGCAGCTCCTCCTCGGCGCCGGCGAGTTCGACGCCGTGACGGGCGTGCTGACCGCGCTCGGCGGGCACTCGCTCCACGGGCCGCGGCTCGACGTCTGGCGCGCGACCACCGACAACGACCGCGGTTCCGCACCCGGGCCGTCGGAAGCTTCGCGGTGGCTCGAGGCGGGGCTGCACCGGATGCAGCACCGGGTCATCGAGGTCGACGCCGACGGGGACGAACTCGTGGTGCGCACCCGGGTCGCCCCGCCGGCGCAGGCGTTCGGGCTGTTCGCGGACTACACGTGGACGGCGTTCGACGGCGGCCTGCGGCTGCGCGTGGACGTGACTCCCGACGGTCCCGTGCCGGCCACGCTCCCCCGGCTGGGCCTGGCGATGGCGCTCCCGGGCACGTTCGGCTCGGCGGAGTGGTTCGGCGGCGGCCCCGGCGAGGCGTACCCGGACAGCTGCCAGGCGGTGCGGATCGGGCGGTTTTCGAGCAGCGTCGACGGCCTGCAGACGCCGTACGTCTTCCCCCAGGAGAACGGCAACCGCACGGCGGTGCGCTGGGCGGGTTTCACGGCCCCGGACGGCACGGGCCTGCGCGTCGACGGCGAGCCGGAGTTCGGCTTCACGGCCCGCCGCTGGACGGCCGCGGCCCTGGAAGCGGCGCGGCACACCGACGAGCTGGCGTCCGGTTCACTGGTGCACCTGACGCTGGACGTGGCCCAGCACGGCCTCGGCACGGCGGCCTGCGGGCCCGGGGTCCTACCGCGGTACCGGCTCGAGCCGCGGAAGACGTCGTTCGCGCTGACGCTGCGGCCCGTGGCGGGTGGTGTCGCAAATTGAGACCCCGGGACGCGCCCGGATGCGGTGTCGTTGGAGGATGTCCGCTGCCACGACGACCCCTTCGAGCGCCCGCCGGCTGGCCACCCCGGGTGCGCTGGGCCTGGCCGACCTCGTCGCGATCTTCGACGACCTCCAGTTCACCCTCAAGTGCTGCGAACGGCTCGTCGCGGAACTGGCCCATCCCCGCGTCGATCCGGTGCTCGTCGAGGCGCTGTGGGTGTCGGCGCTCAACTCCTACGCCCGCTGCTTCCGCACCGGCGACCGCGGCATGGGCCTGACGGTGGCCGACGTCGAAGCCACGGAGGTGCCGGGCGAGACCGCCGAGTGGCACGCGCTGCTCGGCCGGATCCGGGACTTCTCGCTCGACGGGGCGGTCAACCCGCGCGAGACCTACTCGGTGGGCGTCTCACAATCCCCGGACGGAGCGGCGTCCGGCGTGGTCATCACGTCGGCCGCGCGGCCGCTGGTGGACGACGTCACGGTCCGCCAGACCGGGCGGCTGGCCTTCGAGCTGAGCCGGCTGGTGGACGAGCGGATCAAGGAACACCAGCGGAAAGTGTTCGAAGCGGCTTCGAAACTGACCTCCGCACAGCTCGCGGCGTTGCCCGCTATCGAGGTCACGTCTCAATAAGTCTCATTAATGCGTCTCATTATTCGGCGCCGGGCAGGTGCCGATAGATCGTCGCGCGGGAGACGCCCAGCGCCGTCGCGATGTCGGCCGGGGCGTGGCCGGCGTCGTACAGGCGCCGGGCCGCCTCGATCGTCTCCGGGCTCATCACCGTCGGCCGGCCGCGGCGGCCGCGGGGGCGGTCTTCGGGCCCGGCCGCCGCGTACAGCCGGTCGACGCCGTCGAGGACCGCGGCGCGCAGCTCGGCCACCGGGGCGTCGGCGAACAGCACCACCGGGTCGCTGAGCATCGCGATCGCCTGTGCGGCTCGGACCCGCCCCGCGAGGTCCGCGTCCGGGCCCGCCACCAGGTGGTTCGCCTTGAGCATCCCGTCGCGGAAGCGCTCGAACACCGTCTTCGACGCGGTCAGCCCGAGGTCGCGCAGGTTCATCCGCAGCAGGTAGCGGTGGCCGAGCCAGACGCCGAGGAGACCTTCGATCGCCGCCGCGCGCGGGTCGGCGGCGTCCGCGGCCTTCGCCATGGCCGCTTCGAGGCCGTCCAGGAGCGGTTCGGCGAGCGCCGTGACGATGTCGGCCTTGCCGGGGAAGTGGTACAGCACCGCGGTTTTGGTGACGCCGACGCGTTCGGCCAGCTCCCGCACCGACGTCGCGTGGAAGCCGCGCTCGGAGAACTCCTCGAGCGCGGCGCGCAGGATCCGGGCGCGGGTGTCGTCGGTCATCGCCCGAGCCTAGCTCCTTGCCTGACCGCCGGACAGGAGCGTACGGTCGGGACTGACCGATGGTCAGGACCTTGATGGGGGTAGCACCATGACCGAACAGACCGCACTGATCTCCGGCGCGGGCGTCGCCGGGCCGACGCTGGCGTACTGGCTGGCCCGCGCGGGCTTCCGGCCGACCGTGGTCGAGCGCGCCGCCGGGCTGCGCTCGAGCGGCAGCCCAGTGGACGTACGCGGGCTGGCGTCGCGCGTCGCCGAGCGGATGGGCATCACGGCGAAGCTGCGCGCGGCGAGCACCGACGCGACGGCGCTGACGTTCGTCGACGACGCGGGACGGCGCACCGGCCGCATCGCGCTGGGCGGCGACGGCGGCATCGAGTTGCCCCGCACCGACCTCGCGGCGATCCTGCACGAGGCCGCCGCCGAAGACGCCGAGTTCGTCTTCCACGACTCGATCACCGAACTGCGCCAGGACGGCGGCGGCGTGGACGTCACGTTCGAGCGGGGTGCGCCGCGGCGCTTCGACCTGGTGATCGGCGCGGACGGCCTCCACTCGAACGTGCGGCGGCTGGCGTTCGGGCCGGAGCACGCGTTCGTCGAGCACATGGGCGTCTACATCGCGACGCTGCCGCTGGCGGAGCCGCCGGCCGACCGGACGGAGCTGGTGATGTACAACTCGCCCGGCCGCGCGGTGGCGGTCCACCCGTCCCGCGGCCACGGCATCGCGGCCTTCATGTTCCGCGGTGACGCCGTGCCGGGGTTCGACCACCGGGATTCGGCGCTGCACAAGCGCATGCTCGCGGAGGCGTACGAGGGTGCCGGCTGGCGGGTGCCGGAGCTGCTGGAGCGCGTGCTCGAGGCGGACGACCTGTACCTGGACTCGGTGAGCCGGGTCCGGATGGACACCTGGGCAGCGGGCCGGATCGTCCTAGCGGGTGACGCGGCATCGTGCGTGTCGTTGTTCGGCGACGGTTCGACGTTGGCGATGGCGGGCGCGGACACGCTGGCCGAGGAGCTGGGCCGGACTCCGGGCGACGTCGTGTCGGCGTTCCGCCGGTACGAGACCGCGCACCGCAAGCTGGTGGAACCCAAGCAGCGCAACGTCTCCACGGCGGCAGCCCTGCTGATCCCGGCCACGCGGCGCGGCTTGGCGGCCCGCAACTTCGGCACGCGGCTGCTGCCCCTGGTCACGGCGGCCCGGAAGCTGGTGCCGGCCCGGGCGGCCTGAGCCCGACACCTCCGACGCCGGGCCGGCGGGCGCCGACCTGCCCGACACTGGATCAGCGACGTCGGCTCCGACGCCGGTCCGACAACCCCGCGGCCCACCCAACACCGGACCGGCAGCCCGCGGCCCACCCAACACTCAGCCCGCAGCCCGCAGCCCACCCAACACCGGTCCGACAGCACGCGGCCCACCCAACACTGGGCCGACAGCCTGCGGCCCAGCCCAACACTGGACCGACAGCCCGCGGCCCAGCCCAACACTGGACCGACAGCCCGCAGCCCACCCAACACCGGTCCGACAAGCCCGCGGCCCACCCAGCAGCGGACCGACAGCACGCGGGCCGGTCCACTCGCGGGCCATCGGACCGGCGGTCACCAGCCGGTCCGATGCCGGCCTCGCCCGCCCAACGCTGAGCCGGTGGCCCGTCACAGGTGCCCCGCCGGCCAGCGGCAGACGCGGGTTCAGCGTGGATCCGGTCTGCCGCACGGCCCGCACGGCGGCTGCCGGCCTGCTCCGGTTCCGGCGGAGCAGCCCAGCCTCAGCCGGCTCCATCCCGGTCAAGCCCGCAGCATCGGCGGGTACAGCAGCTCCGCCCTCCCCCGCCGGTACAGCTGCGCCGGCCGGCCACCGTCGCGGGTCGTCGTGCGGCCGGTCGGGGTCAGCAGACCCTCCGTCCCCGTCACCTTCCGGTGGAAGTTCCGCGGATCCAGCCGCGTGTCCCAGACCAGCTCGTACACCCGCCGCAGCTCGGCCACCGTGAACTCGGCAGCGCAGAAAGCCGTGCCCAGCGGGGAATACTCCAGCTTCGCCCGTGCCCGCTCGAGACCGTCCGCCAGGATGCGGTCGTGGTCGAACGCCAGCCGCTCGGCCGCCAGCGATCGGACCGGGGCCCACCGGGCCTCCGCCGCGTCCGTTCCGGCGAGCGGTGTCGGCAGGTCCGGCGCCAACGCCAGGTAAGCGATGGTGATCACGCGCATCCGCGGATCCCGGTCCGGTGCCCCGTACCCCGCCAGCTGTTCGATGTGGACGGTCCCCGCCGCCAGCCCCGTCTCCTCCGCCAGCTCCCGCCGCGCCGCGTCCGACAGGTCCTCGTCGGCGCGGACGAACCCGCCCGGCAACGCCCACTCCCCTTCGTACGGCGGGACTCCGCGGCGCACCACCAGCGCGCACAGCTCGTCCCCGGTCAGGGTGAGCACGACGAGGTCCACGGTGACGGCGAACGGAGGGTGACCCATGCCACCACCCTACCTCTTAATCGTCATCTTGACGATTACACTCGCCACCCCATATCGTCATCACGACGATAAGAGGAGGTCCCCATGGCCGACATCGACCGCCGCTTCGGGTTCCGGCACCTGCGGGGTGCGCCCACCGTGCACATCCGGCACTTCCGCCGCGGCCAGCTCGCGCACGACGGCGTCGGGCTGTCGTTCTGGTACCGGCCGCTCACCGCGGTCGTCTCGGAGGTGCCGGTCGACGACCGGGAGCTGCCGCTGCTGTTCCACGCCCGCACGGCCGACTACCAGGACGTCACCGTCCAGCTCGCGCTCACCTTCCGGATCGAAGACCCGACGCTCGCCGCGCAGCGGATCGACTTCTCCATCGACCCGGACACCGGCCGCTGGCGGGGCGATCCGCTCGCGCAGATCAGCGGGCTGCTCACCGAGAACGTCCAGCAGTACGCCGTCGAGGTCCTGACGCGCACGCCGCTGGAAACCGCGCTGGTCGACGGCGTCCAGGCGGTCCGCGACCGGATCCGCGCCGGGCTCGCCGAGGAGGACACCCGGCTCGCGCAGACCGGCTCGGCGGTCGTCGACGTCCGCGTCGTCGCCATCCGCGCCGAGCCGGAGGTCGAGAAGGCGCTGCAGACGACCGCGCGGGAGAAGGTGCAGCAGGAGGCCGACCGGGCGACCTACGAGCGGCGCGCCCTCGCCGTCGAACGCGAGCGCGCCATCGGCGAAAACGAGCTGCAGAACCAGATCGAGCTGGCCCGGCGTGAGGAGCAGCTGCTCGCCCAGCGCGGCGCGAACGCCCGCCGGCAGGCCGAAGAGGCCGCGGCGGCGAACCGGATCGAGACCGAGGCGCAGGCGTTGCGCCGGGAACGCCTGACGCAGGTCGAGGCCGACGGCAAGCGAGCGCTCGGCGAGGCCGAAGCCGCGGGTGAGGCCGCCCGGCTGGCGGCGTACCGCGACCTGCCGGAAGGCGTGCTCACCGGGCTGGCGCTCAAGGAGCTGGCCGGGAACCTGCCGAAGATCGACAGCCTCACGGTCACCCCGGACCTGCTCGCCCCGCTGCTGACCAAGCTCGGCGTGCGGTCGTGAGCCTCGCCCCGCGCGTCGTGCTCGTGCACCGGCGCACCGAACTCGACGAGCTGCTGGCCCGGCACGGCACGCGCGGCCAGGCGGAGTTCTTCCTGCGCACGCGCGGCCGCGACCTCGCCGAGGTGACCGAGGCGGACGCCGCCCTGCGCGCCGCGCTCAAGACGGCGTCGGCGGCCATCCCGCTGGACTGGCGGCGCGGCGAGGTCGAACGCGCGGACCTGGACCGGTTCCTGTTCACGCCGGAGGACGTCGTCGTGGTGGTCGGCCAGGACGGCCTGATCGCCAACGTGGCCAAGTACCTCGACGGGCAGCCGGTGATCGGGGTGACGCCGGGCCGGCCCGGTGTCCTCGTCAAGCACCCGCCGGCCGCCGTCGCGGAGCTCGTGCGCGCCACCGGCGACGTCGAGCACCGGACGATGGCCGAGCTCACCGCGGACGACGGCCAGCGGCTGCTGGCGCTCAACGAGATCTACCTCGGGCACGCCGGGCACCAGACGGCCCGCTACCGGCTGGGGGTCGGTGGCGGGCCGCTGGAACGCCAGGCGTCGTCGGGGATCCTCGTCGGGACCGGCACCGGGGCGACCGGCTGGTGCGGCTCGGTGTGGCGCGAACGCCACAGCGGGCTGCGCCTGCCCGGTCCCGGCGAGGCCCGGCTGGTCTGGTTCGTGCGCGAGGCGTGGCCGTCGCCGTCGACCGGCACCGAGCACACCGAAGGCGAGCTGACCAGGGCGCCGCTGACGGTCGAAGTCGAATCCGACCGCCTGGTCGCGTTCGGCGACGGCCTCGAAACCGACATGGTCGCCCTCACCCGCGGCCAGACCGCGACGTTCGTCCCGGCCGCGAAGACTGTCCACTTGGTCCGGTGACCGGCCGGGACACGATGCGGCAACGTTGTCACATTCCCGGGCTCCGGCCGTCAGAATGACGTCCTCGCCGAAGATCGAAGTGCGAAGGTGGCCGGATGACGTGGCTCGTGTGGGTGCTCGGCGCGGTGGTGCTCGCCGCCGCCGGGGCCGGGGTCGTCGCGCTGCCGTGGTGGCGGAACCGGGACCTGCGCCGGCGGACCGCCTGGTCGGCCGCGCGGGCGGCGATCGACGCCGCCGCCGTCAGCCGGGACGCGGCGGCCGTGCCCCATCCGGAAGCCGAGCAGCTGCTGACGCGAGCCGAGACGATCGCGGCCGCCCGCGGCGGCGAACGAGCGGCCCGGGCGGCCGAGGACCACGCGCGCCGCGCCGACGCGCTGTGGCGGGAGGCGGCCCGTGACTGACCGGATTCGCTGGGTCCTGCTCGCCGCGGCCGTCGCCGTGCTGGTGACGTTCCTCCTGGTGCAGAAGCAGAGCACCGACGTCAGCTACGGCCAGGCACCGGCGGCGAAGGACCCGATCCCCGAAGGCTCGGCGGGCGAGCTGAGCGGCGCGACCCTCCCGTCGGACGAACAGCTCACGGCGATGGTCGGCGCCGCCCCGGTCGTGCGGCTCCCGGGTGCGATCGCGACCTGGGACGACCAGGCCGTGCGGGCCGCGGCCGGCGGCACCGGCTACCGGATCCTCGTCGTGCCGCCCGGGCTGAAGAAGGCGGACGCGCAGCGGGTGCACGAGGTCGAAGCCGCGACCGTCCGCATCGTCGGCACCGAGGTCAGCGGCGGGATCTACCAGGCTTCGGCCGACCGCGCGAGCGAGTGGATCCACCAGTTCGCCACCGGGGACGTCACCGGGTCGCTGACCACCCTGATCGCCCGCCTGAACCACCGGCCCGAGCCGCCGGACCAGCCCGCCATCGCCCGGCGCGACCCGACGGCCGGGGAGCTCACCGCCGTCACCACGGCCCTGCGCGGCACCGGCCGGTACCTCGCCCCGGGCGCCACGCTGAACGACGCTCCCGCGACCACCTCCGCGTTCCCCGGCGCGCAGCCGCTGTACGTGGCGCTGCCGCGGCAGCCGGCCGGTCAGCCGCTCGTCCACTTCGGACCGGCGCTGGCGAAGGAGTTCCCCGGCCGGCCGATCGTCGCCGTGTACGGCCAGTGGATCGAGTACGACGGCCCGTCGGCCGCCGCGTTCTCCGAGGTCGTGACGGCCAGCTTCTACGGCCAGTTCGCCGACCGGCTCAGCGAGTACGCCTACCCGCAGCGCAACGTGCTGGGCGCGTGGCTCGACCGCGTCACGGCCATCCGCTACGCCGGGCTGTTCGACCGCCCGCTCCCCTACACCCCGTTCGACCCGCTCCGGGTCGCGCTGCCCGCGCTGCCGTGGCTGTTCGCCGCCTGCGCGGTCGGGTTCCTCGCGCTCTCGGCCCGCCGGGTGGTGCACCGGGACCGGCCGGCCACGACGGGCGTACCCGCGCGCCTGGCCGGGCTGACCGCGCTCGCCGTCGAGGTCTCCGGGCTCACCGACGGCGCCTCGGCGGCGGCACTGACCCGCGGGATCACCCAGCTGACGGCGGCCGGGGAAGCGTTCACCGAGAAGCTTCCGGACCGGCACGTGCACAGCCTGCTCGACGCGGCCGAGTCCGATTTGGACACCACCGCCGACCTCATCGGCCGCCCGGACTACCGGCCGGCGGCGTTCCTGCGGGGGAGGCTCGCGTGACCCGGTTCTTCCGTTCGGCGTTCGGGATCGCGGTGCTCGGCTGCCTCGTGCTCGCGGGGTGGGCGGTGTGGTCGGCGGGCGTGTTCGACGGCCCGGTCGCCCGGCAGCTGCGCGCGGCGTCGGTGTACGCCGCGCCCGGGGTCACCCTCGACCGGCCGGCCGCCGAGCGCGTGATCGGCAACCGGCGGCTGGTGGTCGCGTTCCTCGAACCGGGCGCGGACCTGAGCGACGCGTGCGACAGCCTGGGCAGCGCGGCCGACGGCACCCTCGCCGTGATGCTCGGCCGGGACGGCGACGACTACGAGAAGTACGGGTGCTCGCGGCTGCCCGGCCGCGACGACGAGAACTTCGGCAAGGCGTTCGTCGCGGAGTCGATGATCGGCAACGGCATCGACGCCTTCGCCGACCGGCCCGTCGAGGCGCTGAAGGTGCTGGTCATCAACTACGACCTGCTCGTGCGCTCCGGCGCGATCCCCGACGGCGGCCGCACGGTCAGCCCGTCGCTGCCGCGGTACCTGATCGCCGCCGCCGCGGCCGGGGCCGTGCTCCTGGGCTCGTCGGCGCTCTACCTCACCGCGCGCCGGGCCACCCGGACGGCGGTGGCGCGGCGCGAACGCCGGGACGCCGAAGCGGACGAGCGGACCGAACTGGCGGCGGCCGCGGCCGTGCTGGCCCAGGAGATCATCGACCTGGACGCCCGCTACGCCCGCCAGACCGGCAAGAGCAAGTTCGCGCGGAACTACCGGACCCTCGTCGCGGCCTACGCGAAGCTCCTGCCGGACCTCGGCCGGGACACCCCGGAGCTGCGGGCCCGGGTCGAGAAGCTGCTGACCCGGGCCCGCGAGCTGGCCGCTCAGGTGCCGTAGCGGGACTTGACGATCGACGGCGTGTCGAGGTTGCGGCCCGCGTCCATGTTCTGCGCCAGCCGGAGGTACTGGCCTTCGGCCCACATCAGCGGGCCCGCGCTGCCGGTCGGCCGGCCGAGCCCGAAGCACCCGGCGTCGCCGCGGTCCCAGACCTGTTCGGGCACGAAGTACCCGTCGTTGGCCGAGTCCGCCATGGACTTGAGGTACACCGCCGCCGAACGGCCGTTGGCGAGTTCGTACTGGCCCCGCTCCCCCGACAGCACCGGCCAAAGCCGTCCGAACCGCTGGTTTCCGCCCGCCGGCCAGCCACTGCAGTTCGCGGTGCTCTCGCCGTAGTTGTCGTGCGGGTAGCGGTGGAAGTAGACGTCGCCGTTGGGCAGCGTCACCTGCATCGGCGCGTTGCCGTCGGAGGCTGCCGCGGTCGGGGCGACCGAGTTCGCGATCGTGGCGTCGCCGGCCGGGCGGATGCCGAGGCGCACCAGGTCGAGGAAGCCGAAGTCGGTCACGTCGTGTTCGTAGAAGCAGCCTTCGTCGAAGCAGATCGTCGCGCCGTCGTTGGGGTTCCCGGCCCGGTCGAGGCGTTCGTAGTAGGTGTGGCCGCCCCAATAGCCGGACGTCGTCACCGTCCAGCCGACCAGTGAGTTGCGCCAGGAGTCCGCTGTGGACTCCCACGAGGTCGCGCTCGCGGTGTCGCCGTTGGCCCGGGCGATGGCGCCCGCGGCGATCAGGCCGGCGACCTCGGCCGCGATCGACGACGGCGACTTGCCGTACTGCTCCTCCCACCGCTCGGTGGTGTCGGGGCCGGTCGAGACGATGTGGTTCGCCGTCGTCTTGACCTTGGCGTAGGTCGAGCCGTCGGTGAGACCGGTCAGCCACGCGAGCAGGATCGCGTCGGCGTCCTGGTCGAGCTGTTCGCAGCAGCCGAGCTGCTGGGCGCTCGCGCCGGCGACCCCGGAGACCGGGCTGTAGCGCGGGAACGACCCCGCCGGGTAAGTCGTGCCGTCCCCGGCGGTCGGGCTGCCGATCCACTGGGAGTTCCAGAGGAACTGCGCCATCCGCTTGGCCTGGGCGCTGTCGCCGGCGGCCAGCAGACCGGTCGCCTGCTGGTAGAGGTCGCGGCCCCAGACGCGGTGGTAGCCGTCGTTGAGGTGGTCGCCGTTGGTGAAGTTGCCCCACGGCGTCGCCAGGCCGGCGACGCTCGCGCCCGGGTGCTGCTTGTCCTCGGCGGTCTTCAGTGCCATCGCGGCGACGTAGTAGGCGCGCCGCCGTTGCGTGTCACCGGAGACGCTGGCCGGGGCGGGTTTCAGGCTGCCGACGTAGGAGTTCCAGCCGCTGCGGTAGGACGCCGAGACGCCGGCGAACCCGCTGCTCAGCGACCCGCTCGCGGCCGAGGTCGCGGCCGCCGGGGTGGCACCGAAGCCGAGCGCGACGGTGAACGTCGTGTCGCTGCCGACCGGGATCTGCCCACATTGGACGACGTTGCCGGTGCCGGAGACGTTGTCGAACTGGTTGTTCAGGTTCTTGTCGGCGCGCAGGTCGGTCAGGCAGTCGCTGCCCGCACCGGTGTAGCCGTTGTCGTGCGCGGTGAAGCCGGTCGAGACGCGCAGGGCTTGGACGACCGTGGTGGCCGAGCCGCCGAACAGCGTCTCGGTGCCACTGGCGAGCAGGCCGCTGCCGTCCCACCAGGCGTTGTCGTTCGCGCCGCCGCCCGCCATCGACGGGTTGGCCAGCAGGTAGAGCCGGTAGCTGCCGCCGTCGAGGGACTGGAACCGGGTGTTCGTGACCAGGGTGGCGCGGGCCGGGTCGGTCACGTAGTCGGTGGTGATCCGGTACTTCCCGCTCTTGGCGGTGTTGGTGACGGTGTACTGCAGCGCCTTCTCGTCGGGCATCGTGACGACGTGGTTCGTGGCGTCGCGTTCCAGGTCGACGAAGGTCGAGCCGTCGGTGACGACGTACTGCACGTCCTGCGTGTTCGGGACGTCGGCGCGGGGGTAGAAGACCTCGGACGTGACGCCGTCGGCGACGGTGAACCACACCGGGCTGCCGGCGGTCGTCGAGGTGCCCAGCGCGGACTTGTTGCCGGTCGCCCAGGACGCCCCGCCGCCGCAGCAGTCGGTCGCGGTGCCGCTGGCCAGCGCCGTGCCCTGGGCGAGCCCGGCGAGCAGGACCCCTGCTCCGGCGCAGGCCAGGACCGCTTTCCACCTGATCATTTCCGACCTCCGACGGCGTTGTCGTCAATATGTTGCGAGCGGCAACATATTGAGCCACCAGCAGGTGACAAGCAATGTCCGATCGGGCTGAACCGATCCAGCCCTCCGCCGGACGGCCCAGCGTCGAACTAGTGCTACCCAAGATTTGTTACCATTGGAACCATGGTGACGAAGACTCCGGTCAGCCCGGCGGCGGAGACCCGCGAGCGAATCCTCAAGGCGGCGGCCGAGCTGCTGGTGGCGGAGGGCCGCGACGGGCTCTCGACCCGTGCGGTCAGCGCGGCCGCCGGTGTCCAGCCACCCGCGCTGTACCGGCTCTTCGGCGACAAGGACGGCCTGCTCGACGCGGTCGCCGCGTACGGGTTCGACGAGTACCTGACCAGCAAGCGCGCGCTGGGCTCGACCGGCGACCCGGTCGAGGACCTGCGGCGCGGCTGGGACCTGCACCAGGAGTTCGGGCTGTCCCGCCCGGAGTTCTACGTGCTCATGTACGGCGACGCCCGCCCGGGCCGCACGTCCCCCGCCGCGCGCGAAGCCGAAGGGATGCTGCGCGAGATCATCGAACGGGTCGCGGCGGCGGGCCGGCTGCGGGTGAGCGTCGACCGCGCGGCCCGGCTCGTGCACGCGACCGGCATGGGAGTCGTGCTCTCGCTGATCGCGACCCCGGAGGCGGACCGCGACCGCGAGCTTTCGGCGACGGCGCGGGAAACGGTGCTGAGCCGCATCCTCACCGACACCGCGGAACCGGCGTCGTCCGGCCTGCCCGAACGGGCGATCGCCCTGCGCGCCGGGCTCGGCGGCACCACCACGCTCACCGACGCCGAGCGGGTGCTGCTCGCCGAGTGGCTGGACCGCATCGCCGACGCCTGAGCCTCACCGGCCCAGGTGGTCCGCCCCCACCCGGCGGGCCAGGCGGCGCAGCAGCGGTCCCGCCTCCGCCATGCAGCGGGCCGGGTCCGGCTCCAGGTCCGTCAACGCGTACGCCGCCGCGATCCCGGCCCCCGCCAGCTCGGAGGCCGACAGCTTGCAGCGCCCGGAGACCGCGACGCACGGGATCCCCGCGGCAGCCGCGGCCCGTGCGACCCCGGCGGGAGCCTTGCCCGACAGCGTCTGATGGTCGAGTGACCCCTCACCGGTGATCACCAGCGAAGCTCCGGCCAACGCCGACTCGAAGCCCAGCAAGTCCAGCAGCAGCGAGATCCCCGGCCGCATCCGCGCGCCCAGCACCGCCATCGCGGCGAACCCCACTCCCCCGGCGGCTCCGGCACCGGGCCTCGAGGCGAACTCCGGACCCGCGATCGACGCCCAGTGCCGCAACGCCGAATCGAGCGCTTCGACGTCCGCGGGGGAAGCGCCTTTCTGGGGTCCGTAGACGAAAGCCGCGCCACTCGGCCCGTACAGCGGATTGTCCACATCGCTCGCCAGCTCGATGTCCACTTCGGACAGACCGGACAAGTCCAGTGAGGACAGCCGGGCCAACGCCGCGCCACCGAGAGGGAGTTCGCGGCCGGCGTCGTCCAGCAGCCGGGCGCCCAGCGCGGTCAGCAGGCCCGCGCCGCCGTCGGTGCACGCGCTGCCGCCGACGCCGAGCACGATCCGGCGGCAGCCCGCGGCCACCGCCGCCGCGATGACGTCCCCCGTTCCCGCGCTCGTCGCCGTGAGCGGCGCGGGCGCCCCGGGCAGCCGGTGCAGCCCGGACGCCTCGGCCAGCTCGACGACCGCGGTGTCCCCGCGGACCGCGTACGACGCCGTCAGCGGCGCCCCCGTCGGCCCGCGGGCCGGGACGCGCACCCGCTCGTACCCGGCGGCGACGGCGGCGTCGACCGTGCCGTCGCCGCCGTCCGCCACCGGCAGGGTCTCCACCGTGACCGACGGGTGGCCGTCGGCGAGGCCCGCCGCCACCGCCGACGCCACCTCGGCCGCGGTCAGCGAACCCTTGAACTTGTCCGGCGCGACGAGGACTTTCACGCGCTCGCCTTGTACCAATCTGGCCGAAAGTAGGCGGACACGGCCCGGAGTCGACCGGCTCACTGGCACGCGTTCCGCCGTGGCTGCCGGTCAGATTGGTACTTTTCGACACAGTAGGCCCGCCAGTCGCCTACCTCGGTGATGTCCCGCAGGGCGACGTGCGAGGTGTACGGCCGCCGCAGCAGCATCGCGAACGCCGAACTGCCGTCGGTCAGCTCCACCACGCCGAGCTCCAGCTCGTGCGGTTCGGACGGCAGCACCTTGTCGCGCAGGTCGTCGAGCGAAACGTCGTAGACCTCGCCGACCACCTCCGCACCGCCGTGCGACACCGGGTACAGCGCCGGGCACTGCTCGCCGACGGCGTAGAACCGGTACTTCGCCGCGGTCCGCGCGGTGTCCACGAACGGTGAGCCGTCCAGGAGGTGGTGCAGCGGTTCGCCGCGCATGGCGCCGCCGTTGAAGAACATCAGGGCCACGGGATTTCTCCTTAGCGGAAGAGGGCTTCGACGCCGTCGACGGCGAAGTACACCGCGAACACCAGCGCCAGCACGGAAAGCAGCCAGCCGGCCTCGCGCCACTTGCCACGGCCGATCTTGATGAGCACGAACGCGATCAGGCCGGCGCCGACGCCGTTGGTGATCGAGTAGGTGAACGGGATCAGGGCCGCGGTCAGGAACACCGGGATCGTGTAGTCGGGGTCGTTCCACGGGATGGTGCGGCACTGCGCGACCATCATGCCGCCGATGACCACCAGCGCGGGCGCCGCGGCCTGCGCCGGCACCACGCCGGCGAGCGGGGTGAACAGCAGCGTCCCGGCGAACAGCAGCCCGGTGACGACGCTCGCCAGCCCGGTGCGGGCGCCTTCGCCGACGCCGGCCGCGGACTCCAGGAACACCGTGTTCGGCGACGAGCCGGTGACGCCGCCCGCGATCGCGCCCGCGCCGTCGACCAGCAGGATCCGGCCCATCCGCGGGACCTTGCCGTTCTTCGACAGCCCGGCCTCGTCCGAGACGCTGGTGATCGTGCCCATGGCGTCGAAGAACCCGGACAGCACCAGCGTGAACAGGAACACCGTGGCCGCGAGCGCGCCCGCCGAGGCGAACCCGCCGAACAGGTCGATGTGGCCGAAGAGCCCGAAGTCCGGTGCGGCGACGACGTGGGCGGGCAGCGCCGGGGTGGTGAGGCCCCAGCCGCCGACGCCGAACCCCTCGTGCAGCACGACGGCGAGCACGGTGGACACCCCGATGCTGATCAGCACCGCGCCGGGGACCTTGCGGGCCATCAGCACGATCATCAGCAGCAGGCCGAAGCAGAACACGACGATCGGCCAGCCGTGCAGGTGCCCGCTCGCCCCGAGGCGCACCGGGACCGTGGTCTGGGCCGCGTCCGGCACCCGGGTCACGAACCCGGCGCTGACCAGCCCGACCAGGGCGATGTAGAGCCCGATCCCGACGGTGATCGCCATCTTGAGCGGCCTGGGAATGGCGTTCATGATCCGTTCGCGGACGCCGCTGACCGCCATCAGCACGATGCACACGCCTTCGAGCACGACCAGCCCGAACGCCTGCGCCCACGTCATCGACGGCGCCATCTGGAAGGCGACGATGCCGTTGATGCCCAGCCCGGCGGCCAGCGCGAGGGGCGCGTTGCCGATGAGTCCCATGAGGACGGTCATCACGGCGGCGGCCAGCGCCGTCGCGGTGGTCACCTGCGCGGCGGAGAGCCGGGCGCCGGTGATGTCGGCGGAGGCGCCGAGGATGAGCGGGTTGAGCAGCACGATGTAGGCCATCGCGACGAACGTCGTGACGCCGCCGCGGACTTCACGGCCGAGGGTGCTCTGCCGGGCCCGCAGCTCGAACAGCCTGTCGAGCAGGGATCGGCGCTGCGGTGGTTCGGGTACTCCGTCGACCACTGGTGCGGTGACTTCGGTCTGGGTCATGCGTCCTGCCCTTGCCGGTGGGTGTGCTCGGCCAGGCCGAGGCACAGCGCCGTGCCTGGGCGAGCGGGACGTTCGATTCGGTTGTGCTCCGGTCAGCTGGCCTTGTGGGTCAGTAGTCGGTGCGGTCGGCCTTGTCGAGCCAAGCCGCGAAGGGGGCGAAACCGTCCTTTGCGGACAGTCGCGTGACGGGGACCGTCCAGGTGTCGCGGGGACGGTCGAAGAGTTCGTAGAAGGCGCGGTCGTCGAAGCCGGCCTTGGCCGCGTCGTCGCGGTCGGCGGCGAAGAGGACCTTGCCGACGCGCGCCCACAGCGCCGAGGACAGGCACATCGGGCACGGCTCGCAGCTGGACACGAGCACGCAGCCGTCGAGCTTGAAGGTACCGAGTGCCTGGCAGGCCGCCCGGATCGCGACCACCTCGGCGTGCGCGGTCGGGTCGAGGTTGGCGGTGACGCGGTTGACGCCGGTCGAGACGATCTCGCCGTCTTTCACGATCAGCGCGCCGAAGGGGCCGCCGCCGTTCGCGACGTTGGTCTCCGCGATGCGGATGGCCTGGTCGAGCCACTCCTGCTCGACGGAAAGCGACGTGGTCATCTCAAACTCCTGTGATGTGCTCGGGGCGGATCGGGACGCGCGGCAGCTCGAGGCCGGTGGCCGCGCGGATGGCGTTGGCGATCGCGGGGGTCGCCGAGATGGTGGGCGGTTCGCCGACGCCGCGGACGCCGTAGGGCGCGTGCGGGTCGGGGCGTTCGAGGACGTCGACGCGCATCGGCGGCATGTCGAGGATCGTGGGAATGAGGTAGTCGGTGAACGACGGGTTCCGCACCTTCCCGTCCTTGACCAGGATCTCCTCCATCACGGCGAGGCCGAGGCCCTGGGCCGAGCCGCCCTGGATCTGGGCGACGACGGCGTCGGGGTTCATCGCCTTGCCGACGTCCTGGGCGCAGTCCAGCTGCACGACCTTGACCAGGCCGAGATCGAGGTCGACGTCGACCACCGCGCGGTGGGCCGAGAAGCCGTATTGCACGTGCGCGTCACCCTGCCCGGTCTCCGGGTCCAGCGGGTAGGTCGGGCGGTGGTGGAACTCGCGGGTCTCCTCGATCGCGGTGTCGCCGAGCAGTTCGGCCAGGTCCGCGACGACTTCGCCGTCGGCCGCGACGACCTTCCCGCCCACCAGGGACATCCCTTCGGCGGGCACCCCGAGCCGGGCGTACACCGCTTCGGCGACCGCGCGGCAGGCGTTGCGGACCGCGCCGCCGGTGACGTAGGTCTGGCGTGACGCCGAGCTGGACCCGGCGTCACCGACGCTCGTGTCGGCCGGGTGCACGCTGACCCGCGTCAGGCCCAGCTCGGTGCGCGCGATCTGCTGCTGCAGGGTGACGAGTCCCTGGCCGACCTCGGCCGCGGCGGTGTGCACCATCGCGACCGCTTCGCCGCCGAGCACCTCCAGGCGGACGCGGGCGGTCGAGTAGTCGTCGAGCCCCTCGGCGTAGGAGATGTTCTTGATCGTGACGCCGTAGCCGACCCCGCGGACGACGCCTTCGCCGTGCGTGGTGTTGGACGCGCCGCCGGGCAGCTCGCGGATGTCGCGTTCGCCGGCCGGCTCGGGCGGCAGCGGCAGGTCCCGCACCCGCTGGACCAGCTCGGCGACCGGCGCCGGGAAGTCCACCACCTGACCGGTGACCACAGTGGACCCTTCGCTCAGCGCGTTGCGGATCCGCAGTTCCGCCGGGTCCAGGTCCAAAGCGGACGCCAGTTTGTCCATCTGGGACTCGTAGGCGTAGGTCGGCTGGACCGCGCCGAGACCGCGCATCGCGCCGCAGGTCGGGTTGTTGGTGTAGACGCCCCAGCCCTCGATGTGCGCGTTCGGCACGTCGTAGGGACCGACGCTCAGGGTGGTGCCGTTGCCGACCACCACCGGGGTCTTGGACGCATACGCGCCGCCGTCGAAGTACATCCGCGCCCGGACGTAGACGAGCTTGCCGTCGCGGGTGGCGCCGTGCTCGTAGTACATCTTCGCCGGGTGGCGGTGGACGTGCCCGAAGAACGACTCCAGGCGGTTGTAGCTCATCTTCACCGGACGCCCGGTGCGCAGCGCGAGCATGCACGAGTGGATCTGCATGGACAGGTCCTCGCGGCCGCCGAACGCGCCGCCGACGCCCGACAGCGTCAGCCGCACCTTCTCCAGCGGGAGACCCAGGGCCTTGGCCGTCTGGCGCTGGTCGACGTGCAGCCACTGGGTGGCCAGGTAGAGGTCGACGCCGCCGTCCTCGGCCGGCACGGCGAGCCCGGACTCCGGGCCGAGGAACGCCTGGTCCTGCATGCCGATTTCGTACACGCCGGAGACCACGACGTCCGCGGTCGCGGCCGGGTCGCCCTTGACGATCCGCTGGTGGCGGACCAGGTTCCCGTCCGGGTGCAGCTTCGGCAGGGTGTCGTCGTGCGCGGCCCGCTCGGGGTCGGTGATCGGCTCGAGGACGTCGTACTCGACGACGATCTCCTTGAGCGCCTGCCGCGCGATCTCCGGGTGGTCGGCGGCCAGGATCGCGATCGGCTCGCCCTGGTAGCGCACCAGGTCCGCGGCCAGCGCCGGCGTGTCCTGGTACTTGAGGCCGTAGACGTTCTCCCCCGGTACGTCCTCGTGCGTGAGCACCGCGTGCACGCCGGGCTGGGCGAGCGCGCGGGAGACGTCGAGGCGGACGATCCGGGCGTGCGGGTGCGGGCTGCGCAGCGTGGCGCCCCACAGCATGTCCTCGTGCCACAGGTCCGAGGAGTAGGCGAACTCGCCGCGGACCTTGAGCGTGCCGTCCGGGCGCAGCGGGCTCTCGCCGATGCCACCGGCGATCGTGTCGTGCAGCTCCTGCGGGGAGCGGGCCGGCGCGCTCATCGGACGGCCTTCTTCGCGGCCGCGTCGCGGACGGCGTCGAGGATCTTCTCGTAACCCGTGCAGCGGCAGAGGTTCCCGGCGAGGGCCTCGCGGATCTCGACGTCGCTCGGGTCCGGGACCCGCTCGATCAGGTCGTGCGCCGCGACCAGCAGGCCGGGCGTGCAGAACCCGCACTGGACCGCGCCGCGCTCGACGAACGACTCCTGCACCGGGTCGAGCTCGTCGCCCTCGGCCAGGCCCTCGACAGTGACGACGTCGCGGCCCTCGGCCTGCCCGGCCGCGACCAGGCACGCGCACGCCGGGACACCGTCGAGGTAGACCGTGCACGAACCGCATTCCCCCTGTTCACAGGCGTTCTTCGAGCCGGGAAGGCCGAGCCGCTCGCGCAGCACGTAGAGCAGGCTCTCGCCTTCCCAGACGTTGTCCGCCCGGCGGTGCTCGCCGTTGACGGTGACATTCACGCGCACTTCGCGCTCCCTTCGCAGTATTCGGTCCAGGCCCAGGTCAGCGTCCGCCGCGCCATGACCCCCAGTGCGTGGCGCCGGTAGGCCGCGCTGCCCCGGACGTCGTCGATCGGCGAGGCGGCCCCGGCGACCAGGTCGCCGAAGCGGCGCTTGACCGAGTCGTTCAGCGCCTTCGGGGCGTCCCAGTCCAGCTCGCCGGCCAGGAACTCCTCGGCTTCGACGGCCCGGCGCGGAGTGGGCGCGGCCGAGCCGACGCCGGTGCCGACCCGCCGTTCGGCCGGGTGCAGGGCCAGCCCGAACGCGGCGACCGCGATGACCATCGCGTTGCGCGTGCCGATCTTGCTGAACTGCTGGGGCCCGGTGGCCGGCTCCAGCAGCACCGCGGTGATCAGCTCGTCTTCGGCCAGGACGTTGCGCTTGACCCCCAGGTAGAAGTCCTTCGCCGCGACGACCCGGGTGCCGCGGACCGAGGCGATTTCGACCTCGGCGCCGGCCGCCAGCAACGCCGGGTGGGCATCACCCGCGGGCGAAGCCGCGCCCAGATTGCCGCCCACGGAACCGCGGTTGCGGATCTGCGGCGACCCCACGGTCCGCGCGGCCATCGCCAGGCCGGGCAGCTGCGTGCCCAGTTCGGCGATGATCCGGGTGTAGGGCACTGCCGCACCGATGCGGATCCGGCCGCCGTCGGTGCCGTGCTCGTGGAGCTCGGCGACGCGGCCGAGGTCGAGCAGGGCGCCGGGACGGCGGTGGTCGAAGTTGATCTCGACCATCACGTCCGTGCCGCCGGCGATCGGGACCGCACCGGGGTTCGCGGCACGCGCGGCGAGCGCGTCGGCCAGCGAGGCGGGTCGGAGGAATTCCACTGTGGACGTCCTTTCGGGGCTGCTTCGTCAAGAAGTACACACGCTCGGGTGTGGCCGGGACCACGGCAAAACCCCTGAAAGGCGGGTGAATTTACCGCCCGCGTTTGTACTTTCCGACAACCGCCTGACCCAGGGCGCGGAAAGGCCGCCGCACGAGGTCAGGGTCTCGCGCGGCGGCCGTGGTCACGCGGGTGTTACGTGGGTTCGAACTCGCGGACGGCGTCGAGGGCGGCACCCATGGCGGCGTTGCCCTCGCGTTCGATCATGATCTCCACCAGGACCGGGCGGCTGGTGCGCTCGGCCTCCTTGCGCGCCCACTCCAGCGACGTCCGGATCTCTCCCGGCTCGTGCACGCGGGTGCCGGAGCAGCCGTAGGCCTCCATGATCTTGACGTTGTCCGTGCCGTTCGCGTCGTAGTGGATGTCGACCTCGAAGTTCATGTCGTACCCGGTCTCGGCCTGGCGGATCAGGCCGAGGTACTCGTTGTTGAGCATGATCAGCACGAACCCGACGTCGTACTGGGCCGCCACCGCCAGCTCCTCGACGAGGAACTGGAACGAGTAGTCGCCGACCACGCCGACGACCTCGGCTCCGGGCCGCGCCTTCTTCACGCCGATCGCGGCGGGGATCTCCCAGCCGAGCGGGCCGGCCTGGCCGCACACCTGGTAGTGGCGCGGCTTGTGCGCCTGCTGGAACTGGCCCGACCAGATCTGGTAGAGCCCGATCGCGGTGACGAAGTACGTGTCCTCGCCGAAGGTTTCGTTGATCTCCTTGAAGACCCGCGGCGCCTTGATCGGCAGGGCGTCGAAGTCGTCGCGGCGGGGAAGCGCTTCCTTGAGCTCCGCGATCCGGCCGACCCACGCACGCCTCTGCGAGACTTCCCGCTTCTCCAGCGCCGCCAGCAGCGCGTCGAGGAACTCCCGCGTGTCCGAAACGATCCCGAGGTCGGGCCCGAACACCTTGCCCAGCTGCGTCGGCTCGATGTCGACGTGGATGAACTTCCGCTCACCCCGGTACACCGACAGCTCACCGGTGTGCCGGTCGCCGAACCGAGCGCCCAGCGCCAGCACCAGGTCCGACTCCAGGAAGGCCGCGTTCGCCCAGCGCTGCGACGTCTGGATGCCCGCCATCCCGGCGAACAGCTCGTGGTTCTCGGGGAAGCTGCCCTTGCCCATCAGCGTCACCTGCACCGGCACGTCCAGGCGCTCGGCCGCGGCGCGCAGCTGCTCGCTCGCCTCGCCGAGGACGACGCCGCCACCGGCCAGGATGATCGGGCGTTCGGCGGCCAGGAGCATTTCGAGGGCCCGCTCGACCCGCGCGGCCGCGGGCTTCACGGCGGTCACCGGCAGCGGCGAGTCGATCGACGAGTCCCACTCGATGTCCTGCTTCTGGACGTCGATCGGCAGGTCGATGAGCACCGGACCGGGCCGGCCGGACCGCGCGACCCGGAATGCCTCGCGGAAGATCCACGGCAGCTGCGCGGCTTCCTTGACCTGCACCGCCCACTTGGTGACCGGCTTGGCGATCTCGACGATGTCGACCGCCTGGAAGGCTTCCTGGTGCAGCTTCGTCGTGGCCGCCTGGCCGGTGATGCAGATCATCGGGATCGAGTCCGCGTGCGCGGTGTAGAGCCCGGTGATCATGTTGGTCCCGGCCGGGCCGGACGTGCCGATGGCGACGCCGACGTTGCCGTTCGTCCTCGCCCAGCCGTCGGCCATGTGCGTCGCGCCCTCTTCGTGGCGGACGATCAAGTGCTCGATCGCCCGTCCTTGCAGGGCGTTGTACAGCGGGAGGATCGCGGCGCCGGGGCAGCCGAAGACGGTGTCGACGCCTTCGCTCTCCAGGACGTCGACGACCGCCTGCATCGCGGGGATTCTGGGCATGTCACACCTCCGCCGGGACGCGGCCCGACAACTGTTCGGCGACCTTCAGCAAGGCCGAGTGGTCCAGGGAGCCGTACCCCATGGCGCGGCCGGCGGCGACGAGCTGGGCGACCAGCCCGGTGAGCGGGAGCGCGACGTCGGCCTGCCGGGCGGCGGCCAGCGCGATCCCCATGTCCTTGTGGTGCAGGTCGATCCGGAACCCCGGCGCGAACTGACGGTCCACCATGGACCTGCGCTTGAGCTCGAGGATCCGGCTGCCCGCCAGTCCCCCGGCGAGCACGTCGAGGCCGGTGGCGGCGTCCACACCGGACGCTTCGAGCAGCACGATCGCTTCGGCGACGAGCCCGTAGATCCCGCCGACGACGAGCTGGTTCGCGGCCTTGACGACCTGGCCGGCGCCGTGCGGGCCGACGTGCACGACGGTCTTGCCGACGGCGTCGAGCACCGGCTTGGCGGCCTCGAAGTCCTCCTCGGAGCCACCGACCATGATGGACAGCGACGCCTGCTCGGCGCCCGCCTGGCCACCCGACACGGGAGCGTCGAGCACGCGGATCTTCCTGTCCCGCGCGGCTTCGGCGACCGCGATCGACGTCTCGGGCCGGATGGTGCTCATGTCGATCAGCAGCGCGCCGGGCTCGGCGGCGTCGAGGACGCCACCGGCGGCCAGCACGACCTCCTCGACCTGCGGGTGGTTCGGCAGCATCGTGATCACGACGGCCGCGCCGGCCACCGCGTCGGCGACACCGGTCGCGGCGCGCCCGCCGGCGGCCGCGAGCTTCTCCCCCGCCGCCGCGTGGACGTCGTAGCCGGCGACGTCGTGCCCGGCCGCGACCAGGTGCGCGGCCATCGGGGCGCCCATCACGCCCAGTCCGATGAATCCCAGTTTCATGCTCGTCCCCTTCGGGTGATCGGCAGCCAGTCCAGCGACGCGAGGGTGTCGGGCTCCGGGACGTACTCGATCCCGACGAACCCGTCGTAGCCGGCGTCCTGCAGCTTCGCGAGGTGTCCCTCGATGTCCAGCGAGCCGGTGCCGGGCTGGTGGCGCCCGGGCGCGTCGGCGATCTGCACGTGCCCGATCCGGGCGATGTGCGTCGTCGGCAGCGCGTCCAGGTCGTCGCCGTTGACTGCCAGGTGGTACAGGTCGGCCAGCAGCCGCACGTTGTCGCGCCCGAGGTCGTCGAGCACGGCCACGGCGTCCGCGGCGGTCTTGAGCGGGTAGCGGTCCGCACCGGAGAGCGGTTCGAGGACCAGCTGCGCACCGATCTTCGCGGCGGCTTCCGCGGCGGTGGCGAGGTGCACCAGCGCCAGGTCGTCCTGCTTGACGGGGTCTTCGCCGTCGAGCCGGTTGCCGTAGAGCGCGTTGAAGCTGCGGCACCCGGTGCGCTCGGCGATGTCCAGCGCGACGACGAGGCTGTCGGCGAACTCGGCTTCGCGCCCGATCCAGGACACCAGGCCCCGCTCCCCCGCGGCCATGTCCCCGGCGTAGAAGTTCAGCCCGCGCAGCCGGACACCGTCCAGGCTCCGCACGAAGGCGTCCACCTCGTCCCGCCCGGGCACGGCGGACTCGAACGGCCACCAGTACTCGACGTCGCTGAAGCCCGCCGCCCGCGCGGCCGCCGCGCGCTCGAGGAGGGGAACTTCCTTGAACAGCAGCGACAGGTTGACGACGTACGGCAGGGAGTGCTCGGGCATCGCTACCTCAAATTTCGCTATCCGGAATTTTTCTTTCGCATATCGAGAATAGCTGCCGGACAGGCCCAAGGTCAACGCTCGCGTCGGCGACCGCTCGTTACGCTGGCGCCGAACCACGGGGGGAAAGACCATGACCGGAACGCGTGCCGCGGTCGTCGAGAAACTCGAGCGGGCGGCCGCCGATCCGCGGCTGCGCGACTCGTTCGGCGCCGGCCACCACCGCTACCGGCTGAACGCGGTTCTGCCCGAGCACGAGGTCGCGGCGTTCGAGGCGGCGCACGGCATCCGCTTGCCCGAGAGCTACCGCGCGTTCCTGCTCGAGGTCGGCAACGGTGGTGCGGGCCCGGGTTACGGGCTGCTCCGGCTCGCCGACGCATACGCGGAGGTGTCCGACTCGTTCCCCGGCCACCTCCGCGCACCGAGCCCGTTCCGGCCGGGCCAGTGGTACGAGAACGAGTGGTGGGACGCCTTCTGGGGGCCGGACGACCGGCCCGACCCGGTCCAGGGCACGCTCGCGCTCGTCCACCACGGCTGCACCGGGTACACGCACCTCGTCGTGTCCGGCCCGGGCCGCGGGCGGCTGGTCAACCTCGACCTCAACGGTGTGCCCGCCCCGTACGTCCTGGAGGACGAGAGCTTCCTCGCGTGGTACCACCGCTGGCTCGACGAGTTGCTGGCCGGGTGCTCCGTGTCGGCGTTCGGCCACAAGCTCCCCGGTGGCGAAGCCGCCCTGCTCACCGTCCTCACCGGGGATCCGGACCCGCGACGGCGAGCCAAGGCCGCGTATTCGGTGGCCTGCTTGCCCTCGACCGGCCACGAGGCGGCCGTGGCGTTCGCCGCCGCATCCGCCGATCCGGATGCCCGGGTGCGCGTGGCGGCACTGGCGGCCGCCCGGGCGGCGAAGGCGGCGGTGGCGCCCGCTGCCCGCGCCGCGCTGACCGACTCCGACCCCGCCGTACGGGCCGAAGCGATCCACGTCCTCGCCGCACTGGGCGTCCCGGATCTCGCTGCCCGGGCCCGGGCGCTCCTCGCCGACCCCGACCCCGGCGTGGCCTGGCAGACGATGCGGGCGTTGACCGCTTCCGGCGAACTCCTCGTCACGGACCTGGCACCCCTGCTCGCCCGGCCCGATCCGGGCACCCGCGCGTCCGCCGTCTGGCACCTCATCGATGCCGGCGGGGACGCGACAGTGCTGCTGGAGTCGGCGCTGGACGACGAGGACGCCCACGTGCGGATCCAGGCCGTGCAGACCGTGGACCGCCGGAACGAACGTTCCCTCCTCCGGGCGTTGCGCCGCCGCAAGGCCGTCGAGCGGCACCCCACCGTGCTCCTCAACCTCGACCGCGTGACTTCGGCGTGGTCCTAACGGTTCTGGACGTGCTGCCAGCCGAACCGGCCCTTGATGCAGAGGTTGCCGTGCGTCACCGAGCTCTCGTGTGGTGAAGTCACCTTCACGATCTCGTTGTCCTGGACGTGCAGCGTCAGGTTGCAGCCGACGCCGCAGAACGTGCAGACCGTCGTCGTCGCCGACTGGCGGGACTCGTCCCAGGTGCCGTCCGCGCGCTTGTCGTACTCGCGCTTGAAGCTGAGTGCCCCGGTCGGGCACACCTCCACGCAGTTGCCGCAGTAGACGCACGCGCTCTCGGGGAGCGGGTTCGAGAACTCCGTCGAGATCCGCGCGTCGAAACCCCGGCCCGCCACGGTGATCGCGAACGAGTTCTGCCACTGCTCGCCGCACGCGTCGACGCACTTGTAGCAGAGGACGCACTTCCCGTAGTCCCGCACGTACAGCTCGTTGTCCACAATGGCCGGCTGGGCGACCGTCGCCGCGTCCGGGCCGAAGCGGTCCGGGTCCGCACCCGTTTCCGCCAGCCACTCCGCGACGCCGGGCGTGGTCGAGAGGTCGGTCGCGGAGGCCAGCAGTTCGAGGACGACCTTGCGGCTGGTGCGCGTCCGCTCGGAGCCGGTGTGCACGACCATGCCCGGCTCGGCCTTGCGGGAGCACGACGGCACCAGCGTCCGCGAGCCCTCGACCTCCACCATGCAGACGCGGCAGGCGTTCGCCGGTTCCAGGGTGTCGCCGTAGCACAACGTCGGGATGTCCGTGCCCGTCGCCGTACACGCGTCGAGGATCGTCAAGCCCTCGGGCACGCGGACGGTCTCACCGTCCACAGTGAACTCGACGAGCCGTCGCGGGATCCCGATGTCCACGATGGTCATCCCAGTGCCCCCAGCCGGTCGATCGCGGATTCGATGGCGTTCCACGCGGTCTGGCCCAGACCGCAGATCGACGAGTCCCGCATCACCCCGCCCACTTCGCGCAGCAGCGCCCGTTCGTCCGAGCCCGCCGCCAGGTAGCGGTGGATCGCCTCCTCCTGCCGGACCGTCCCGATCCGGCACGGGACGCACTGCCCGCACGACTCGTCGCGGAAGAACTCCGCGATCCGCAGCAGGAAGCCACCGAGGTCGGCCAGGTCGTCGAGGACCAGGACGACGCCCGAGCCGAGCGTCGTCTTCGCCGCCCGCGCGTCCTCCATGGTCAGCGGCAGGTCCAGCTCGTCGGGCCGGACGAACCCGCCCGCCGCGCCGCCGAGCAGGATCGCGCGCAGCGACCGGCCTTCGGGCACGCCCCCGGCCAGGGCGAGCAGCTCCCGCAGGGTCGTGCCGAACGGCACTTCGTAGACGCCGGGCCGTTCGACGTTGCCGGACAGGCAGAACAGCTTCGGCCCCGCCGATGCCTCGGTGCCGATCGCCCGGTAGGCGGCCGCGCCCCCAGTGAGGATCAGCGGCACGTTCACCAGGGTCTCGACATTGTTGACGACCGTCGGCTTGCCGAAGAGCCCCTTCTCGACGGGGAACGGCGGCTTCGTGCGGGGCTCGCCGCGGAAGCCCTCGATGGAGTTGAAGATCGCCGTCTCTTCGCCGCAGATGTACGCGCCGGCGCCGCGGCGGATCTCGATGTCGAACGAGAACCCGGGGTGCCCCATGATGTCCGTGCCGAGGAGGCCGCGTTCCCGGCAGACCGCCACTGCGTTGCGCAGCAGCCGCAGCGCTCGCGGGTATTCGCCGCGCAGGTACACGTAGCCCTGCCGGGCGCCGATCGTGAACGCGGCGATCGTCATCGCCTCCACCAGCGCGAACGGGTCGCCTTCGAGCAGCACCCGGTCCTTGAACGTGCCGGGTTCGCTCTCGTCGGCGTTGCACACCAGGTAGTGCGGCCCGGCGGGCTGCGCGGCCGTGGCGGCCCACTTGCGCCCGGTCGGGAACGCCGCCCCGCCGCGGCCGAGCAGGCCGGCGTCGGTGACCTCGCGCAGCACCGCGGCCTCCCCCATCCGCAGGGCGTTCCGCAGTGCCGCGTAGCCCCCGGTCGCGCGGTAGCCGTCCAAAGTGGACGGATCGACGACGCCGACGCGGCGCAGCAGCCGGAGGCCGTCCTTCTGGTGGATCAGCGGCGGCGAACCGTCCGAAGGGGACGGTTCGCGCTGGGCGGCCAGCACGGCCGACGCCCCGGTGGCCGGGGCGACCAGCTCGGTGGTGGCCGGGTCGCCGGCCTGGAACGTCAGCGCCGCGGGGGCCCGTTCGCACACGCCGAGGCACGGGCCGCGCAGCCACGTGACCCCGCCGCGCGCCTTCCCCGCGGCGCCGACGTGCTCGGTGAGTACCTCGCACACGGTTTCCGCGCCCTTGACCCGGCAGGCCAGGTCGGTGCACACGTGCACGACCCGCTCCGGGCGTTCTTCGAGCGCGAACAGCGAGTAGAAGCTGGCCACGCCGTACGCGTCGGCGGGCGGCACGTGCAGCGTCTCGCAGATCAGGTTCAGCGCGCCCTGGCTGAGCCAGCCGACCCGGTCGTTGACCGCGTGCAGCGCGGGCAGCAGCTGGTCGCGGCCGCCGCCCGCGAACCCGGCGACCGCCTCCTCCTCTTCACGCGACGCCACGGCGTCCAGGAGCTTGAGGTCCACTTCAGACCTCCACCGTGAGCTTGTCGACGCGGATGGCCGCGGCCTTGTACTCCGCGGTCCCGGCGATCGGGCAGGTCGCCTCGATGGTGATGACGTTGACGTCGACCTCGTCCGGGAAGTGGAAGGTCATGAACGCCAGCCCCGGCTTCAGGCCCTTGTCGAGCCGGACGGGCGCGACGATTTCCCCGCGCCGCGAGGAGATCCGGACCAGCTCGTCGGGTTCGACCCCGAGTGATCGCGCGTCCTCCGGGCACAGGTCGAGGGTCTCGCCCTGACGCAGCGGCGACGGGAACCCGCCCGACTGGACACCGGTGTTGTAGGAGTCCAGCCGCCGCCCGGTGGTGAGCCGGATCGGGAATTCCTCGGACAGCAGGTCGACCGGCGGGCTGTGCTCGAGCACCGTGAACGGCGCCGGCCGCCCGCGCTCGGCCGGGTCCTCGGCCCACAGCCGCCCGTGCAGGAACGTCGGTTCCAGGGTGTCCTCGGAGAAGCACGGCCACTGGATCCCGCCGAGTTCTTCGAGGCGTGCGTAGGACATCCCGGCGTGCATCGGCGAGAGTGAACGCAGCTCGTCCCAGACCTCTTCGCCGCCGGTGTAGTGCCAGTCGTGGCCGAGCCGGCGGGCCAGCTCCGACAGCAGCTCGATGTCGTCGCGCGCGCCTTCCGGCGGTTCGAGGGCCTTGCGGACGCGCTGGACCCGCCGTTCGGAGTTGGTGAACGTGCCGTCGCTTTCGCACCAGGCCGCCGACGCCGGCAGCACGACGTCGGCCAGCTGCGCGGTCTTGGTGAGGAAGATGTCCTGCACCACGAGGTGATCGACGTTGGCCAGCCGCTTGATCGTGTGCTCGCAGTCCGCTTCGGACTGGACCGGGTTCTCGCCGATGATGTACACGCAGGTCAGGTCGCCGCGTTCCCTCGCGTCGAGCATCTGCGTGAGGTTGAGGCCCTGGTGCGGCGGGATGGCCGAGCCCCACGCCGCGTCGAACTTCGCCCGGACGCCGGCGTCGAGGACGTCCTGGAAGCCGGGCAGCCGGTCCGGGATGGCGCCCATGTCGCCGCCGCCCTGGACGTTGTTCTGCCCGCGCAACGGGTTCAGCCCGGCCCCGTAGCGGCCCACGTGACCGGCCAGCAGGGACAGGTTGATCAGCGACAGGACGTTGTCGGTGCCGTTGTGGTGCTCGGTGATCCCGAGCGTCCACGACAGCTGGCCGCGATCGGCGCGGGCGTAGGTGTGGGCGAGCTCCTCGATCAGCTCGGCCGGCACGCCGGTGGTCTTCTCGGCGACCTCCAGGGTCCACGGCTCGACCGACGCGGCGAATTCTTCGAACCCTTCGGTGGCCCGCTCGATGAACGCACGATTCGCCAGTCCGGAGTGGATGATCTCCCGCGCGATCGCGTGCGCGAGCGGGATGTCGGTGCCGACCTCCAGCTGCAGCTGCCGGTGCGCCCAGCTCGCGGTGCTCGTCCGGCGCGGGTCGACGACGAATAGCTTCGCTCCCTTGTGGACGGCCTTGAGCACGTGCTGGAAGAAGATCGGGTGCGCCTCGCGCGGGTTGCCGCCCCAGATCACGATGACGTCGGCGTCCTCGATCTCCTGGTACGACGACGTCCCGCCGCCGCTGTCGAACACCCGCGCCAGGCCGGCCACGCTCGGCGCGTGACACGTGCGGTTGCACGAATCGACGTTGTTCGTGCCGATCACCGCGCGGGTGAACTTCTGCGCGACGAAGTTCATCTCGTTGGTCGCGCGGGCGCACGAGAACATCCCGAACGCCTCGGGCCCCTTGGCTTCGAGGGTCCGGCGGATCCCGGCGGCGGCCCGGTCGAGGGCCTCCTCCCAGGTCGCCGGCCGCAGGACGCCGGAGTCTCGCACGAGTGGCCGGGTGAGCCGGACGTACGGCTCGGTGTTCTTGCGCTTCACGGGGTACCTCCGGTTCAGTGCGACCCGACGGGGACGGGCGTCGTGCTGGTGTGGCCGAGCAGGCCGATGGCGGCGTGGACGTGGCGCAGCGCCGGCGCGGGGACGCCGGTCAGCGCCGCCAGCTCGACGACGGCGCCGATGATCGCGTCGGTCTCGAGCGGCTTGCCGGCTTCGAGGTCCTGCAGCATCGACGTCTTGTGGTGGCCGACGCGCCAGGCGCCGTCGATGCGCTTCTCGACCGAGACCTGCGGGTCGCTGCCCGCGGCGCGGGCGATGGCGAGGGTTTCGGTCATCATCGTGGCGACGAGCGCGCGTGTGTCGTCGTGCTCGCACATCTGCGCCATGGTCGCCCGGGTCAGTGCGGACAGGGGGTTGAAGGCGACGTTGCCCATCAGCTTGACCCAGATGTCGGTGCGCAGGTCGGGTTCGACCGGCGCCTTGAGCCCGCCGGCGATCATCGCCGCGCTGAGCACCTTGCAGCGCGCGGAGATCTCGCCGTCCGGCTCGCCGAGGGAGAACCGGGTGCCTTCGAGGTGCCGGATCACGCCCGGCTCCTCGATGACCGTCGAGCAGTAGACGACGCAGCCGATGGCGCGACGCAGCTCGAGCACCTCGGTCACCGAGCCGCCGGGGTCGACGGTCTCGACCCGCCGTCCTTCGAGCGGGTGGCCGGTGAGGCCGTGGAAGTACCACCACGGGATGCCGTTCTGCGCGGCCACGATCGCCGTCTCGGGACCGAGCAGCGGTGCGAGCAGCGGCCCGCACGAGGCGTAGGAGTTGGCCTTGAGGCCCAGGAAGACGAAGTCGACTTCGCCGACTTCGGCCGGGTCGTCCGTGACGTGGGGGTGCGCGGTGAAGTCGCCGCGCGGGCTGAGCACGCGGACGCCGTGCTCGCGCATCGCCGCGAGGTGGGCACGCCGGGCGATCAGGTGCACCTCGGTCCCGCCGCGGTGCAGCGCGGCCCCGACGTAGGCACCGATCGCCCCGGCCCCGAGAACAGCCACCTTCATGATGTGCCTCCCGCTTCGGTCGAGCACGTGATTGCATACAGTATCCTGGATCCACAGCGCTGAACAGGCTTTGTGCTCCTCGCGGTGAAAACTCCCGAGCGGGTGAGAGTCTGGGATTTTGCATACCAAAACCTGTATCCTGATCGCAGAAGATCGCTTTCCTCTCCCCTTCGAGGTGTCCCGTGAGCCAGCCCGCATCCCCGCTTCCAGAGCGCGGCCCGTCCGGCCGCCGCACGGCCAAGGGCTCGCTCAGCTCGACCGCCGCCAAGCGCGTCGAACGGCCCGCGCCCCTGCGGCAGGTCGTCTACGAAGCCCTCGCCGAGCTGATCATCAACCGCACCCTCGAACCCGGGCAGCACCTGGTCGAAGCCGACCTGGCGGAGTACCTGGGCGTCAGCAGGCAGCCCGTCCGCGAAGCCCTGCAGCGGTTGCAGAGCGAGGGCTGGGTGGACCTCCGCCCGGCGCAGGGTGCGTTCGTGCACCTGCCGACCGACGAGGAGGCCGACCAGCTGCTGAGCGTCCGCAGCGTGCTGGAGACGCACTCCGCGAAGCTCGCCGCCGGCAACGCGACCCCGCAGGACGTCCGGCGCCTGTGGGACCTGCAGCAGGTCGGCGTCCAGGCCCTGCACGCCGACGACACCGAAGGCCTGGTCGCGGCCAACGCCGCCCTCCACGCGTTCATCACGCAGCTGTCGGGGAACGCCGTGCTGGCGGAACTGATCGGCCTGGTCGACCGCCGGGTCCGCTGGTACTACACGCCGATCGCCCGGCCCCGCGGCCGCGACGCGTGGAACGAGCACGACGAGCTGATCCACGCGATCTCCGACGGGGACACCGAAGCCGCGGAGCAGATCATGGCCAAGCACACCGAACGGACGCGCCAGGCCTACCACGAACGCCCGGAGGCTCCCCGGTCCTGATGGCCGCGGGACCGGGGAGCGAACCGGGTGCTCAGCCGCTGGCGGCGGCTGAAGGCCGCGCCACCAGCTCGGTTTCGGCGAGCTGGTGGCGCGGCCGGCCGGGCTGGCGCAGGAAGAGGGTCAGCACCGCCGAAAGGAGCGCGATGCACCCGGCGAGGACGTACGCACCCGTGTAGCCCCACGCGCTGATGACGCCCGCGGCGAGTCCGCCGCCGCCGACGCCGCCCACGAGCTTCGCGCTGTAGACCAGGCCGTAGTTCGACGCGTTGTTGTTCTCGCCGAAGTAGTCCGGCACGAGCGCCGCGAACAGCGGGTAGAACGCCCCGCCGCCGAACCCGGTCAGGAACGCGAACACCATGAACAAGAACAGGTTGTGCGTGTTCCCGGCGTACAGCACGCCGAACTGCGCGCCGGCCGCGATGACCAGCACCACGGAGAGCGTCTGCCGCCGCCCCATCTTGTCCGACGCCCAGCCGACGACCGCGCGGCCGGTGCCGTTCACGATCGCCAGCACGCCGGCCGAGGAAGCCGCGACGAACGCGCCGAAGTGGCTTTCCCTCGCGAAGGGCACCTGGAAGTTGATACCGAACAGCGAGACCCCGCCGATGATCACCAGGCACACCCACATCAGCGGGAGCATGCCGGTCCGGATCGCCTCGACCGGGGTGAACTGCCGGACCGCCGGCGGGTTCTTGGCGAGGCTCTTCACCCCGGACTTGTTCTTCGCCCAGGTGAGCGGGTCGATCTCCTTCGGCCACCAGCTCTTCGGCGGGTCCTTGAACAGGAACCCGCAGACGCCGACGACGATCAGCATGTAGAGACCGATCCCGTCCAGCACCCCGGTGACGTTCTCGTGCCCGAGGAACGCGCTGAACAGGTAGATGAACGGCACCGAACCGTAGGCGAAGCCGCCGTTGACGAACCCGGTCCGCGCGCCGCGCTTCTCCGGGTACCACTTGCCGACCATGTTGATGCAGGTCGCGTACACGAGCCCGGCGCCGGTGCCGCCGAGCACCGAGTAGCCGATGAACGCCACCGTCAGGTTCCCGCTGTGCGCGATGGTGAAGTAGCCGATGCCGCTGCACACCGCGCCGGCCAGCATGGCCGTCTTCGCCGAGACGATGTTCTTCTCCCGGAGCCGTCCGGCCGGGAACGCCACCCCGGCCTGGAACACCGCCCAGATGCTCGCCAGCCAGAACGCGTCCGACAGCGTCCAGCCGTACTTCTCCTCCAGGGTGCCTTCGACTGCCCCCCAGCCGTACTCGAACACGCTGACCGCCATCATGGCGATCCAGGGCAGCCAGACCATGAAGCCCCGGGAGCGCCCCATGATGTCGTGCGGTGACTCCCCTATCCGGTAGGTTCTGCCGTTCTCGTCAACTATCTCCCGGTAAGTGGCTGCAGTCATGAAAGTTCTCCTTCGTCATCGTCGACTCAGGTTCGAAAGCAGGCCCGCGGCCCGTGCCCAGCGGTACTTCGCGCCGAGCACCGCCACCGGCTTCTCGGTCGTGTACGGATACGCCACGATGCCGCGGTCGTACAGATGATCGCTCGCCTCCTCGACTTCGACGTCCCCCGACAGCGACGCGACGACGGGCTTGTGGATGCCCTTCGCCCGGTACTCCCCGACCACTTCGGACACCAGTTCGGCGAACACCATCGGCGGGGTGACGATGGTGTGCCAGTAGCCGAGGATCAACGCGTGGATCCGGTCGTCCGCCAGGCCCAGCGCGATCGTGTCGCGGTAGGTCGAGGGCGGTTCGCCGCCGGTGATGTCCACCGGGTTGCCCGCGGCGCCGAACGGCGGGATGAACTCGCGGAACGCCGTGTCGAGGTCCGGCGGGATCGTCATCAGCTGCAGCCCGTTGTCGACGCAGGCGTCCGACAGCAGCACGCCCGAACCGCCGGCCCCGGTGATGATGACGACGTTCTCGCCCTTCGGCGTCGGCAGCAGCGGGATGCCGCGGGCGTACTCGAGCATGTCGTTGAGGCCGGGCGCCCGCACCACGCCGCTCTGGCGCAGGATGTCGTCGTAGACCTTGTCGTCGCCGGCCAGCGCGCCGGTGTGCGAACTGGCCGCCTTGGCGCCTTCCGACGTCCGGCCGGCCTTGAGCACGACGACCGGCTTGCGGCGCGAGACCCGCTTCGCCGTCTCCGCGAACGCCCGCCCGTCCTTGAGGTCCTCCAGGTGCATGGCGATGAGCTCGGTGTTCTCGTCGTGCTCGAAGAACGTGAGCAGGTCGTCCTCGTCGATGTCGGCCTTGTTGCCCACGCCGACGATCGAGGAGACGCCCATCTTCGCCGAGCGGCTGAAGCCGAGGATCGCCATCCCGATGCCGCCGCTCTGGGATGACAGCGCCACACCGCCCTTGACGTCGTACGGGGTGCAGAACGTCGCCGACAGGTTCTCCGGCGTGTAGTAGTAACCGTAGATGTTGGGACCGAGGACGCGCACGCCGTGCTTGCGCGCGATCGCGACGACCTGGTCCTGCAGCTCGATGTTGCCGGTCTCGCCGAAGCCGGACGGGATGAGGATCGCGCCGGCGACACCTTTCTTGCCGGCTTCTTCCAGCGCCGCGGGGACGAACTTGGCCGGGATGGCGAAGACCGCGACGTCGACGTCGCCGGGTACGTCGGCGATGCCGGCGTAGGCCTTGCGGTCGAGGATCTCGGCGGCCTTCGGGTTGATCGGGTGGATCTCCCCCGCGTAGCCGCCGCCGACCAGGTTCTTCATCACCGAGTTGCCGATCTTCCCGGCCTCGGCGGACGCGCCGATCACCGCGATCGACGCCGGCTTCATGATCCGGGTCATCGACGCCAGGATCTCCTCCTGGGTGAACCGCTGCGGCTCCTTCGCCGCGTCCGGGTCGACCAGGATGCGGACGTCGACCGCGGTCGCCCCGCGCGCGGTGGCCAGCACCGGGTTGAGGTCCACTTCGGACAGCTGGGGGAAGTCGGTGACGAGCTCGCCGAGCCCGGTGATCACGGCGGCGAGGGCGGCACGGTCGACAGGATCCGAACCGCGCACGCCCCGCAGGATCTCGGCCGCTTGGATACCGTCGACCATCGACAGCGCTTCCTCGGCCGTCGTCGGCGCGAGCCGGAAGGTGACGTCCTTGAGCACCTCCACCAGCACGCCGCCGAGGCCGAACGCGACGACCTTCCCGAAGGTCCGGTCGGTGACCGAGCCGACGATCACCTCCTGGCCCTCGGTGAGCATCTGCTGCACCTGGACGCCGACGATCCGCGCGCCGGCGTCGTACGCCTTCGCGTTCTCGACGATCTTCTCGAAACCCGCCTTCACCGCTTCGGCGTCCTGCAGGCCGACGAGCACCCCGCCGGCCTCGGTCTTGTGCAGGATGTCCGGGGAGACGATCTTGAGCACCACCGGCAGCCCGATCTCCTCGGCTTGCGAGACGGCTTCGGCCGCCGTAGCCGCCAGCCGCTCGGCCGGGGTCGGGATACCGTATGCGTCGCAGACCGCACGCCCCTCGGGCGCGGTCAGCGCGGACCGCCCTTCGGCCGCCACCTGGTCGAGGATCTTTTCGACCGCCACGCGATCCGCCACTCAGATCACCCCCGCGGCGCGGAACTTCTCGAGCTCCGCTTCGCCGTAACCGAGCTCCGCCAGCACCTCGACGTTGTGCTCGCCGAGCAGCGGCGACCGTTCGATCTCGACCGGCGAGTCGGACAGCTTCAGCGGGCAGCCGACGGTCTTGAAGGCGCCGCGTTCCGGGTGCGGCACCTCGACGACCGAGCCGAGCTCGGCCAGCGTCTCGTCCTCGATCAGCTCCTTAGTGGACAGGATCGGGCCGCACGGGATGTTGCAGGCGTTGAGCTTCTCCATCACCTCCCACTTGCTGTGCTTCTCGGTCCACTCCTCGACGAGCGCGAACATCTTGTCCAGTTTGGACAGCCGGACCTCGGGGGTGGCCCACGCCGGGTCCTCGGCCAGCTCGCCCTTGCCGATCAGCCGGGCGAGCGGGGCCCAGCCGGGCGGCTGGACGATCACGTAGATGTAGTCGTTCGGGCCGCCGGGCGCGCACTTCACCGCCCAGCCGGGCTGGCCGCCGCCGGAAGCGTTGCCCGAGCGCGGGACCTCGTCACCGAAGTTCTCGTTCGGGTACTCCCCGAGCGGCCCGTGGGTGAGCCGCTGCTGGTCGCGCAGCTTGACCCGGCACAGGTTGAGCACGGCGTCCTGCATGGCGACCTGGACGCGCTGGCCGCGGCCGGTGGAGGTCCGCTGGTACAGCGCGGCGAGGATGGCGGCCACCAGGTGGATGCCGGTGCCGGAGTCGCCGATCTGCGCGCCGGTCGCGGTCGGCGGGCCCGCTTCGAAGCCGGTGGTGCTCATCGCGCCGCCCATGGCCTGCGCGATCACCTCGTAGGCCTTGAAGTTGGCGTAGCGGCCGGGTCCGAACCCCTTGATGGAGGCGTAGACCAGCCGCGGGTTGAGCGAGGACAGCTTCGCCCACGGGTAGCCGAACCGGTCGACGACGCCGGGGCCGAAGTTCTCGACCAGGACGTCCACCCCGGACACGAGCTTCTCGAAGATCTCCTTGCCCTCGTCGCTTTTCATGTTGAGCGTGATGCTGCGCTTGTTGGCGTTCAGCATCGTGAAGTAGAGGCTGTCCACCCCGGGCAGGTCGCGCAGCTGCCCGCGGGTGATGTCGCCGCGGCCGGGGGTTTCGAGCTTGATCACGTCCGCGCCGAGCCAGGCGAGCAGCTGCGTCGACGACGGACCGGACTGCACGTGCGTCATGTCGAGGACGCGCACGCCCTCCAGTGCCTTACCCATGCCTTGGCCTCCGCTCACTTGTACATGGTCTGGTTCATGGTTCCGGGGGCGTACACGTCGGGATCGACCCAGACGTTGATCAGCGACGGCTTGCCGGACTCCCGCGCCCGCAGCAGCGCCGGCCCGATGTCGGCGGGGTCGCGGACCTCTTCGCCGTGGCCGCCCAGCATCCGGGCGAACTCGTCGTAGCGGACGTCGCCGAGGGTGTTGCCGACGCGCTCGCGCCCCACGCCGTACTTCGCGGCCTGGCCGTAGCGGATCTGGTTCATCGACGAGTTGTTGCCGACGATCCCGACGAACGGCAGGTCGAACCGCACGAGCGTTTCGAAGTCCCAGCCGGTGAGGCTGAAGGCGCCGTCCCCGAACAGGGCGACCACCTCCTTGTCCGGGCGGGCGTGCTTGGCGGCCAGGACGAAGGGGATGCCGACGCCGAGCGTCCCGAGTGGACCGGGGTCCATCCAGTGCCCGGGCGACTTCGGCTGGACGACCTGGCCGGAGAAGGTGACGATGTCGCCGCCGTCGCCGATGTAGATCGAGTCCTCGGTGAGGAACTCGTTGATCTCGTGGACGAGCCGGTACGGGTGGATCGGGCTCGCGTCGGAGTGCTGCAGCGGCAGCCGCTTCCGCTTCGCCTTGTCTTCCACGGCGTGCAGTTCTTCGAGCCACGCCTTGCGGCCGGCGGCGCCGTTGTCGGTGCGGCCGGACGCGGCCTCGGCCACCGCGGCCAGCACCTGGCCGGCGTCGCCGACGATGCCGAGGTCGACGTCGCGGTTCTTGCCGACCGTGCGGTAGTCCAGGTCGATCTGGACGACGGTGGCGTCCTTCGAAAGCCGCTTCCCGTAGCCCATCCGGAAGTCGAACGGGGTGCCGACGATGATGATGACGTCGGCGTTGTCGAAGGCGTACCGGCGGGACAACTGGAAGTGGTGCGGGTCGCCCGGGGGCAGCGTGCCGCGGCCGGCGCCGTTCATGTACGCCGGGATGTTCAGCGTGCGCACGAGGCCGGTCGCCGGGCCGGTCGCCCGCGTGGTCCAGACCTGGCTGCCGAGCAGGATGGCCGGCTTCTTGGCGTGCACCAGCAGGTCCGCGAGCTTCTCGATGTCGGCGGGGTCGCCGGCGTTCTTCGTCGACGCGCGGTAGCGGCCCGCTTCGGGGATCCGGGCCTGGTCGAGCGGCACCCGCGCGTCGAGGACGTCGCGCGGGATCTCGAGGAACGACGGGCCCGGCGCACCGGCGTAGGCCTCGCGGAAGGCCATCGAGACGAGGTCGGCGACGCGGGCGGTGTGCGGCACGGTCGCGGCGAACTTGGTGATCGGCGCCATCATGTCCACGTGCGGGAGGTCCTGCAGGGACCCCATCTTGTGCTGGGTCAGCGCACCCTGGCCGCCGATGAGCAGCATCGGGCTTTCCGCGCGCAGCGCGTTCGCGACCCCGGTGACGGCGTCGGTGGTGCCCGGACCGGCGGTGACGACCGCGCAGCCGGGCTTGCCGGTGATCCGCGCGTAGCCGTCCGCGGCGTGCGCGGCGACCTGCTCGTGCCGGACGTCGATGACCTCGATGCCTTCGTCGACGCAGCCGTCGTAGATGTCGATGATGTGGCCGCCGCACAGCGTGAAGATCGTGTCGACCCCTTCGGCCTTCAGGGCTTTCGCCACCAGGTGCCCGCCGGAGATTTCGGCCGGCGCGGGCTCGGCGCCGTTCGTCGCACGGGCACTCTCCCCCGCGGTCGTGCCGGTCGTGGTCAGCGCCATCGCTCAACTCCTCTGGTCCGCCACCGGATCTCTCTTGTCCGGCGGTCCGTTTCCGGGTCCGCTCGCGCCGCTGCCGGCGTCCTTCGAGGTCAGCGGCCTCTTCGCGGCAGACTGTAGATTGCATACCGTATGGGGTAGGCATATAGTCACCTCTCAAGCAGCCCGTGTCCAGGGCTATCCGCAGGGTTTTTCCCGGGCCTCGATCCCGCCCCCGCGGACCGTCACCGCACGCCCGGACACGGCGGACCTCCTTGCCCTGCCCCGCCGTGGAAAGGAAGCCCCCGCATGGATCTCTTCGAACACGAAGCCCGCGATCTCTTCGAGAAGCACGGCGTCCCCGTCCCCCGCGGCCGCGTCGTCGCCGAGCCGGCCGAAGCCCGGTCCGCGGCCGCGGCCATCGGCGGATCCGTCGTCGTCAAGGCCCAGGTGAAGACCGGCGGCCGCGGCAAGGCGGGCGGCGTCCGCGTGGTGCACACAGCCGACGACGCCGAGCAGGCCGCCGACGACATCCTCGGGATGGACATCAAGGGCCACACCGTCCACCGCGTCCTCGTCACCGAAGCCGGTGAGATCGCCGAGGAGTACTACGTCTCCTTCCTGCTCGACCGCGCCGGGCGGACGTTCCTGGCGATGGCGTCCGTGCACGGCGGGATGGAGATCGAAGAGGTGGCCGCCACCGACCCCGCGGCACTCCGGCGCGTCCCGGTCGACCCGCTGACCGGCGTCGACGCGGCCGAGGTCGCGGCCGCGTTCCCCGCCGACGTCCGGGCCGAAGTGGCCGGGGTCGTGGAGAAGCTGTGGGCGGTGTTCGTCGCCGAGGACTGCACGCTGGTCGAAGTCAACCCGCTGGCCAGGACGTCGGCCGGGATCGTCGCGCTGGACGGGAAGATCACCCTGGACGACAACGCGGACTTCCGGCGCTCCGATTCGTTCGACGACTCCGCGGACGGCGATCCCCTCGAACGGGAGGCGCACGCGAAGGGCCTCAACTACGTCAAGCTGGACGGCGACATCGGCGTGATCGGCAACGGCGCCGGCCTGGTCATGTCCACATTGGACGTCGTCGCCTCGGCCGCGGCGGAGGCGGGCGCGCGCGGCCCGGCGAACTTCCTCGACATCGGCGGCGGCGCCTCGGCCGAAGTCATGGTCAACGGGCTGACCGTGATCCTCGGCGACCCGCAGGTCCGCAGCGTGTTCGTCAACGTCTTCGGCGGGATCACCGCGTGCGACGCCGTCGCGACCGGGATCGTGCGCTCGCTGGAGGTCCTGGGTTCGCGCGCGACCAAGCCGCTGGTGGTGCGGCTCGACGGGAACAACGTCACCGAAGGCAGGCGGATCCTCGCCGACGCCGCCCATCCCCTGGTCACCGTGGTGGCCACCATGGACGACGCCGCCCGCGAGGCGGCGAAGCTCGCGATCGCGGAGGTCTGACCCGTGGCCATCTTCCTGGACGAGACCAGCCGGATCGTCGTCTCCGGTATCACCGGCTCCGAAGGCGCCAAGCACACCCGGCGGATGCTGGCCGCCGGGACGAACGTCGTCGGCGGGGTGAACCCGCGCAAGGCCGGGCAGACGGTGGAGCTCGCCGGCCGTTCGCTGCCGGTGTTCGGCAGCGTCGCGGAGTCGATGGCTTCGGCCGCCGCCGACGTGTGCGTGCTGTTCGTGCCGCCGCCGTTCGTCGCCGGCGCGGTGATCGAAGCGGTGGACGCCGGCATCGGCCTCGCGGTGGTGATCACCGAAGGCGTCCCGGTGCACGACTCCGCGCGGTTGTGGGCACACGCCGTCGCCGCGGGCGGGCGGACGCGGATCATCGGCCCGAACTGCCCGGGCATCATCTCCCCCGGCCGCTCCAACGCGGGCATCATCCCGGCCGACATCACCGGCCGGGGCCGGATCGGCCTGGTGTCGAAGTCCGGCACGCTGACCTACCAGCTCATGCACGAGCTGCGCGACGTCGGCTTCTCGACGTGCGTCGGCATCGGCGGCGACCCGATCATCGGGACGACGCACATCGACGCGGTCGAAGCGTTCGAAAAGGACCCGGAGACCGACGTCATCGTCCTGATCGGCGAAATCGGCGGCGACGCGGAGGAACGGGCGGCGGACTTCGTGAAGGCGAACGTGGCGAAGCCGGTGGTCGGCTACGTCGCGGGATTCACCGCCCCCGAAGGCAAGACGATGGGCCACGCGGGCGCGATCGTCTCCGGCTCGTCAGGCACGGCGGCGGCGAAGAAGACAGCGCTGGAGGCGGCCGGCATCCGCGTGGGCCGGACCCCGAGCGAGACGGCAGCGCTGGTCCGCGAGGTGCTGTGATGGACCTCCGCCAGCTGGCGGTGGCGGTGGCGGTCGCCGAGGAGGGCGGTTTCACGGCGGCGGCCCAGCGTCTGCGGACGGTGCAGTCGACGGTGTCCACTGTGGTGCGCGCGCTGGAGCGGGACCTGGGCACGCCGCTGTTCCACCGGACAACGCACCGGGTGGTTTTGACGCCCGCCGGCGAGGCTTTCGTGCCCGCCGCGCGGGCGGCGCTGGAGGCGGCGGAGCGAGCCCGCGCGGCGGTCTCCCCGCTGGGCGGGTGCGTACGGGTGGGGATGTGCCCCGGCTTGCTGGCGGACCTGCACCGGCTACTGGCGAAGCTGCGGCACGCGCACCCGGGTTTGGGGGTGGAGGTCCGCCAGCTGCCGCCCGGGGAGGCGAGGTGCGCGGTGGCGGAGTCCACAGTGGACCTGCTGCTGACCGCGCTACCCGGCCCGCTGGGCACGGCACCAGCCGGCGAACCGGCCGGCTCCGGGAGCCACCGCGCCTTCTCCGGCCCGCTCGGCACGGTGGCGGATGCCACCTCCAGCGCGCCGCCTCCAGCCAACGGCAGCGCAACCTCCGGCAAGCCCGCCCCCGCGGTCTCCGACACCCCCGGCGCCGCGCCGGCCGGCCGCCGCGGTGCCGGGCTCGTCACCACCGCGCTCCCGGCCGAAGAGCTCGTTCTCGCCACCGCTCCCGGCGGGGCACGCTCCGCTCACGCGGACGTCTCCGGCCTCACGCTCGTCGGCTTCCCGCTCGGCTGGGCGATCCGCGAAGCCGTCGACCGCGCGTTCCCCGGCCGGCGGCCGCCCCTGGAAGTCGACGATCTCGCCGCCGCCGCGAGGATCGTGCAGGCCGGGCTCGCCGCCTGCGTCCTGCCCGTCTCCGTCGTCACCCGGTTTCCCGAGCTCACCGTCCGGCGGTTCGACCGGCCTCCCCCGTGGCAGCTCGCCGCCGTGCACCGGTCACCCGAAGACGCCGCGGTCGGGGCGGTGCTCGGTCAGCTCGGCTGAAGGCCCAGGCGGTCCGGTCGGGTGTAGACGTTCATCGACGTCCCCCGCAGGAACCCCACCAGCGTCAGCCCCAGCTCCGCGGCCAGGTCCACGGCCAGCGACGACGGTGCCGAAACCGCGGCCAGCAACGGGATTCCCGCCATCACCGCCTTCTGCACCAGCTCGAACGACGCCCGGCCGCTCACCATCAGCGCCGTGCCCGGGAGGGGCAGCTTGCCGTCGCGGGTGG
Organism: Amycolatopsis sp. FBCC-B4732; assembly: GCF_023008405.1. Taxonomy (NCBI): domain Bacteria; kingdom Bacillati; phylum Actinomycetota; class Actinomycetes; order Pseudonocardiales; family Pseudonocardiaceae; genus Amycolatopsis; species Amycolatopsis sp. FBCC-B4732. The sequence goes on from NZ_CP095376.1 coordinate 3,301,494, forward strand.
CCCAGCCGACGACCTTGTCCACCGCGTTGTGCCGGCCGACGTCCTCGCGCAGGCACAGCAGCTCGCCGTTGCCGTCGAACAAGCCCGCCGCGTGGAGGCCACCCGTGCGGTCGAAGACCCGTTGTGCCGCGCGGAGTTCGTCCGGAAAGGCGGCCAGCGTCGCCGGGTCCGTCGTGAACGGGTCCGCGGCGACCGGCCACGGCACCGTCGTGCGGACGGCGTCCAGGCTCGCCTTGCCGCAGAGGCCGCACGACGACGTCGTGTAGAAGGTGCGCTCGACCGACGCGTCCGGCGGTGCTACGCCGTCGGCGAGTGTCACGTCGAGGACGTTGTAGGTGTTGCCGCCGTCGGCCGTCGCGCCGGCGCAGTAGCGGATCGCCCGGATGTCGGTGGCCGCGCGGACCACGCCTTCGCCGACGAGGAAGCCCGCGGCGAGGTCGAAGTCGTCGCCCGGCGTGCGCATCGTGATCGACAGGGCCTTGCCGCCGACCCGGATTTCGAGGGGTTCCTCGACGGTGAGCGTGTCCGGCCGGGTGGTGTGCGCGCCGTCGCGGACGCGTACCACCGGGCGCCTGCTGGTCATCCGCCCCACGTCAGGCCGCCGGCAGCAACGACTCGGGGCGGCCCGGCTGGGTCAGCCGCCCGGACAGCACCCCGGCCGCGAGGCTCAGCACACCGGCCACGGCGAACGCGCCGGCAAACCCGTGCGACGCCACGACGAGCGCGGCCAGCCCGGTCCCGACCACCGCGCCGACCGCCTTCGCGCTGTAAAGTATCCCGAAGTTCTGCGCGACCGACTCCTCGCCGAAGTACTCGCGCACCAGGCCGACGAGCAGCGTGTAGCAGCACCCGTTGCCGAGGCCGGCGAGCGCGGCACCCAGCAGCAGGCCGACGGCGTGCCGGTGCTCGCCCGAGGAGAACAGCACGAACTGCGCGAGCCCGCCCGCGACGAGCGCGAAGCGCAGGATCCGGTGGCGGCCGAGCCGGTCGGCGAGCCGTCCGACGAGGACACGCCCACTGCCCGTCGCCGTGGCGAGCAACGCAACCGCGGCCCCGGCGAGCCCGGGCCCGCTGCGTTCGGCGACGAACGTCGCCAGGTAAGCCAGATCGAACAACAGCACCGCGGCGGCGAGCACGACCACGAGGTACAGCGTCCGTGTCGTCGCGCACCGGAGGAGCTCCGCCGGCCGGTAGTGCCGGACGGCCGGCCGCCGGTTGTGCGCCCGGTCCAATGCCCAGGCACGCGGTTCCGGAGTGGCGGGCCACCAGTGCCGCGGCGGGTAGCGCAGCACCGCGCCGCAGCCGGCGATCACGACGAGCACGAGAGCGGCGGACACGTCCAAGAGCACTGCTCTCGCTTCCGGCAACGCTGCGGCGAGGACGACGAACGGCACACTGCCGAAGGCGAACGCCCCGCTCACGACGCCCGCGCGCGAGCCGGTGCGGTCCGGGAACCACGCGAGCACCGCGCCGATGCACGTGGCGTACACCAGACCGGTGCCGAGCCCGCCGAGCACGGAGTAGCCGAGGAACACGGTGAGCAGGCTGCTCGCGTGGCCGAGCGTCACGAGCCCGGCGGCGCACAGCACCGCGCCGGCGGCCATCGCGGCCGGCGCGGGGAACACCCCGCGGTCACGCAGCCACGCCGCCGGGAACGCCACCCCGGCCTGGCAGATCGCCCAGACGGCGAAGGACAGCGCGATCCCGCCGAACGTCCAGCCGTGCGCCCGGCCCAGCGCCGGGACGATCGCGCCGAAGCCGTACTGCTGCACCCCGGCGGCGAGCATGGCCGCGGCGGCCAGCCAGGTGATCCACGTCCGGGGCCTGCCGAGCAGCTCCCGGTCGGACTCCCCGACGCGGTAGCGCCGGCCGTAGACGTCTCGGAGCTCGCGGATCTCGGCCATGGCGACCGCCTCCTCGCAGACTGCAGATTGTATGCAGTATGCGGTAGGCTGCGGTTCGAGGCAAGAAGGCGGCCCGGTGGCCATCGAGGGAGGAGGCGGCCACCGGGCCGGTGCTCCGCCGCGGTACCGGCCGCGCGGAGCACTGCCAGTCTGGCCATCGAAGGCACCGTCGACAAGCTTTGACACCCGTCGAACCGCGTCCGGCGTCCACAACGAACACCTACGGACGCACAAAAGCGCCCCGAAGTGACGTCGGGTGCGGCATTCGCACTCGACGGCACTTCGGGGCGCTCGGGCCGGAATCCCTGGGGCGGGCCGGGCGGTGCGCACGCACCGCGACGAACCCGTTACCCGTCAGGAAGTTTCGCCGCTCCGGTTCAAGACTTCTTGCGCGGGGCTCGCTTGCGCGCCGGCTTGACGTCGACGGGCTCGGCCGCCGCGGCCTGGTCGGCCTCGAAGCCCGCGATGATCTCGCTGGAAAGGCGGCCGCGCTCGGCGACCTCGTAGCCGTTGGCCTGCGCCCACTCGCGGATCTGCCGGTTGCGCTCACGGTCGGTCCCCGAGCCGCCGCCCGAGCCGGACAGCGACTGACCGGTCGCGAGGCGCACCTTGCGGCCGCCGATGCGACGCGCGGCGCCGACGTAGCGCGCGAGTTCGTCCCGCAGCGCGGAGGCGTTGTCCTCGGACAGGTCGATTTCGTAGGTCACGCCGTCGAGACTGAAGGGGACGGTCTGCGAAGCCTCGCTCCCGTCGAGGTCGTCCACCATCTGGACCTGCACCCGTTGCGCCATGGTTCGTCGTTCCTCATCTTCTCCAGAACACGGTCGGACAGACCCTAACCTGTCGAATCACGTCCGGCACGCGCGACACCCGTCAAGCGTCCACAATGGCCGCCCGGGCGAGCGGGTCGCCCGCGTCCAGAGTGACCGCAACGGCGCCGGAATGGGCCGCGCCTTGGCCGAAAATCAATTTCGTGATAGGCTCGAAATCAAATCGGTACCGTGACGGCGTGACCAACCCCGAGTTTCCCGGTAATGCGAGCCGCACCGCCTTCACCGCGGCTGCCGCGCGGGCGGCACATTTGCTCGACGACACCGAACCCTACATCTTCGCGAGCTCCTTCGCCGCTCCTCTGCTCGGCGAGCACGCGGAGGAACTCTTGGCGTACCACCGGCTCCACGGCACTCACCCGGTCCTCTGCGGTGCCCGCGCCGAGGCGGTGCGCCGCCGACGGTTCACCGAAGAGCAGCTCTCCCATTCCGGTATAGACCAGTATCCGATTTTGGGCGCCGGTCACGATTCGTTCGCGTATCGGGCCGTCTCCGGACGTTTCCGGGTGTTCGAGGTCCACCACCCGGCGACACAGGTGGTCGAACGGGAACTGCTCGCCGCCGCCGGGTCGCCGAACGGCTCGTCCAGAGTGGACTGGACCTGTTTCGCCCCGTGTCCGCGAGCTGGCTCGGCGTCACCACGGACCTGGCACGAGGCGATTGCCGCCACATTGACGGATCCAAGCGGTTTCGCACCGGGATCGGAAATCGTGGCGGATCACCTGGTTCCCGCGGAACTGCGCGACGCGACCGGAAACAGTTGCGCGGAAGCGGTGTGCTGCCGCGGCGGACGACCGGGTCGCTCAGTCGGGCAGCATCGGTACTTCGAGGTCGTCGGGCCGGCCGAGCAGGACCGCGCGCGTCACCGCCGCCTTGCCGAACCTGTCGCGCACCGCGTCCAGTGCCGTGTCCAGCTCCGTCGCTCGCTGGCGCTCGAAGGGCAGGGTCAGCTGGAACGGGTCGTCGTCGGCCAGGTTGGACAACGCGGCGCCCAGCAGCGTGATCCCGCGGTCGGCGATCAACGGCAGCGCGGCGACGAGCAATTCGCGCGCCGCCGTGAGCAGCACGCCGGTGCCGGCCGTCGGCTCGGTCAGCGTGTGCGAACGAGTGGCCCGCTCGAAGTCGGCGAAGCGCAGGCGGATCGTCACCGTCCGGCAGACGCGGTGGGCGGCCCTCAAGCGGCGGGCGATGCGGTCGATCAGGGCCACCAGCACCACGTCGAGCTCGGCCGGGGTCCGTCTGGCGCGGCCCAGGGACCGCTGGGCGCCGATCGAGCGGCGGCGGACGCCCACCTCGACGCGGCGGGGGTCGCGGTTGTGGGCCAGGGCGTGCAGGTGGCGGCCGGGGCCCCGGCCGAGCAAGCCGTCGAGGTCCACCTGCTCGGACGTCGCGAGCTCGCCGACCGTCCGGATCCCGCGTGCGTGCAGCTTCTCCGTCGTGACCTTGCCGACGCCCCACAGCGCCGAAACCGGCAGCGGATGCAGGAACTCCAGCTCGCCGTCGTGCGGCACCACCAGCAGGCCGTCCGGTTTCGCCACCCGGCTGGCGACCTTGGCCAGGAACTTCGTGCGCGCCACCCCGACCGTGATCGGCAGCCCGGCCCGCTCGGCGACCGCGACGCGCAGCCGTTCGGCGATGTGGCTCGGCCGTCCGCCGATCCTCGCCAGGCCGCTGACGTCGAGGAACGCTTCGTCGATCGAGATGCCCTCCACCCACGGCGTCGTGTCGTGGAAGACCTCGAACACCGCGCGGCTGGCGGCCAGGTACGCCGACATCCGCGGTGGCACGACGACCGCCTGCGGGCACAGCCTGCGGGCCTGCGCGCCGCCCATCGCGGTGCGGACGCCGTAGGCCTTGGCCTCGTAACTCGCCGCCAGCACGACCCCGCCGCCGACGATCACCGGGCGTCCTTTCAACGCCGGATCGTCGCGCTGCTCGACCGACGCGTAGAACGAGTCGAGATCGGCGTGCAGGATGGGCCCCTCGTCGGTCATAGAACATATGTTCGCATAACCGAGCGCCGAAGTCCGCTCACCCGTCCGTCGCGAGTGGCGTGCCGCCGGTCGACACTGAGCGCTTTTCCGGTTGTCCGGCGTCCGTGGCCGCGCTCACACTCGAAGCATCGAACGACCCGACCCTGGGGGCTCCATGACCGAGAAGTGCCGGTGCGGCGACCACCACGCGTGGGCCGCGCCCAACCCCGAAGACCGGCCCGCCGCCGCGCGGCAGCCGCTGCTGGCTTCGACTCTGGCGCGCGAAGACCGCGTGGAGGACGACGGCGGGCTCGACCCGACCGACCGCGTCACCTGCCGGACGCACCGCCGCTGGCTGCACGAATGCGTGTCGTCGCCGGTGCACACGAACCCGGCGATCGGCTACCGCTGGTGCCGCCGCTGCGACCACCAGGCGCTGGTCGCGGTGGACGAGCTGGCCGGCGAGGTGACCATCCGCTGCGGGCTCTGCGGGCACGTCCCGCGCAGCCGCGCCAACGAAGAGCTGGTCCAGCTGTGCATGCGCAGCCTCGCACTGGCCCGCGCGGGCCGGTTCCCGGCGGCCGCCGTCGCCTGACTGCCATGATGCGGGGGTGCCCGAACCCGGAACCACCGCACTGGTGATCCTGCTGCCCGCCGCCGAGCCGGTGCTGGCAGCGGCCCGCCGCGTCGACCCCGCCCTGGTCCGCCCCGGCCTGCCCGCCCACGTGACGGCGCTCTACCCCTTCCTGCCGGCTGCCGAAGTGAGCGACGCCGTCCTCGACGCGGTCCGCGCGCTCGCCGCGACGTTCTCGCCGACCGAAGTGCCGCTCACGGAGTTCGTCACGGCACCCGGTTTCGCCGCGATCCCGGCGCCCGCGCTCCAGCCGGTCACCGACGCCGTCTGCGCGCGCTGGCCCGAAGTCCGGCCGTACGGCGGGCGGTTCGGTCCCCGCCCGGGCGCCCACGTGACGGTGGCGATGGGTGGCGAGGCGGACGTCCTCGAGCGGGTGGCCGCCGAGGTCCGGCCGCTGCTTCCGCTGACGGATCAGGCGGCGGAACTGCAGCTCGTCGCGCTCACCGACCGGGGCTGGGAACCGCGGCTGTCCGCGCGCTTCGGCGGCTGAGCGCTCAGCGGCGGCTCGGCGCGGCGGCCGGGGTGCCCGCCAGCTGCCGGTAGGCGCGGGCGATCGCGCGGAGCCGGGCCACGTCGGCGGCGAACGGTTCGCCGGCCGCGGTGGGTGGCGGGGTCTCGCGGGGTTCGTCCGGGAGGTCGCGGACCAGGCGCGCCACCGCAGGCGGCGGGAGGTCCGGGGTCGCGCCGGCCAGGATGAGGCCGTCGTTGGTCTCGCTCATCGCCGTCAGCAGGCGTTCGCGCCGCGACGGGCCGCCCGGGTCGATGCGGACGATCTCCGGGTAGCGCCGCGTCAGGTGCGCGCGCAGCGGACGCAGCAGGCGCAGCGTCCGAGCGTCGCGGCGGGCCGCCGCCAGGCCCGGGACCGCCGGGATCGTCAGGCCCAGCACGATCAGCAGCACCGAGACGGCCGGGAACCCGACGTCGAGCGCGCACGGCACCGTCGAGAAGGGCCCGCGGCACAACGCTTTCACCGGGTGCTCGGCCTGCAGCGCGTGGATCGTCCCGACGACCTTCCCGGCCAGGTACGCGAGCGCGAACGCCGACGCCAGCAGCAGCAACACCAGCCCGGCGCGCAGCGCCCCGCCGCTCGCGCGGATCGTCACGGCCGCCACGATCCCGATGTCGATGACCGCGAGCCCCAGGTAGACGGTGTAGGCGAAGACGTAGACGACCAGCGTCGGGTGGGTGCGGTAGAGCTCGTCGAACACGCCGACCCCGCGGGGCAGCCCCTGCGTGCTGAAGAACGTGACGAGCAGCAGCGTCAGCGCGACGCCGAGCGCGACCAGCCGGGTGCGGCGGCCGCGGTCGCGGGTGCCGCTGATCTCCGCGACGGTCAGCCCGATCCCGTACGCGGCGACCATCGTCGCGAGGTTCGACAGCAGGCGCCCGAGGCTGGGGTAGAGCTCGCTCTCGAACTGCTGCGCGCGGTTCGAGAGGAAGCAGAACGCGGCGCCCAGCGCGATGAGCGAGACGGCCAGGCCGGCGCCCGCACCGGTGCGCCGGGCGCGCACGGCCCGCCAGATGCCGACGACGAGCGCGAAGGCCCCGACCCCGAGGAACAGAATGTCGATCACGGGACGCGACTATCCCAGGAGCGCCGCCAGCCGCCTAGCCTGGTCGGCCGCCCGGCCGGACGCTCCCGGCTGAACGGCGGGCGGCTCACTGGTCGCGGCGCTCATCAGCAGGACGGCGATCAGTTCGGCCTCGTATTCCTCGGTGCCGCTCGTGACGCGCGTGAGCAGGTGCGACAACGCCGCGGGCGCGAGGTCCGGGGCGAGCTGGGCGGCGTCGGACTCGGCCATCAGGCAGGTGCCGGTGTGCGCGCAGAGCATGTGGGCGAGCTCGTGGGCGATGATGTGGTCCTGGTGCAGCGCCGACGTGTGCTCGGTGTAGGCGATCAGGTCGTAGTCCGGGCGCGCCTGCCAGGCCCCGGAGGGCTGCCCGGGCCGGTAGGCGATCGGGACGAGGTCGATTTCGCGCCCACGCCAGGCCTCGAGGCGGTCCACCCAGCCGTTCATCGACCACGGCCGCGGCAGCGGGACGGCGGCGAGCACCGCCCGGACGCGCTCCCGCGCCTGGTCACGGAGGTCCGGCAGACCGCGCTCGTCGATGGGTCCTCCCCGCTCATCGGGCGCCAGCCGGCTGCACCGGGGCGCGATCACGGACGAGGTCATCGTAGCCGACCGGCGCGGCTCACTCGGGCTTCCGGCGCCGGCCTTCGCGGCGCCGGGTCTCGTCGTAGCTGCCGAGCTGGTCGAGCAGCGCGGTGACGGTTTCGCGGTCGCGCGGGGAGAGCCGCATCGCCCGCTGCGCCAGGGTGCGCGCCTCGGTGTCCCGCCACGCCACGACGTCCTCGACCTGGCTGTCGATCCGGCCCGCGACCTCGTCGTCGAAGAAGTAGGTGACGGGCACGCCGAAGAACTGCGCGAGCGCCTGGATGTGCGAGCGCTTGGGGTCCTTGCGCGCGCCGACGGCCAGCTGCTGCACGTGCGTCGCGGACATCGAGACCCCGGTCCGGTCGGCGACGCCGGTCGCGATCTCCCGGTAGGAGTACGGCTTGCGGTCCGGCGGGTGCACGGTCGCGATCAAGTGCGCCAGCCGTTCGGCGAAACTGCGCCCTTCGCTCACCACACACCACCCTCAGCCAAGAAACGTGACAACCGTCAGCGTAGCTGTCCCGAAAACTTGACACAGCCCGTCCCGGAAAGACTACGATACTCCCGTTCGGTGTTTCGGAAACATGACACGGAACCCGGGGTGGCGCAGCGGCCGCGGGGTGACTCACGTGGCCGCTGGGGGTGGCCACGCGGCTGACTCCGTGCCCGCCGCGCGATCCTTGCGAACGGGAGTCGGGGGTTAGCGGGTTTCGGCCCTGGTGGTTTTGCGCGCGCTGGCGGGTCGTGCGGGCGTGGTGGGACTCGAGGGCCGGCCCGCGTGGACCGTTCCCCCGCGCCGCCGAGCACTTCCGTCCTAGTGCGCGTGTACCACCGGGCTTCGTCGCCTCCGTCAGTTCGCCAGCAGCCGGCGCATCACCCCCGGCGTCGTTCCGGCGTGCTCGCGGACCGTGCGCGTCAGGTGGGCCTGGTCGGAGAACCCCAGATCCGCCGCCAGGGCCGCCAGCTCCCGCTCCCCCGCCTCCAGCCGGTCGAGTGCGCGGCCGACCCGGACGCGGTTGCGGTACCTCGTCACCGAGACGCCCAGCTCGCGCGGGAACGCGCGGCTCAACCGGTACGGCGACACCCCCAGCGCCTCGGCCAGCGTGAACAGCCCGCGCGCCGCCGGCTCGTCGGCCCCGATCGCTTCCCGGGCCCGCGCGACCAGCTCGCGGTCGTCCGCGCGCACCGGACCCGCCGGCGTCGAGGCAGCAGCCTGGGTGATCGCCCGGCCGACCAGCACCAGCAACTCCTCCGCCAGCGCGTAGTCCGGGTCGGCCACCGACGCGACGGCTCGGCGGTGGGCCAGCTCCAGCGCGCCGTCGACGAACACCGTCGGCCCCGCGGGCCGGTCGCCCGCCAAGTGGGACCACAGCCCGGGACCGAAACGCACCGAGGTGCACGTGTCGCCGCCCGCCGGGTGGGCGAAGCACTCCTCGTCGCCGGGAGCCGCGAGGTAGGCCACCGTCCGGTCGGCGTCCGCCACCACTCCCCCGGCGCGGCGGCGGAAGCGGCCGCGGCGGACGAGCACGATCCGGTGCGCCGACGACACTTCGGCCGGCGACCACCCGGTGTGGTCGTCGGCGCACTCCACCACGCTCACCGCGTACCCGGGGCGGGCCACGACTTCGACTGCTTCACGCACGAACCGGACCGTACGCCGGGGGTACGACGATCCCGGCCCGCAAGGATCTTCAAGACCGCACCCCCGGACCGCGGGCAGGCTGCCGCATGACGAAAGAAAGGAGCAACTCCATGCCCGCGGAACTCACCACCATCGTCCTCGACTGCGCCGACCCCGCCGCGCTCGCCGCCTTCTACGCCAAGGCGCTCGGCTGGGAAGTGACGCACCAGGACGCGGACTCCGCCCAGCTCGGCAGGGGCCCGGTCGGGCTCGGCTTCCAGCGCGTCGAGGGCTACCGCGGTCCCGGCTGGCCGGACGCCGCCAAGCACGCGCACTTCGACCTCACCGTCGGCGACCTCGACGCCGCCGTCGCCGAATTCGAAGGGCTCGGTGCCACCCAACCGGACTTCCAGCCCGGGGGCACCGACTGGGTGGTGCTCGCCGATCCCGAAGGGCACCTCTTCTGCCTGATCCCGGCCTGACGCACGGGGTGGCCCCACACCCGAGGGGCCACCCCGGCTCGGTCAGGAGCGGTAGACGCCGAACTCGTAGAGCGAATAGCCGTACGCGGTGCCGCGCTGGGTGGCGTTCACCCGGACGTACCGCGCGGTGGCCGAGACCGCGATGTCGTCGGCGCCGCCGTCCCCGGACGTCGTCCCGTACACGCTGCGCCAGTTCGCGGCGTCGTCGCTGACCTGGATTTCGTAGGCCTTCCCGAACGCCGACTCCCAGACCAGCTGCACGTGGTCGAACGCCTGGCTGCGGCCGAGGTCGACCTGCAGCCACTGCGGGTCGGCCCAGGCACTCGCCCAGCGGGTCGCGGTGTTCCCGTCGGTCGCGGCCTGCGGCGGGTACGGCGCGCCCGGGCCGTCAGCCTGGTACGTCGAGGCCGTGGTCGCGGCGCCGCGGGCCAGGTTCGTGCCCGGCACCGGCGGCGCGACCACGCGCAGCGAACGCGTCTCGATGCCGACGTTGCCGTGGCCGTCCCGGGCGTAGAGGTAGATCTTCCAGACGCCCAGCTGCTGCGGTGCGGTGACGGTGAACGTTCCGTTCCCGGTGAACTGCGCCGGGATCAGCCCGGCCGCGTTGTTGATGTACTTGCTGTTGTACCCCATGGTGTAGGTGATCGGGTCACCGTCCGGATCGGACACCGCGGCGGTCAGGGTGAACGTGCCGCCCGCGGGGACGTCGGTGGTGCGGCTCAGGTTCATCGACGAGATCACCGGCGGCGTGTTGCCCGCCGTCTGTCCACTGTAGATCCTGCGCACGGCGTACCAGGACAGCCGCTTCTCGTTGCCGGTGGTGATGTTGAACCAGACGCCGCCGAAGTCGCCTTCCGTGCCGTAGTGGAAGAGCGTCGCGCCGAGCGCCACGCCCGGGTGGGCCAGCACGCAGTTCCAGGCGTTGACGTAACCGTCGCGCTTCTGCTGGTCCGTCGGCTCGGCGGGGACGCCGTTGGCGTCGTTCGGCACCTCCCATTCGCCGGCCGGCCCGGTCTCGGTGATGATGTAGGGCTTCGTGTAGCCGCCGGCCAGCCAGTCCTGCTTGACCTGGCACACCTGGGCGTAGGAGTTCACGGAGTACAGGTCGAGGTTCGGCGCGTACGCCTTGTAGTACGGCCAGGCACCGGTCCAGGCGTCGGTCGAGGTGACCGGGTGGTTCGCGTCGATCGCGTGGATGGCCTGCGCCGCCTGGTCGACGAACCGCGTGTAGGCGATCCGGTTCTGCTCCAGCTGCGTGCCGGAGTAGCAGTTCTGCATCCCGAGGATCGACTCGTTGCCGACGTTCCACATCAGCACGCCCGGGTGTGCTTTGTAGGCGGTGACCCACTTCTGGATTTCGGCGAGCATCGTGTTCTTGTAGTTCGTGTCGGTGGTGTAGTCGACGCACCCGCCGCTGCCCGGGCCGCCGCCCGGTTGCAGCCAGAAGCCGCTGACCACCTTGATGCCGTTGGCCGCGGCGGCGTCGAGCAACGGCTGCGAAGTGCCGTCGGTGCCCCAGGTCCGGACGGTGTTGACGCCGATCGCGTGCAGTTCCGGCATCCGCGTCGCCGCTTCGCCGACCGGCGGTCCCCAGGTCAGTCCCTTCACGGTCCACGGGATACCGTCGACTGTCAGCTGCCAGTTCCCCTGCGCGCCGGTCACCCGCGTGACGCCTGGACCGCTCTGCGCTCCCGGGGTGCCGCTGACCTGGAACTCCCACAGCGAATAGCCGTAGCCGCCGACGCGGTGCGTGCCGTAGAGGCGGACGTACCGGCCGTGCCCGGTGACCGCGAGATTTTGAATACCGCCGACCGCCGTGGTCGTACTGTATACAGTCTGCCAATTCGCGGCGTTGTCGGAAATCCGGATTTCGTATGCAGTCGCGTAGGCGGCCTCCCAGTTCAGGGTGACCTGGCTGATGTCGGCGGACGCGCCGAGGTCGACCTGCAGCCACTGCGGGTCGCTCCAGGCGCTCGCCCAGCGCGTGCCAGGGTCGCCGTCGACGGCCGCCGACGCCGGGGTGCCCGCGCCTTCGGTGCTGGACGCGGTCACCGGTCTGCCTTGGGAAAGGACGGTGGCGGCGTGCGCCGGGGACGGGCCGGCGAGCAACCCCAGCACCAGCAGGGCCACCAGCGCCGGGACGGCACGGAGGAGCGACGGTCGGTCCACGATGACTCCCGTACGACTACAGCGAGGACGAGGGACGGAGGTTGGAGAGCGCTCTCCAGCGCGACCGATGGTTCGTCACCGCGCCCCGCGTTGTCAAGGATCTCGTCCCGAACCGGACAATGCCTTCCCGCCGCGGTATCCGGGTGCTCCTTGACACGGCGGCACCCCGGTGCGCATGCTCTTGGAGAGCGCTCTCCCATCCTTGGCACCTCACCGTGGAGGACCCTTGGCAACGAAAGCCGCGCTCCTCGCCTGCACCGCCGCCACCGTGCTGGCAGGCGCCTTCCTGACCGCGGCCACCTGGTCGCCCGCCGGAGCCGACGACCTGGTGACCCACCACGAGTTCCAGGTCAACTGCTCCCCCAGCCACCACCAGCCGGACGACCCGATCGTCTTCCCCGGGCTGCCCGGCGCCTCGCACGACCACACGTTCATCGGCAACAAGACGACGAACGCGGCCACGACCCTGCAGTCGCTGCAGGCCGCGGGCGTCGGCAACACGACCTGCCTGGCCCCGGACGACCTGTCCGCGTACTGGTTCCCGACCGTGCTCAACGGGAACCAGGTGGTGCTGCCGAACTTCGCGCAGGTCGTCTACTACAAGTCGGGCATCCTCGACTACACGAAGGTGGTGCCGTTCCCGCCCGGGCTGCGGTACGTCGCCGGCAGCGTCACCGCGACGCAGGACGAGTTCCAGCACGCCCCCGGCGCGATCGAAGGCTGGGAGTGCGGGGACAGCTTCCACAACTGGGACATCCCGGTGAACTGCGTCGCCGGCAGCCAGCTCAACATCCGCTACCAGGCACCGAGCTGCTGGGACGGCGTCCACCTGGATTCGGCCGACCACAAGGGGCACATGGCGTACCCGGACCGGGCGACGCTGACGTGCCCCGCCGACCACCCGGTGGCGGTGCCGATGCTCGAGTTCAAGATGGCGTTCCCGGTCAGCGGCGACATGTCGGGGGTGCACCTGGCCAGCGGACGCGGGTACTCGTGGCACTACGACTTCTTCAACGCCTGGGACCCGCAAACCCTGGCCGCGCTGGTGACCCACTGCATCAACGGCGGCCTGCAGTGCGACCCGCGCGGGTTCGACCTCTACAAACCCGACCGCGGCACCGTGCTCGGGCCGAACTACCGGTTGCCCGGCCGCCCGTGAGAAGGCTGGCCTTGGGGGCGGCGGTGGTGGCGCTGTCCGTGGGCGGGTGCGCCACCACCGGCCCCACCCCCGCTCCCGGGCCGGCCACCGCCGCCTTCAACCCCACGGACGTGGCCTGGCTGCAGCTCGTGGTGCCGATGACGTCGAACGCACTCGCCGCGGCCCGGCTCGCCCCGGAGCGGGCCGGGAGCGCGGCGGTGCGAGAAGCGGCGAACGCGGTGGTGGCGCCTTCGCAACGCCTGCTGACGCGGTTGGAGTCGGTGCGCGACCGGGCCGGGCTCCCGGCCGCTGATGTCCACAGTGGACACCGGATGCCGGGCATGGTCACGCCGGCCGATCTGGCGGCGTTGCGCACCGACACCGCCCCCGAGTTCGACCGGCGCCTGATCGCGCTGCTGCGGGCGAACGCGGCGCAGGTCGTCGTGCTCGCCCGCGGCGAGCAGACGTCCGGGGCCGACCCGGAGACCCGCGAACTGGCCGGCGAGCTGGGCACCGAAGGCGCCCGCCAGAACGAGGTGCTCCCGAAGACCGCTTGAAATCCGTGAAGGCCACCTCGAAGGAACCTTCGAGGTGGCCTTCACGGCATTTCCGGCCGCCCGCCGGAGGCTCAGTACGTCACGGTGACCGGCGCCCGCCCGGGCCGGGCCGGGGCCTTCACCGTCAACGTGTGAGTGGCCGCGTCCCAGCTCCACGTCGACGACGGGGCCCACCCGCCACCGACCTTCACCCGGCTCGGGGCCGCGGACACGCCGAGGAACTTGACCGTCCACTCCCGGTCCGCCACGCGGTACCGGCCCTGCGGCGGCGCCACCGTCACCGAGCGGGAGCCGCCCCGCTCGACGTAGGTGATCTTCGTCGTCGAGCTCTGCGCCGACGACGTGCCGTTGTCCTCGTACAGGGAGAACGACCCGGCCCCGCCCGGCGCGACCGTCACCGTCACCCGGTTCAGCGGGCTCTGGACGTCGTTGGGCACGTCCGCCGTCCGGGTCGCGGTGATGCCGCCGCCGCGCTGGAACACCGGCATCGTGCCGAGGTCCGACGTGACCTGCTGCGTCGTGCCGCCCGCGTACGTCTTGCCGCTGAAGTAGTCCGTCCACTGCCCCGGCGGGAACCAGACCGACGTCGTCGCGGACGTCCCCGGCGTGGTCACCGGCGCCACCAGCAGGTCCGGCCCGTAGAAGTACTCGCTCGACGCCGCCGCGTACGCGGCCGGCTCGTCCGGGTACTCCAGGTACGTCGGGCGCACCACGGGCACGCCCGTCGTCGCGGCTTCCTGGGCCAGCGTGTAGGTGTAGGGCACCAGGTTTTCCCGCAGGTTCAGGAACTTCGTCGCCGACGCCTTCGCCGCGTCGCCGTACTGCCACGGGAGCCGGTCGCTGTGGTTGCTGTGCAGGCGGTCGATCGGCTGGAACGTGCCGAGCTGCACCCACCGGGCGTACATGTCGTCGGGCAGCTTGGCCGTCTGGCGCTGCTGGCCGCCCGAGGTGTAGGTCTCGCTGCCGCGCAGGCCCGTCGTGTCGTTGTGGCCGCCGATGTCGTGGCTGATCGCCGACATCCCCGTCGCCGCCGACTCGGCCGGGGTGATCCCGACCTCCATCCGCAGCGTGCCCCACGTCGAGGACGTGTCACCGGTGAAGTGGAGCGTGCTGCGCTTGTCCGCCCACGGTCCCGTCGACAGCCCGATCGGGCCGCCGTAGCCGCCGGCCTGCAGCGAACCGTAGGCCCGCGAGGTGACGAAGCCGCGGCCGGTCGCCGGGGCGGCCAGGTCGGCGTACTGCTGGTTGATCCACGCGTCCGGGGTGACGCCGGGCAGGCTCGACTTCGACCCGTCGCAGCACCAGTCCAGCCACCAGAAGTCGTTGCCCTGCTGCATCATCCCGGCGTGCAGGTCGAGGTAGGCCTTCAGCTGGTCCGGGTCGCCCCAGTCGAAGACGTAGCAGTCGGTGCCGCAGCCGGACTTCACCAGCTTGCCCTTCGCCGTCGCCTGCGCGCGGGCGAACTGCGGGTCCGAGCCCATGATGCTCGGGTGGGTGTTCAGGGTGTTGTGCAGCCCCTGCGCCTTGGACCACGCGAAGAAGCCGGCCGGGTCCGGGAACTTGTTCGTGTCGAACTGCCAGCCGTTCCAGGTGTCGGGTGCCTTGAAGTCGGTGTCGGTGACGAGCACGTCGAGCGGCACGCCCTCGCTGCGGAAGCGCGGCAGGATCGTGTCGCGGTAGTCGGCCGCGGTGCGGTCGATGTACTCCGAGTACCAGACGCCGTACGCCCAGCGCGGCAGCAGCTCGGGCGGCCCGGTCAGGGTCGCGAGGTCGCGCAGCCCGGCCTTGTAGTCGTGCCCGAAGGCGAAGACGTAGCCGTCCTGGTACGGGCTCCCGCCGTGCGACGGCCGCTGCGTGACCTTGCGGGTCGCGGTGTCGTACAGCGCCGAGGGGCTGTCGTCGAGCAGATACCAGCCGTCCTGGTGCAGGAGCCCCTCGGTGAGCGACGGGGTGCCGTTGTCGCCGTTGACGCCGTCGAGGCCGCGCCGGTACCCGCCGAGCGCGAGGTGCGGCTGCGGGGCCGCCGCGCCCGTCGCCGTGACCGCGACGGTGTCGACGTTGACGTGGCAGCTGGTGTCGTCGGGACAGCCGAGGACGACGTCGTTCGCGCCGACCCGCAGGTCGACCGGGACGGACGCGGTCTTCCACGCGTTCCAGTCGTCGGTCACCGGCAGGGACAGCGTGCGCGTCACGCCGTTCGCGGCGACGGTCGCGGTCCGCGTCTCGTGGCGCCCGTCGCCGCCGGTGCCGTTGGCGTACCGGACGCTCAGCTGGTACGTGCCGGCAGTGGCGACGTCGGTGATCCGCTGCGTCACTGCCGAACCCCGGTTGAGCTCGGCGACGAAGCCGCGCCCGGCGTAGCCCGGGTGATCGGTCGCGACTACGGCCGAGCCGGTCCGCAGCCCGGCTTCCGCCTCGCAGCTCACGCCGGCCGGGCAGCCGGTGTAGGCGCGGGCCGACGCGGGCGGGAAGGCCGCACCGGCGGGGAGCGCCGCGAGGGCGTCGACGTTGACGTTGCCGGAGTCCGCCGCGGTCCGCTGCAGGCGGACGCTGTGGTGGCCGGCGCCGAGGGTGACCGGGACGGACGCGACCGCCCAGGTGTCCCAGTCGGTGGTCGCCGGCAGGGTGAGCTTCTGCGGCGCACCCGCGTCGACCGAGACGCTCAGGGTGCGGGTGACGTGCTGGCCGTCCCCGCCCTGGCCGTTGGCGAAGCGGACGGCCAGCGAGTACGTGCCGGCGGCCGTGGCTTCGACGTCCGCGGTGGCCGAGGTGCCGGCGCTTTCGAAGCCCGCGAGGAAGCCTTCGCCCGTGTAGCCGCGGTGGTCGGTGGCGATGCCGAGCCCGTCGGCGGTCAGGTCTTCGGCCTCGCACAGCGCGCCGGTCCGGCAGGTCAGGTGGCGCCAGGGCGCGGCGAGCACCGGGGTCGCGCCGGCGGTGGTGCGCACTTCGAGGTTGCCGCCGTCGAACGGGCCGGAGTCCAGCCGGTAGGTCAGGGTCGTCGCGCTCGTCCGGATCGTGAGCACGCCGCCGGAAACCGTGGAGGTGTAGGGCGTCGGCGTGAACGAGCCGCGGCCGACGGCGTTGAAGGTGGCGGCGTCGGTGAAGCGGCCGTCGCCGGCGTACTCCGTCCGGATCACCGTCGGGGACAGCACCTGGAAGCGCGCGTTCCCGGCGGTGACGGTCTGGCGCCGGGGCGCGGCGGTGGCGGGGGTCGCGACGGTCACCGTAGCCGCGGCGACGGCGACCACGCACGTCAGCCGGAGGGCTCTCGCTGTTCTCGTCCGCACGGCGGAACTCCGTTCCGGTAAGGGGACTCGGCGTTTTACAACGTTGGAAAAGCGTTCAGATCCGACCACAGCGAGAGGGGTGATGTCCAGACCACTGACCGGAACTGTCCGGACAGATCAGCGGCCGGTGACGCCGTCGAGCTGCTCGCGCAGGATGTCGGCGTGCCCCGCGTGCCGGGCGGTCTCGGACGTCATGTGCGCGAGCACCCACCGGAGGGTGTGCGCGGTGCCCAGGACGGGGACCGCCACCGGCGCCGCCGGGTCGCCGGCCGCCCGGATCGCCGCGTCGCTCGCTTCGATCGCCGCCCGGTAGCCGGCCAGCACGTCCGCCGTCGACCGGCCTTCAGGGACGGTCATGTCCACGTCGCCGGGGTTTTCGCCGCCGGCGACGTGGTGCCCGAACCAGACCCGCTCGGCGAACGTGAGGTGGTGGACGAGCCCGAGCAGCGTGGTGCCGGACCCGACGAGGACCTCGCGCAGCTGCTCGTCGGTCAGCCCGTCGGTCTTCTTCAGGACGGACTCGCGGGCGAAGGTCAGGAACGCCGTCGCGGTGTCGAGCTCGCCGCCGTCGTTGCGCGGCACGGGTTTGCGCTGTGTCTCGGCCATGGGCCCAACGTAGTGCTCAGCCCGAGTCGCGGACCACGAGTTCCGGGTCGAAGATCACCGATTCGGCGCGCAGGTCCGGGTCGGCCATGCGGTCGAGGACCATCCGGGCCATCGCCGCGCCCATCTCCTCGACCGGCTGGCGGACCGTCGTGAGGCGGGGGCGGCAGCTCAGCGCGACGCGGCTGTCGTCGAAACCGACCACCGCCACGTCGTCCGGGACGCGGCGGCCGGCTTCGCGCAGCACCGTCAGCGCGCCGTACGCCATCAGGTCGTTGGCCACGAAGAGCCCGTCCAGCGCGGGTTCCTCGGCCAGCAGGCGTTCCATCGCCTGTTCGCCGCCGTGCTCGGTGAAGTCGCCCTCGGCGACCGCCACGTACGCGTGGCCGTGGCGGGCCATCGCGTCGCGGAAGCCGGCCAGCCGGTCCTGGCCCGCCGGGGTGCCCGCCGGGCCCGCGATCGTCGCGACGCGACGGCAGCCGCGCGAGACGAGCCGCTCGGCCGCGAGCCGGGCGCCGTCCTGGTGGGCGACGTCGACGTAGCACACCGGTGCCGGGCGGGCGGGCCGCGCGAACAGCGCCGTCGGCACGCCCGCGTCGGTCAGCGTGCGCGGCAACGGGTCTTCCGCCGGGTGCAGGGAGATCAGCAGGACGCCGCTGACCTGCTCCTGGCGCAGTTTCGGGACCAGCTTCGCGCGGTCGGTGTCGCTGTCGACGAGCATCAGCAGCGGGTGCAGGCCGTGCGGGCGCAGGTGGGAGACGACGCCCTCGACGACGCGGCCGAAGAACGGGTCGCCGAAGACCCCGCCGGTGAACGCCTCGACGTGCCGCTCCGGCTCCGACACCACCAGCGCGATCCCGCCGGTGCGCCGGGTGACCAGTGACCGCGCGGCCCGGTTCGGGACGTAGCCGGTGTCGGCGATCGCGCGTTCGACCGTCTCCCGCAGCTTGGGGTCGACGTTGCGGACGCTGTTGACCACGCGCGACACCGTGGCCCGCGAGACGCCGGCGACCCGCGCGACGTCCTCCAAGGTGGGCGGCTGCGTCGTCACCCGTCCTTTGTAGCACGCTGTGAGAGCGCTCTCCCAGTGCCGCGCCGCTGACAAATGTCATGACGGCCCGGTGTGCGACGGCACTGCCCCCGTGAGCGCCCGCGCCGGAGCATTTCCGGCATGACCACCACGACCCGCACCGCCGGTTTCCGGCCCGTGCTGCTGCTCACCGGCGCCTACGCGGCGCTCTCCGTGCTCACGCTCGCCGTGATCGTCCTGTTCCGCGACCACCCCGCGATGGTGACCGACGCCGTCTGGGTGCGCGCCACCCTCGTCGTCGCCAGTTCGCTGCTGACGTTCGCCTTCGCCCGCAGCGCCGCCCGCGGATCGGAGAAGGGGCTTCTGCGGCTGCGGATCGTCTCGGCGGTGATGCTGGTGGCGATCGTCGTCATCGTCGCGCTGCCCGGGCTGTTCCCGCTGTGGCTGCGCGTCGAACAGGGCGTCTGCGGGCTGCTGCTGCTCGGCGTCACCGTCCTGATCAACCGCCGTCGGGCCCGGTAGCGTTCCGGTGGTGGACGGGGCGAGCGACGTGCAGCGCTGGGTGCGCGGCTGGCGGCTGCGGCTGCTCGACGCCGGGATGCTCGTCTACCCGGCGGTCACGCTCGCGGGCGTGCTGCAGCACTCGACGGGCACCGCGGCGGTCGCGGGCTGCGTGGTCGTGACCGCGTTCGCCGTCGCGTACCTGCTCGCCGCGGCCGCCGCGGCGCGCCGGGCCGCCCGGCCGTTCTGGGTGCTCACGAGCACTTGTGCCGTGCTGTTCGGCGCCGCGCTCCCCTTCGCCGACGCCGACGCGTTCTTCCTCGCCGCCGTCGTCCTTTCCCTGGCCGCGCCGCGGCTCCCCCGGCGGGTCGCGGTCGCCCTGGTGGCCGCGGCGGCGCTCGCCGCCGTCGCCGTGCCGTGGCCGGACGGGCCGGGCTGGGCGCAGGCGGTGGCGCTCGTGTTCACCGTGCTGATGGTCGGCGCGTTCGCCGAAGCGATCCGGGCCAACACCGCGCTGGTCGCGGCCCGCGCCGAGGTCGCGCGGCTGGCGTCCGAAGCCGAACGCACCCGGATCGCCCGGGACCTGCACGACCTGCTCGGCCATTCGCTCACCGCGATCACGGTGAAGAGCACCCTGGCGCGACGGCTCGTCGATGCCGACGCCGTTCGCGCGGGTGAGGAGATGACCGCCGTGGAAACGCTGGCCCGCCAGGCCCTGACCGAAGTCCGCGCGGCGGTGTCGGGCTACCGCGAGGTCTCGCTCGCCGGCGAGCTCGCCCGGGGCCGCGAACTGCTGCGCGCCTGCGGGGTCACCGCCGACCTGCCCACGGCCACCGACGTCGTGTCCCCCGCCCACCAGGAACTCTTCGGCTGGGTGGTGCGGGAGGGGCTGACGAACGTGGCCCGGCACGCGCGAGCGAGCCGGTGCGCGGTGACGCTCTCGGCGTCCACTGTGGAGGTTCTCGACGATGGCGTGGGCGGTCCGGCCCAGGGCGGGTCCGGGCTCGAGGGACTGCGCGAGCGCGTCGACGCGGCCGGCGGTTCCCTCTCGGCCGGGCCGGTGGACCCGCGCGGCTGGCGGTTGCGGGTGACGGTGTGACGATCCGCCTGCTGCTCGCCGACGACCAGGAGCTGGTCCGCCAGGCGCTGTGCGCGCTGCTCGCGCTCGAGGACGACTTCGAGGTCGTCGCGTCGGTCGGCCGCGGGGACGAGGTCGTCGCCGCGGCCCGCGAACACCGGCCCGACGTCGCGCTGCTCGACATCGAGATGCCAGGCCTGGACGGCCTCGCCGCCGCGGCGGTGCTCGCCGCGCAGGTGCCGGACTGCCGGGTCGTCATGCTCACGACGTTCGGCCGCGCCGGCTACCTGCGCCGCGCGATCGAGGCGGGCGCCGCCGGGTTCGTGGTCAAGGACGCGCCCGCCGACGTCCTCGCCGACGCGATCCGCCGCGTCCGGGCCGGCGAACGGGTGGTCGACCCGGCGCTCGCGGTCGCCACCCTGGCGGCGGGCGAATCCCCGCTGACCGCCCGCGAACGCGACGTCCTCATCACCGCGCGGACCGGCGCGACGATCGCCGAGATCGCGTCCCGGCTCTACCTGTCCGAAGGCACGGTCCGCAACTACGTCTCCGCGGCGATCGCGAAGACCGGCGGCCGCAACCGCGTGGAAGCGGTCCGGATCGCCGACGAGCGGGGCTGGCTCTAGGGTCGCGCGCCGAGGTTGCCCGCCGGCCGGGCGACGGACCTTGGACGCGCGATGCTAGGCGTTCTCGTCGAACGGGATGCCGGCCGGCTTGGCCTTGGCGAGGTTGCCGGCGAACTGGTCGTCCTTGATGCCGAAGGTGGCGCTCCCGAAGTCGGCCTGGGTGAGCTTGTCCCGCAGGCCCGCCGGGTAGCCGTCCCAGCCGACGGGGGCCGGGTACTGCCAGGTGCCTTTGTGGTTCTCGGGCGGGTCGTCGTTGCCGTTGGCCGCGCGGAAGCAGTGTGTCGAGCCGCCGTCCTTGTGGTAGACGACTTTCGCGTGGGTGCCTTCGAAGCGCAGGCTCGCGCGGTCGTGGACGGCGAAGCCGCCGTGCTGGGAGGTGGCGACGTACTCGACCTGGTCGTCCTTGACCCAGACGACGACGTGCTCCCAGTCGTGCCGGTGGCCGGCGCTGCCCGGGCCGAGGGAGGCCTGGTCCTTCTCGAAGTAGAGGGTGAACATCACCGCGCACCAGCCGTTGTCGCACTTCTGGCGCGAGTAGGAGTTCGTGTTGTCGAGGTCCCAGGAGTCGCGGCAGTGGCCGTTGGTGTCGCCGCCGAGGGACAGGCCGGGGGCGATCATGCCGTCGGGGCCGATGGCGGGGGTCGGGTAGCAGCCGTCCTTGTCGTAGTCGAAGGCCGGCTGGAACGTCTTCTCGAAGTCGCTCGCGTTCGCGGGCAGGGCGCCCGGCGGGTCGGCGAGAGCGGTCGCGGGGAAGAGGACGGAGAGGGCCAGCGCGCCGGCGGCAGCGGCGGCCAGGGTGCGGGAACGGTGCGCCATCGCGGGCTCCTGCGGGTTCGTCGGTGATTTTCCGACCAGGCTCGTGTGATCGCTCCGGATTGGCAACCGCGGCGGCGCGAGTCTGCCCGGCTGCCGCTATCCGTGGGGCACGAACGCGCAGAACTGGTTCCGCGGCCGGGGCGCGGCTACGTTTGAAGCATGCCCGAACCCATCCTGATCTCCATCGCCGCCGCACTGGCGGCGAAGGGGGCGACTGGCCTCTACGACCTGGTGAAACGCAAGTTCGCCAAGGACCCTGCGGCCACTTTGGCCCTGGAAGCGGCCGCGTCGGCGCCGTCGTCCGACACCCAGCCGATCCGGGCGCTCGCCGAGCGGCTGGAGTCGGCCGGGACGGAGGACCGGGAGTTCGCGGAAGCCCTGCGCACGGAGTGGGAGAAGCTCCCGGAGGGCCGCGTGACGTACGGCGGCGTGCACAACACGGTGACCGGCACCGTGACGGGCAAGGTCATCCAGGCCGGCGACGTGCACGGCAACATCAACCTCTGAGCCGGGCCTCGGCGGCGTCCCAGTCCCCCTGGCCCGACGGCTCGTAGCGGCGGATCTCCTGCGTCTCCCGCACCAGCGCCCGCATCGCCGCCAGGTCCGGCAGGTCCTCCCCCAGCGCCCGGGCCTGCACCAGCACGTTCCCCAGCGCCGCCGCCTCCACCGGGCCCGCCAGGACCGGGACGCCGCACGCGTCCGCCGTCGACTGGCAGAGGAGTTCGTTGCGGGCGCCGCCGCCGACCAGGTGGACCGCGTCCACCACGCGGCCGGTCAGCTGGGCTGCCTCGCGGATCGTGCGGCGGTGGGCCACCGCCAGGCTGTCGATGATGCACCGGACCATCGCGGGCCGGTCCGCGGGAACGGGCTGACCGGTGGCCGTGCACGCTGCCGCGATGCGGGCGGGCATGTCGCCCGGGGGCAGGAACTCCGGGGCGTCGATGTCCACCACCGCCGCCGGTGCCGGGGACGAAGCCGCGGCCGTCAGCAACCCCGGGAGGTCCGGGGATGACCACGTGCGCAAGGTCTCCGACAGCACCCACAGGCCCATCACGTTGCGCAGGAAACGAATGGTGCCGTCGACGCCGCCCTCGTTCGTGAAGTTCGCCGCCAACGCCGCGTCGCTCAGCTCCGGTGCGGGCAGCTCCAGGCCGGCCAAGGACCACGTGCCCGACGAGATGTAGGCGAAGTTCTCCCCCGGAGACGCCGGGACCGCGACCACCGCCGACGCCGTGTCGTGCGAGCCCACCGCGATCACCGGGACACCGGAAAGCTCCGGAGCCGTGCCGACCACCGTGCCGGGATCACGCAGCGGGGGCAGCAGGCGCGACGGGATGCCCACCCGCGAAGCGAGCGGATGAGCCCACTCCCGGGAACGCACGTCGTACAGCTGGGTCGTCGACGCGTTGGTCCGCTCGGCCCCGATCGAGCCCGTCAGCCAGTAGTTCAGCAGGTCCGGGATCAGCAGCAGCGCCGACGCGGCCTCGAGCCGGTCGCCCTCGGCCACCAGCTGGTACAGCGTGTTGAACGGCAGCTGCTGCAGGCCCGTCACGTCGTACAGCTCGCGCGCGGACACCGAGGCCGCCACCTTTTCCGCGACGCCGTCGGTGCGGGGATCGCGGTAGCAGAAGGGATTGCCGAGCAGCGCGCCCCGGGCGTCCAGGAGGCCGTAGTCGACGGCCCAGGAGTCGATGCCGACGCCGTCCACCGCGCCGGCGTCGCGGATCCCCGCCAGGGTTTCGCGGTAGAGCCCCAGGACGTCCCAGTACAACGCCGGCCCGGCGCGGACGCCGCCGTTCGGGAAGCGGCGCACCTCCGCCAGGCTCAACGTCGAAGGACCGACGGTGCCGGCCATCACGCGCCCGCTGGACGCGCCGAGGTCGACGGCCGCCACCCGCTTCACGGGCGCACCACCGTCAGCTCCAGGCCGAGCAGGTCCGCGACCGCCGTCAGCTCGGCGACGCGGTGGCCGGTGCCCAGCGCCCAGTGGTGGGCGATGCCGCTGGCCGACCACGCGTCGGTCCACTCCCCCGGGTCGCAGCCGAAGTCGACGCGGGAGGTCGTGTTGCCGATGCGCAGCAGCGGCCCGGGCACGACCGTGCCCTCGGACGCGATGAGCGAGAACGTCCCGTCGCGCCGCTGCCCGAGGCCGCACAGCGTGACCGGGCCCGGCTTGACGTCGAACTCCACCGACACGCCCCAGCCGCGCTTGCCGTGGTAGACGCCGAGGCCGCGCAGCAGCGGCTTGCGGGCGCTGATCCCGAGGTGCGCCGGGCCGTCGTGGCCCATTTCGACGACGCCGTCGTGGAAGTTCAGCGCCTGCAGCTCGGTGAACGAGCCGCCCGCGCCGAGCCGGTCCATGATCAGCATCGCCAGTGACGTGCGCAGCTCGTACTCGCCGACCGCGGGGATGCCGCGCGCGGTGAGCAGCGACGCGCCGAGGATGAAGCCGGCGCCGACGCGTTCGTGGGTCTCGCCGTCGAGGCCGCGGTGGTAGTACGCCAGCGAATCCAGCGAGAAGTCCTCGACGAGCCGGTCGAGCGCCACGGAAACCCGGGCGCCCCAGGCGAAGTCTTCGTCCACGACGGACTCGTCCACGGTGAACACGTCGCACGCCAGCGCGACCCGGGCGGCCGTCTCGTCGTCGGACACCTTCTCGACGCGCACCCGCAGGTCGTCGACCTCGAGGATCTCGACGTGCCCGCCGAGCTGGGCCGAGACCAGGGTCGGGTCGGTGGAGACGTCCATCATGCCCGGGTAGAGGTGCCCGAGCAGGCCGTGGCGGCCGTGGCGCAGCGCCGCCCGCACGCCGGCCGCCTTGATCCAGCGTTCGATGCGGGTCCACGCCCGCGGATCTTCCAGGTACCCGGACACCGAACGGAATTCGACGCCCAGCCGGCGGAACGCGTTGGCCATCTCCGGCAGCGGGCACGCACCGCAGTAGGCGAGCCAGGCGCCGGTGTCGAAGGACTCGTGGTCCATCGACTCGGTGGGCTGCAGGTTGAGCAGCAGCACCGGCGCGCCCGAGCGCTGCGCGACCGGGGCCAGCATGCTGGACGTCAGGTACGTGGTGAGGAACCCGATGATCAGGTCGCACCCGGCGACGCGCAGCTTCTCCGCCGCGGCCGCGCCTTCGGCCGCGTCCGAGACGAACCCGGCGTCGACGACCTCGCAGTCCAGTTCGGACAGTCGCGAAGAGACGCGGCGCGCCGACGCCTCCAGCTGGGGCAGCAGCGAAGGGAACTGCGGCCAGTACGCGCCGAGCCCGCCGGAGACGAGCCCGACCCGGGTCTGGCGCGGCGTGATGCGATCGAGGGTCATCGGCTCTCCTAGCGCAGGAACGCGGCGGCCACCCCGGCGTCCACCGGCACGTGCAGGCCGGTGGTGTGGGTGAGGTCGCCGCCGGTCAGGGCGAACACCGCGGCCGCGACGTGCTCGGGCAGCACCTCGCGCTTGAGGATCGTGCGCTGGGCGTAGAACTCGCCCAGCTTCTCCTCCGGGACGCCGTAGACGGCGGCGCGCTGGGCGCCCCAGCCCCCGGCGAAGATGCCCGAACCCTGGACGACGCCGTCGGGGTTCACGCCGTTGACGCGGATCCCGTACCCGCCGAGCTCGGCGGCCAGCAGCCGCACCTGGTGGGCCTGGTCGGCCTTCGCGGCCCCGTAGGCGACGTTGTTGGGGCCGGCGAACACCGCGTTCTTCGACGAGATGTAGACGATGTCCCCGCCGATGCCCTGGTCGATCATCACCTTCGCCGCGGCACGGGCGACCAGGAACGACCCCTTCGCCATGACGTCGTGCTGGAGGTCCCAGTCGCGTTCGGTGGTTTCCAGCAGCGGCTTCGAAATCGACAGCCCGGCGTTGTTGACCACCAGGTCGAGCCCGCCGAAGGCGAGCACGGTCGCGTCCACCGCGGCCTGGACCGCGGCGGCGTCGGTGACGTCCGCGGTCACCGCGATGCCGCCGGTCTCCGCGGCGACTTCGGCGGCGGCCGAAGCGTTCAGGTCGGCGATGGCCACGCAGGCGCCCTCGGCCGCGAGCCGGACGGCGATGGCCTTGCCGATGCCCGACCCGGCCCCGGTCACCAGCGCGATCCGCCCGGCCAGGGGCTTGGGCTTCGGCATCCGCCGCAGCTTCGCCTCTTCCAGCGCCCAGTACTCGATCCGGAACTTCTCGCTCTCCGGGATCGGCGCGTACGACGAAACGACCTCGGCCCCGCGCATCACGTTGATGGCGTTGACGTAGAACTCCCCCGCCACCCGGGCGGTCTGC
This sequence comes from Amycolatopsis sp. FBCC-B4732, assembly GCF_023008405.1. Lineage (NCBI taxonomy): Bacteria > Bacillati > Actinomycetota > Actinomycetes > Pseudonocardiales > Pseudonocardiaceae > Amycolatopsis > Amycolatopsis sp. FBCC-B4732. Next base: position 3,327,171 of record NZ_CP095376.1, read on the forward strand.
TGGTCGCGGCCGAAGGAGAACATCCCGACGCCGGGCACCAGCACGATCGCCGGGTCCGCGCCGCGCATCGCGGGCGAACCGGCGACCGCGTGCCGCTCGTAGTAGGCGGCGTACTCCGTGCGGTAGGAGGCGTGCAGTTCCTTCAGCCGCGCGACGACGTCGTCCAGCGGCGCGGTCGCGGGCAGGTCCAGTACCAGCGGCCGGACCTTCGTGCGCAGGAAGTGGTCCGGGCAAGACGTCCCGAGCGCGGCGAGCGGTCCGAGCTTCTCGCGGGCCAGGAACTCCAGCACGACGTCGCTGTCGGTGTAGTGGCCGAGCACGCGCTGGTCGGTCGAGGCCAGCCCGCGGATCACCGGCGCCAGGGCCGCGGCGCGCGCGTGCCGCTCGGCCTCCGGCAGCGCCTCGAACCCGGGTACGACCGGCCCGAACGGCTCCGGCGCACCGCGGGAGGCGAGGAACTCCTCGGCCGTCCGGATGATCTCCAGGGAGTTGCGCTCGCACTCCTCCGAAGTCGCGCCCCAGGCGGTGATGCCGTGCCCGCCGAGGATCACGCCGATGGCCTGCGGGTTCGCCGCCTTGACCGCGGCGATGTCCAGGCCCAGCTGGAAGCCCGGCCGGCGCCAGTCCACCCACGCGACCCGGTCGCCGAAGCACTCCTTCGTCAGCGCGGGTCCGTCGGCCGCGGTGGCCAGCGCGATGCCCGAGTCCGGGTGCAGGTGGTCGACGTGGCCGGCGTCCACGAGACCGTGCATCGCCGTGTCGATGGACGGCGCCGCGCCGCCCCGGCCGTGCAGGCAGTAGTCGAACGCGGCGACCATCTCGTCCTCGCGCTCGACGCCGGGGTAGACGTCCACGAGGGACCGCAGCCGGTCCAGCCGCAGCACCGCGAGCCCGGCCTCGGTCAGCGTGCCGAGGTCGCCGCCGGACCCCTTGACCCACAGCAGTTCCGCGGGGGTGCCGGTGACCGGGTCGACCGCGGTGCCCTTGGCGGAGGTGTTGCCGCCGGCGTAGTTGGTGTTCCGGGGGTCGGCGCCGAGCGCGTTGCTGCGCGCGACGAGTTCTTCCGGGACGGTCATGCTCATGCTCCCCACCCGGCCTGCGTGCCGCCGGCGCGCTCGGCCACGATCTTCTCCTGGTACCCGCTGCGCTGGTAGGCCGCGACCGGGTCCGGGTCGAGCCCGGCGTCCGCGCGCAGCTCGCCCAGCAGCGGCCGGACGTCGGTGTTGTAGGCGTCCATCAGCACGGCGTTGGCCCCGAGGACGTCGCCGGACTGCTGGGCCGCGCGCAGCGCCGTGCGGTCGACCAGCAGCGCCTTGGCCGTCGCTTCCTGGACGTTCATCACCGACCGGATGATCGCCGGGATCTTGGCCTCGATGTTGTGGCACTGGTCGAGCATGAACGCGATCCCGTACGACGGATCGAGTGCTTCGCCGCGGACGATCTCGTACATGATCCGGAACAGCTGGAACGGGTCCGCCGCGCCGACCATCAGGTCGTCGTCGGCGTAGAAGCGCGAGTTGAAGTCGAACGCGCCCAGCTTCCCGGCCCGCAGCAGGAACGCCACGATGAACTCGATGTTCGTACCGGGGGCGTGGTGGCCGGTGTCGATGCACACCGTCGCCTTCTCCCCCAGCTCGACGCAGTGCGCGTACGACGTGCCCCAGTCCGGGACGTCGGTGGCGTAGAAGGCGGGCTCGAAGAGCTTGTACTCCAGCAGCATCCGCTGATCCGGGCCGAGCCGGTCGTAGGTCTCCTTCAACGCCGCCGCGAGCCGGTCCTGGCGGTCCCGGATGTCGTCCTGGCCCGGGTAGTTGATGCCGTCGGAGAACCACAGCTTCAGGTCCCGCGACCCGGTCGCGTCCATGATGGAGATGGCTTCCAGGAGGTGGTCGGTCGCCTTGCGGCGGATCCCCGCGTCGGGGTTGGTGACCGAGCCGAGCTTGTAGTCCTCGTCCTGGAAGACGTTGGTGTTGATGGCACCGATCTCGATGCCCAGGTCCCGCGCGTACGCGGTCAGGGCGCCGAAGTCGTCGACGCGGTCCCACGGGATGTGCAGCGCCACGCTCGGCGCGACCCCGGTGAACCGGTGCACGGTCGCCGCGTCGGCGATCTTCTCCTCCGCCGTCCGCGGGACGCCGGGTTGCGGGAACACCTTGAACCGGGTGCCCGAATTCGCGTACGCCCACGACGGCGTCTCGATGCGCTGGGCCCGCAAAGCCGCTTTGACCGCAGCCGAATCACCCATGGCGATCACTGTCCTTCCCGGACGTCGAGGTGGAAGACCTCGTCGAGCAGCTGGAACCCCGCATCCGGCGGACCGCCATCGAGGCCGGTGAAGAACTCCGCCATTTCCGCCTGCCAGCGGGTGTTGACGTCGGTCTTCGCCATGGCGGCCCGCGCGGCTTCGAGGTCGTCCGCCTCGACGTACCCGATCAGCAGGCCGTCGTCGCGGAGGAACAGCGAATAGTTGCGCCAGCCGGTGTCGTGCAGGGCCTGCCGCATCTCGGGCCACACCGCCCGGTGCCGCTCGGCGTACGCGGTCATCCGGTCGGGCTTGACCTGGAGGCAGAAGCAGTACCGTGGCATCAGAAGTTGAACTTGTCGATGTTGTTCGCGTCGAACGTCGTCGGCGGGCCGAGGACGATCTCACCGCTCGCCCCGATCGTGTAGTCGCCGAGCTTGCCCGCCTTGAACTTCTCGCCTTCCTTGCCGGTGATCTGGCCCGACTTGAGCGCGACCCCGGCGTACGCGGCGAGGTAGCCGATGTCGGCCGGGTTCCACAGCGCGAACTGCTTGACGGTGCCGTCCTTGACGAACGCGCGCATCTGGTTCGGCGTACCCAGGCCGGTCACCGCGACCTTGCCCTTGTAGCTCGACGAGCTGACGTAGCGCGCGGCGGCCGCGATGCCCACGGTGGTCGGCGAGACGATCACCTTGAGATTCGGGAACGACTGCAGCAGGCCCTGGGCTTCCTGGAACGACTTCTGGTCGTCGTCGTTGCCGTAGGCGACCTTGTCCAGCTTGATGTTCGCGTACTCCGGCTTCGCCAGTTCCTTCTTGAGCACCTCGATCCAGGCGTTCTGGTTCGTGGCGTTCGGCGTCGCGGACAGGACCGCGATCTCGCCGGACCCGCCGGACAGGTCCTTCGCCTGCTTGGCCAGCGCCTCGCCGATGCCCTGCGTGGTGGCCTGGTTGATGAAGACGTCGCGGCAGTCCTTCGCCGCGTCGGAGTCGAACGCGACGATCTTGATGCCGGCGCTGCGGGCCTGGTTCAGCGACGGGCAGACGGCGTTCGGGTCGTTCGCGGCGATGCCGATGACGTCCTGCTGCTGCTGGATCAGCGTGTTGATGTAGCTGACCTGCGACGACGCGCTGGCGTCGTTCGGCCCGACCAGCTTGTACTCGCCCTTCAGCTCGGCCAGCGCGTCCTTGCCGCCGCTGACCTCGATGTCACTGTAGGGGTTGTTGAGCTGCTTGGGCAGGAACGCCATCTTGACGCCCTCCTTCGCCGCGGCGTTCGGGTTCGCCGCGGCGGTGGACGCACTCGCGCCGGACCCGGCGTTGTCGTTCTTGGTCGTGCCGCTGCAGGCGGCCAGGACCAGCACCAGCCCGGCCGACACTGCGCCGGTGAGGAACCTTCGGGACATCTTCGTCACCTTTCTGGGGATACCGGAGCGGTCGCCCGGCTCCGGCGGCGCAACGCCGTCCGGGCCGAAGTCACGACGTTGGGGAGCAGGACCGACACGATGAGGAGCACGCCGGTCACGATGTTGAGAGCCTCGTTGGACACGTCCTGCAGGCGCAGCGCGTTCTGCAGGGACGCCAGCAGGACCACCCCGGCGAGCACGCCGGGGAGCGTGCCCTTGCCGCCGAAGATGGACACGCCGCCGAGGAGCACGGCGGCCACGACGGCGAGTTCGAGGCCGAAGCCGTTGTCGGCGCGGGCGCTGGAGTAGCGCAGGGTCCACAGCACCCCGGCGAGCCCGGCGACCGCGCCGCTCACGACGTACAGCCAGAACTTGAGCCGCCCGGTGCGGATGCCGGCGAACCGGGCCGCCTGCTCGCCGGCGCCGGCCGCGAAGACGCCGCGGCCGACCGGGGTCGCGTGCAGCACGACGCCGAAGACCAGCGCCACCACGACCAGCGGGAGCAGGACGTTCGGGACCGGACCGTCGCCGATGGTCCCGGTGACCCAGCTCGTGTAGTCCCGCGGGAAGTCGGCGACCGCACCGTCGCCGAGCACCACGAACGCCAGGCCGCGGTAGAGCGCCAGGGTGCCGATGGTGACGGCGAGCGAAGGCAGTTTCAGCATGGTGACGAAGAAGCCGTTCAGCGCGCCGAGGACCGCGCCGAGCACGATGCACAGCGGGATGATGGTTTCGATCGACAGCCCCGCGTCCCACAGCGAGCCCATCACCGCGGACGTCAGCCCGAGCGTGCTCGCCACCGACAGGTCGATCTCGCCGGTGACGATGATGAACGTCATCGGCAGCGCGACCAGCGCGATCGGGAGCAGGTCGAGCAGCAGGAAGGTGAAGTTGCGGCTGGTGCCGAAGTTCTCGACGGCGCCGGAGGCCACGATCAGGACGAGCACCGTCACGAGCACGACGGCGGCGTCCCAGCTGAGCAGCCTGCCGAGCCGGTTCCCCTGGTCAGACATGGGAATCCCTCTTCTTCAGTGCCTTGGCGACCCGCACCGCGACGAGCCGGTCGGCGCCGATGGCGAGCAGGATCAGCGCGCCGACGATCGCCTGCTGCCAGAACTGGTTGATGTCGAGCACGGCGAGCGCGCTGCCGATGACGGTCAGCAGGAGCGCGCCGAGGCCGGCGCCCCAGACCGAGCCGCTGCCGCCGAACACCGCGACCCCGCCGACGACGGCCGCGGCGACGACGTTCAGCTCGTAGCCGGTGCCGGCGGCCGCGTCCACGGTGCCGAAGCGGGCGGCGAACAGGACGCCGGCGAGCCCGGCGAGGGCGCCGCTGACGAGGAACGCGGCGATGGTGTTGCGGCCGACCCGGATGCCGGCCAGCTGCGCGGCCTGCGGGCTCGACCCCATCGCGTACAGCTCGCGCCCCGCAGGGTAGCTGCGCAGCACGATCCCGGCGACCACCAGCACCAGCAGCGCGATCAGGACCAGCCACGGCACGCCGAGCACCGACGCCGTGCCGAAGTCCAGAAAGGACGCCGGCAGCTTGTCCGCGTTGATCTGCTGGCCGCCGGCCCAGAAGTAGCTGACGCCGCGGTAGGCGTAGAGCGTGCCGAGGGTGACGACCAGCGCGGGCACCTGGCCGAACCGCACGAGCGCGCCGTTGAGGAGCCCGCACACCGCGCCGACGGCGAAGCCCACGAGCACGGCGACGAGGACCGGCAGGCCCGGGTGGTCCTTCATCAGCGTGCCGACGGCGAACGCCGACAGGCCGAGCACCGAGCCGACCGAGAGGTCGATGTTGCGGGTGATCATCACGACCGCCTGGCCGACGGCGAGCACGGCCAGGATCGCGGTGCCCAGCAGGATGTCGCGGATGCTCTGCCCGGACAGGAACCGGGAGTTCTGCGTCGCGGTGAACGCCACGAGGACGATCAGGGCGAGGACGATGCCGGATTCGCGCGCCTTGAAGACGCTCGCGGTCCACGATCGTCCGGAGTGGACGGCCGGGTCCCTGGTCACCGGTGCCTCCTTGGTCGCGGTCATGCGGCGGCCCCCTGGCCCATCGCGGCGAACATGACGGCGTCCTCGGTCGCGTCGGCGCGCGGGAGCTCGGCCACGATCCGGCCTTCCCGCATCACGAGGACGCGGTCGGCCATGCCGAGCACCTCGGGCAGTTCCGAGGAGACCATGACGATGGCGACGCCTTCGGCGGCCAGCGCCGACATCAGCCGGTGCACCTCGGCCTTCGTGCCGACGTCGATGCCGCGGGTCGGCTCGTCCACGATCAGCACCTTCGGCGCCATCGCCAGCCACTTGGCGAGGACGACCTTCTGCTGGTTGCCGCCCGAGAGCGTCCCGACGGGGTCGCCGAGGCGGCGGTACTTGGTGCGCAGGCGTTCGGTCCAGCGGCGGGCTTCCCGGCGCTCGCTCGCGCCGGTCAGGAAACCGAGCTTCGAAAGCGCGCGGGAGCGCGGCAGCGTCACGTTCCGCTCGATCGACAGGTCCATGATCAGGCCCTGCTGGCGGCGGTCTTCGGGGACGAGCGCCATTCCGGCGCCCATCGCGGCCCGCGACGAGTGCGGTTTGAGCTTCTTGCCGCTCACCTTCACCACGCCCGCGTCGCGCTCGTCGACGCCGAAGACGGCCTGGACGACCTCGGAGCGGCCGGAGCCGACGAGCCCGGCGAACGCCACGATCTCGCCCGCCCGCACGGAGAAGGAGATGTCGCGGAAGACGCCGTCGCGGGCCAGGCCCTCGACTTCGAGCACGACCGCGCCGGGTTCGACGTCCTGCTTGGGGAACAGCGCGTCGAGGTCGCGCCCGACCATCCGCTTCACCATCTCGTCGACGGTGACGTCGTCGAGCGGGTCGGTGGAGACGTGCTTGCCGTCGCGCATGATCGTGACGCGCTGGCAGAGCTCGGTGATCTCCTCGAAGCGGTGGGAGATGAACATGATGGCCGCGCCTTCCTGGCGCAGCGTGCGGGCGACGGTGAAGAGCCGCTCGACCTCGATCTGGGTCAGTGCGGCGGTCGGCTCGTCCATGACCAGCACGCGGGCGTCGGCGCTGAGCGCCTTGGCGATCTCGACGATCTGCTGGTCGGCGATGGAGAGGCCGCGCGCCGGGCGGGCCGGGTCGATCCGGACGCCGAGGCGGGAGAAGAGGCGCTCGGCCTCGGCGCGGATCGCCGCCCGGTCGATCCGGCCGAAGCCGGCGCGGGGGTGGCGGCCCATCACGATGTTCTCCGCGACCGAAAGATCGGGGAAGAGCGTGGGTTCCTGGTAGATCACCGCGATGCCGGCGGCCTTGGCGTCGGCCGGCGAGCCGAACTCCACCGGACGGCCGTCCATGAGCAAGGTGCCGTCGTCGGGCTTGTGCACCCCGGCGAGCATCTTGACGATCGTGGACTTGCCGGCACCGTTTTCCCCCACCAGTGCGTGGGCTTCGCCGGCGTAAAGGCCGAAGCTCACGCCGGCGACCGCCGCGACGGCGCCGAACGACTTGGTCACACCGCGCACCTCCAGCAGAGGGGCTGGGCCCGGGTCCTGCCGCGTCATCGCGACCTCCGGATTGAAAGGTTTCACAAACCTGGCGCGGTGACGCTACTATGCGACGGAGAAGCAAGTCAATGAATCGGCCGAACCGTGGCCGAACGTCTTCGTCCGCCGATAGTTCGTGGCGATATTACGTTTCAATGAGGGGGTCCGATGACGGTCCAGGAGTCCGGTGCCGAGCCGAGAGCCGCGGGCATCAAGGACGTTGCGGCGGCGGCCGGCGTCTCCCTCGGCACGGTGTCGAACGTGCTCAACCGCCCCGACCGGGTCAGCCCCGCGACCCGCGCGAAGGTCGAGGCCGCGATGGCCGAACTCCGCTTCGTGCGCAACGAATCCGCGCGGCAGCTGCGCGCCGGGCGCAGCCGCGTGCTGGCCTACGTCATGCTCGACGGCAGCAACCCGTTCTTCACCGACGTCGCCGCCGGCATGGAGGACGCCGCCGACGCGGGCGACCTCTCGCTGTTCCTCTGCAACAGCGCGCACCAGCCGGCGCGGGAGGCCGCGTACCTCGGGCGCCTGGAACAGCAGCGCGTGCAAGGCATCCTCATCACCCCGGTCGACCCGGACGCCCCGCTGCTGCACGAGATCGCGCACCGTGGCACGCCGGTGGTCGTCGTCGACCGCACCCCCGGCGGCACCAGCCACTGCTCGGTCGCGGTGGACGACGTCTGCGGCGGCGAGATCGCCGTGCGGCACCTGATCGAGCAGGGGCACGAGCGGATCGCGTTCATCGGCAACCACACGACGGTGGGCCAGGTCCGCGACCGGCGGCTCGGCGCGCTGAAGGCGCTGGACGCCGCGGGCCTCGCCCCGGACCACCTGGTCGACCTGACTACGACGGCCCTGACCGTGGCCGACGGCCGCGGCGCCGGCGAACGGCTGGCGGGCCTGCCCGCCGACGTCCGCCCGACCGCCGCGTTCTGCGCCAACGACCTGGTCGCGCTCGGGCTGCTGCAGACGTGCGCGAACCTGCGCATGGGCGTCCCGGACGACCTGGCGATCGTGGGCTACGACGACATCGAGTTCGCCGCGGCGGCCGCCGTCCCGCTGACGTCGGTCCGCCAGCCCCGCCGCCGGCTGGGCCGGACGGCCGCGGAGCTGCTGCTGGCGGAGACCAGCGAGCCGAACCACGAGCACCGGCAGGTGGTGTTCACGCCGGAACTGGTGGTGCGCGCTTCGACGCTGCGCTGAGCCACGGGCCCGAGTGGGCGCGGCGGGCTTGCCGCGGGGCCGCAGCCCGGCGTTCCCGGCCATCGCGTGTAACCCGCGGGGCCCCACGCCTGATTCACAGGGGGAGAAGCATGATCGGGCGGACCACGCCCCGCGGCTTACGGAGGTCGTCATGGCCGGCGACGAGCGGCGGCTTTCGCGGCGCGGGTTCCTCGCCGCGGGCGGAGCCGCGCTGCTGGGCGCCGTCGTCGCGGGGTCGGCCGGGCTCGCCGCGCCCGGCCCGGATTCCGGGCTGCTGACCGATTTCTGGCTGTTCGGGCGGTACGCCGACGGCTGCACCGACGCCGGGTTCGACGAGGCCGGCCTCGATCCCGTGCAGCTCCCCCACTGCGTGGCGCCGCTGTCCTGGACCGGCTGGGACCCGGCGTCGTGGCAGGACCGGTGGATCTACCGCAAGCACTTCACGGCGGCCACGGCCGGACGGTACCGGGCGCGCTTCGAGGGCGTCATGACGAACGCGGCGGTCTACCTCAACGGCACGCTCGTCGCCTCCCACGAGGGCGGCTACCTCCCGTTCGAGGTCGAGCTGCCCGGGGTCGCCGACGGCGACAACACCCTCGCCGTGGTCGTCGACGGGCGGTGGGCGCTGGACGTCCCGCCCAACCTGCCCGGGGCGAGCCCGGCGGTGCTCGACTTCTACCAGCCGGCCGGGATCTACCGCCCGGCCACGATCGGCACCGTGCCGCGCACCCGGATCACCGACGTCTTCGCCCGCCCCGTCGACGTGCTCTCCCCCGGCCGGTCGCTGCACGTGCGGTGCGAGCTCGAAAGGGCCGTGCCCGCCCAGGTGACCGCTTCGGTGCGGCAAGCGGGCCGGGAGCTGGCGCGCGGGTCCGCGTCGATGCCGGCGGTCGGGACGGTGGTCGAGTTCGACGTCCGGGGGCTCGACGGCGTCCGGCTGTGGGACGTCGTGGATCCGGCGTTGTGCGACGTCGTGGTGACCGTCCGGGCCGGGGCCGCGGTGCTCGACCGGCGCACGGTGCGGACCGGGTTCCGCGAGGCCCGCTTCACCCCGGACGGCTTCTTCCTCAACGGCAGGCGGCTCAAGCTGTTCGGCCTCAACCGCCACCAGTGGTACCCGTTCGCCGGCGGCGCGATGCCGGACCGCGTGCAGCGCCGCGACGCGGAGATCCTGCGCCGCGAGCTGAACTGCACGATGGTCCGGTGCTCGCACTACCCGCAGTCGAGCGCGTTCCTCGACGCCTGCGACGAGCTGGGCCTGCTGGTGTGGGAGGAGATCCCGGGCTGGGGGCACGTCGGGGACGACGCCTGGCAGCGGCGGAACCTCCAGGACGTCGCCGCCATGGTCGTGCGCGACCGCAACCACCCGAGCGTCGTCGTGTGGGGCACGCGGGTCAACGAGGCCAACGGCACGACCGCGATGTACGCCAAGACCGGGCGGCTGGCGAAGGAGCTGGACCCGTCGCGGCCGACGAGCGGCGCGCTGGCCAGCACGACCGGCGCCCGGTACGCCGGCGGCGACGTCGAAATCCTGGCCTACAACGACTACATCGCGCGCCGCGGAGCCCCGTTCCGGCTGCGCCCGCCGCGGCCGGGGGTGCCCTACCTGGTGACGGAGGCGATCGGGACGCTCGCCGGCGTCCGCACCTACCGCCGCACCGACCCGCCCGCGACCCGCCAGCTGCAGGCGGAACTGCACGCGAAGGCCCACGACCTGGCCGCCGCGGACGACCGCTACTGCGGGTTGCTGGCGTGGTGCGCGTTCGACTACCCGTCGGGCTGGCAGCGCTCGGTCGGCGGCTCGAAGTTCGCGGGGGTGGCCGACATCTTCCGGATCGCGAAGCCCGCGGCGGCGTTCTACGCGTCGCAGGGGCCGCCGGACGTGCGGGCGGTCGCCGAGCCCGGGTTCGACTGGGACTTCACCGCCCAGCCGGCCGGGCCGGGCCGCGGTGCGACGATCTGGTCGAACTGCGACCGCCTGGCGGTGTTCCTCGACGACCGTCCGGTGGGCGACGCGCGCAGCCGCCGGGCGGACTTCCCGCACCTGCCGCACCCGCCGTTCGCGGTGGACCTGGTGGTCCCGCGCGGGCAGCGGCCGCAGCTGCGCATCGACGGGTACGCCGGCGGGCGGCTGGTGGTCAGCCGCCGGTTCAGCGGCGACCGGAGCCGGGACGTGCTCGGCTGCACGCCGGACGACCCGTCGTTGCGCGCGGACGGCGGCGACGCGACCCGCGTGGTGATCGCGGCGACCGACCGGTTCGGGACGGTCCGCGCGGGGACGACCGGGGCGGTTTCGGTGGCGCTGGCGGGTCCGGGCGAGCTGATCGGGGACGCGAAGCTCGACTTCGGTGCGACGGGCGGCGCGGCGGCGGTGTGGGTCCGGCCGTTCGCGGGCCCGCCGGGGACGCTGGTGCTGACCGCGCGGCACGACACGCTGGGCACCGCGACGGCGACGATCACGACGACCGCGACCGGCAAGACGGCCGGGACCGGCTCATGACGACCGGCCGCCCGCAGCCCTCGGGGCGCCGGCGAAACCGCGGCAGCGGCTCCGCCGGAGTCGCCTCACCCCTCGCCGGTGAGCAGCCCCGCCAGCACCGCCGCCTGGCTGATCGAGGGCGAGCCGCTCGCCGTCAGCAGCGTCAGCGGGCCCGCTGCGGCCAGTTCCCGCAGCCGCCCCAGCGCCTCCGCGCGGTCCGGCTCGAGCAGCTCCGCGCGGTACCGCTCGGTGAACTCCGTGAACCGCTCCGGATCGTGGCCGTACCAGGTGCGCAGGTCGTCGGACGGGGCCAGGCCGCGGTACCAGCCGTCCAGGACCACCGCCGTGCGTGCGGTGCCGCGGGGCCACAGGCGCTCCACGAGCACGCGCGTGCCGTCGGCGGGCCCGGCCGGGTCGGTCAGGCGCGCCACCCGGACGACCGTCGGCTGCATGCGCGCATTCTGCGGTGCGCCCGCGTGCGCCGCCACCGGAACGGGGCGGTGACCTGGTGCGCAACCGCGTGACGCCGGCCGGCGACGTCGTCGACGTTCCCCTGCGGGGTGCGTGGACCGGCAACCGGGGCGTCCTGCACGACGGCCACGAGATCGTCCGCTTCCACGCCGGCGACCTGTGGATCACCTGCGCGCTCGAGTTCCGCGGCCGGTGGCGGGAGCAGTGGCTGCCGAACCGGTACACGCACCTGTTCTTCCACGACGAGGCCGTCTCCTTCGCCGCCGGGCACCGGCCGTGCGCGGAGTGCCGCCGCCGGGCCTACACCGCCTACCGCGCCGCGTGGCCGGGCCCGGCCACGCCGTCGGCCGCCGGGATGAACCGGCGGCTGCACGCCGAACGCCTGGTCCGCGGCACCCACCTCCGGCGGCGGCACGAACTGCCGTGGGCCGGGCTGCCCGACGGCGTCTTCGTGCTCCGCGGCCGGCGCCCGGAACTCGTCGTGGGCGGGCAGCTGACGGAGTGGACGACCGCGGGTTACGGCACCAGGCGGAAGCTGCCCCGGGCAGGGACCGTCCCCGTGCTCACCCCGCCGGCCACCGTTGCCGTGCTGCGGGCCGGGTACCCGGTGCAGATCGACGACTCCGCCCGCTGAACGCGCGAAGGGCCACCCCGGCGACCGTGGAGGGGTCGCCGGGGTGGCCCTACCCCCAGCTCCCGCCGCGGGGGAACAACAGCCGAACCCGCCGTTCCACCGGCGGTTCGAGCCGGTGCGTGGACATCGTCGCCGGTGGTGTCCCGCAGCCCGGCCAGGATCGCGGACCGGACGTGCAGAAAGCTTGCAGTACGCTTGCACGCCTTGCCCCGGCCGGGTGAACGGAGGTGACCGGGTGGAGTTCCGCGTCCTCGGTGCCGTCGAGGCCACGGCGGACGGCGCCCCGGTCGACCTCGGCTCCCGCAAGCAGCGGCTCGTGCTCGCCGTGCTGCTCCTCGACGCCGGCCGCCCGGTGTCGCGCGACCGGCTCGTCGACCTGCTCTGGCCCGCCGATCCCCCGGCGAGCGCCCGCGGCACCGTCCAGGCGCTGGTCTCCCGGATCCGCGCGGTCTTCCGCGCCGCGGGCGGCCCCGAGCTGGTCACCGAAGGCCACGGGTACGTCCTGCGCGCCGCCCCGGACGCGGTCGACGTCCACCGCTTCACCGCGCTGGTCCGGCGGGCCCGCGCAGCCGGCGACGAGACCGCCGTCGCGCTGCTCGGCGACGCGCTCGCGCTGTGGCGGGGCGACGCGCTCGCCGGCGCCGCCGACCCCGACGTCGCCGAGCGGCTGCTGGCCGGGCTGAACGAGGCCCGGTGGAGCGCGCTCGAGGACCGGATCGACGCGCAGCTGCGGCTGGGGCAGGGCCGCGCCGTCCTGGCCGAACTCACCGAGCTCGTCGCCGCGCACCCGCTGCGGCAGCGGTTCGTCGGCCAGCTGATGCTCGCCCTGCACCGCGAGGGCCGCACCGACGCCGCACTCGCCGCTTTCCGCGGCCTGCGCGCCCGGCTCGCCGCCGAGCTGGGCCTCGACCCGGCCCCGGAGCTGACCCGCCTGGAAGCCGCGATCCTGGCCGGCGACCCCGCCCTCGATGTCGCGCCCGAGCCGCCACCGGAGCCGGTGCGCCCGGCCCAGCTCCCCCACGACGTCCGCGGCTTCACCGGCCGCGCCGCCGACCTGGCCCGGCTCGACGAGCCCGCCGGCGGCCCCGGGCCCGACATCCGGCTGGTCACCGGCACCGCGGGCGTCGGCAAGACCGCGCTCGCCGTCCGGTGGGCGCACCGCGTGCGCGACCGGTTCCCCGACGGCCAGCTCTACCTCGACCTGCGCGGGTTCGATCCCGACCACGAGCCGCTGACACCCGCCGTCGCGGCCGCGCAGCTGCTGCGGGCGCTGGGCACCGACCCGCGTGCGATCCCGCCCGACCCGGACGGGCGGACGGCGCTGTGGCGCTCACTGCTGGCCGACCGGCGGGTGCTGGTCCTGCTCGACAACGCCCGCGACAGCGCGCAAGTGACGCCGCTGCTGCCGCCGTCGGGCACCGTGCTGATCACCAGCCGCCAGCGCCTCGGCGACCTCATCGCCCGCACCGGCGCCCGCGCGGTGCCGCTGTCCGTGCTGCCGCCGGACGACGCCCGGCAGCTGCTGGAGACGATGCTCGGCCCGGCCGCCGTCGCCGCCGAGCCCGCCGCCGCGGCCGAGCTGGCCCGGCTCTGCGGGCACCTCCCGCTGGCGCTGCGGCTGGCCGCGGCGAACCTGGGCGCCGGCGAGGCGGCCGGGATCGCGGAGCTGGCCCGCGAGCTGGCCGGCGGTGATCCGCTGGCCGGGCTGAGCGTCGACGGCGCCGAGGAAAGCGCGGTGACGACGGCGTTCTCGGTGTCCTACCGGGCGCTGCCCGCCGAGCACCGCCTGCTGTTCCGGCGGCTCGCGCTGGTGCCGGGGCAGACGTTCACCGCGCCGGTCGCGGCCGAGCTCGCCGGCGTCACCGAAAGCCACGCGGCCCGGCTGCTCAAGGCCCTGGCCGCGGCCCACCTGGTCGAACGGCACCTGCCCGGCCGCTACCGCTTCCACGACCTGCTGCGCAGCTACGCGGCGGGCCGGTCCGCCTCCGACGACCCTGCCGGGGATCAGGAGGCGGCGCGGCGCCGGCTGTTCGACCACTACCTCGCGGCGGCCGACGCCGCGGGCCGCGTGCTGATCCCGCACTTCCTCCGCCTCCCCCGGCCCGAACCTGCGCCCGTCTTCGACGGTACGGAAGCCGCCCTCGACTGGCTGGACACGGAGTGGCCGAACCTCGCCGCGGCCGTCGAGCACCCCGAGGCCCGCGAGTACGCGTGGCACCTCGCCGACGCGCTCCGGGCGTTCTTCCACCACCGCGGCCACCACACGGAGTGGATCGACACGGCCACGACCGCGCTGACCGCCGCCGAAGCCGCGGGCGCGCGCCGGGCCCAGGCGGCGATGCGGCTGTCGATCGCGCTCGCCGGCGTCAACAGCGGCCGCTACGCCGAAGCCCGCGCGCACCTGACGACGGTCCTGCACGACGGCCTGGCGGCGGACTGGCCCGCCGGCCGCGCGGCGGTCCTCAACAACCTGAGCGCGGTCCACCAGCGCCTCGGCGACCCGCACGAGGCGATCGCGTGCGGCCTGGAGTCGTTGCGGCTGTGCGAACAGCTCGCGATCCCGGGCGTCACGATGGCGCTGGCGAACGTCGGTTTCGCCTGCGGCCAGGTCGGCGACCTGGACGAAGCTTTGACGCACTTCGGCCGCGCGCTGGAGATCGCCGAGCGCGACGGGGCGAAGTTCAGCGTGGCGGTGGTCCTGGTCGACCTCGGGCATGTGCACCGCGACCTCGGCGACACGGCGGCGGCGACGGCGTTCTACGAGCGGGCGCTGACGGCGAACCGCGAGCTGGGCTACCAGTACGGCGAGGCGGCGGCCCTGTCCGGCCGCGCGGTGCTGGAGTCCCGCGCCGGCGACGCCACCCGGGCTTTGTCCGACGCGGCGGACGCGGTGGAGCTGACCCGGCGGATCGGCGACCGGGGTACGGAGGCCTCGGCGCTGGCGGCGTGGGGCGAGACGTGCTTGCGCCTCGGCGACCCGACGGACGCCGCCACCCACTTCGCGGCGGCGTTGGAGATCGCGCGGGAGACGAGCTTCACGTGGTGCGAAGCGGCGGCGCTGACCGGACTGGCCGAAGCGGCACTCGCTCTGGGCGACGCGGAGCCGGCCCGCACGCACGGCGAAGCGGCGGCGAAGCTGGCCGCGCAGTCCGGCTACCGCCCGTTGGAGACGCGGGCCGCGGAGACCCTCGGGCACCTCGCCCGCTGAGGCTTGCGAGTTCGCGTCCCGGCCGGGACTGCCGGGATGGATCAGCCGTTCTCCGGGACCACCGCCACTCTCGTCGATCGGGCGCGGCAGCACGCGCTCGGTGATCTGCTCCGCCGGACCGCTTTGCGCGTGCCCGGCAAGCTCGCCGTGATCGATGGCGAACGGCGGTTCACCTTCGCCGAGTTCGAGGCCGCCGCCTACCGGTGTGCGCACGCCCTCGCCGCGCGCGGGCTGCGCAGGGGCGACCGGCTCGCGCTGCTGAGTCACAACTGCCGGCAGTACGCCGCGCTCGCGTTCGCCACCGCCAAGCTCGGGGTGCTGCTCGTGCCGGTCAACTTCATGCTCGGGGCCGACGAGATCGCCTGCCTCCTCCGCCACGCCGAAGTCGCCGCGTGAACCCACCGCACGAAAGGTGCTGGAGCTCGGCGACGTTGTGCGTGGCCGGGTCGGAGCGGGCGGCGAGCGGGAGGACGTCGACCGGTGGCTGTCCGAAGGGGACCCGAGCCCGCCGGACATCTCCGGCGCGATCGACGGCGGCATGAGCGGCGTCGAGGTGCTTCCCCACCGCTGCACCACTGCGCGCAGCTGAACTGTTTCTTCTCCGTCGACGTCCACCTCGGCGCCACCAGCTTCAGCCTGCCCGGGCCGGGCACGGCCACTCTTCGCGCCGCCGACGGTGTGGATCTCCTTGCTGCGCCAGGAAACTTCGACCGCACCGACCTCTCCAGCCTGCGGAAGGGGTACTACGGCGCGTCCGCGATGCCGGTCGAGGTGCTGCGCGAGCTGCGCCGCCGGCTGCCGGACGTCGACCTGTGGAACTTCTACGGCCAGACCGAAATGGCGCCGCTGGCGACGATCCTGCGCCCGCACGAGCAGCTCGAGCGGGCCGGGTCGGCCGGGCGGCCGTCGCTCGACGTCGAGACCCGGATCGTCGACGACGAGGACGAGCCGGTCGCGTCCGGCGTGGTCGGCGAAATCGTGCACCGCAGCCCGCACGCCACGCTCGGCTATTACCGCGACGAGGACAAAACGGCCGAAACGTTCCGCGGTGGCTGGTTCCACTCCGGCGACCTCGGCGTCGTCGGCGAGGACGGCTACCTGTCCGCCGTGGACCGCAAGAAGGACATGATCAAGACCGGGGGCGAGAACGTCGCGAGCCGCGAAGTCGAGGAGGCGCTGCACCTCCTCGACGGCGTCGCCGAAGCCGCGGTGTTCGGGATCGCCCATCCACACTGGATCGAGGCGGTCACCGCCGTCGTCGTACCGCGCGAAGGCGTCACCCTCACCGCTGCGCAAGTGCTCGACCACGCGAAGTCACATCTCGCCGGTTACAAATGTCCCAAGTACGTCGTATTCACGGAGCGGCTTCCCAAGAATCCGAGCGGTAAGATCGTCAAACGAGAATTGCAGGAACGGCACAAGGGTCTCGCCACGAGCGACTGGCCACCGATTTGTCCTTGCCCGGCACGGAAAACGACGGATACCGCCGACCGCGGACCGGCGTTTTCCGGAGAACGCGGGACACCCGTCCCGCCAGGGCCGACCGGCCCGCGAAGAATCCGCGGAAAGCCGTGGCGCGCGCTGTCCGTCGGGTCTAGGAATAAGGCCGTTCGCCGTTCTCCGTTCCGAAGGGATTCGCTCGTGTCCGTTTTCATCGCCGTCCTCCTCGCCCTGGCCGCCGGGCTGCTCGTCGGCAGCCGGGTCCACAGTGCCCGCGAGGCCCGCGCCAACTACTCCGCCTACCGGGCCCGGACCGCCAAGGGCTTCGGGGAGATGATCCGGTCGGCGGTCTCCGCCGTCGTCGCGGTGGCCGGCGCGCTCGTGCTGCTCTTCATCCTGCTGAACGTGCTCCAGCAGGCCTGAACCCGGAACCCGACTCATGGCGGGTTGTTGCCGCCCCCACCGCGGGGGACCCTTTTCCGTGGCCCCGACGGACGGGGCCGCGAAAGGACTCCCCCATGAGATCGAGGGTGCTTTCTGCTGCGCTCGGTGCGGCCGTAGGCCTGCTGGGCACAGTCGCCGTCGCCGCGCCGGCCGAGGCCGCGGCGGTTTGCGGTGACCAGGTCGTCGGCAACGGCGGGTTCGAAAGCGGCACCACGCCGTGGACCCAGACCAGCGGGGTCATCTCCGCCGCCACCACGGCGGAACCGTCGCACGGCGGCACGATGGACGCCTGGCTCGACGGCTACGGCAGTACGCACACCGACACCCTGTCCCAGTCGCTGACGCTGCCCGCGGGCTGCGCGTCGGCGGCCCTTTCGTGGTGGGCGCACGTCGACACCAAGGAGACGACGACCACCACCGCCTACGACAAGCTCGTCGTCCAGGTCGGCACCGACACCCTCGCGAGCTACTCGAACCTCGACAAGAACACCGGGTACGTCCAGCGCACCGTCGACGTGTCGCGCTACCTGGGCCAGACGGTGACGCTCAAGGTCACCGGCACCGAGGACTCGAGCCTCGCCACCAACTTCCTCCTCGACGACTTCTCGCTGACCACCACCGGTTCGCAGAACCCGCAGTCCCCGGTCGTCACCTCGCCCGGCGCCCAGACCGGCGCCGTCGGCCAGGCCGCGTCCCTGCAGGTCCAGGCCAGTGACCCGCAGGGCGACGCGCTCACCTGGACCGCGACCGGCCTGCCCGCCGGCCTGACGATCGGCGCGAGCACCGGGAAGATCACCGGCACGCCGACGGCGGCCGGGACGTCGTCGGTGACGGTCACCGCCAAGGACCCCGCCGGCAACAGCGGCAGCGCCACTTTCGCGTGGACGATCACCGCGGCACCCGCCGACTCGACGCGCACCCCGATCAACCCCGCCTACACGGTGAACCTCACGTCGAACACCGCGGGCGACACCTGGAACGGCCACCAGAGCGTCAGCTTCACCAACGGCTCCGCGACCGCGCTGCCCGAGGTCTACCTGCGGCTCTGGGACAACTACCACGGCACCTGCCCGACCACGCCGATCACGGTCACGAACGTCACCGGCGGTACGCCGTCCGCGCTGAGCGTGGACTGCACGGCCATGAAGATCACGCTGCCGGCACCGCTCGCGCAGGGCCAGTCGGCGACCATCGGGTTCGACCTGAAGATCGTCGTGCCCAGCGGCGCCGACCGGTTCGGCCACGACGGCGCGTACAACATGATCGGCAACGCGCTACCGGTGCTCGCGGTCCGCGACGGCGCGGGCTGGCACCTCGACCCCTACACCAACAACGGCGAGTCGTTCTACACCGTGATCAGCGACTTCGACGTCACGCTGGTGCACCCGACGGCGCTGCTGACCCCGGCCACCGGGACGTCGACCGAGACGACCAGCGGCAGCACGACCACCACCCGCGCCGTCGCGAACAAGGTGCGCGACTTCGCCTGGGGCGCCGGGCCGTTCGCCAAGATCAGCACGACGTCCGGCAAGGGCGTGCGGGTGAACGTCTACTCGGTCAGCGGGATCTCCACCAGCAGCGCCAACCAGATGCTGAGCCTGGCCGCCGACTCCATCGACGTCCACTCGGGCCGCTTCGGCGACTACCCGTACGGCGAGGTGGACGTGGTGCTGGACAACAACTTCTGGTTCGGCGGCATGGAGTACCCGGGCTTCGTGCTGGACCTCGTGTCGACCACGGCGCTCCCGCACGAGCTGGCGCACCAGTGGTTCTACGGGATCGTCGGCGACGACGAGTACAACTCCCCGTGGCTGGACGAGAGCTTCACCGACTACGCCACCGACCTCTACCGCGGGGTCACCGGAAGCGGCTGCGGCATCACGTGGCAGTCGAGCGCGGAGAAGCTGACCAACTCGATGGCCTACTGGGACGCGCATTCGTCGCGGTACTCCACGGTCGTCTACAACTACGGCAAGTGCACGCTGCACGACCTGCGGCGGCTGATCGGCGACACGGCGATGGCGAACCTGCTGAAGTCCTACGCCCAGTCGCACTGGTACGGCGTGTCGACCACCGCGGAGTTCAAGGCGGCGGCGCAGGCGGCGGCCGGGTCGACCGACCTGACGTCGTTCTGGGCGTCGCACCGCGTGGAGGGCTGAGCGAAATTCGGTTCCGTTCCCCGTCCACGTCCGCCACCCTGGGGACATGGACGGGGAACGGCTTTTCTGCGACGTCGCGCTGGCGGCCCGGATCGAACGCGCCGAGGTGCGGCTGGTCGTCGAGAGCAGCGATGCGGCACGAGCCCGCCGGGGCGACGACGTCGGCTTCGCGCGGCCGTTCGCCGGCGGGGTCGCGAGCTTCGCGGAGGCGGACTCTCCGTACAACAAGGTCGCCGGGGTCGGCTTCGACGGCCCGCCCGACGGGCTGGAGGAGATCGAAGCGGCCTACGCCGAGCTGGGCGCACCAGTGCAGATCGAAGTGTCACAGCTGGCGGACGCGTCCTTCGGCGGGCACCTGACCGACCGGGGCTACCGGCTGGAGAACTACGAGAACGTGCTCGGCCGCCGGGTCGCCGACGCCGGCTTCCCCGACTTCGTCCGGCGCTCCGGGGACGACGAGCTGGAGACGTGGCTGGCCGCCATCGCCGACGCGTCCGTCGTGGCCGACACCGAAGGCCTGGCCTCGCACGAGGAGTTCTCGCGCGAGACCATCGTCGACGCGCTGCGCGACATGCCGGGGATGCTGCGGTTCACGGCGGAACGCGAGGGCGAATTCGCCGGCGGCGCCGGGCTTCGCGTCGCCGACGGGATCGCGCAGCTGGGCGCCGCGGCGACGCTGCCCGCCCACCGCCGCCGCGGCGTGCAGACGGCCCTGGTGCGCGCCCGGCTCGCGACCGCCGCCGCCTTGGGGTGCGACCTCGCCGTCGTCACCACGCAGCCGGGGTCGAAGTCGCAGCAGAACGTGCAGCGGCTGGGGTTCGAACTGCTCTACGCGCGGGCGATCCTGGTGAAGGGCGCCTCGGCGGCGAGCTCCTCGGGCGCCGAAAGCCGCCAGGCCTCGTAGAGCAGTTCGGCCAGCTCGTCGGCGCCGATCCCGTCGAGGTACACGACCACCCAGCCGAACCCGCCCGCGGTGAACTGGACCTCGAAGACGTCGGGGCGCTCCGCCACGAGCGCCAGCTGCTCGGAGATCTCCTGCTTGAGGCCGACGGTCCGGGTCCGCGGCCAGAAGTAGCCGAACCGCTTGCCGCGCACGCTGAACGACGAGTAGTCGCGCGCTTCGGAGCGCTGGACCTCCGCCAGCCCGTCGAGCAGCCGTTCGAGCTTCTGGACCGTGACCGTCACCTGTCGTTCCCCCTGTCTCCGGCGCCTACGTTAGCGCGCCGGTACGGTGCGGGACATGAGCATCCGCGAAGCCGTTCTCGACGACGGCCGCGTGGTGGTGGTCAAGCGCGGGCACGCCCCCGGCGCGGCCGCCGCCGAGGCCGCCGGGTTGCGCTGGCTGGCCGCGGCGGACGCGGTCGCGGTGCCGGTGGTGCACAGCCACGACGACGAACAGCTGGTGCTCGACCGCGTCCCGGCCGGACGCCCGAGCGCGGCGGCGGCCGAGCGGTTCGGGCGCGGGCTCGCGCGGCTCCACGCGGCCGGGGCGCCGGCGTTCGGCGCCGCTCCCCCGGGCGGACCCGCCGACGCCTGGATCGGCCTGGCCCCGATGGCGAACGTCCCCGGGGAGGACTGGGCGTCGTGGTACGCCGCGCACCGGGTGCTGCCCTACGTCCGGCGCGCGGTCGACGCCGGGACGTTCGGCCCGGCCGAGGCCGCGGTCTTCGAGCGCGCCTGCGCCCGGTTCCCCGCGCTCGACGAACCGCCGTCCCGGCTGCACGGCGACCTGTGGAACGGCAACGTCCTGTGGGACGGCGAAGACGGGTGGCTGATCGACCCGGCCGCGCACGGCGGGCACCGCGAGACGGACCTGGCGATGCTGCAGCTGTTCGGCTGCCCGCACCTCGACCGCGTCCTCGCCGCCTACCAGGAGGAAGCCCCGCTGGCCGGCGGCTGGGCGGAGCGGATCGAGCTGCACCAGCTGTTCCCGCTGCTGGTGCACACCGTCCTGTTCGGACGGTCCTACGCCGGGCAGGCGCTGGCGGCGGCGCGCTCGCTGCGTTAGCAGTGCTGCAGCATCGACTCCAGCGCCGTCTTCTCCGGCACGGTGATCGTCAGGCCGTAGTTGCGCTTCACGACGATCCAGTCCGTGGCGTAGGTGCACCAGTACGAGACGAGCGGCGGCTTCCACTGGTCGGGTGCCTTGTCGCTCTTCTGCTCGTTGAGGTTGTCGGTGACCGCGTGCAGCTGCGGGCGGACCAGGTCGTTCGCGAACTGCTCGCGGCGCTCCTGGGTCCACGACTTGGCGCCGCTGACCCACGCCTGCCCCAGCGGCACCATGTGGTCGATGTCCACATCGGACGCCTTGTGCCAGGTCTGGCCGTCGTAGGCGCTCACCCAGGTGCCGGACTTGGCGGCGCAGTCGGAGTTCGTGGTGACGTCCTTGCCGTCGCGCTTGAGGACCTGCTCGCGGGTGTCGCAGGCGCCCTCGACCTTGTCCCAGTGCGGAAACTTCTCGCGGCTGTATCCGTCCATGGTCCCGCGCACGGCGACCTTCAGCTGTCCCAGCTCGGCCCGCGCTTCGGCGGGCGCGACCGGCGCGGCGGCGGCGGTTCCGGTCGGCTGGGCCCCGGAGGCCAGGTCGTCGGGCACCTTGCAGCCGGTGACGGCGGCACCGGTGAGGACGGCCAGCAGAACGAGCGCTTGGGTGCGCGGCATCGTGAACCCCTTTCACATCTACCGGGAGGTGCCCAGCCGACGTCGCGGGGAAACGGTGCAGATGGCCTAGTTGGCGCGATCTTTACGAGCCGTGGAAGACCTGCGCGACGAACACGGCGGCGATGACGCCTGCGGTGACGAGCAGCGTCAGCACCGCCAGCAGGCCCCAGGGCACCTGCCGGATCGGCCGGGGCCGCGGGAAGACCGCCGAACCCGGCCGCCGGGGCAGCGGGACGGCCGGCTCGCCGGGTTCCTCGGCGGCCGGCGGGGGTTCGGCCGGGATGGGCACGACCGCGGGCAGCTCCGGCAGCCGGGAGCGGTCCGGCAGGCGCACCGGGAACCCGTCGGCGACCAGCGCGGACCGGGGCGGGGCCAGGTGGGCGAGGGAAAGCGCGTAGCAGGCGTCGAGGACGTCGTCGGCCGACCAGACGGTCCGCCAGCGGTTGTGCTGGACGATGATCCGGCGCAGGCTCCGCGGGTCGGCCAGGACGACGGCGACCCCGGGGACGGTGGCGGGCTCGTCCCAGTGCGCACCCGGGGCGGGCAGTCCGGGGACGACCGCGACCAGGCCGGTCACGTACCGGCCGCCTTCGTGCCCGGCGAGCGCTCCCTGCGCCGCCGCCACCGCCGCGCCCGCCCGCTCCCCCGATCCCGGGTCGGGGCCGGGCTCGTGCGCCGCGATCACCACCACGCCGGTGCGGGTGAAGACCAGGGCGTCGACGAACTCGGGGCCCGGCAACGCGATGCCCGCCAGCGCCAGGCCCGTCAGGTGGTCCGGTCCCCGCCCCCAGGAACGCAGCAACTCCACGACGTGCTCCGCCGCGGGCGGCAGAGCACGTTCGGTACCGGTGCGCTGGAGGGCCACGAGCAACGCCGGTCACTCCTCCCACGAAATAGGGCACTACGACGGTAAAAGCCCGACCGCCGCCGCCCCAGCAGCCGAACGAGTGATCGAACACCACCGTGCGTGACCGAGGGCATGCTGGACGCACCCGACGAAGGAGAACGCCATGGGCGCACCCCCACCCGCCTACCAGGGCGCCGCACTCGAGGTCGACCGGTCGTTCTACCGGCGGCTCGCCGCCGAGCCCGGCCGGGTGCGGGTCGACGCCTTCGAAATCCCGATCCGCTCCGGCCGCGCGTGGCGGGTGCCGAAGGGCCACCTCTGCCGGCTCAGCACCGTCGAAGGCCCGCAGGTCGGGGACCTCAACCTGTGGCACGCCGACGACCCCCGCGAACGGTTCTGGGCGGCCCGCACCCGCCAGCTCCAGCGCGCGCACGTCAGCACGTTCGACCGGCTGTGGTCGACGCTGCCGTTCCTGCGCCCGCTGGCCACGATCACCGCCGACACCCTCGAGCACCACGGCGTGGACGGCGACGGCGGCCGCGTGCACGACCTGCTCGGCACCCGCTGCGACCCGTACGTCAACCGGCTGCTCACCGGCGAGGACTTCGACTTCCACTGCCACTCGAACCTGGTCCGCGCGGTCGCGCCGTTCGGGCTCACCGAGTTCGACGTGCACGACGTCCTGAACGTCTTCCAGTGCACCGGGCTCACCGAAGACGACCGCTACTTCATGAAGGCGTGCCCGGCCCGCCCGGGCGACCACTTCGAGTTCTTCGCGGAGGCCGACCTGCTGTGCGCGCTGTCGACGTGCCCGGGCGGCGACCTGTCCGTCCCGCTGTGGGGCCCGGACGCCCGCGACCCGATCGACGTCTGCCACCCGATCGGCGTCGAGGTGTTCGCACCGCGCGCCGACCTGTTGGAAGGCTGGTCCCCACCGGCGCGCGCGGCCTACCGCGGGCTGCACGGCGTCCGGCTGCCGGAGTGGGCCGACCTGCCCGATCGGACGGGTCGGCGCGGCGAACCCGCGGGGTAGCCTGGCCGGAAGTCGACGGCGTTCCGACTCCGAGGGCCTCACCATCGCGAAGTTCCACGCTCGTCGCTCTTGCCGAAGCCTCCTCGAGCGGGAACGGCTTGGTCGGTTCGCCGACCTGCACGGGGCGTCCCGCTCCCGAACGGGCTCAGTGCGAGCCGACGCTCTTTGCGTTGTGGCGCAAGCGATCCGGCGTACCCGGAAACCGTCCGGCCGGGGCGGGCGGGCACCGGCCCGGTCGGAAAGGTTCACCTGGCGGCCGGTCCGTGTGATGATGGCAGGCCGGGTACACCGATCGGGTCGCTCGAGGAGTGCGCGTGGACCTGCGGACCGAGATCGCGCAGTCGTGGCGGCGGGCGGAGCTCTCCGGGCTCTCGCCGGCGTCCGCCATCGACCGGCTCGACGTCGCCGACGTCGACAGCCGCAGCCGGTTGCTGCGGGCCGCTTCGCCCGTGCTCGACGAGCTGGCCCGGCAGCTGGCCGGCACGCGGTTCTGCGTCGTGCTCGCCGACGACGAGTGCCGCATCGTCGCGCGGCGGTTCACCGAGCGGTCGGTGGAGCTGGCGCTGGAGAACGTCAGCGCGGTGCCCGGCTGCCAGTTCATCGAGGAGCGGACGGGAACGAACTCCCTCGCCACGCCGTTCGAGACCCGCCGCGGTGTCTCCGTCGACGGTGACGAGCACTTCCTCGAAGCCATGAAGCAGTTCACCTGCTACGGCCACCCGCTGGTGCACCCTTCGACGCGGCGGCTGGCCGGCGTCCTCGACATCACCGGGCCGGCCGGCGACGCGAACCCGCTGCTCGGGCCGTTCCTGCGGCGCGCGGTCGCCGACATCGAACGGCGGCTGCTCGACGGCGCGAAGCTCGCCGAGCAGCAGTTGCTGGCCGCGTTCCAGTCGGTGCAGCACCGGGCCTGTGCGGTGCTGGCGCTCGGCCAGGACGTCGTGCTGGCCAACACGGCGGCGACCGAGCTGGTCGACACCGCCGACCACCGGCTGCTGCAGGACCTCGGGCGCACCCAGCGGGGGCTCCGGCGCATCCGGCTGACCTCCGGCACGCCGGTGGAGGTGCGCGTCGAAGCCGTGTCGGCGAACGCCGGGCTGCTGTTCGAGCTGGCGCCGGTGCGCCCGGCGAGCCCGGTGGTGTCGCGCCCGCGCGCCGCGCGCGGGCTCTTCCCGGCGCCGATCGAAGACCGCCTCCACCGCGCCGGCCACGCCCGGCGGCGGGTGCTCGTCTGCGGCGAGCCCGGCGCGGGCCGCAGCACGGCGGCCCGGGTGATCGCCGGGGACGAGCCGGTGCGCGAGTTCGACGCGTCCGACGTCGTCGCGGGCGAAGCCGACTGGTGCGCTCGCGTGGAGGCGGCGGCGAGCTCCCGTGGCCTGCTGGTGATCGACGGGATCCAGCTGCTGCCCCCGCTCGCGGCAGTCCGCCTGGCCCGCCTGCTGGACGAGTCACCGGCGTGGTTCGCCCTGCTCAGCGGCCCGCCGTCGGAGCTGCACGGCGAGCAGGCGACCCTGGCGGCACGCGTCCACCGCCGGATCGAGCTGCCCCCGCTGCGCGAGCGCCGCGACGAGATCCCGGCGATCGCCCGCGAGCTGCTACGCGGCTTCGGTGCTTCGCTGCGCCTGACGCCGGGCGCGCTGGAGCTGCTGGCGTCCCAGCACTGGCCGGGCAACCTGCGCGAGCTGGAGGGCGTCCTGGCGGCGGCGGCCGACCGCCGCTCGGCCGGCGACCTGACGGCGGCCGACCTGGCCCCGGACTGCACGGAGACGGGCGGGGCCCTGACCGGCTGGGAGCAGGCCGAGTACGACGTCATCGTCCGCACGCTGCGAGCCTGCGACGGCAACAAGGTGCGGGCGGCGAAGCAGCTGGGCATCAGCCGCTCGACGCTCTACAACCGCATGCGCGCGCTGCGGGTCCGCTGAGAGGGGTGTCCGGGATTCGGACACCCCACGGCCGCGGCCGCTGCTCACAATCGACGGGCGAGGACGCACGCCGCACGTCAAGGAGATGGCCGTGAAGACGAAGGCAGCCGTACTGTTCGATGCCGGGAAGCCGTTCGAGATCATGGAGCTCGACCTCGACGGGCCCGGTCCCGGTGAGGTGCTCATCAAGTACACCGCCGCCGGGTTGTGCCACTCGGATCTGCACCTGATCGACAACGACCTGGTGCCGCGGTTCCCGATCATCGGCGGGCACGAGGGCGCCGGGGTCATCGAAGAGGTCGGCCCCGGTGTCACCAAGGTCGCGCCCGGCGACCACGTCGTGTGCAGCTTCATCCCGAACTGCGGTACCTGCCGCTACTGCTCGACCGGCCGCCAGAACCTCTGCGACATGGGCGCCACCATCCTCGACGGCCACCTGCCCGACGGCACCTTCCGCTTCCACGGCGGCGGCCAGGACTTCGGCGCGATGTGCATGCTCGGCACGTTCTCCGAGCGCGCCACCATCTCGCAGCACTCGGTGGTCAAGGTCGACGACTGGCTGCCGCTGGAGACCGCGGTCCTGGTCGGCTGCGGCGTGCCCACCGGGTGGGCCACCGCCAACTACGCCGGCGGGGTCCGCGCCGGGGACACCACCGTCGTCTACGGGATCGGCGGCATCGGGATCAACGCCGTGCAGGGTGCCGCGCACGCCGGGGCGAAGTACGTCGTCGCGGTCGATCCCGTCGAGTTCAAGCGGGAGGCTGCGCTCAAGTTCGGCGCCACCCACGCGTTCGCCACCGCGGCCGAAGCCGCCGAGAAGGTCAACGAGCTCACCTGGGGCCAGCTGGCCGACCAGGCGCTGATCACCGTCGGCACCGTGGAGGAGGACGTCGTCAGCGAAGCGTTCAACGTCGTCGGCAAGGGCGGCACCGTCGTCATCACCGGGCTCGCCAACCCCGAGAAGCTCACCGTGCACGTCTCCGGCGGCGTCATGACGCTGTTCGAGAAGACGATCAAGGGCACGCTGTTCGGCTCGGCGAACCCGCAGTACGACATCGTCCGGCTGCTGCGGCTCTACGACGCCGGGAAGCTCAAGCTCGACGAGCTGGTCACCCGCAAGTACACCCTCGAGCAGGTCAACGAGGGCTATCAGGACCTGCGCGACGGGAAGAACATCCGCGGCGTGATCGTCCACGCGTAGCGGGGGGTCCACAATGGACCTCGACGCGCCGTACCGGGTGAACCCCCACGAGCCCTTCGAGGTGCTCGTCCACCGCTGCGAGCACCGGGACGGGTGCCTGCTCGGGACTCCCGACGTGGTCCGCTTCGTCCGGGCGCTGGCGATGCACGCCACGGCGCGCGACGCGATCGACGCCGCCGAGCTCGGCGAGACCACGCGGGCCCGGGTGGTGGCGGCGCTCGAACACCTCGCCGCCACCGGCGTCATCGTCGCCGAGCCGTGAAACCCCCGGTGGCCACCGCGATCCCGACGCGGTGGCCACCGGCTCCACAGGTACCAAGGCAAGCATCGACGACATCTGCCATGTCAGCCTCACCGCCGAACTTCTCGACTCGAGGACGCCGGCCCCAGATCAGCGGTGCGGGCGCATGCCGCGGCCAACTTCTGCCGCCAGGGCTCTTTCGCGAACGCGGGCAGACGCCGCTTGAGGGTCGCGTACGCCGACCTGCCTCCTCGACCACCCGCAGACTGTCCAGCTTGCTGGTCGGCTCGACGATCCTTGCCAGCACCAGTAATCGGAACACCTCGTCACCACCAGCAGCCTCCTCCAACCCCCACAGCTGGTAGGCGTGGCCGAGCGCGTCCCACAGGTACTCCATCCGCGACGACGTGATCGCAAGCGGCCCACCACCGGCCTGCAACGCCGCTGCCTCGCCACCGCCGTGAGCGCCTCCAACGCCGCATCGTCATGCGCCGAGCCGATGTGCTCGATGTCCCGCGACCCGCGGAGAACACGATCTGCACCGCAGATCTTCGCCGTTCACACGACGAAACCGCAGCTCAACAGCCGGCACCCTACCCAAGATCAGCGATCTTGAGCCAAAGGCAGGTAAGGTGACGGAATGGTCATGCGGGTGGCGATTCCCGTGCTGCCGTGCCGAGATGTGCAGGCAGCGCGGTCGTACTTCACGGACGTGCTCGGATTCGACACCATATTCACCTGGGAGACCCCACCCAGCTACGCGGCCGTGATCCGCGACACCGCCGAGTTCCACCTGTACGCCGAAAGCAGCGTCGGCCCGGCCAGGGTGACGGTTGTCGTCGACGACGTCGATTCCTGCCACGACGAGCTGCGCGCCCGCGGTGCCGACATCGTCGAGCCACTGGCCGACCGGCCCTACGGGATGCGCGACTTCAACGTACGGACACCCGATGGGCACTTGTTGATCTTCAGCCAGCCGCTTACCTAGTACGGGTGACCATCAGCGGACCAGCCGGAAGAATGACCGGACCTCGTCGACGAACAACGCCGGCTGCTCGAACGCCGCGAAGTGGCCGCCCTTGCCGGGCTCGTTCCAGTACCGGATGTTCGGGAACCGGCGCTCCGCCCACCGCCGAGACGGGCGCTGCATTTTTTGGGGAAGACCGGACAGCCGGTGGGTACGGTCACCAGCGCGCCGGCCGGCCCGGAGATCCATTCGTTGACCTGCCGGAGGCTTTCCCAGTACAGCCGGGCGGATATCCGCTCGATCCCCCACCCAGGCGCGGCCGGCTTGTCGCTGAAGCCGTAACCGGGAAGCGATGGGCAGACCCCTAGGACCGGCCACTTAGTGCGCAGAGCCAAGTCAGGTTGCCTGGTGGCAACCGATTCCCGCCTGCGTCTATGACAGTCGGACAGCACTCCTGGGTCACGGGCGCGGGGCGTTGCGCAGGTTGGCGCGCGCCAGGTCGACCATCTTGCCGACGCCGCCGTTGAGCACCGTCTTCGTCGCGCCCAAGGCGAAGCCGCGCACCATCTCGCCGGTGATCCGCGGCGGGATCGACAGCGCGTTCGGGTCGGTCACCACCTCGACGACCGCCGGGCCGGGGTGGGCGAACGCCTTCTCCAGCGCGCCGCGGACGTCGGCCGGGTCCTCGACCCGCTCGGCGAAGACGCCGCACGCGGCCGCGATCGCCGCGAAGTTCACCGGCGCGTGGTCGGTGCCGAAGTCCGGGAGCCCGTCGACCAGCATCTCCAGCTTCACCATGCCGAGCGTGGCGTTGTTGAACACCACGACCTTCACCGGCACTTCGTAGGCCGGCAGCGTCAGCAGGTCGCCCATCAGCATGGCGAGCCCGCCGTCACCCGAGAGCGACACGACCTGGCGGCCCGGCTGGGACAGCTGCGCGCCGATCGCGTGCGGGAGCGCGTTCGCCATGCTGCCGTGCCGGAACGAGCCGAGCACGCGGCGGCGGCCGTTGGGGGTCAGGTAGCGCGCGGCCCAGACGTTGCCCATGCCGGTGTCGACGGTGAACACGGCGTCGTCCGCGGCGACCTCGTCGAGCACCGAAGCGACGTACTCCGGGTGGATCGGACGGCGCTGCTCGATCTTGCCCGTGTACGCGCCGACGACCTTCTCCAGCTTCCGCACGTGCTCGCGCAGCATCCGGTCCAGGTACGCGCGCTCGGTCCGCGGGCGCAGCAGCGGCAGCAGCGCGCGCAGCGTCTCCTTGACGTCGCCGTGCACCGCCAAGTCCAGCGGCGTGCGGCGGCCGAGGCGCGAAGCGTCGTGGTCGACCTGGATCGTGCGCGCCTGCGGGAGGAACTTGTCGTACGGGAAGTCCGTGCCCAGCAACACGATCCGGTCGGCTTCGTGCATGGCGTCGTAGCAGGCGCCGTAGCCGAGCAGGCCGCTCATGCCGACGTCGAACGGGTTGTCGTACTGGATCCACTCCTTGCCGCCGAGCGAGTGCCCGACCGGGGCGGCTAGTTTTTCCGCCAGGGCCATGACTTCTTCGTGCGCGCCGCGGACGCCCGCGCCCGCGAACAGCATCACTTTCTCCCCCGAGTTCAGCAGGTCGGCGAGCTTCTGCACGGCGTCCGCGGACGGCACCGGCGGCGACGGCTCGACCAGCGGGAGCCGCTCGGTGAGCGGGCCGGTGGCCTTGCGGTCGGCGAGGTCGCCCGGGATGGTCAGCACCGCGACGCCGCCCTTGCCGACGGCGGCCTGGGTGGCGATGCGCAACAGCCGCGGCAGCTGCGCCGGGTCCGCGACGACCTCGCTGAAGTGGCTGCACTCCGTGAAGAGGCGGTCCGGGTGGGTCTCCTGGAAGAACCCGGTGCCGATCTGGTTGGACGGGATGTGCGACGCGATCGCGAGCACCGGCGCGCCCGAGCGGTGGGCGTCGAACAGGCCGTTGATCAGGTGCAGGTTGCCCGGCCCGCAGCTGCCCGCGCACACCGCGAGCTTGCCGGTGACCTGCGCTTCGGCCGCCGCGGCGAAGGCGGCGGTCTCTTCGTGGCGGACGTGCACCCACTCGATGCCGTCGATGCGGCGCACGGCGTCGACGATCGGGTTCAAGCTGTCGCCGACGATGCCGTAGATGCGCTCGACGCCCGCGTCCCGCAGCGTCCTGACCAGTTGTTCTGCCACCGTAGCCATGCCCCCAGCCTGCCCCGCCCCGGCGCATGCGTCCAATGCCTGATCGGCTGAACTTCCATACACTGGGCGCATGGACGTCCAGATGCTGCGGCTCTTCCGCGAGGTCGCCGGCGGCGCGACCGTCACGGAGACCGCGGCCGGGGCCCACCTGACCCAGCCCGCGCTCTCCCGGGCCCTGCGGCGGCTGGAGCACGAAGCCGGCGCCGAGCTGTTCCGCCGGTCCGGGCGGCTGCTGCGGCTGACGCCGGCCGGGCACGTCTTCAAGCGGCACGCCGGCCTCGTGCTCGACCAGCTCGACCAGGGCCTGCGCGAAGTCGCCGACATCGTCGCGCCGGGGGCCGGCGTCGTGCCGCTGGCCTTCCTGCACACCTTCGGCACCTGGCTCGTGCCCGACGTCCTGAGCGGCTTCCTGCGCGAGCACGCGAGCACCCGCTTCGAGCTGCGGCAGCACGGCGAGGCCGGGCTCGAGGCGGAGTTGCTCGAGGGCACCGCGGACCTCGTCCTCACCAGCGGCGACCCCGGGCACCCCCAGCTGCACTGGGAACGCCTGCTCGTCGAGCCGTTGCGGCTGGCCGTCCCGCCGCACCACCGCCTCGCCGGGCGACACCGCGTCCGCCTCGCCGACGTCGCGGACGAGACGTTCATCCTGCTGCGCCCCGGTTACGCGCTGCGCGAAACGACCGAGCGGCTGTGCGCCGAGGCCGGGTTCGCCCCGCGCATCGGGTTCGAGGGCGACGAAGTCGAGACGCTGCGCGGGCTCGTGACCGCCGGGCTCGGCGTGTCCGTGCTGCCGCTGCCGCACACGGCGGCGTTCCCGGCGCCGCACCTGGAACTGACCGATGTGGACGCTGCCCGCGACATCGGGCTCGCGTGGGTGGCCGGGCGGAACCTCCCCGCACCCAGCGAAACCTTCCGGCGGCACGTGCTCGACACCGTTCCCGGGCGGTTCGACCGTCCACAAGGGACCATGTGAGAATCGCCGTACGACCACGCAAAGTGACCGCCGGTGTGACAGGGTGGAGACATGGCCGCGCTGAGATCCTTCCTGACGTCCTGGACCTCCGTCACCCCCGTGCTCGGCATCCTCGTGCTCGCGCTCGCCTGGGGCCGCGACCTCGGCCCGGTCTTCGTGGCGATCGTGGCGATCGCGCTCGGGGCGACCGTGCTGGCCGCGGTGCACCACGCGGAGGTCGTCGCGCACCGCGTCGGGGAGCCGTTCGGCTCGCTCGTGCTCGCGGTCGCGGTCACCGTCATCGAAGTCGCGCTGATCGTCACGATGATGGTCTCGGGCGGCCCGGACGCCGGCTCGCTGGCGCGCGACACCGTGTTCGCGGCGGTGATGATCACGACCAACGGCATCGTCGGCATCTCGCTCCTGGTCGGCGCCCGCCGCTACGGCGTCACCCTCTTCAACTCCGAAGGCAGCGGTGCCGCGCTGGCCACGGTCGCGACGCTGGCCACGCTGAGCCTGGTGCTGCCGACGTTCACCTCCAGCACGCCGGGCCCGGCGTTTTCCTCGGCGCAGCTGACGTTCGCCGCCGTCGCGTCCCTGGCGCTGTACGCCACGTTCGTGCTGACGCAGACCATGCGCCACCGCGACTTCTTCCTCCCGGTGGCGGCCGACGGCGAGGTCAAGGAAGACGACCACGCCGAGCCCCCGACGAACCGGGCGGCGCTGGGCAGCCTCGCGCTCCTGCTGATCGCCCTGGTCGCGGTGGTCGGCCTGGCGAAGGTGGAGTCCCCGGCGATCGAGGCGGGCGTCCGCGCGGCCGGCTTCCCGCAGTCGTTCGTCGGCGTGGTGATCGCCCTGCTGGTCCTGCTCCCGGAGACGCTCGCGGCCACGCGCGCCGCCCAGCGCGACCGGATGCAGATCAGCCTGAACCTCGCTTACGGCTCGGCGATCGCGAGCATCGGCCTGACGATCCCGGCGATCGCACTGGCGTCGCTGTGGCTGCCGGGCGAGCTGCTGCTGGGCCTCGGCTCGACGCAGATCGTGCTGCTGGCGTTGACGGTGGTGGTGAGCGTCCTGACGGTGGTCCCGGGCCGGGCGACCCGCCTCCAGGGCGGCGTGCACCTGGTGCTGCTGGCGGGCTTCCTGGTGCTGGCCGTCAACCCCTGAGAGCCCCCGGTCGTGAGTGGGAAACAGCGTTGGAACACCGTTTCCCACTCATGAGCTCGCCGACCGGACCTCGATCCCCACCACGCACGTGTCGTCGTCGGTGTCCGCCGTGCTGTAGGTCAGCAGTGTGTCCAGCTGGTGCTCCAAGCCACCCTCGTGGCGCTCCACCAGGGTCACCAGCCGCGAGACCGTCTCCTGGACCGGGCGGTCGCGGCGCTCGATCAAGCCGTCCGTGTAGATCAGCAGGATGTCGCCCTCCGCCAGGCGGATCTCCTCCTCCTGGTACGTCACGTCCCGGACCGCGCCCAGGAGCGAGCCGCGGATCAGCGGCAGGGTCGTCACCTCGCCGTCGCGGTGGCGGACGATCGGGGGCAGGTGTCCCGCGCGCGCCCAGCGCAACGCCCGGGTCGCCGGGTCGTACACCGCCGCGACCGCGGTCGCCGTCACGTGGTCGGTGAGGTGGTAGGCGACCAGGTTCAGCCAGGTCAGCAGCTGCGCCGGGCCGGCGCCCGTCGCCGCGAGGCCCCGGAGCGCGTTGCGGAGGCTCACCATGCCCGTCGCCGCGTCGATGCCGTGGCCGGCGACGTCGCCGACGCACAGCAGCACCTCGCCGGTCGGCAGCGCGACCGCGTCGTACCAGTCGCCGCCGACCAGGTGCTCCTTCTCGGCCGGCCGGTAGCGGACGGCCGCGCGCAGGCCCGGCATGTCGATCGGCCCCTTGGCCGGCGGCATGATCGCGTGCTGCAGCTGTAGCGCGAGCCGGTTGCGCTCGATCGACTGCTGCTCGGTCTCGGCCAGCTTGTCCCGCGTCGCCGCGAGTGCCACCTCGGTCCAGTGCTGCGACGAGACGTCCTGGTAGGCGCCGCGCACGGCGAGCAGCTCGCCGGCCGCGTCGGCGACCGGCTCGGCGACCACCCGGATGTGCCGGGCGACGCCGTCGGAGCGCTGCAGCCGGAACGCCGTCGAGGACGGGCGCTGGTGGTGCAGCACCGCCCGCAGGAACCGGCCGATCGCCGGCCCGTCGTCGGGGTGCGCGTGCGTGGCCAGTTCGTGCAGCGACAGCGGCGTGGCGGTCGGCGGCAGGCCGTACAGCGCGAACAGCTCGGTGTTCCAGGTGATCGTCCCGGTCACGACGTTCTCCTCGAACCCGCCGATCCGGCCGAGCCGCTGGGCGTGCTGCAGCAGCACGGCGAGCTTCGCCGCGTCGTCCTGGATGCGCAGGATGAGCAGCACGTTGCCGGCGAACCGGGTCACGCTCACGTCGGTGTGCACCGTCAGCGGCACCTGGTCGACGAGGGTGGTGACCGGCAGGCTGCCCGCGCGGAACGGCTCGCCGGTCGCGTAGACGCGGCGGATCTTGTCGAGCAGGCCGCTCTCCTCGGCCGCCAGCGGGTACGCCTCCAGCAGGCGGGTGCCGACGATCCGGCTGCGGGGACGGCCGCCGGGGTCGGCGAACCGGACGTTGGCGTGGTGGATGCGGAAGTCGGTGAGCCGGCCGCCGTCGACGCAGGGCGACAGCAGCACCGCCGGGTCGTGCAGGCCGTCGACGAAGTCCACCAGCTCGCTGAGGAAGTCCCCGGACCCGGCGGCCACCGGCGCGACCACGCCGTCCCACGTGTCGAGCGTGTGCCCGCACAGCTCGGCCAGCGCCTCCAGCTGACGGCGCTGCCGCCCGGGCTCGGCGGGCAGCGGCTCGGGCCAGCACATCTCGACGACGCCGATGATCCGGCCGCCGGTGCCGGTGGGCACCGCGACGCGCCCGCCGCCGGAGAGGGTGTGCTGCCCGAGCGAGGGCAGCCCGGCGCCGGACAGCGTCGGGTACCAGACCGTGTCGCGTTCGAGCAGCGCGTTGCGGGCCGGCGTCGCCACCCCGGGCGGGACGTACCGCCAGCGGGCCGCCTCTTCGGCGGAGAACCCCGCCGACCCGGCCAGCGTGAGCGAACCGTCCGGCCCGGCGAGCCACACCGCGACGGCGGTCGCGCCGAGCGGGCGCAGCGCGTGCTCCAGGATGGACTCCGCGACGCGCTGGGTGTCCCCCGCCGCGAGCACCCCGCTTTCCGCGGTGCGCAGCCGCACCGCGACGGAGTCTTCGCCCTCCGCGCGGGCCAGGAACTCCTGCGCCACTTCGGTGATGCGGTCCTCGGCCGCTTCGCCGACGACGTCCGCGGCGAACTCCAGCGGCGTCAGCCCGGCCCGCCCGGCGAGGCTTTCCAGCTGCCGGGCGGCGTCGGCGGGCGTGCAGTGGAGGCGTTCCATCAGCACGCCCTTGGCCAGCTCGATCAGCGCGCGGCCGTCGGCGACGGCGTGCGCGTGGTCGACCTCGCCGCGCAGCCTGGCGACGGTCTCGGCGAGCCGGGCCAGGTTGGCCGACACCTCGGCCGGGCGCCCCGGGACCGGGAGCAGCTCTTCGTCGGCGGTCACCCGATCACGCCGTCACGTGCCGCTTGATGCGGGCGATCAGGTCGTCCGCGTCGACCGGCTTGGTCACGTAGTCGGTCGCGCCGGAGGCGAGGCTCTTCTCCCGGTCGCCCGGCATCGCCTTGGCCGTCACCGCGACGATCGGGATGGCGGCGTGCTCGGGCATCGCGCGGATCTTCGCGGTCGCGGTGTAGCCGTCCATCTCCGGCATCATCACGTCCATCAGGATCAGGTCGATGCCGGGGTGGGCGGCGACCGTCTCGACGCCCTTGCGGCCGTCTTCGGCGTGCAGCACCTGCATCCCGTGCAGCTCCAGGATCCCGGTCAGCGCGTAGACGTTGCGCGGGTCGTCGTCGACGATCAGCACCGTGCGCCCGGACAGCGTGGTGTCGACGTCGGCCGCCCGCACCGGCGCGGCCGGCTCGTCCGGGCGGACCAGCGGCAGCACCGCGCCGGGCTCTTCGGCCGACAGGTGCAGGGCGATCCGCTCGCGCAGCTCGTCCAGCCCGGACAGCACTTCGAGCGACTGGACGTCCGCGCGGGACTGCACCAGCTGCTCCAGTTCGCTGTCGAGGCGGCGGCTGTTGTGCGCCAGCACCGGCACCAGCCGCAGCGCGCTGTCGCCCTGCATCGCGTCGAGGAACCCGAACGCGGTCCGGTCCGGCAGGTCCAGGTCGAGCACCACGCAGTGGTAGGCGTCGGTGGCGAGCGCGGCCGCGGCCTCCTGGGTGCCGACCGCCGTCACGACTTCGACGTCGGCGGGTGAGAGGCCGATGTCCCGGCTGTCGGCGAGATCCGCGGCGGCGCTCTCGGCGACGAGCGTCAGCAGCCCGTGCTGGCGCTCCTCCACGACGAGCAGCCGCCGGTACGCGCGCGGCGCGGACGTGGTGAGCGCGGTACCCGGATCACCCGCCACGACGAGCGCGCCGGGGTGGTCACCGGCGGGCAGCGTCGCGAAGTCCGGGCGGGCGACCGGCAGCGAGAAGGTGAACGTGCTGCCCTCGCCCAGGGTGCTCTCGGCGGTGATGAACCCGCCGAGCAGCTGGGCGATCTCGCGGCTGATCGACAGGCCGAGCCCGGTGCCGCCGTACTTGCGGCTGGTGGTGCCGTCGGCCTGCTGGAACGCGCCGAAGATCGATTCGAGCTGGTGCTCGGCGATCCCGATGCCGGTGTCGGTGACGCGGAAGGCGACGGCGGCGCCGTGCGCGCGCAGCGGCCGCGGCAGCGTTTCGACGTCGACCGCCTCGATGTGCAGCTCGATCCCGCCGACCTCGGTGAACTTGACCGCGTTGGACAGCAGGTTGCGCAGCACCTGCCGCAGCCGCGAGTCGTCGGTGAGCAGTTCGGGCGGCGAGCCGGGGGCGACGGTGATCCGGAAGTCGAGATTGCGCTGGGAGGTCATCGGCCGGAACGTCGCCTCGACGTAGTCCAGCAGGCCACGCAGCGACACCTGCTCCGGCGTGACGTCCATCTTCCCGGCCTCGACCTTGGACAGGTCGAGGATGTCGTTGATCAGCTGCAGCAGGTCCGAGCCCGCGGAGTGGATGATCCCGGCGTACTCGACCTGCTTGGCGGTGAGGTTGCGGGTCGGGTTCTGCGCGAGCAGCTGGGCGAGGATGAGCAGGCTGTTGAGCGGGGTGCGCAGCTCGTGGCTCATGTTGGCCAGGAACTCCGACTTGTACTTCGACGCCAGCGTCAGCTGCTGGGCGCGGGCCTCCAGCTCCTGGCGGGCCTGCTCGATCTCCAGGTTCTTCGTCTCGATGTCGCGGTTCTGCGTGACCAGCAGCGCCGCCTTCTCCTCCAGCTCGGCGTTGGACGACTGGAGCTCTTCCTGGCGTGCCTGCAGTTCTTCCGAGCGGGCCTGCAGCTCCGCGGTCAGCCGCTGGGACTCCCCGAGCAGCTCGTCGGTGCGGGCGTTGGCGACGATGCTGTTGACGTTGACGCCGATCTGCTCCATCAGCAGCTCGAGGAACCCGCGGTGCACCGTGGTGAAGCCGTGCACCGACGCCAGTTCGATGACGCCGAGCACCTGGTCCTCGACCACGATCGGCAGCACGAAGAGGCTGGCCGGCACGGTGCTCCCGAGGCCGGAGGAGATGGTGGCGTAGCCGGGCGGGACGTCGTCGACGGCGATCGGGCGGCGGCTGCGGGCCGCCTGCCCGACGAGCGACTGGCCGATCCGGAAGCGGGCCACCGGGCCCTCGCCGTCCGGGTGGCCGTACGCGCCGACCAGCCGCAGCTCGGGGACCTCGGCGGTGTCGTCGGCCAGGTAGAACGCGCCGTACTGGGCGTTGACCAGCGGGACCAGCTCGTCCATCACCGCGGCCGCGACGACGGCGAGGTCGCGCCGGCCCTGCATGAGCCCGGTGATGGTGGCCAGGTTGGACTTCAGCCAGTCCTGCTCCTGGTTCGCCCGCGTCGTCTCGCGCAGCGACTCCACCATCGAGTTGATGTTGTCCTTCAGCTCGGCGACCTCGCCGGAGGCGTCGACGGTGATCGAGCGGGTCAGGTCGCCCTCGGCGACGGCGCTGGTGACCTCGGCGATCGCGCGGACCTGCCGGGTGAGGTTCCCGGCCAGCTCGTTGACGTTCTCGGTCAGCCGCTTCCAGGTGCCCGAGACGCCCTCGACCTCGGCCTGGCCGCCGAGGCGGCCTTCGCTGCCGACCTCGCGCGCCACGCGCGTGACCTCCGCGGCGAACGCCGAGAGCTGGTCGACCATCGTGTTGATCGTGGTCTTGAGCTCGAGGATCTCGCCGCGGGCGTCGACGTCGATCTTGCGGGTCAAGTCGCCCTGCGCGACGGCGGTGGTCACCTGGGCGATGTTGCGGACCTGCCCGGTGAGGTTGTTCGCCATCGAGTTGACGTTGTCGGTGAGGTCCTTCCAGGTGCCGGCGACGTTCGGCACGCGCGCCTGGCCGCCGAGCATGCCTTCGGTGCCGACCTCGCGGGCGACGCGGGTGACCTCGTCCGCGAACGCCGAGAGCGTGTCGACCATCGTGTTGATGACGTCGGCCAGCGCCGCGACCTCGCCCTTGGCCTCGACGGTGATCTTGCCGGAGAGGTCACCGCGGGCGACGGCCGTCGCGACCTGGGCGATCGAGCGGACCTGCCCGGTCAGGTTGGACGCCATCACGTTGACGTTGTCGGTGAGGTTCTTCCACGTGCCGGAGACCCCGCGGACGGTCGCCTGGCCACCGAGGTTGCCTTCGGTGCCGACTTCGCGGGCGACGCGGGTGACCTCGTCCGCGAACGCGGACAGCTGGTCCACCATCGTGTTGATGGTGTCCTTGAGCTCGAGGATTTCGCCGCGCGCGTCGACGCGGATCTTCTGGGACAGGTCACCGCGCGCGACGGCGGTGGTGACCTGGGCGATCGAGCGGACCTGCGCGGTGAGGTTGTCGGCCATGACGTTGACCGACTCGGTGAGGTCCTTCCAGGTGCCGGAGACGCCCTTGACGTCCGCCTGGCCGCCCAGCCGTCCCTCGGTCCCGACCTCGCGCGCCACCCGGGTGACCTCGTCCGCGAACGCGGACAGCTGATCCACCATCGTGTTCAGCGTGTCCTTGAGCTCCAGGACCTCGCCGCGGGCGGTCACGTTGATCTTCTGCGAGAGGTCGCCCTTCGCCACCGCGGTGGCGACCTGGGCGATGTTGCGGACCTGGTCGGTCAGGTTGCCCGCCATGAAGTTCACCGAGTCGGTGAGGTCGCGCCAGGTGCCCGAGACGCCCTTGACGTCGGCCTGGCCGCCCAGCCGCCCCTCGGTGCCCACCTCGCGGGCGACGCGGGTGACCTCGTCCGCGAAGGAGGACAGCTGGTCCACCATCGTGTTGATCGTGCTCTTGAGCTCGAGGATCTCGCCCCGGGCGTCGACGGTGATCTTCTGCGAGAGGTCGCCCTTCGCCACCGCGGTGGTCACCTGGGCGACGTTGCGGACCTGGTCGGTCAGGTTCCCGGCCATGAAGTTGACCGAGTCGGTGAGGTCGCGCCAGACGCCGCCGACGCCGGGCACCTGCGCCTGCCCGCCGAGGCGGCCTTCGCTGCCGACCTCGCGGGCCACGCGGGTGACCTCGTCCGCGAAGGAGGACAGCTGGTCCACCATCGTGTTGACGGTGTCCTTCAGCTCGAGGATCTCACCGCGCGCGTCGACGTCGATCTTCTGCGAGAGGTCGCCCTTCGCGACCGCGGTCGCCACCTGCGCGATGTCGCGGACCTGGGTGGTGAGGTTGCCGGCCATGGCGTTCACCGAGTCGGTGAGGTCCTTCCAGGTGCCGGACACGCCGGGGACCTTCGCCTGCCCGCCGAGCTGGCCCTCGCTTCCGACCTCGCGGGCGACGCGGGTGACCTCGGAGGTGAACAGCGACAGCTGGTCGGCCATGCCGTTGAACACGGTGGCGATCTCACCCAGCAGGCCGTCGGCCCCGCCGGGCAGCCGGATGCCGAAGTCGCCGTCGCGGACCGCGGTCAGCCCGGCCAGCAGCCGGCGAAGCTCCTGCTCCCCCGCCTCGCCCACGCCTGCGACCGCGCCTTTGGTCCCCGGGCGCGCCCCTTCGACCATTGCCCCACCCATCCGCCACCCGTTTCTCCGGTCGTCGGCGCCCCGGCGCCGTCCCGGTGAGCACACCGGATGGCTCAGCATAGTGCAGCTGCACTATCCTGAGCGGCAACGGTTGAGCAACCAGCCGCGCCCGTGTCCGCGCGCGCTCCCCAGGCGGTGCTCGAGAGCCTTTCCTTTCCCCCCCAGGCCATCCGGCCACGTTGACCCATTCGGCTGAACGCGCTCCCAGACAGCGGTACCCCACGCACGAGGGGGTCACCGCCCGTTGTCGCGCGCGGCGGTGAGGGGTCCACAATGGACGCTCCACTGTGGACGAGATGGGTCGCGCCGTGGTCGCGAATGAGTCATTCGCGACCATGGCACCGGCGTGTCGCCGAGGCCGGAGCGACCTCGAGCAGGCGGCGCACGGGGGCACAAGCAACTCGGCGCGACCCGGCAGCGAGCACTGCGGTCCGGCAGCAACCGCGCGGCGGCCCCAGGCAGCCCCGCGGCGAGCACCCGGCGGCAAATTGCGCGGCGGCAGCAACCCGCGAGCGGCGGCGTGGGGGCGACCGCAAGCACCCCGGCGGCAGCGAGCAGCGGCGCGGACAACCGCAAGCACCCCACCGGCAACGCGGCGACGGCAAACAACACCGCGAGCAGCCGCCACCGAGCGACGGCGCAGGCGACCGCAAGCACCCCGCCGACAGCGAGCAGCGGCGCAGACAACCGCAAGCACCCCACCGGCAACGCGGCGACGGCAAACAACACCGCGAGCAGCCGCCACCGAGCGACGGCGCAGGCGACCGCAAGCACCCCGCCGACAGCGAGCAGCGGCGCGGACAACCGCAAGCACCCCACCGGCAACCCGCGGCGACACGGGCGACGGCACGACTATCCCGCCGCCCCCGGGGTACCCCTCCGGCATGGATGCCGAGAACCTGGTCGTCGTCGGAAGCGGGCCGGCCGGTGTGTCGGCGGCCCGCGCCTACCGGGAAGCGGGTGGCACCGGGCCGGTCCGCCTGCTCACCGCGGACCCCGACCCGCCCTACGAGCGCCCGCCGCTGTCCAAGGAATTCCTGCGGGGCGAAGCCGATCTCCCACCGCTGGACGAAGAACTCGCCGAAAAGCACGACCTCACCATCACGCTGGACGACCCCGTCACCGAACTGGGCGAGGACAGCGTGCGCACCGCCTCGGGCGCGGTGCACCCGTTCACCGCCTGCGTACTCGCCACCGGCGCGGAACCCGTCCGGCCCGACCTCCCGGGTGCCGACCACCCCGACGTGCGGACCCTCCGATCGGCCGCCGACTCCCGTGCACTGCGAGCGGCCGCGCACGGAGTGCGCAGCGCGATCGTCGTGGGCGCCGGATTCATCGGCTGCGAAGCCGCCATCTCGCTCACCCGGCTCGGGCTTCAGGTGACCATCGTCTGCCCCGACGACGTCCCGCAGGAGAAGCGGCTCGGCCCCGACGCCGGGCGATTCCTCTTGCGCTGGCTCAAATCCGAGGGCGTGAGCGTCCTGCGCGGGACGAAGCTGCTGTCGGTCGAGGGCGGCCACCGGGTCCGCACCGACCTCGTGCCGGTCCTCGACGCGGGGCTCGTCGTGCTCGCCACCGGCGTCCGGCCCCGGATCGGGCTGGCCGAAGCGGCCGGGCTCGCCGTCGAACGAGGCCGGATCCGCACCGACGAACACCTGCGCACCAGCAAGCCCGGCGTGCTCGCCGCCGGCGACGTCGCGCTGGCCTACAACCCGGCGGCCGGGCGCGCACTGGCCGTCGAGCACTGGGGTGAGGGCCTCGCGATGGGCGAAGTCGCCGGGCGGACCGCGGCCGGTGAAGACGCCGTCTGGGACGAGGTTCCCGGCTTCTGGTCGGTGCTCGGCGACCGCGTCCTGAAGTACGCCGCCTGGGGCGACGGCTTCGACCGCGCGCGCCCCTTCCCGCGCGACGACGGGGGTTTCACCGTCTGGTACGAGCGCGAGGGGCGGACGGTCGGCGTCCTCACCCACGAAGCCGACGAGGACTACGAACGGGGCCGGGACCTGATCAAGCGCGGCGTCACAGCCAGTCCTTCTTCTTGAACAACGTGTACAGCCCGACCGAAAGCACCAGCATGACGGTCGTCGAAACCCAGAACCCGAGCGTCGTGCCGTTGCCCGGGTAAGGGACGTTCTGGCCGTAGAACCCGGTCACCGCGGTGGGCACCGCGATCACCGCCGCCCACCCGGTGACCTTCTTCATGATCAGGTTCAGCCGGTCGCTCTGCAGGTTCAGCTGGGTTTCGCGGACTGTCGTGAGGCGTTCGCGCAGCGCCTCGGCGTGGTCGGCGGCCTGCCGCGCGTGGTCGTGGACGTCCTCGAAGTACGGGCGGGTGGTGCCGTCGGCCAGCCTCAGGTCCGGGCGCATCAGCGAGGCGACGACGTCGGGCACGGGAGCCACGACCCGGCGCAGCGCGGTCAGGTTCTTGCGCAGGCGGAACGAGCGCCGCTGCAGCTCGGCGGTGTCCGGGCGGTCGTCGAACACCAGGTCCTCCAGCGCCTCGACCTCGTCGTCGAGCACCTGGACGGCGTCGAAGTGGCCGTCGACGACGTGGTCGAGCAGGCCGTGCAGCAGGAAGGGCACGCCGGACTTCGCCAGGTCGGTGGCCTGGTCCCAGCGGCGGGTGACGGCCTCGATGTCGAACCCGTCGTCCTTGCGGACGGTCACCAGCGCGCGGGGCGTGATGAACACGGCGAGCTCGGCGGTCTCGGTGCGCTCGGCCGCGGCGTCGAACCGGACGGCGTAGGCGGTCAGGAAGGCGTGCCCGTCGTAGCGGTCGAGCTTGGGCCGCTGGTGCTCCTGGACGGCGTCTTCGACGGCGAGCCGGTGCAGGCCCAGCTCCTCGGCGAGCTCGGCCAGGTCCGCTTCGGACGGTTCACAGAGGTCGACCCACACGGTGGTGTCCGGTTCGGCCAGGAAGTCGGAAACGGCCGCTACCGAGAAGTCTTCCTTGTGCAGCACGCCGTCGCGGTAGGCGCGGGTTCTCCTCATGGTCACCGGGTTCCCGATCGGGAAGGCGTTCACACGTCGGCGTAGGCCGCGCGAAAACGGGTACCCGTGGATCTTGTGAACGCACGCCTGCTGGCCGAGCAGCCGCCCAAGCCCCTGTCCTCGCCGCGCACCGCCGCCGTCGTCGGTGCCGAACTGCGCTCCCTGCACACCGCCGGCGAGCTGGACCTGCCGCTGCCCGGCGGCGACGGGACCGCGGCCCGCTGGGCGGCGCTGGCCGCGTTCGGCCGCCGCGACCTGACCCTCGCCCGGCTCGCCGAGGGGCACGCCGACGCCGTCGCGATCCTGGCCGAGGCGGGCCGCTCCCCCGTGCCCGGCGCGCTCTACGGCGTGTGGGCGGCGAAGTCCGGCGGCACCGGCGCGGTGCTCGAAGACGGCGTCCTCACCGGCACGGTCCGGTTCTGCTCGGGACTGTCCCTGCTCGACCGCGCTCTGGTCGCCGCGGGAGATCGGCTGGTGGAGGCGGATCTCGCCGGCCCGGGCGTGCGGCGGCACCCGGACGCCTGGCAGGCGGTCGGGATGGACGCCTCCGACAGCGGCGACGTCGTCTTCGACGGCGTGCGCGCGGACGTCGTCGGCCCGCCCGGCTGGTACGTGGCGCGCCCCGGGTTCGCGCTCGGCGGCGCCGGCGTGGCGGCGGTCTGGCTCGGCGGCGCGGCGGGCGTCTTCGACGGCGTCCTCGCCTACCTGCGTGAGCGCGGCGGCGCCGACGAGCACCAGCTGGCGCACGTCGGCGCGATGCACACCGCGTTGTCCGCCGCCGAGGCCGTGCTCGCCCGGGCCGCCGAGGGACCGGTGGCTCCGCTGCTCGCGGGCACCTGCCGGGCCGCGGCCGAACGGACCGCCGTCGAGGTGCTGGAACGGGCGCTGAAGGTCACCGGGCCGACGCCGGCGTGCCGGGACCGGCGCTTCGCCCAGCGGGTCGCCGATCTGCCGGTGTACGTGCGGCAGCACCACGCCGAGCGGGACCTCGCCGCGCTCGGCCGCGACGTCCTGGGCACGCCGTGACCGCGTATGTTCCCGAAGCCGACTGGGCCGCGCGGCCCGCGTCGCCGGACTGGCCGGCGCAGGCGTTCGAGCGCGCGCTGGTCGTCGCCGCCCACCCCGACGACGAGACGCTCGGCGCGAGCGGGCTCCTGCAGCGCCTGCACGCCGCGGGCACCGGGGTGACGCTCGTCGTCGCGACCGACGGCGAGGCCGCGTTCCCCGCCTCGAGCCCCGCGGAACGCCGTGAGCTGGGCCGGACGCGTCGCCGGGAACTGCGGGATTCCCTGCGGGCACAGGGGCTTTCCGACGTCGAGCCGGTGTGGCTCGGCCTGCCGGACGCCGATCTCGCGGCGTACGGCGGCGAACTGGCGGCGGCGTTGCGGGAGCGCGCCGGCGGTCACGACCTGTGCTTGTTCCCGTGGCCGGACGACCCGCACCCGGACCACCAGGCCGCCGCGCGGGCCGCGCTCGCCGCCGCGCCGCTCACGGCGCAGTGCTGGTCGTACCCGATCTGGCTGTGGCATTGGCTGCGCCCGGACGATCCGGCCATCCCGTGGGCGCGGGCCCGGTCGCTCCGGCTCACGGCGGCGGAGCGCGCCGGCAAGGCGGCCGCGATCGAGGCGTTCCCTTCGCAGCTCGGGCCGGGTCCGCGCGGCGAGGACCCGATCCTGCCGGCGGAGGTGCTGGCCCACTTCGCGCGCGACACCGAGGTGTTCTTCCGCGAGCCGCCGCGGGGTTCGGCGCCGGTCAGCCGGTTCGCGGAGCTGTACGCGGGTGCCGAGGACCCGTGGTCGGTCGGGACGAAGTGGTACGAGCGGCGCAAGCGGGCGGTGGCGCTGGCGTGCCTACCCGACGAGCGCTACGGCACGGTCGTCGAGCCGGGCTGCGGCGTCGGCGCGCTCACCCTCGACCTCGCCGGCCGGGCCGACCGGGTGCTGGCCTTCGACCCCGTGCCCGCCGCCGTCGAGCGCGCCCGCAAGGCCGTCGCCTATCTGTCTCATGTGGACGTCCACATCGGATCGGTGCCCGAGGCCGTCCCGGCCGGCCCGGCCGACCTGTTCGTCTACGGCGAACTGCTGTACTACCTGGACG
The DNA here is from genome assembly GCF_023008405.1 of Amycolatopsis sp. FBCC-B4732. Lineage (NCBI taxonomy): Bacteria > Bacillati > Actinomycetota > Actinomycetes > Pseudonocardiales > Pseudonocardiaceae > Amycolatopsis > Amycolatopsis sp. FBCC-B4732. The sequence goes on from NZ_CP095376.1 coordinate 3,371,667, forward strand.
ATCGCGCGCTCGAGGAGACCGTCGAGGCGTCGGTGGCCGCGCTGCGCCCCGGCGGGCACCTGCTCGCGGTGCACTGGCGGCCGTGGGCGCCCGAAGCGCCGCGCGACGGCCGGGACGCCCACGCCCGGCTGCTGGCGCACCCGGCGTTCGAGCCGCTGGTCGAGCACACCGACGACCAGTTCCTGCTGCACGTGCTGAGGCGCCGGTGATCGAGGCGGTCGGCGTCGTCGTCCCGGCGCGGGACGAGGCGGAGCACGTCGGCGCGTGCTTGAACGCGCTCGGCGAAGCCCTTCGGCGGCTGCCGGCCGGGGTCGCGTACGCGGTCTGCGTGGTCGCGGACCGCTGCCGGGACGCAACCGCCGCGACGGCCCACGCGGCGTTCGGCGACCTGCCCGGCACGGTCCTGGTGTCCGAGGCGGCGCGGACGATCGGCGAAGTCCGCGACCTCGGGGTGGCCCGGGTGCGCGAGCTGCTGCGCACGCCGGCGGCCGGGACGCTGCTGCTGAGCACCGACGCCGACACCCGGGTGACGCCCGGCTGGGCGCGGGCGCACCTGGCCCGCGCGCGGCAGGGCTACCACGCGATCGCCGGGACGGCCGAGCTGGCGGTGCCGTTCACCACGTCGGCACGGGCGCTGCGGCAGTACGAGCACGTCCTCGACGACGCACGGACAGCGGCGGGCCACGGCTCGGTGTACGGCGCGAACCTGGCCGTCCGCGGGGACGCGTTCGACGTCGTCGGCGGCTTCGGCCCGCGGGCGACCGGGGAGGACCACGACTTGTGGCGCCGCCTCGGGCAAGCGGGCTTCCGCCGCTGCTTCGAGTCGGCGGCGCCGGTGGTGACGAGCGCTCGCCTGCACGGCCGGGCCCCGGACGGGCTGGCGACGCTGCTCCGCCGGCTGGCCCGGGACCACGACGGGTGCGGCCACCGTTCGTGAGCACCTCGACCCGCGCCCGCGCTCCCGCACCACAGCGGTTGTGGAGGTCGTTCGTAGCGGTTGTCGCTGTTGCGCCACCCGCCGCGCCGCGAAGATCGGCCGGTGACGACCGCCTGGAGGATGCTGCCGGCCGCACTGCTCGTGGCGACGGCCCTGACCGCGGTGCCCGCCGCCGCGGCCACGGCGGAAACCCGGGTCCAGCTCGTCTCCGTCGTCCGCGACACCGTCGGGATCACCTGCGCCGGGAAAGCGGACCGAGTCGTCTGCGAGGCCGTCCACCAGCCCCGGACCTACCTGGCCGTCCTCGTCACAACGCTTCCAGCTCCGCCCGGACCACAGCCACGTGCTCGGCTCCCCCGTACTCCCGCAGCATCGCCAGCGCTTCCGTGAACAGCTCACGCGCACGAACCGGCGACCCCAGCCCCGCGTAGGCCCGACCGAGCTCGGCCAGCGTCATGGCCTCGTACGACCGCACGCCCGCGGCGCGCCACAGCTCGGCACTCCGCCGCAGCTCCTCGACGGCGTCGGCGTACCGCCCCTCCTCGCGGTGGACCGTGCCGATCCGCATCCACCCGTACGCCACCCCCCGCAGATCGTCGGTACCTTCGCCGACGGCGACCGCTTCGGTCGCGTACGCGAGCTCGCGGGAGCGATCGCCCTGACGGCCGTAGAGCACGCCGAGGTTCACCAGGTTCAGCGTCTCGACGTGGCGCAGCCCGAGCGACCGGTTGAGCGCCAGGCCCCGCTCGCCGAACTCGATGGCTTCGTCGACGTCGTCGCCGAGGCCGAACACGAAGCAGAGGTTGTTGAGGATCCCGGCGAGCTGGCGGGGGTCGCCGATCTCCTCCCAGTCCGCGAGGCTCCGCCGCAGGTGCGCGTGGGAGCGGCGGTAGTCGGCCGCCTCGCCGCCGTGGGCCAGTTCGGCCTCGGCGACCCCGAGGTCGTTGCGCAGCGTCGCCGCCGCCACCGGGTCGACGCCGTCGACCAGGGTCAGCGCCACCTCGTCGACCTGGATGGCGTCGCGCCACCGCGCCCGCGCCCGGTGGTATTCGAACAGGCCGAGCCCGACGGCCGCGATCGCTTCGGCGGGCACCCCCGGCGTCGCCGCCGCCTGCCGCACGAGCGTGACGAGGTGCGCCTGGTGCCGGTCGAGCCAGCCGAACACCTCCTCTGTCGTGGCCGATCCGCCGGCCGCCCAGCGCCCGGCCGCCCAGTCGTGGCGGTGCGAGGCCGCCGAGACCAGCGCCATGCTCTGCCACGCGACGGAGGCGCACAGCTCGACGACGCGGGTGATCGCGGCGGCCCGCTCGGCCGCGGGGAGCCGCCCGGCGTGCTCGCGGGCGTAGAGCCGCAGCAGGTCGTGCAGCCGGTACCAGCCCGGGGCGGGCGTGGTCAGCAGGTGCTCGTCGGTCAGCCGTTCCAGCAGGTTCTCGGCCACGCGGTCCGGGACGTCGAGCAGCCGTCCCGCGACGGGCACCGACAGCTCCGGCACGTCGAGCAGGGACAACAGCGGGTACGCGCGGGCCGCGGCGTCGTCCAGCGCCCCGAAGGCGAGCGCGAAACTGGTGCGGACGCCGGTTTCGTCGAGGCGGCGGCTCTCGTCGCCGAGCCGGTGCGCGAGGTGGGCGACCGGCCACGACGGCCGCGTCGCCAGCCGCGCGCCGGCCAGGTGCAGCGCCAGCGGGAGGTACCCGCACAGGCGCACGACGGCCCGGGCCGCGGCGGGCTCGGCGGCGACGCGGTCCGCGCCGATCTCCGCCGCCAGCAGGCGCAGCGCGTCCGGCTCGGGCAGGACGTCCAGCAGCACCTGGTGCGCCTGGGGCAGGTCCGGCAGCGCGGCCCGGCTCGTCACGATGGCCGCGGAACCGCCCGCGCCCGGAAGGAGCGGAGCCACGTGCGCGGCGTCCCGCGCGTTGTCCAGCAAGAGCAGGACGCGCTTCCCCGCGAGCGCCGAGCGGAACCGCGCCGACGCGGAGCCGAGCGTCAACGGCGTCGGCGGCTCGCCGCCGAGCTCGCGGATCAGGCGGTCGAGCAGGTCCAGGGGATCCGGCGGGTCGGCGGCGTGGCCGCGCAGGTCGAGGTGCAGCGAGCCGTCCGGGAACCGCCGGGCGAGCCGGTGCCCGGCCTCCAGGGCCAGCGCGGTCTTGCCGACCCCGGCCATGCCGGCGATGGCGACCACGACACCCGGCCGAGGGTCGGCGAACAGGCCGAGCACGCGGTCGAGCTCCACTTCGCGGCCGGTGAACGCGGCGACCCCGCCCGGCAGTTCCCGCGGCACGGCGGTGGTTCCCGCCGGGGTCTTCGGGCGCGCACCCGCGGCGGCGAACTCCGTGCGGGCGTCGCCGGCCAGGTCGAGGGCGTCGGCGAGCCGGTCGAGGGTTTCGCGGTGCGGGAACCGGCGCTCCCCGCGTTCGAGCGCCCCGACGGCCTGGGCGCTGAGCCCGGCCGCCTCGGCGAGCGTCTCCTGCGTCAGCCCGGCCGCGCGCCGCAACCGGCGCAGCCGTGCCCCGAACGACTCCATCCGCCCCCTCCTCCCGAGGCGGAATCCTACGATGAGACGGCCGGGAGCATTGTCGCGGAAGATCGTATCGCTTATCGTATACGACGCTGTCCTCCTCCCGACGCTGCGAGGTGACCCCGTGCCCGCCCCCACGACCCTCATCGCCCGCGACTTCACCGAGTTCCGCACCGCCGTCTCGCAGTCGTTCGTCCCGCTGCACGTCACGGCGGGCGGTGACGGCTTCCGCGGCCGGATCCGCTCGTCGGGCGCCGACGAGGTGCAGGTCTCCGAGGTGACCGCCTCTCCCCACGTCGTCGAGCGCACGCCCGAGCTGATCGCCCGCGCCGAGCGGCGCTACTACAAGCTGAGCCTGATCCTGGCCGGCACCGGGCTGCTGGTGCAGGACGACCGCCAGGCCGTGCTGCGCCCCGGCGACGTCGCCCTCTACGACACGCACCGGCCGTACTCGCTGGTGTTCGAAGAGGACTTCCGGACGCTGGTGGTGATGTTCCCGCAGCGGCTGATCGACCTGCCCGCCGAGCTCGTCGGGCGGCTGACCGCGGTGCGGATGTCGGGCAAGGAGGGCGTCGGCAACGTCGTCGTGCCGTTCCTCGCCCAGCTCGGCGGCAACCTCGAGCAGCTGGCGGGCCCGGCGGGCGCGCGGCTCGCGCACAGCGCGGTCGACCTGCTCTCGACGCTGGTCGCGACCGAGCTCGACCTCGCGCACGCGGGCGCCGACCCGCACCACGAGCTGATGCGCCGCATCCGCGCGCACATCGACGCGAACCTGCACTCCGCCGACCTGACCCCGGCGCGGATCGCCGCCGAGCACTTCATCTCGACGCGGCACCTGCACGGGCTGTTCCAGGAGCAGGGCACCACGGTCTCCGGCTGGATCCGCACGCGCCGCCTCGAGCACTGCCGCCGCGACCTGCTCGACCCGGTCTACTCGGGCCGCCCGGTCGCGGCGATCGCCGCGCGCTGGGGGTTCGTCGACGCCGCCCACTTCAGCCGCGTGTTCAAGACCGCGTTCGGCCGGGCACCGAGCGAGCTGCGCCGGGAGTTGACGGTCAGCGCGTGACCGCTCGCCGGGGCGAGGTGCCCGCCCGGCGATCAAGCCATTTCCGCGCCCTCGCCGGGCGGCTGCCGACGCTCGGCGGCACCCTGTCCGGTGGAGCGCCGAGCGGTGCTCGACCGGGTCGCTCGCCGGCGCTGGGAGTTGACCGAGTTGCGCCGGGAGTCGCCATTCCCGAGCGGCTGCCGACGCTCGGCGGCACCCGCCCGACGGCGGTGCCCCACCGAATCGCGTCCACGTCGCTCGCCCGGCGCCGGGAGTTGACCGTCAGCGTCCGGTAGTTGCCCCGCAGCGCGTGACCGCTCGCCCGGACCCGGCCCCCGCCCGACGATGAGGCCATGTCCGAAGCCCCCACCGACGGCTGGCGCACCTACGACGAGTTCGCCGCCGGGATCGCCACCTACCGCCTGCCGGACGCCGACCTCACCGGCCGGGACGTCACGATCACCCTCGACGACGGCGAAGTCCTTTCGCTGAGCTTCGAAGACGCCGAGCACGTCGTGCTCAACGGCGTCGAGGACCCGTACGACGCCGTCGCCGTGCGCGACGACGTCTTCTTCGTGAACCTGCCGCTCACCAGCGTCGACGGCGAGGCGCTCACCGTCGTGTTCTCCACGACGTCGCACCGCGCGCTCGCCGTCCGCTCCGTGATCGGCGCCGAGGACGTCGAGGACGTTCCCCGCGTCTCCCAACGCTTCTGGTCCGGCGTCACCGACGGCGGAACCCCGTCCGGTGCCGTGCCCGGGCCGTCGCGGGACCTGATCGGCAAGCGGAACCTCTACCGCTACAGCCCCGACCACCTCTACGAGCACGTCTACGTCTCCTCGGAGCGCTACGCCTGGCAGTGCTTGGAAGGCGTCCAGCGCGGCCATGGCGACATGGACCTCTCGACCGTGTGGAAGTTCGCCGACGGGCTGTACCTGTTCTGCTTCCGCGAGTTCCGGATCGCCGTCGCGAGCGTGTGGCTGCACGACCTCGGCTACGCGCTGCGCACCACCGGCGTGTTCCTCGGGCTGACCGGCGAGGGCCGCTCCGAGCACTCCCGCGCCGGCGGCCACGTCTACCCGCTCGGCTCGGTCAGCTACCCCGACGCCCAGCCCGTCTGAAGGAGCTTCAAGTGTCCAATGTGGACGTCATCCGCGCGCACTACGCCGCCAGCGACCGGGGCGACCTGCCCGGCATGCTCGCCCCGCTCGGCCCGAAGACGACGTGGACCGAAGCCGCCGGTTTCCCCTACGCCGGCACCTACACCGGCCCGGACGAGGTGGCCGAGCACGTCTTCGCCGCCATCGGGCGGGACTGGGACGGCTACCGCTTCACCCTCGAAGACCTGCTGGACGCCGGGGACGCGGTGATCGGCGTCGGCACCTACACCGGCACGCACCGCCGGACCGGCCGGTCCTTCACCGCCCGCGTCGCGCACCTGTGGCGCTTCGACGGCGGCGAGGTCGCCGCCTTCGAGCAGATCGTCGACTCCGCGCCCGTCGTGGCCGCAACCCGGGAGCAGCAATGAGAAAAGTCCTTCCCACCCTCGCGGTAGCCGTGCTCCTGGCCACCGCGGGCTGCGCCGGCTCCGACGCCGGTTCGAGCGGCCCGATCGTCGTCGGCTCGGTCAACGCGCTCAGCGGCGCGGCCACCTTCCCGGAGTCCTCGCAAGCGGCGAAGGCGGTGTTCGACGCGGCCAACGCCGCCGGCGGCGTCAACGGCCGCCGGATCGAGTACAAGGCGATCGACGACAAGGGCGACCCGTCGGCCGCCGCGGCCGCCGCGCGTGAGGTGGTCGGCGGCGACTCGGCCGTCGCGCTGGTCGGGTCGTCGAGCCTCATCGAGTGCGAGATCAACGAGAAGTACTACGAGCAGCAGAAGATCCTGTCGATGCCGGGCATCGGTGTCGACCCGGCGTGCTTCTCCAGCCCGAACATCGCGCCGGTCAACGTCGGCCCGTTCCACGACATGACGCTCACCCTGCTCTACGGCTCCGAGGTGCTGAAGCTCGACGACGTCTGCGCGCTGCTGGAGATCGCGGGCAACACGCTCCCGGCGTACCAGGCCGCGATCGACGAGTGGACGAAGATCACCGGCAAGAAGCTGAAGTACGTCGACTCGACCGTCCCCTACGGAGGGTCGGACTACACGCCCTACATCGTCAAGGCGCGCGCGGCGGGCTGCAAGGCGATCACGGTCAACCCGGTGGAGCCGGACTCGATCGGCCAGCTCAAGGCCGCGCAGGCGCAGGGCTGGACCGACGTCACGTGGCTGCTGCTGACCAGCGTCTACAGCGAAAACTACGCCAAGGCGATCTCGAACGCCGGCGCCGGGGTCTACGTGCCGGCCGAGTTCTCCCCGTTCACCGACGCGGCGGCGCCGGCGAACCAGGAGTGGCGGGACCTGATGGCGAAGAACAAGATCCCGCTGACGTCGTTCAGCCAGGGCGGCTACCTGGCGGCGAAGTACTTCCTCGCCGTGCTGCGCGGGATGAAGGGCGACATCACGCGCGAGACGGTGACCAAGGCGCTGCGCGAGATGAAGCCGATCAGCGACCCGATGGTCGGCACGCCGTACGTGTTCGGGCCCGCGCAGGCGCACCACGACAACACCGCGGGCTGGCCGATCAAGCTGGCCACCGGGACGAACAAGTGGGAGCTCTCGGCGCGGGACTGGCTGCGGATCCCCCGGTCCTAGGAGGACGTTCATGCTGCAGGGCGCACTGGCCGGCCTCGCCGCCGGCGGCCTCTACGCGGTGCTCGCGGTCTGCCTGACCCTGATGTCGCGGCTGGTGCGGGTGGTCAACTTCGCCCAGTCCGCGACCGGGATGTTCGGCTGCTACGTCGCCGTCTTCCTCGCCGTCCACCTGGGTTTCCCGGAGTGGCTGGCGACGCTGGCGGGCATCCTGCTCGGCGGCGCGCTGAGCGCGGTGCTCGGCTGGATCGTCTCGACGTGGCTCGCCGAGGCCGACACCGGGACGCGGTCGGCGGTGACGGTGGCCGTGCTCCTGCTGCTGATCTCGCTGGCGTTCATCCTGTTCGGCAACAAGCCGCAGCCGTTCCACCCGCTGCTGGCCGGCCCCGCGTTCACCGTCGGTGGCGTGGTGGTCAGCCAGGTCACCGTGGTGACGGTGGCGCTCGCGGTGCTGGTGGCGCTGGGCTGCCGCGCGGTGCTCGCCCGGACGTCGCTGGGCGTCCGGCTGCGGGCGTTGTCGGAACGCCCGACGACGGCGGAGCTGCTGGGCATCCCGGCCCGGCCGCTGTCGGTCGGCGTCTGGACGGCGACCGGGGTGATCGCCACCCTCGCGGTGTCGATCGTGGCGCCGTCGCAGTCGAACGACCCGACGTCACTGGCGATGCTGGTGGTCCCGGCCGCGGCGGCCGCCCTCCTCGGCGGCTTCCGCCGGCTGGACCTGGCCGTGGCGGGCGGCTTGGTCCTCGGCATGGCGCAGGGCGCGGTCGCGCAGGCCGACAAGCTGTCGGTGCTGCGGTACTTCCTCCCGTTCCTGGTCATCGTGGCACTGCTGCTGTGGACGCAGCGCAAGGAGGTGTGGGATGCGGCTCGCTGAAAACCCGCTCGCGCGGGCGGCCCTGCCCTTCCTGGTCGCCGCCGCGGCGATCGCCGCCGGGTACGCGCTCAGCGTCGGGCTCGCCGGGTACTTCGTCTACCTCGGCGTCAGCGCGGTCGTCGCGGCGATCGCCCTCCTCGGGCTCGGCGTGGTCACCGGGACCGCGGGCATGATCTCCCTCTGCCAGCTCACCTTCGCGGCGGTCGGCGCGTTCGTCGTCTCCGCGTGCAACGTCGCCGGCGTGCCCGGCGGGTTCGTCACCTGGCTGCTCCTCGGCGGCCTGGCCGCGGCGCTCGCCGGAGTCCTCGTCGGGCTGCCCGCGCTGCGGCTGCGGGGCATCACCCTCGCCGTCGTCACCCTCGGGCTGGCCGCGGCCGCCGACCTCACGCTCGTGCAGATCCAGTTCCCCGGCGCCACCGAAGGCACGTCGGTCGAGCGGCCCGAGGCCTTCTCCGACGACCGGTCCTACTTCCTGTTCGCCGTGCTGGTGCTCGTCGCCTGCGGGCTGCTCGTGCACTTCCTGCGCCGCGGCCGCTGGGGCAGCAGCTGGCACCTGGTCGCCTTCTCCGAACGCGGGACCGCCGCCGTCGGCGCGGGTGTCCGCACCTCCAAGCTCACGGCGTTCGCGGTCAGCGCCGCGCTCGGCGGGATCAGCGGGGGCCTGCTCACCGGGCAGGTCGGCCTCGCCTTCCCGGCGAGCTTCACCGCCATCCAGTCCCTCGCGCTGTACGTGCTGGCGATCATGTCCGGCGCGCACCTGATCGACATGGCCGTGTTCGGCGCGCTGCTCTGGGTCGCCGTCCCCGAGCTGCTCAAGCGCTGGGGCGTGCCGCAGGACTGGGGGTTCGTGGTGTTCGGCGTGCTCGGCGTCCAGGCCCTCACCGGCCGCGGCAACCTCGGCACGGCCGTGCGCAACCTCTGGTACCGCCGCGGCGCCCCCGCGGGTGTCGGGCTCGCCACCGAGGTCGCCGACGTCGAACCGCTGCCACCCGGCGACCCCGTCCTGGCGGTGCGCGGCCTGAGCGTCTCCTTCGGACACGTCGTCGCGCTGTCCGATGTGGACATCACCGTGCCCGAGCACGGGATCCTCGGCGTGATCGGGCCGAACGGCGCCGGGAAGTCCACTTTGGTCGACGCGATCAGCGGCTTCCTGCCCCGGGCGGACGGCACCGTCACCCTCGGCGGCCGCCCGCTCACCGGCTCGCCCACCCGCCGGGCCCGCGCCGGGCTGCGGCGGACGTTCCAGCAGGACCGCGTCCCGCCCGGCCTCACCGTCGGCGCGTACGTCCGGTTCGTCGCCCGGCGACGGCTCACCGGTGGCGAAGTCGCCGACGCGCTGGAGTTCTTCGGCTGCCCCGCGCCGCGGACAGCACTGTCGCGAGTGGACGCGGGCGCGCGGCGGCTCGTCGAGGTCGTCGGCCACCTGCTGGCGAAGCCCCGGGTGCTGCTGCTCGACGAACCCGCGGCCGGGCTGCCGCACGAGGAGCACGTCGCGTTCGGGCGGCGGCTGCGGCAGGTGCCCGCCCGGTTCGGGGTGTCGGTGCTGCTCATCGAGCACGACCTCGACCTGGTCCGGTCGGTCTGCGACACGCTCACGGTGCTCGACTTCGGTCAGGTGCTGGCGAGCGGCCCGCAGGCGGACGTGCTGGCCGACCCGGCCGTGCTGAAGGCGTACATGGGTGAAACGGAGCTGCTGTGAACGCGTTGCGAGTCCACGGGCTGACGGTGAAGCGCGGAGCCGGGCCGGTCATCCGCGACGTCGACCTCGTCCTCGAGCCCGGCCGGATCACCGCGCTGGTCGGGCCCAACGGGGCCGGCAAGACGAGCTTGCTGGAAGGCGTGTCGGGCGTGGTGGCGCCCTCGGCGGGCAGCGTCCACGTCGGCGGGGTGAACGTCACCCGGCACTCGCGGGTGGCGCGGGCGCGGCTCGGGCTGGCGCACATCGAGCAGGGCCGGGCGGTGTTCCCCGGGCTGACGGTGCTGGAGAACCTCCGCCTGACCGCCCGCACCCCGGCGGGCGTCGACGAAGTCCTCGCGCTGTTCCCCGAGCTGGAGAAGCGCCGCGACTCCCCCGCGGCCCTGCTCTCCGGCGGCGAGCAGCAGATGGTGGTGCTGGCGCGGGCGTTCGCGGCCCGCCCGGCGTTCCTGCTCATCGACGAGATGTCGCTGGGCCTGGCGCCGGTGGTGTTCACGCGCCTGCTGCCGGTGGTCACGAAGTTCGCCGCCGAGGGGGCGGCGATCCTGCTGGTGGAGCAGTTCACGCACCTGGCCCTCGGCGTCGCGCAGGAGGCGGTGGTCGTCTCGTCGGGCCGCGTCACGTACGCCGGCGACGCCCGGACCCTCCTCGACTCCCCCGCCACCCTCCACTCCGCCTACCTCGGGTCGTGAGTGTTCAGGAGGGTGGGAACCCTCCTGAACACTCACGACCCGAGGTGTCACATCCCGGCGCGCTCGAAGGCCAGCGTCGGGAGGTCGACGGCGTGGGCGCCGCCGTCGGCGACCAGGACCGCGCCCGTGATGTAGGACGACTCCGCCGAGCCCAGGAACCGCACGATCGCCGCGATCTCCGCCGGCTCGGCGGGGCGCCGCAGCGGGACCTCCGCCGTCACGCGGCGGTAGCCCTCCTCGTGGCCGCCGGTGAAGCCCGCCGCCGCGGCGAACTGGTCCATCTCGCCGTCCGCCATCGGGGTGCGCACCCAGCCGGGGCAGACCGCGTTCGCGCGCACCCCGCGCGGCCCGAAGTCGCGGGCGATCGACCGGGTCAGCCCGATCAGCGCGTGCTTCGCGACGGTGTAGCCGGCGACGTTCGGCCCGGCGAACAGCCCGGCCAGCGACGACACCACGACGACCTGCCCGCCGGTCTCCACCAGCGACGGCAGCGCGGCCCGGCACAGCACGAACGCGCTCGACAGGTTCGAGCGCAGCGCCAGCTCCCACTCCTCGTCGCCGGTGTCGACGACCGAAGACAGGCCGTGCCCGCCGGCGTTGGCGACCACGACGTCGAGCCGCCCGTACTTGCCGACGATCTCCGCGATCGCGCTTTCGGCGTCCTCGCGCACGCTCGCGTCGCACGCGATGACGTGCGCGCCGGTTTCCGCGGCCACCTTCTCGAGGGGCTCGCGCCGGCGTCCCAGCACGACGACGTGCGCGCCTTCACCGGCGTACCGGCGGGCGACCGCCGCGCCGATGCCGGTACCGCCGCCGGTGATCGCGACGACTTTGCCTGATGAGTCCACTGTGGATCCTTTCCTAAGCGGGGAACGCCGAGCGGGCCGACATCCCGAAGTCGGCCAGCAGGGCTTGGCCGTTGACCGGCCGCGAAGCCGGGGACGCGAGGAACAGCACCTGCCGGGCGACGTCGGCGGCGGCCTGCACCGGGAACGCGGGGTCGTCCAGGACGGCGCCGAGGTCGGCGCGCGCCATCGGCGTGTCCACCACCGACGGGCAGACGCAGTTGACCCGGATCCCCGGCACCTCGACCGCGAGCGCGCGGGTCATCGCGACCACCGCGCCCTTGGACGCGCAGTAGGGCACCATGCCCGGCGCGGCCGTGAACGCCGAGTCGCTGCCGAGCAGGACCACCGCGCCGCCGTCGGCCAGCCACGGCAGCACGTGCTTGACCAGCAGGAACTGCCCGGTGACGTTGACGGCGAGGACCCGCGCGACGGCGTCGGCCGTGGTCGCGGCCAGCGGCGTGCCGACCGGGCCGGAGATCCCGGCGCAGCCGACGACCGCGTCGAGGCCGCCGAAGTCCCGGGCGACGGTGTCCACCGCGGCGGCCAGCGCGGGCTCGTCGGTGACGTCCGCCTGGACGACGCCGGGCCCGGGTTCGCGGTCGATGACGCCGACCCGGGCCCCTTCGGCGCGCAACGCCCGCACGCAGGCCAGCCCGATGCCGGACGCCCCGCCGGTCACGAGGACCGCCTTCCCGGCGAGATCTGTTCGCATGCGCCCATCCTCGCCGCGGGCGGCGGAGACGTGGTTGGCCTCGAGCGCAGCGTTGTTGACGGGGACCGCACGGGCGATGGCGCGCGAGGCGGCACCGGCCGAGACTGGCCAGGGTGAGCACGCCGCACCCCCTCGACCCGCTGACCGCCGCCGAACTGACCGCCGGCCGCGCGATCCTCGCCGACGCCGGGCTGGCGGGCGGCACGATCCGCGTCCCGCAGGCCGTCCCGCTCGAACCCGCCAAGGAAGAGGTGCGCGCCGGCGACGGCGACCGCCGCATCCGCTACACGCTCCTCGACACCGCCACCGGCCGCGCCGGGGAAGCCGTGGTGTCGGCGACCAGGCGGGAGCTCGTCTCCTGGGACGACTGGGCCGAAGCCGAGGGCCGGCCGTCGTACCTGTTCGAGGAGTACGCGCTGGCCGAGCAGCTGACGAAGGCGTCGGCGGACTGGCAGGCCGCGATGGCGCGGCGCGGCCTCGGCGACCGGATCGGCCACGCCTTCTGCGCGCCGCTCGCCCCCGGGTACTTCGGGCGCGAAGACGAGACCGGCCGCGTCATGCGCTCGCTCACCTTCCTGCGCGAAGACACCGACGACAGCCCCTGGGCGCACCCGGTCGAAGGCCTGGTCGTGCACCTGGACCTCACCGAGCAGCGCGTGCTGCGCGTCGAGGACGAGGGGGACGTCCCGGTGCCCGCCGAGCACGGGCGCTACACCGGCGTCCCGGCCCGCACGACGCTCAAGCCGATCGAGATCACCCAGCCCGAGGGCCCGAGCTTCACCGTCGACGGCTCCGAGGTGACGTGGGAGGGCTGGCGCCTGCGCGTCGGCTTCAACTCCCGCGAAGGCCTGACGCTGCACCAGCTGAGCTTCCAGGACCGGCCGGTCCTGTACCGGGCCTCCGTCCCCGAGATGGTCGTCCCGTACGGGGACGTCGCGCCCGGCCGGTTCTGGATCAGCTACTTCGACGCCGGGGAGTACCAGTTCGGCAAGAACGGCAACGACCTGCGCCTGGGCTGCGACTGCGTCGGCGTCATCCACTACTTCCCGGCGTGGGTCGCCGACGACCGCGGCGAACCGGTCGAGATCCCGCGCGCGGTCTGCCTGCACGAAGAGGACGACGGGATCCTCTGGAAGCACACCGACCTCCACGGCCGCCCCGAAGTCCGCCGGTCGCGGCGGCTGGTGGTCTCGTCGATCGCCACCATCGGCAACTACGACTACGGCCACTACTGGTACTTCCACCTCGACGGCTCGATCGAGTTCGAGGCGAAGGCCACCGGCATCGTCTTCTGCGGCGCCGGGACGCCCGGTGCGGACCAGCCGCACGCCACCGAGCTCGCGCCCGGTCTGTTCGCGCCGGTGCACCAGCACCTGTTCTGCGCGCGGCTCGACGTCGAGATCGACGGCGACCGCACCAGCCTGCACGAGGTCGACGTCGAAGGCGTGCCGACCGGGCCGGCCAACCCGCACGGCAACGCGTTCACCTGGCGGAGCACGCCGTTGCGGACCGAGCGGGAAGCGATGCGCCTGGCCGACCCCGCCCGCGCCCGCGTCTGGGAGGTCCGCAGCGCCGAGCGGGTGAACCGGCTCGGCAAACCGACCGCCTACCAGCTGGTGCCGCGGCCGTCGGCGACGCTGATGGCGCAGCCGGACGCGACCGTGCACGCCCGGGCCACGTTCGCCACCAAGCACCTCTGGGCGACGCCGTACCGCGAAGACGAGCAGTTCCCGGCCGGCGACCGGCCCAACGCCCACCCCGGCGGCGCGGGCCTGCCCGCGTGGACCGCCGCCGACCGCGACCTCGTCGACACCGACCTCGTGCTGTGGCACGTGTTCGGCCCCACCCACGTCCCCCGCCCCGAGGACTGGCCGGTGATGCCGGTCGACAAGTCCGGCTTCCTGTTCCGGCCGTACGGGTTCCTCGACCGCAACCCCGCGCTCGACCTCCCCTCCGGCGACCACTGCGACTGAGACAACCGGGGCCGCGCCCCGGGGCCGGGGGCTTCGCCACCCGGACCCCCAACCGATAGCTGTGAGGACTGCACCTTGACCACTCTCTCGGACACCTCGACCTGGCTCCCGCTGGACGGCCTGGCCCCGGGCTTCGACGCGAACAAGGCCCCGGTGGTCGGCGACCTGCACGGCCGCGCGTTCGTCCTGCACGACGACGGCGACGGGCCCGGCCGCACCGCCCGGTTCACCGGCTCGCGCGTCGCCTGGGACGGCGCGACCGTCCTCTGCGAGACGTTCCTCGTCGACCCCGACCTCTACTACGTCCAGTTCCACCCCGCCCCGCGCGAGGCGGTCTCGCTCCTGCTCGACCTGCGCGACGGCCGCGCCCTGGTCGTCACCACGACGATCGGCGACGGCGGCACCCCGCGCGTCACCCAGGAGTTCCGGCCCGCGACGCTCGACGGGTTCGAGGTCCGCGGCGAGGCGATGGCGCCGAGCACGGCCCTGATCGGGCGCCGGGTGGTGTGGGTCTACAGCCGCGAGCACGCCTACGAGCACGTCTACCTCAGCCCGCACTGGTACACCTGGCAGTGCCTGGCCGGCCCCGAGCGCGGGCTCGCCGACACCGACGAGAACACCGTGTACCGGATCCGGCCCGGGATCCACGTGTTCGCCTGGCGGGAGAAGGTCATCCCGTGCGCGTCGGTCACCGTCGCCGACCACCGCGACGCCCGCCGCCTGCGCTCCCACGGCGTCCTCTTCGGACTCGACGGCACCGGGGAGCGCCCGACGCACTTCACCTTCGGCGCGTACGGGCGGCTGCTGAGCACCACCGTCCACCCGGACGGCCTGGACCCGGCGGAGCGCTGAGCCGTGGCCGCCGACCTGGTACTGACGAACGCCCTGGTGTACACAGTGGACACCGCGCGGCCGTGGGCGTCGGCGCTCGCGGTGTCCGGCGGGAAGATCGTCGCGCTGGAAGACGCCGAGCGCGGCCCGAAGACCGAAGTGCTCGACCTCGGCGGCGCGTTCGTCCTGCCAGGCCTGGTCGACGTGCACAACCACCACGCGATGGCCGGGCGCGCCGAGCTGTTCGAGCTGACCTTCGGCGCGGACGCGGGCCTCGACGAGATCCTGGGCCTGGTCCGCGAGCGGGCCCGGACGCTGGGCCCGGACGAGTGGCTGACCGGCGGCGCGTGGGCGTCCACTTTGGTCTCGACGTTGTCCGCTTCGGCCGCGCGGCGCGCGTTGGACGAGGCCGCGGGCGGCCGGCCGGTGTCCCTTTCGGACGACAGCAGGCACAACCGCTGGGTGAGCAGCCGGGCCCTCGAGCTGGCCGGCATCACGGCGGCCACCCCCGACCCGTCCGGCGGCGTGATCGTCCGCGACGGCGACGTCCCCAGCGGGCTCCTGCTGGAGGCGGCCGGGGTCCTGGTCGAGCGGGTGACCGGCGGCCTGACGGCCGGGCAGCACCGCCGCGCGTCCCAGCGGGCGATCGAGGTCCTGCACGGCTTCGGCGTCACGGCGTTCCAGGACGCCGGCGTCTCGACCGACATCCTGGGCGCCCTGCAGTCGCTGGACCTGGCCGGCGAGCTGGCCGCGTGGGTGGTGTCGTCGTTGCTGGTCAACGACCCGATCTTCGGCTTCGACCCGGTCGGGGCGCCGCTGCTGGAGGTGGCGGATTCGTTCCGCAGCCCGCACCACCGCCCGGACTTCGTGAAGATCTTCCTCGACGGCGTCCCCCCGACCCGCACGGCGGCGTTCCTCGAGCCGTACCTGCCGGACGAAACGCACGGCGGCTGCTTCCGCGGGTCGACGACGATGCCGCCGCCGGAACTCACCGAGTGGCTGCTGACGGCCGCCGCGGCGGGCTTCTCGGCGAAGGTCCACTGCACGGGCGACGCCTCGGTGCGGCAGTTCCTGGACGCCGTCGAGAAGGTGCGCGCCGCGGGGTTCGCGGACACCCGGTTCCAGGTGGCGCACGGGCAGTTCGTGCACCCCGACGACCTGCCGCGGTTCGCCGAGCTGGGGGTCGCGGCGGACATTTCGCCGTTCCTGTGGGTGCCGGGGGTGATCCCGTCGGCGATCGCCGAGGTGCTGCCGGCGTCGCGAGCTTCGCGCATGCAGCCGAACCGGGCGTTGCTCGACAGCGGCGCGCTGGTCGCGGGCGGGTCGGACTGGCCGGTGAGCGAGTCGCCGAACGCGTGGGAGGGGATCGCGGGCCTGGTTTCTCGGCAGGACCCGTCCGGCCGCCGCCCGGGGGCGCTGTGGCCGGAACAGGCGATCACCCTGGCGGAGGCGATCGAGGTGTTCACTCTGGGCGGGGCGCGGGCGTGCGGGCTGGACGACGTCACGGGCGCGTTGACGCCGGGGCGCTCGGCCGACTTCGTGGTGCTGGACCGGGATCCCTTCCGGACCTCCCGGGTGGCGGAGACGCGGGTCGTGGAGACGTGGTTCGCCGGGCGGCGCGTGTTCCAGCGCTGACCCAGCGCCGCCCGGATGTCAGGAAAGGGTCGTTCACCGCGCCTGGCGTCATGAACGACTCGTTCATGACGTCCGCAGCCGAGCGAGCACCCCGTGCTGTACTCGCCGGTACTTTCTCCTACACTGGTAGAGAAACCAGTGCGGGAGGTGCCGGGTGCCCAAGATCATCGACCACGACCAGCGGCGCAGCGACATCGTCGACGTCACCTGGGACCTCATCGTGCGCGGCGGGATCGAAGCCGCCACCATGCGGGAGATCGCCGCCGCCGCCGGGTTCGCCAACGGGGCGCTCAAGCTGTACTTCCCCAGCAAGGAAGACATCATCGCGGCCACCTACGAGCGGGCACTCGACATGATGCGGCAGTACGTCGAGCTCGACGGGCTCCGGGGGATCACCGCGCTGCGGGAGCTCTGCGTGTCGTCCATGCCGATCGACGACGAGCGGATCACCGCCGGGCGGGTGCTCATGATCTTCTGGCAGATGTCGCTGGACAACCGGACCATGCACGACAAGTACCTCGAGCACGTCCGCGAGTGGCGCGGGCTGCTCCACCGCTTCCTCACCGAGGGCCGCGAAGACGGCGACGTCGTCACCGAGACGCCCGACGAACAGATCGTCGACGAGATCGTCCTGCTCAACGCCGGCGCCAACGTGATGAGCCTGGTGGCGGGTGAGTTCTCCACGATCGACCTCCAGCACCGGCACCTGGAGTCCCTCCTGGACCGCCTCACCCGCCCCTGACCCTCAGGCGAAGATCCCCTTCAGGTACGCCGCCACCTCGGCGTGCGACCGCGCCGACGCCGGCAGGTCCGTGTACAGCCCGTAGAACCCGTGGATCTGGCCCTCGTACCGGTGCACGTCCACCGCCACCCCGGCCTCGGCCAGCTGCCGCGCGAACGCCTCCCCTTCGTCGCGCAGGACGTCGTACTCCGCCGTCAGCACCAGCGCCGGGGGCAGGCCCGACAGGTCCCGCGACCGCGAAGGCAGCACGTACGGGTCGTCCGACCCGGCCGGTGCGTACTGGGCGAAGAAGAACCGCATCGCGTCCGCCGTCATGCCGTAGCCGGTCGCGAAGTCCACATAGGACGCGTGGCCGTCGTCCGGGTGGCCGAACACCGGGCAGATCAGCACCTGCGCGGCGATCGGCGGGCCGCCGCGGTCGCGGGACATCAGCGAGACCACGGTGGACAGGTTGCCGCCGGCACTCTCCCCGCCGACCGCGAGCCGGGACGGCGAGACCGCGGGCCCGGCGCCGCCCGCGGCCAGCCATTCCAGCACCGCGTAGCAGTCCGACGGCGCGGCCGGGTACGGGTCCTCCGGCGCGAGGCGGTACTCGACCGCCACCACCGCGACCGACGCCGCCGCGCACACCGCGCGGGAGGCCACCTCGTTCTCGTCGATCGAGCCGATCGTCCAGCCGCCGCCGTGGATCCACACGAACGCCGGCACCGGGCCGTCCGCTTCCGGGAGGTACACGCGGACCCGCAGGACGCCCCCCGGGCCGGGCACCCAGTGGTCGGTCACCGACGCGACCGCCGCCGCCGGACCCGGCTTCGGCCGGACGGCCGCGAACGCCGCCCGCAGCTCCACCGCCGTCGGCGGGCGGTCGGGTACCGGCGCCGGCGCGGCCTGGTCCAGCAGGTCCCGCACGGCCGGGTCCAGGCCGGTGCTCACACCGCCTCCGCGACGAGCACCCTCGGCGAGCCCGGCAGCGTCAGCCGGTCCACCGGGCGCCAGCCGGCGTCGGCCAGCCAGCCGCGGACGTCGGCCTCGGGGTACACGACGGTGCCGTCGATGACCAGGTACTCCCCCGCGTGCAGCGCGTCGAGCGCCCGCGGCGACGGGTCGTCGTCCAGGAAGAAGTCCAGCAGCAGCAACCGCGCACCCGGTGCCGCCGCGGCCCGGGCGTGGCGCAGGATCGCCTGGTTCTCTTCGGCGGAGAACCGGTGGACGACGTGGTTCACCATCACCAGGTCGAACTCGCCCGCGGGCTCGGCCTCCGGAGTCGCCGCGCCGACGACGGTGGTCCGGTCCGCGAACTCCGCGACCGCTTCGGTGACCGAGGGGACCGACCGCGGGTCGTAGACGAACGTCGCCCGCAGCACGTCGTTCGCCCGCAGGGCCTGGAGGGCGAACTCGGCCGAGAGCCCGCCCAGGTCCAGGAGGTTTTTGCAGCCGGTGAAGTCGAATTCGCCCGCCAGCATCCGGGCGTGTAGGGCGTTATACGCCATGACCCCGCCGAGGAAGGTGTCCCAGCGGTCGCCGCCGAGGTCGAGCTCGCCGGGTTCGCCGGTGTCGGTGGTGTGCGGGAACTGCTGCCAGTGCGGGTAGCTGATCGCCTCGAGGAAGGTCAGGAACGGCGCGAGGTCCAGACCTTCTCCCCCGAGGTACGCGGCGGTGTCGGGCGTCAGCCCGTACCGACCGTCCACGCGGGACAGCAGGCCGAGTGCGGCGAGGGCGTCCCCAAGGATCCGGACGGTCTTTTCGGGCCGTCCGGTGCGCTCGGCCAGCTCCCCCGCGGCGAGCGGGCCGGCGGCCAGAGCGGGGAACAGGCCGATGCGGTTGGCGGCGAAGAGCTGCTGGGCGGCCATGTAGCCGACCGCGATGTCCACGATCCGTTCGGGCGTGGCGGGTCTGGTCGTCACGTCGTCCTCCTTTTGTTCGACGCGGACACTCTACATCCGTAGATAAAAGAGTCCAGTGCCGAGTTTTCCCCGTACAGCAACAAAAAGCCGTGATGTTTCAACTTCCTACGTTTGTAGAATAAAACCATTGACACCGCATGGCGCCGGTGTCAACATGCGTAGAACTACCCCTGCCGGTGCCCGGCAGTCCGGCCCGCCCGCTCGCGGCGGGCGCGAGGAAGGGGAATCCATGACGCTGCTCGAAATCCGGGAGCTCACCGTCGGCGTCGTCACCGACGACACCGAGCGCGAACTCGTGCGGGAGCTCTCCCTCGATCTCGGGCGGGGGCGGACGCTCTGCGTGGTCGGCGAGTCCGGCAGCGGCAAGACCGTGACCGCCCTGTCGATCATCCGCCTGCTCGAGTTCGTCGCCCCCGTCCGCACCCGCGGCGAGATCGCGGTCGACGGCGTGGACGTCACGAAGCTGCCCGCCGACGCGATGCGCGCCTACCGCGGCCCGCGGATCGGCATGATCTTCCAGGAGGCCCTCGACTCCCTCAACCCGAGCCGCCGGGTCGGCGGGCAGCTGGCCGAGGCCTACCGCGAACCCGGGTCGCTGCCCGGGCAGGCCGCCCGCCGCGGCAGCCCGCTGCGCAAGCGCGCCGAAGCCAAGGCCCGGCGGCTGCTGACCGAGGTCGGGCTCACCGACACCGACCGGATCCTGCGGCTGTACCCGCACCAGATGTCCGGCGGCATGCAGCAGCGCGTGATGATCGCGCTGGCCCTGATGGCCGACCCCGACCTGCTCATCGCCGACGAGCCGACCACCGCCCTCGACGTCACCACGCAGGCGGAGATCCTCACGCTCTTCGACCGGGCACGCCGCGACCACGGCACGGCGTGCGTGTTCATCACCCACGACATGGGGGTCGCCGCGCAGGTCGCCGACCGGATCGCGGTGATGTACCGCGGCCGCCTGGTCGAAACCGGCTCGCGCGACGAGGTCCTGACCCGGCCTAAGCACCCGTACACCCGGGCGCTGCTCGGGTGCGTCCCGCAGCTCGGCGTCAGCCGCCGTGACGGCTTCCCGACCATCTCCCCCGCCCGGCTCGCGTCGGCGATGGCGGGCGAGGCGACCGACGCCGTCGAAACCCCGGCCCTCATACCGCGTCCCGAGCGGGAGCACGAAGGACCGCCACTCACCATCACCGCGGTGTCCAAAGTGTACGGCCGAAAAGGACAGCGGGTCGAGGCCGTCCGCGACGTCTCCCTCGAGCTCGCCCCGGGCGAGTTCTTCGGCCTGGTCGGCGAATCCGGCTCCGGCAAGTCGACGCTCGGCCGGCTCGTGACCGCCCTCGAACCACCGGTGTCGGGGACCATCGCCTTCGGCGCGCACGGGATCACGCCCGGCGGCCTGATCGGCGACGAACGCGCGTTCCGCCGCCGCGTCCAGCTCATCTTCCAGGACCCGCAGAGCTCCCTGGACCCCCGCCACACCGCCGCGCGGATCATCGCCGAGCCGCTGAAGGAACTGACCCCGCTGCGCGGCGCCGAGCTGGACCGGCGGGTGGCCGGCCTGATCGACGAAGTCGGCCTGCCGAAGGACTCCGCCGGGAAGCTGCCGTCGCAGCTGTCCGGCGGGCAGCGCCAGCGCGTCTCCATCGCGCGGGCGATCGCCGCCGGGCCCGAGCTGATCGTCGCCGACGAGCCGACGTCGGCGCTCGACGTCTCGGTGCAGGGCCAGGTGCTGAACCTGCTGCTGGACCTGCGCCGCAGCCGCACGCTGAGCCTGCTGTTCATCACCCACAACCTCAGCCTCGTGCTGTCGGTCGCCGACCGCGTCGGCGTGATGTACCGCGGCGAGCTGATCGAAACCGGGACCCCCGACGAGATCCGGCTTTCCCCGCGGCACGACTACACCCGGCGGCTGCTCGCCGCCAACCCCGACCTGCCCGCCCTCCCCCACACAGGATCGACGCGCCCATGAAGAGAACTCCTCTGCTCGCCGCCCTCGCCGCCGCGGCCACGCTGCTCGCCGGCTGCATGGGCGGTGCCGGCACCACGACGGCCGCCGCCGGGCCACCGGTCCGCGGCGGCAACCTCACCGTCGCCGTGCCCACCGATCCGCAGTCGCTCGACATGGTCGCCAACCCCGGCCAGGTGACCGCGCAGATCGGCAACATGCTGTACGAAAAGCTGTTCGAAGTGGACCAGCACTTCGTCGCCCGGCCGATGCTCGTCGACACCTTCACCACCAGCCCGGACCGGCTCGCCTACACCTTCAAGCTGCGCCAGGGCGTCACCTTCCAGGACGGCAGCCCGCTGACGGCGAACGACGTCGTCGCGAGCCTGCAGCGCTGGCAGAAGAGCCACCGCACCGGGCAGCTCGTCACCCCGGACATCGACGCGATCGCCGCGCCCGACCCGGCGACGGTGACGATCAAGCTCAAGCGGCCGCGCTACCCGCTGATCGACGAGCTGGCCGGCGCGGGCACCGAGATCTACGAGGCGAAGAACCTCGCCGGCCTGCCCGCCACCGGGTTCGGCCAGGACAAGGCGATCGGCACCGGCCCGTACAAGCTGAAGAGCTGGGACATCGGCCAGCAGCTGGTACTCGAACGCTACGACGGCTACAAGTCGCGGTCCGAAGAGGACTGGGGCGGCCAGGCCGGCGCGAAGCACGCCTACCTCGACACCGTCACCTACAAGGTCGTCGGCGACCAGGACGCGCTGGTCAACGGCCTGCAGACCGGCCAGTGGGACCACGCGATGCCGGCCAACGACCAGTACGAGCAGCTCAAGGCCAACCCGAACCTGGTCGTGCACAACCTGCCGGGCGGCAACGAGAACGTCGTCATCCCCAACTTCAACCCCGGTTCGAAGTTCGCCGACCCGCGGGCCCGTCAGGCGCTGAACCTGCTGCTGGACAAGCCCGCGATCAACGCGGCGACCGGCGGCAGCAAGGACCTGACCATCGAGACGGGCGCGTTCGCCTCGCCGGACAACAAGGCGTCCTACTCGGCCGCCGGAGACGACGTCTACCGGCAGCACGATCCAGCGCGCGCGAAGCAACTGCTCGCCGAGGCCGGCGTCACCGCCGGGGCGACGATCCACATCGTCACCACCAACTCCTACCCCGAGTTCGGGAAGTGGGCCGTGCTCATCCAGGACGCGCTCGGGAAGATCGGGCTGCAGACCAAGATCGACACGTTCGACTTCGCGACCATGCTCGGCACGCTGACCAAGGACCCGGGCGGCTGGGACATCACGACGTTGTTCTTCGACTCGTCGCTGACCTCGCCCGCCCAGATGCCCGCGCTCACCCTCGGCACGCTCAACGGCTCGTCGTCGTCCGAGCTCGACGGGCTGATGGCCGAGTTCAACGCCTCGACGACGCCCGAGCAGGCGAAGGCCGTCATCGACAAGCTCCAGGCGTTCACCTGGAAGCAGCTGTCGGTGATCACGCTGAGCCAGTCCCGGCTGTACGCCGCCTACACCCCGCGGCTCAAGGGCTACGGCGACTTCTACCGGGTCTTCTGGAACTCGTGGCTGGCCGCATGACCGGGCTGCTGCTGCGCCGGCTGCGCGACCTGCTGATCATCCTGGTCATCGTCGGCACGATGATGTTCTTCGTCATCCGGCTGATCCCGGGCGACCCGGCACAGGCGATCCTCGGCCCCACCGCGCGCCCGGCCGACGTCGCCGCGCTGCGCTCGAGCATGGGCCTGGACGGCTCGCTCTGGCAGCAGTACCTGAGCTGGGCCGGGCACGTGCTGCGCGGCGACTTCGGGACGTCGATCACCTACCACCAGCCGGTGCTGGACGTCGTCGCCGCGCACATCGTGCCGACGCTGACGCTGGCCGTGCTGTCCACGGTGATCAGCTTCTTCCTGTCCGTCGCGATCACGGCGTGGCAGGCGGTGTCGCCGCGCAACCCGGTCGCCCGCGGCCTCGACCGGCTGTCCTCGCTCGGCATGGCGATGCCGGACTTCTGGATCTCGCTGGTGCTCGTGCTGGTGTTTTCGGTGACGCTGCGGTGGTTCCCGTCCAGCGGCTACCACGACCTGCTGACCGACCCGGTGGCCGCGGTGCCCGCGCTGGTGCTGCCGGTGACCGTGCTCGTCATCGGGCAGACGGCGCTGTTCGTGCTCACCCTGCGCGAGAGCGTGCTCGGCGAGCTGCCCCTGGCCTACCTGCGCACCGCGCGCGTCAAGGGCCTGCCCGAACGGCGGGTGCTGCTGAAGCACGTTCTGCCGAACGCCCTGATGCCACTGGTGACGCAGCTGGGCAGCAACTTCGCCATGCTGGTCGGCGGGATCGTGATCATCGAGTCGATCTTCGTCGTGCCGGGGCTCGGCCACCTGCTGATGGGTGCGGTGTCCACTCGCGACTTCCCGCTCATCCAGGGTGTGACGTTGTTCGTCGCGGTGCTGTTCGTCGTGGTCAACCTCCTGGTCGACCTGTCGTACGCGCTGCTCGACCCGAAGGTGCGTGTCGCATGAGCGAGCCCGCGAGCGAATCATCCAACACTGCGCTTCCGGCTCAGGCGGCACCGAGCGCCAGCGAGGTGTGCGCATGAGCCTCGCCGTCGCCGAACCGGCGTCCGCTGTGGACACTCCCCCGCCCCGGCGGGCGGCCCGCGCGTTCCGGCGCAACCGGACCCTGGTGATCAGCTCGGTGCTGCTCGGCCTGATCGTGCTGGCCGTGGTCGTGCTGCCGTTCTTCCTGCCGAGCGTCAGCGCGACCGACCCGGTGCACCGGCTGCTCCCGCCGTCGGGCGCGCACCCGCTGGGCACCGATTCGTTCGGCCGGGACGTCCTCGCCCGGCTGGTGTCCGGCGGCCGCGCGTCGCTGGGGCTGTCCGCCTTGATCACGCTCTGCGCGGCGTTCTCCGGCATGGTGATCGGCCTGGTCAGCGGCTTCTACCGGGCCGCGGACGCGGTGCTGATGCGGCTGATGGACGCGTGGATGTCCTTCCCGGCGATCATCCTCGCGATGGCGCTGGCCATCGCGCTCGGGGCGAGCATCTGGACCGAGCTGATCGCGCTGACGGTGATCTTCACGCCGTTCACCGCCCGCGTCATCCGCAGCCGGGTGCTCGGGATCGCCGGGCGCCAGTACATCGGCGCGGCGCGGGTGTCCGGGATGAGCCGCGGCAAGATCCTGCTGGTGCACGTGTTCCCCAACGTGCTGCCGCTGGCGCTGGTCCAGGTCGTCATCCTCGCCGCGGCCGCGATGCTGGTCGACGGGGCGATGAGCTTCCTCGGCCTCGGCATCGCCCCGCCCACCCCGACCTGGGGCAACATGATCGCCGAGGGCCGGTCGTACCTGGTGGTCGCGCCGTGGCTGGTCATCGTGCCCGGCGTGACGATCATGCTCTGCGTGCTCCTGCTCAACCTCGTCGGCTCCGCGCTGCGGATCGCCGTCGACGCCCGCGCCCGCACGCTCGGCGAGCTGCAGCGCCTCCGCCGTTCCTCTTGAGAAGGGATCTCCTTGACCGTCACCTCCCTCGCCGTGCGCCGGTTCGCCCCCGCCGGTCCGCCCGCGGGCCCGCCGGTGCTGCTCCTGCACGGCTTCGCCTCCGACGGGCACACCGACTGGGTCAGCACGGGCTGGCCGTCGGCGCTGATCGCTTCGGGGCGTCCGGTGCTGGTTCCCGACCTGCCCGGCCACGGCTCGAGTCCCGCACCAGCCGACACGACGCCGAAGGCCATCACCGAAGAGCTCGCCATCGCGGTCGGCGCGGTGTCCGAAGTGGACGTCGTCGGCTACTCGCTCGGCGCGCGGCTGGCGTGGGACCTGCCCGCGCTGCTGCCCGTGCGGCGGCTGGTGCTGGGCGGGATCAGCCCGCACGAGCCGTTCGGCGCGGTCGACGTCGAGGCCGCGCTGGCCTTCGCCGGCGGCGGCCGGCCGCCCGCGGACCCGCTGACGGCGGCGATCGCCCGGATGATCACCGCGCCCGGCCGCGACCCGGTGGCGCTCGCGCACTGCATCGAGGGGCTGCGCCGGGAGCCGTTCGCCCCGCGCGTCGGGACGATCACCGTGCCGACCCGGTTCGTCGCGGGCCGGGACGACCCGGTCAGCCAGGGCATCGAGACCCTCGTCCCCCTGGTCCCGGGCAGCGACCTCCTGGTGGTCCCCGGCGACCACGGCGGCGCCCTGCGCGGCGCCCCCTTCCGCACCGCCGCCCTCACCTTCCTCGACACCCCCTGACCCGACCCGGGGCGTAACTTTCCCTATGAAAGTGACGCCCCGGGAGGGCTTACCAGGAGCCGTCGGGGGCGACGTCGTGGTCGAGGCGGAGGTGGGCGAGGGCCGTGCGGATCTCCAGGCCGTGTTCGCGGGCCAGGAGGAGCGCGCCGAGGTTGTCGGTCAGCTGCTCCGCGCGGCTCACGCCGAACAGGACGTTCGCCACCGGTTCGTACGCCAGGCAGAACGCGAGGGCCAGCTGGGCACGGGTCGCGCCGAAGTCCGCCGCGACGCGGGCGACTTCGGCCGAAGCCGCCACGATGGACGGCCGGATGCCCCCGACGTCCGCCCCGATCTTCCGCGCCGGGGCCGCGTTGCCCAGCAGCACACCGCCTTCGAAGACGTCGGACGCCTGCAGGGCCAGGCGTCCGGCGTCGAAGTGCTTCCGGTAGGGCTCGCCCTCGGCCATCGCGCGCCGGGCGATCGAGTACTTCAGCTGCGCGAACTCCGGGCCCGGCAAGCCTTCACGGGCCGCGAACTCCAGCGCCTGGTCGAGGTCGGCCGCGAGCCAGTTGTTGACGCCCCAGCCGCCGATCCGGCCCGCCCGGATCTGCTCCGCGACCTCCGTGACCACGCGCGGGACGTCCGGGCGCTCCCGGTAGTCCCCCACCACGACCAGGTCCGCTCGGTCGGTCCCGATGCGGCCCAGCGACGTCTCGAGCTGCCCGGCGAAGCCGCTGCGGGGGTAGTCCCACAGCCAGAGCTTGCCGCACAGCACGTAGTCCTCGCGGGCGATCCCGGCCTCGCGCACGGCCTCCCCGAAGAGGATGTCCGTCCGCGAGTTCTCCGCGTGCGGGCCGAAGTCGTAGTGGGCGACGTCGAACAACGTGACGCCGGCGTCGACGGCCGTCTTGAGCAGCCGGACGGCGTCGCCGAAGTCCATCCGGTCCCAGGTGTTCCAGGAGCCGAGACCGAAGGCGGATCTTCCGAGCACGGGTTTTCCTTTCGCCGCAGCACATCTTTCATCTACGATTGTAGAATGAAAACACGGATCGTGGTGGTGACCGGCGGCGCGAGCGGAATCGGGCGCGGTGCCGCCGAAGCTTTCCTGGCCGCGGGTGACCGGGTGGTGGTCGCCGACGTCGACGCGCGGGCGGCACACGACGTCGCCCGGGAGATCGGCGCGGAGCACGTCGAGCTCGACATCGCGGACCCGGCGTCGGTGGACGCGGCGGTTTCCCTGGTCGCGAGCCGGTTCGGGCCGGTGGACGTGCTGGTCAACAACGCCGGGCTGGCCGGGGGCGGCGGGCCGGTGACCGGCCTGCCCGTCGAGGTCTTCGACCGGTGCCTGCGGGTCAACTTCCGGGGCACGTTCCTGATGACCCGCGCGGTGGGCGCGCACATGGTCGCCGCCGGGACCCGCGGCGCGATCGTGAACGTGTCGTCGATCGGCGCGCGGCAGCCGACACCGGGGCTCGGTCACTACGAAGCGACCAAGGCGGCGGTCGACGCGCTGACCCGGTCCGCGGCACTGGAACTGGCGCCGCACGGGATCCGCGTCAACGCCGTCGCCCCCGGCCCGGTGCTCACGCCGATGACGGCGGGGTTCGCCGCGGACACCGCCGCCCGCACGGCCTGGGAATCCCGGATCCCGCTGGGCCGCATCGCCGCCGTCGGCGACGTCGTGCCGTCCGTGGTGTTCCTGGCCTCGCCCGCCGCCGGGCACATCACCGGGGTGAGCCTGGCGGTGGACGGCGGCCAGCTGCTCACCTGACTATCCCTTGTGGACGATCCGGCCGCCGGTCACGGTCAGCCCGACCGCGACCGGCGGCAGGTCCGCGAGCGCGACTTCCAGAGGATCTTCGTCCAGGACGCAGAAGTCGGCGGCCATACCCGGCTCGAGGGTGCCCTTCCACGCCGCGGATCCGTCTTGTGCGGCGGCTTCGGTGGTGTAGCAGCGCAACAGCCGTCCGGTCAGCTCGGGCGTGACACCCCGCGCACCCAGCAGCTCCCCCGCGGCCGCGAGGTGGACCCGCCAGTCCGGCGTCACGACCGGCGCGTCGCTGCTCAGCGTGAGCCGCACCCCGAGGTCGAGGATCTCGCGCAGCGGCCACGCCTTCGCCGCCACGTCGTCGCCGAGCGCGGTGGCGACCATCGGCCGCATCGCGGTGGCGATCGCGGGTTGCGTCGTCAGCCCGACACCGCGCTCGGCCATCCGCCGCAGCTGCGCCGGGGTGACGAGGTCGCCGTGCACGAGGTGGTCGCCGTCGCGCAGGTGGGCGAGGGCGGCCTCGATGCTGCGCTCGCCGGTCGCGTGGACGCCGACGACCAGGCCGGCATCGTGGGCCAGGGCGATCATCGCGGCCAGGTTGGCCGCGCGCTCGCCGTCGTCGGGCCCGTCGACGAGCAGCGTTCCGTGGGTGCCGTCGGCGTAGCAGTGGTGGGTCCACGCGGTGCGCATCGGGGGGATGCCGTCGGCGAAGATCTTGACCCCGGGCACGGCCAGCCACTCCGGATCCGCGGCCGGCACCGCGGTTGCGAGGCCGCGGGCGAAGTCCGGCAGCGAGCTGGCGCCGTCCAGGAGACCGAACAGGCGCAGCACGGTGACCCGCGCCCGCAGACGGCCTTCTCGGTGCAGGTTCGCGTACTCGTCCAGGACTTCGGCCGAGAAGCACCCCGTTTCGCCGGGGCCGAGCCCGGGTTCGGTGTAGCTGGTGATGCCGAGCGCCGCGCAGACGTCGCCGGCGCGCAGGATCGCCGCCCGGCGGTCTCCGGCCGTGACCACCGGGGTTTCTTCGTGCGGCGCGCCGAGCAGCGGGTGCGGCCAGCGGGCGCCGAGCCAGGTCGCGTGCAGGTGCGCGTCGTTGATACCGGGCAGGACCGTGCGCCCGGCCAGGTCCAGCACTTCGGTGTCCGGTCCGA
Organism: Amycolatopsis sp. FBCC-B4732; assembly: GCF_023008405.1. Taxonomy (NCBI): domain Bacteria; kingdom Bacillati; phylum Actinomycetota; class Actinomycetes; order Pseudonocardiales; family Pseudonocardiaceae; genus Amycolatopsis; species Amycolatopsis sp. FBCC-B4732. The sequence goes on from NZ_CP095376.1 coordinate 3,399,855, forward strand.
TGTGGGCGGTGAGGTCGGCACCCACCGCGGCGACGCGGCCGCCGGAGACGGCGAGGCCGCCCGCCACCGTGCCGTCGGGACCGAAGGTGTGCACCACCCCGCCGTGGACCACCAGGTCCGCCGAGTGGATCCGTTGTGCTGTCATGGTTTCCTCCGGGACCTGGACTTTTTCTTCCACGACTGTAGACTAAAAAGATGGCTCTGCCCACCCACACGGAGGCCGCCGTTCTCACCGGCCACCACGCGCCCCTCGAGTTGCGCGAACTCCCGCTGCCTCCGGACCCGGAACCCGGCGCCGCCCTCGTCCGGCTCACCTGCACCACGTTGTGCGGCACCGACGTCCACCTCTGGTCGGGGGAAATGAGTCTCCCCGGCATGCTGCCGATGGTGCTGGGTCACGAAATGGTCGGCGAAGTCGTCGCCACCGGACCCGGCACCACCGACACCCTCGGCCGGGAAATCCGCCCCGGTGACCGGATCGGCTGGTCCGAGTCGACGTGCGGGAAGTGCCACGGCTGCACGATCCTTCGTGAACCGGTCGCCTGCGAGCGCCGCGGTTACGGCTTCCTTCAGCGTTCCGACCGGTTCCCCTACGCGACCGGCGGTCTGGCCCGCCATTGCTACGTCACGCCCGGCGCCGCGAAGCTCCTGCTGCCCGACGACGTCGAGGACACGTGGGCGTCGATGTCCGGCTGCGCGGGGAAGACCGTGCTGCGCGCGGTCGCCCGGTCCGGCGGCATCCGTCCGAACGCGACGGTCGTGGTCCAAGGCGCGGGCGCGCTCGGCGTGTTCGCCACGGCGGTCGCCCGGCTCTGCGGCGCCGGGGTGGTGATCACCGTCGGCGGACCGCGATCGCGGCTGGACGTCGCCGAGCGGTTCGGGGCCACCGCGACGGTCCCGGTCGAGTCCACCCCGGACGAACGCGTCGAGCGGGTGCGCGAACTGACCGGCGGCCGCGGCGCCGACCACGTCTTCGACTTCGCGGGCGGGCCCACGGTCGGCGCGGAGGCGGTCGCCTTCGCCGCCCAGCGCGGGACGGTCGCGATCGTCGGGTCGACCGGGCCGGTGCCTTCCCCCGTGCCGCTGGGCACGGTGATGGGCAAGGAGCTGACCATCGCCGGCTCGCTCAACGGCGACATCGCCGACTACCACCGCTCGGTCGAGTTCTTCCGCGCCTTCGCCGATCGCCTGCCCTGGAACGAGCTGTTCAGCGCGCCGGTCGGGCTGGCAGGCGCGTCCGCCGCCGTCGAGTCGATGTCCCGGCTCGGCGAGCTCAAAGCCGTCATCGACCCCCGACTTCCCTAGGAGGGTTTTCGTGCGCATCCCCCAGCGCCGCATCGGCCGCGACGGGCCGGCCACCGGCGTCCTGTCCCTCGGCTCCTGGCACACGTTCGACCGGATGGACTTCCGCGAAGCCGTCTCGATGCTGCAAACGGCTGTCGACGCCGGGATCGGCCTGTTCGACGTCGGCGTGTACGGCCTGCCCGGCGCCCCACCGGTGTTCACCGACGTGCTGTTCTCGGCCATGGTCCGCGCCGCGGGCCTGCGGCGCGAGGACTACCTGCTCTCGGCGAAGCTCTGGCTGGAGGGCTACCCGGAGCACAGCCTGCGCGCGCAGCTGGAGAACGCTTTCTTCCGCGCCGGGGTCTCCCACGCCGATCTGGTGATCCTCGGCGACCTCCGCCGCGACGACACCGATCTGCACGCCCTCGTCACCGACCTCGCCGCGCTGCACTCGGCGGGACTGATCGGGCAGTGGGGCGTCAACAACTGGTCGGCGCCGGCGATCCGGGCGGTCCACGACTTCGCCGCCGCGGACGGCGTGCCCGGCCCGGCGATCGCGCAGCTGAAGTACAGCGTGGCCCGGCGGTCCATTCCGGACGGTGCGCCGTTCGCTTCGGTGTTCGGCGAACTCGGCGTCTCGCTCCAGGCGTCCGACGTCTTCGAGGGCGGCGTGCTGCTCGGGAAGGGCGGGCGCCAGGTCGGCCGCGACCCCGGCGACGTCCGGCAGCGGATCGCCGGCTCGGCCGCGGACCTCGCGAAGGTGGCCGAGAGCGTCGGGGCGACGCCGGCCCAGCTGTGCCTCGCGTTCACGCTCACGCACCCGGCGACCACGACGACGTTGTTCGGCGCCACCAGCGTCAGGCAGCTCGAGGACAACCTCGCGGCGGTCACGCTCGTCGAGCGGATCGGTGCGGCGGACCTGCGCGAGCTGGTGGAGCCGTTCTGGGCCGACAAGGACGCCGTCGATCCGGAGGGCCCGTGACTCCGGAACTGTCCGCCGAGACGCTGGCAGCCGTCCGCGCGTCGTTCCGCAATCCCACCCCGGACGAGGCGATCGACGGCCGGGACATCGAGTGGTCGGACCACGTCCTCGACGACGGCGTGGTCGTCACGGTGCTGCGGCCGCGGCACCCGCGGCCGGACGCGCCCGGGTTGTACAGCATCCACGGCGGCGGGATGGTCATGGACGACCGGTTCGCCGACCTGCCGCGGCTGGTGCCGCTGATCGAGGAGTTCGGGTTCGTCTGCGCGACCGTCGAGTACCGGCTCGCACCGGAGCACCCGCACCCGGCGCCGCTGGAGGACTGCTACGCGGGCCTGGTGTGGTTCGCGCAGACGTTCGGGTTCGAGCGGCTGATCGTCGGCGGCGGCAGCGCGGGCGGCGGGTTGAGCGCGGGGGTGGCCTTGCTCGCGCGTGACCGGGGCGGGCCGGCCTTGGCGGGGCAGCTGCTGCTGTGCCCGATGCTCGACGACCGGACGTCGGCGGACCTCCCGGACCTCGTGTGGACGCGGGAGGCCAACGACTTCGGCTGGCGCAGCCTGCTGAACGGCCAGACGTCGCCCTACGCGGCCCCGGCGCGGATGACGGACCTCAGCGGCTTGCCGCCGGCGTTCGTCGAGGTCGGCGGGGCGGAGCTGTTCCGCGACGAAGACGTGGCGTACGCCCAGCGGCTGGCCCGGGCGGGCGTCCCGACGGAGCTGCACGTCTGGGCGGACGCGCACCACGGCTTCGACCGCTTCGCCCCGGAAGCCGAGGTCACCCGCGCCGCCCTGGCCACACGGTCCTCCTGGCTCCGCCGCCTGCTCGACGGCCCGGGAGGTCGGCGCCGAGGATGAAGCGCGCGGCCTGCTCGCCGACGAGGACCGCCGGTGCGTTGGTATTGCCCGTCGTCACCCGGGGCAGCACCGACGCGTCGGCGACGACCAGGCCGTCGAGCCCGTGCACCGCCAGCCGCGGGTCCACCACCGCGGCCGCGTCGGTGCCCATCCGGCAGGTGCCGACCTGGTGGTGGTACGTGATCGCCGTCCGCCGCACGTACTCACCGGCGTCGTCGCCCGGCGCCGGGTACAGCTGCCGGGCGCCCCACCCGTCCGCGAGCGCCGGTGCGGCGCCGACCGCGAGGCACTGCTCGACCGACGCCACCAGGCTCTCGAAGTCCGACGGCGCCGACAACGCCGCGAGGTCGATCAGCGGCGAGCCGTCCGGGGCCAGCCGCAGGCTCCCGCGGCTCTCCGGTGACACCATGCCCGCCATCAGCGAAAATCCGGTCGGCGGCCCGGACATCCACGGTTCGTACATCGGCACGCTGAAGCAGATCGGCTGGGTGTCCGGCACGGCGAGCCCGGCCCGGCTGCGCCAGAACCAGTGCACCTGCGTCACCGGCCGCCCGGGTTCCGGCACGACTTCGCGGGACGTCGAGAAGATCACCGGGGAGAGCAGGTGATCGTGCAGGTTGCGCCCCACCCCGGGCAGGTCCGCGACGACGTCGATGCCGAGCGCCGCCAGTTCGCCCGCCGGGCCGACGCCGCTGCGGAGCAGGATCGCGGGCGAGGCCAGCGCCCCCGCCGCGAGCACGACCAGGTCGGCCGAGAGTTCCCGCGCCACCCCGTCGATGGAGACGTCGACGCCGGTCACGCGGGCACCGGAGAACCGGAGCCGGTGCACCATCGCTCCCGTGTGGACGGTCATCCGCGAGGCCACCGGAGCGCCGTAAGCGTGCCACGTGGTGAAGCGCCGGCCGCCGCGCAAGGTGATCTGCTCGACGGACACGCCGTCGAGGGTTCCGCCGTTGTAGTCCGGGTTCAAGGCCAGACCGGTCTCGCGGCACGCGTCCACGATGGACCGCTGGACCGGGTGCAGCGGCTCGTTCGGGACGACGTCGAGGAGGTCCTTTTCGAGCCGGGCGAACACCGGCTCGACGTCTTCCCAGTACCAGCCGGGCAGTCCCCAGCCGTCGTAGTCGGCCGGGGCGCCGCGGACCCAGATCATCGCGTTGAGCGCGTGCGACCCGCCGAGGACCTTGCCCCGCGGCAGGTGCAGCCGCCGGTTCGCCGCGTACTCCTGCGGGACCGTGTACAGGTCCCAGTCCTCGGGCCCGTGCCACAGCTCCCCGGCCCGCGCGGGGTCGTGGATCGCCGGGTTGACGTCCTCGCTGCCCGCCTCCAGCAGCGTCACCGCCGCGCCCGCGTCCACCAGCCGCCGCGCCACCACCGAACCGGCCGAGCCGGCGCCCACCACGATCACGTCCATGCGCTCCAGCGTGGCCCGCGGCCCGGCGGACCCGCGGCATCCCTTCGCGGTCGGTCAACGGGCGTGCGGGAGCGGACAAGACCCGCGGCACCCGGCCGCCCGATACTCGGCTCACCCCAGGCCGAGGAGGACAACGGGATGGCGACACGCCTGTGCATCGACGGACAGTGGACCGAAGCCGGCGGCGGCGTGCTCCCGACCCGCGACCCCGCCACCGGCCGCGTCATCGAAGAGGTCGGTACGGCCTCGCGCGCCGACGTCGACGCCGCCGTCGCGGCCGCCCGGCGCGCGCTCACCGCACCCGAATGGGCCGGGCTGCTCCCGGTCCGGCGCGCCGCGCTGCTGTTCCGGCTGGCCGACCTCGTCGAGCGGCACCACGAAGAGCTGGCCCGGCTGGAGACGCTCGACCAGGGCCAGCCGATCGGGGTGTCCCGGCAGGTGAGCGCGACCGGCACGGCGGAGCACTTCCGCTACTTCGCGGGCTGGGTGACGAAGCTGCAGGGCACCACGAACCCGGTGTCCTTCCCCGACACCCTGCACTACACCCGCCGCGAGCCGGTGGGGGTGAACGCGCTGATCACGCCGTGGAACTTCCCGCTGATGATCCTCGCCTGGAAGCTCGCGCCGGCCCTGGCGACCGGCAACACGGTGGTGATCAAGCCCAGCGAGGTGACGCCGCTGACCAGCATCCGGCTGGTCGAGCTGGTGCACGAAGCCGGGATCCCGGCGGGCGTGGTCAACCTCGTCACCGGCGACGGCTCGGTCGGTGCCCTGCTGACCGAGCACCCGGACGTCGACCACGTCTCCTACACCGGCTCCACCGCGGTCGGGAAGCTGATCACGGCGGCGAGCGCGGCGTCCAACCTCAAGCGGCTCACCCTCGAGCTCGGCGGGAAGGCCCCGAGCATCATCGCGGCCGACGCCGACATCGACGCCGCCGTCGCGGGCAACCTCGCCGGGGCGACGCTCAACACCGGCCAGGTCTGCGCCGCCTACACGCGCTTCTACGTAGACCGCAAGCGGGAGCAGGAGTTCGTCGACAAGCTGGCGCGCGGCCTGGAAGGCCTGCGGCTCGGGCCGGGCACCGAGGAGACCACGCAGCTCGGGCCGCTGGTGTCGGAGAAGCACCGCGAACACGTCGACTTCCTGGTCAGCACCGGCCGCGACCAGGGTGCCGACCTGGTCACCGGCGGGAACCCGGTCGACGGCGACGGCTACTTCTACACCCCGACGCTGTTCGCCGGGGTCCGCGACGACATGGCGATCATGCGCGAGGAGATCTTCGGTCCGGTCCTGGCCGTGACGGCCTACGACGACGGCGACGAACCGCTCGCCCGCGCCAACGACACCGAGTACGGCCTGGCCGCGACGGTGTGGACCCGCGACCTCCGCACAGCGCAGCGCTACGCCGACGGCATCCGGGCCGGCGCGGTCTTCGTCAACATGCCCCCGATCCCGGACATGGCGGCGCCGTGGGGCGGCTACAAGGCCTCCGGCTGGGGTCGCGAAATGGGCCCCTGGGCGCTCGACGCCTACACCGAGACGAAGTCCGTCTGGCTCCACTACGGCGGGTGAAAGGGGGTTTCCCCGCGCCACAGATCGTATATTATTTAAGATACCTTCTTCGAACCGGCAGGCAGGACCACGGATGACGACCCTCCCGCAGCGGCCCGGCAAGATCATCGCGCTGCACCTCAACTACCACTCCCGCGCCGCCCAGCGCGGCCGGGTGCCGGCGCAGCCGTCGTACTTCCTCAAGCCGCCGACGTCCGCGGCGGCGAGCGGAGCCGCGCTCGAACGCCCGGCGGGCACCGAGCTGCTGGGCTTCGAAGGCGAGATCGCGCTGGTCATCGGCCGCACCGCCCGCCGCGTCACGCCCGAGGAAGGCTGGTCCTGCGTCGGCGGCGTCACCGCGGCCAACGACTTCGGCGTCTACGACCTGCGCTACGCCGACAAGGGCAGCAACCTGCGCTCGAAGGGCGGCGACGGCTTCACCCCGCTCGGTCCCGCTGTGCTGCCCGCCGCCGACGTCGACCCGGCCGCGCTGCGGCTGCGGACCTGGCTCAACGGCGAACTCGTCCAGGAGGACACCACCGGCGACCTGCTGTTCGGCTTCGGGCGGCTGGTCGCCGACCTTTCGCAGCTGATCACCCTCGAACCCGGCGACGTCGTCCTGACCGGCACCCCCGCGGGTGCTTCGGTCGCCATCCCCGGCGACGTCGTCGAGGTGGAGGTCGACAGCGACGGGCACACCACCGGACGGCTCGTGACCCCCATCGTCGCGGGCACCGTCCCCTTCGGACCGTTCGGTGCCCTCCCCCGCGTCGACGAGCAGCAGCGCGCGGACGCGTACGGGACCGCCGATGCGGGCTTCGAGCTGACGCCGGAGCTGCGCGCGAAGATCGAGTCCGTCGGCACCGCGACGCTGTCCGCCCAGCTGCGCAAGCGCGGCTACGACGCGGTGTCGATCGACGGGCTCACCTCGACCCGGCCCGGCGCCCGGCTGACCGGCCGCGCACGCACCCTGCGGTACCTGCCCTACCGCGAAGACCTGTTCAAGTCCCACGGAGGCGGGTACAACGCGCAGAAGCGCGCGATCGACGCGCTCGGCCCCGGCGACGTCCTCGTGGTGGAGGCGCGCGGCGAACGCGGCACCGGCACCGTCGGCGACATCCTCGCGCTGCGGGCCCAGGTGCGCGGCGCGGCCGGCATCGTCACCGACGGCGGGGTCCGCGACCTCGCCGCGGTGTCCGCTTTGGACATCCCGACCTACCACGCCGGGCCGCACCCGGCGGTGCTCGGCCGGCGGCACGTGCCGTGGGACGTCGACGTCGCGATCGCGTGCGGTGGCGCCGCCGTCTGCCCTGGCGACGTGATCGCCGGCGACGGCGACGGTGTCCTGGTCATCCCGCCGGACCTGGTCGAGGAGGTCGTCGACGCGGCGATCGAGCAAGAGCTGCAGGAGACGTTCATCGCCGAGCAGGTCGCCGCGGGCGAGCGCGTCGAGGGGCTCTACCCGATGGACGAGCACTGGCGCGGGAGGTACGCCGCATGGCTCGCGAAACGGTGAACGGCACCGCGATGAGCAAGTCGCGCATCGCGTACGAGTGGATCAAGGCCCGGATCGCCGACGGCACCTTCTCCCCCGGCTACCGCCTCGTCCTCGGCCAGCTCGCCCAGGAGCTCGGCGTCAGCGTCGTCCCGATCCGCGAAGCGATCCGGCTGCTGGAAGCCGAAGGGCTGGTGACCTTCGAGCGCAACGTCGGCGCGCAGGTCGCGATGGTCGACGAAAGCGAGTACCAGCACACGATGCAGACCCTCGCGCTGGTCGAGGGCTACGCCGCCGCGCTCGCCGCGCCCGTGCTCCCACCCGGTGCGCTGGCCGAGGCCCGGGCGCTGAACGCCGAGCTGGCGGACTGCCTCGGGCACTTCGAACCGGCCCGGTTCACCGGGCTCAACCGCGACTTCCACGCCGTGCTGTTCGGCGCCTGCCCCAACCCGCAGGTCCTCGACCTGGTCCGGCGTGGCTGGGACCGGCTGAGCGGCCTGCGCACCTCGACGTTCAGCTTCGTGCCCGGCCGGGCCCGCGAGTCGGTCGCCGAGCACGAAACCATCCTCGGCCTGCTCGAAAGCGGCGCCCCCGCCGCCGACGTCGAGCAGGCCGTCCGCGCCCACCGGCTGGCCACCCTGGACGCGTTCCTCGTCCACCGCCGCCACTGACGCAAGAAGGGAAACCCATGCGCTTCCGCTCCGACCCCCAGGCCATCCGCGGGTCGATCGCGCCGCTGATGACGCCGTTCACCGCCGAGGGAGCCGTCGACCACGCCGGCCTCGAGAACCTCGTGCGCTGGCAGCTCGCCTCGGGCTCGCACGGCATCTCGATCGGCGGCTCCACCGGCGAACCCGGCTCGCAGACCGTCGCCGAGCGCGCCGAAGCGATCCGCACGGTGGCCGCCGCGGTCGGCGACCGCGTGCCGTTCGTGCCCGGTACCGGCTCGGCGAAGCTCGACGAGACCCTGGAGCTGACGGCGGCCGCCCAGGACGCCGGGATCGACGCCGCGCTGGTCATCACGCCGTACTACGCGCGGCCCACCCAGGACGCGCTGTTCGTCTGGTACCGCACGGTCTGCCGCGAGTTCCCGGACCTGCCGATCGTCGCCTACAACGTGCCGAGCCGCACCGCGGTCGACCTCGCGCCGGAGACGGTCGCGCGGCTGTTCCGCTCGTGCGAAAACTTCGTCGGGATCAAGGAGACGACGAAGGACTTCGAGCACTTCTCCCGCGTGCTGCACCTGTGCGGCCGGAGCCTGCTGGTGTGGTCCGGGATCGAGCTGCTGTGCCTGCCGCTGCTGGCCCTCGGCGGCGCCGGGTTCGTCAGCGCGACGGCCAACATCGCCCCGGCCGCGTGCGCGGAGATGTACACCGCCTGGCAGTCCGGCGACCACGAGCGCGCCCGGGAGATCCACTACGGCCTGCACCCGCTGGTCGACCTGCTGTTCGTCGAAACCAACCCGGCGCCCGGGAAGTGGGTGCTCGAGCAGCGCGGGCTGATCGCGTCCGGGCACGTGCGGCCACCGCTGATCACACCGACCGAGTCCGGCATCGCCCGGATCAAGGACTTCATGGCCGAAGGCGCGCAGTACCTCAGCCCGGCCGAAGGCTTCACCGTGGGAGGGAAGGCATGACCCACTACGTCCCGGAGGGACTGCCGGGCGAGCTCAAGCACTACATCGGCGGCGAACTCGTCGACAGCGTGTCGGGCAAGACGTTCGACGTGCTCGACCCGGTGTCCAACACCCCGTACGTGACCGCCGCCGCGGGCCAGGCCGAGGACGTCGACCGGGCGGTCGCCGCGGCGCGCAAGGCGTTCACCGAAGGCCCGTGGCCGCGCCTGCTCCCCCGGGCCCGCGCGCGGATCCTGAACAAGATCGCCGACGCCGTCGAAGCGCAGGACAAGCGGCTGGCCGAGCTGGAGACGTTCGACACCGGCCTGCCGATCACCCAGGCGCTCGGGCAGGCGCAGCGCGCGGCCGAGAACTTCCGGTTCTTCGCCGACCTCGTCGTCGCCCAGGCCGACGACACCTACCAGGTGCCCGGGCGGCAGGTGAACTACGTGCACCGCAAGCCGGTCGGGGTCGCCGGGCTGATCACGCCGTGGAACACCCCGTTCATGCTGGAGAGCTGGAAGCTCGCGCCGGCGCTGGCATCGGGCTGCACGGTCGTGCTCAAGCCGGCCGAATTCACGCCGCTGTCGGCCAGCCTGTGGGCGAAGATCTTCGCCGACGCGGGACTGCCGGCCGGGGTCTTCAACCTGGTCAACGGCTTCGGCGAGGAGGCGGGTGACGCGCTGGTCAAGCACCCGGACGTCCCGCTGATCTCGTTCACCGGCGAAACCACGACCGGGCAGACGATCTACCGCAACTGCGCGGCCCAGCTCAAGGGCATGTCGATGGAGCTGGGCGGCAAGTCCCCGGCCATCGTGTTCGCCGACGCCGACCTCGACGCCGCGCTCGACTCGACGCTCTTCGGCGTGTTCTCCCTCAACGGCGAACGCTGCACCGCGGGCAGCCGGATCCTCGTCGAGCGGCCGATCTACGAGGAGTTCTGCACGCGGTACGCCGCGCGGGCGGCGAACATCGTCGTCGGCGATCCGCACGACCCGGCCACCGAGGTCGGCGCGCTCGTGCACCCCGAGCACTACGCCAAGGTGATGAGCTACGTCGAGCTGGGCAAGTCCGAGGGCCGGCTCCTCGCGGGCGGCGGCCGTCCGTCCGGATTGGACAGCGGCAACTACGTGGCCCCGACGGTGTTCGCCGACGTCCCCTCCACCGCGCGGATCTTCCAGGAGGAGATCTTCGGGCCGGTGGTCGCGCTGACGCCGTTCGACACCGAAGCCGAGGCACTGGCGCTCGCCAACGACGTCAAGTACGGGCTCGCCGCCTACCTCTGGACGTCGGACCTGGCGCGCGCGCACACCTTCGCGCAGTCGGTCGAGGCCGGGATGGTCTGGCTGAACTCGCACAACGTCCGCGACCTGCGGACGCCGTTCGGCGGGGTCAAGGCGTCCGGCCTCGGCCACGAAGGCGGCTACCGCTCGCTCGACTTCTACACCCACCAGCAGGCGATCCACGTCTCGCTCGGGCCGGTGCACACCGCCCGCTTCGGCACCGTCCAGAAGGGACAGTCATGACCGCCACGCCGCCGGACGTCATCCGCTGCGCGTACGCCGAGCTCGTCGTCACCGATCTGGCGGCCTCACGGGCGTTCTACGTCGACGTGCTCGGGCTCGTCGTCACCCACGAAGACGCCGACGCGCTCTACCTGCGGGCGTTCGAGGAGTACCTGCACCATTCCCTGGTGCTGCGCAGGGGCCCCACGGCCGCGCTGGGCGTGCTGGCCTACCGGGTGCGCACGCCCGGCGACCTCGACCTCGCCGAGGAGTACTACCGGGCGCTCGGGGTCCGGGTGGAGCGGCGCCCGGCGGGTGCCACGCGCGGCATCGGCGAAGCGGTGCGGATCATCGATCCGCTCGGGTTCCCGGTGGAGTTCTTCCACGAGGCCGAGCACGTCGAGCGGTTCACCCAGCGCTACGACGTCCACGGCGCCGGCGCACTGTCGCGATTGGACCACTTCAACCTGGACACGCCGGACGTGCCGGCCGCCCGGAAGTACTACGAAAGCCTGGGTTTCCGCGTGTCGGAGGACATCCAGGACGACGAGGGCACGGTGTACGCGGCCTGGCTGTTCCGCAAGCCGACGGTCCACGACGTCGCCCTGACCGGCGGCGACGGCCCGCGGCTGCACCACATCGCGTTCGCGTCGCACGAGCGGCACCAGATCCTGCACATCTGCGACCACCTGGGCGCGCTGCGCAAGTCCGGGATGATCGAGCGCGGCCCGGGCCGCCACGGCGTGTCGAACGCGTTCTACCTGTACGTGCGCGACCCCGACGGGCACCGCATCGAGATCTACACGCACGACTACTACACCGGCGACCCGGACAACCCGGTGATCACCTGGGACGTCCACGACAACCAGCGCCGCGACTGGTGGGGCAACCCGGTGGTGCCGAGCTGGTACACCGACGCGTCGGTGGTGCTGGACCTCGACGGGGCGGTCCGGCCGGTCGTCGCCCGGTCCGAGCCGCGCGAAGCCGACGTCACCATCGGCGCGGACGGGTTCTCCTTCACCACCGGGGAGGCGGAGTTCAAGCTAGGCGAGCAGGTGTGAGAACCACGCGCGGGTGCGGTTCAGGACGTCGATCCGGTGGTCGCGTTCGCGGATCGAGTGGCCTTCCCGCGGGTAGACGACCAACTCGTGTTCCCGGTCGTGCAGCGCGCGGTGCAGGAGTTCGGCCTGGGAGAGCGGCACGTTCGGGTCGTTCTCGCCGTGCAGGATCAGCACCGGCGTGCGGATCCGGTGGGCGTGGGTGATCGGGCTGTTCGCCCGCCCGCCGAGCGCGGCCTCGAACCGGGTGTGCTCGCCGGTGGCGGCCAGCAGCGGCCAGTCGATCACGCCCGCGCCGACCACGGCGGCCTTGAAGCGGTCGGTCTGCGTGACGGCCCAGGCCGCCACGAACCCGCCGTGGCTCCAGCCCCCGATCCCGAGCCGGTCCTCGTCGGCGACGCCCGCTTCGACGAGGAGGTCGATGCCGGTGAGGACGTCGGTGAACTCCGCCCCGCCGACGTCGCCGGCGACGCTGCGGGCGAAGGCGTCCCCGTGCCCGAGCCCACCGCGGCCGTTGGGCTGGAAGACCGCGAAGCCGGCGGCCGCGAGCCATTGGCCGGAGGGGTACCAGCCGAGGTGGAAGCCGGCGGCGTAGCGGTCGTGCGGGCCGCCGTGGATCAGGGTGACGAGCGGGAACGGGCCGTCCGAGCGGGTGGTTCCGGGCGGGAGGAGGAGCAGGCCGTCGAGTTCCAGGCCGTCTTCGGCCCGGTAGGCGAGGCGTTCCCGCGGGGCCCAGTCCCCCTTCAGGGCGGTGGTCAGGCGGACGAGCGGCCCCGCGGCCGGCCCGGCGTGCACGGCGTCGGGTTCGGCCGCGGTGCTCGCGACGAGCGCGACCTCGCCGGCCCCGTTCGCGGTCAGGCCGACGAGCGAGCCCCGGGCGTTGGCGATTTCGGCGAAGTCCGGGAGCCGCCGGATCGTGGTGTCGAGCCCCTCGGCGACCAGGACGAGCGGCGGCCCATCCCCGGCTGCTGCGAGTTCGGTGGGGCAGCCGTCCAGGCCGGCGGTGAGGTTGCGGCCGTCGGCGTCGAAGACGGCATGGCCCCCGACGAGGCCGGGTGGGGTGAGACCGAGGTAGACCAGCCGCCAGCCGGTTTCGTCTCGCCACCAGGTGAGGCCGGTCGCTTCGAGCGCCGGGGCGGGCAGGTCTTCGACGGCGCCGGTGCGGAGGTCGACGAGGTGCAGGCCGGGTTCGAAAACCCCGGGTTCGCGGTCGGCGACGGACCAGGTGAGGACGGCGAGGGTGCGCCCGTCCGGCCGGGCGGCGGCTTCGACGACGTGCCGGCGGCCGAGGTCCGCGAGTGGCCGCGGGGTCTCGGTGCCCGGGTCGAGCAGCCACAGGCGGTCCGGCCGGGCCACCGTGTCCCAGCGCGGCCTGGCCACCGGTGGCTGGTGAGCGGCCGCCACCGGGTCCTCGCTCGACCCCGCACCACCTCCGGCGGGCGTGCGCGCGCCCGGGCCCGCCGTGACCTGGCGAACCCGCGGATCGGCTTGCCGGTCGTCCTCCCCCGGCGCCAGCACCACGACCGCCGCCGCGTCCGGCACCGGAACGCACCCGCTCACGCCCGTGGCCCAGTCCGTCAGCCGCTCCGCGTCGCCGTCGGTCCCGGCGCGGTACAGCTGCGCCTTCCCCTCTTCGTCCCGGTCCGACAGGAAGAAGACCGTCGCCGAGTCCGCCGCCCACCGCGGCTCGCGGCCCGTCGCGAACTCCCGCGGCTCGGCACCGCCGTCCACCGGGACGAGCCACAAACCCCCGTCCACCGCGTAGACGACCCACCGGCCGTCCGGGGACAGCTGCGGGGTGCGTGGCACCTGCCGGTCGACCACGGTCTCCGCCGTCAGTTCAGTCACTTCCCCGATACTGGCCCATCCGGCCGCCGCGCTGCCACGAACCCTCCGGGGAGGTGCGGGATGACCGTCGAAGAAGAAATGAGCCGGGCCGTCGAGGAGCTCAGCACGCGGGTCGCCGCCGCCGCGGAGCTGACGCTCGACCTTTCCCCGCGGCCACTGCCGCGCCGGGTGCGGTCGGCCGTCGCCGAGTGCGTGGGGTTCGGGCAGCCGCGGGACGTACGGCTGGGGGCGCTGCTCCTGGTCGTCGACGAACTCGTCGGCAACGCCTACCGCCACACCGGGCGGCCGTCCCTCCTGCGGGTCACCCGCGAACAGCGTGGCCTGCTGGTCGAGGTGTCCGACGAGGACCCGGCGATCGAGCGGGTCGCCGCCGGCGGCGGGCACGGGCTGCGGCTGATCGACGAGCTCTCCCACGGCTGGGGCGTGCGCGCCACGGCGTCCGGGAAGGTCGTCTGGGCGCTGGTGCCCGTCCACCTCCTCCGCTGACGCTCACCCCGTCCGCACCCCGACGAGCTCGCCCCGCGACCGCACCTTCAGCTTCCGCAGCACGTTGGCCACGTGCTGCTCGACCGTGCGCCGGGACAGGAACAGCACCTCCGCGATCTCCCGGTTCGTGTGCCCGTCGGTCAGCAACCGCGCCACGTCGCGCTCGCGCGGGGACAGCTCGTCGCCGTAGCCGCGGCGGCCGCGGCGGGAGGGGGCCGTCGCGCCCGTCGAGCGGAACGTGTGGCGGCAGCGGGCCGCGTCGCGGGTCGCGCCCAGTGCGGCGAACGCGTCGGCCAGGTCGCCGAACTCGCCCGCCGCGGCCACGTCGCCGGCCTCGTACCGGCAGCGCGCCCGGCGTTCGGCCGCCACCAATGCCGGGTACGGCGTCGAGAGGCGCTCGTAGCGGGCGCAGGCTTCGTCGAACGCCCCGACCGCGCCCGCGACGTCGCCGTCGTGGGCCGCGACGATCCCGCGCCCTTCGGTGAGGACCGCCCGGGCCATCGGCGCCGCCAGGTCGCGGGTCTCGCGGTCGAGCTCGGCGAGCACGGCGCGGGCCTCCCCCGCGCGGCCGGTCCGGCAGAACGCCGTCACCGCCACCGGCACCAGCTCGCCCGACCACGCCCAGACGCCCTTGGTGCGGACCAGTTCCAGGCCGCGCGCGGCTTCCGCGGCCGCCGCCTCGACGGCGTCCTGGGCCAGCAGCATCCCGGCGATCCCGCCGTGCGCGGCGACCACCACCGGGGTGAACGCGTTCTCCGGCCGGTCGACGCCGGTCACCGCGAAACACGCCGCCGCCCGGTCCCAGGCCCCGCGCGCGCCGGCAAGCAGGCCCAGTACCAGCGACAGCTCGCTGCTCACCGGCAGCAGGTCGCGGTACTCCGCCAGCAGCGCCCGCGCGCGTTCGTCGAGCCCGGCCCACGCGCCGCTCAGCCAGTCGATGTGCACCCCCGTCGTGCGGGCCGTGCTGACGACGTACGGCGTCCCGGCGTCGGCCGCGAGCTGCATCCCGCGTTCCAGCAGGCCGCGCGCCCGGCGGTGGTGCCCGGTCCACGCGCCGGCGTCGGCGGCGTTGCAGTACAGCCGCGCCAGCTGGCGCTGTTCCTCGGCCGAACCGGCGCTCACCGGGGCAGCGTCGAGCGCCGCCCACGCGCGCGGGTCGCCGATGTGCAGGCGGGACGGGATGTTGTTGGCCATCAGCGTCAGCCGCAGCCGCGCGTCTTCCGCGGTCGCGATGAGTCCGTCGACCCGGTCGAGCCAGGGCAGGTGCACGCGCAACGGCGTCGCGCCCACCCAAGGCTGCGCGAGCACGGCCATCGCCCGCCCGGCGAGATCCGGCCGGTGCCCGAGCCCCGGCAGCGCCACCTCGATCTCGGCGCGCGCCGCCTCCAGGCCGTCGGCCTGCCGGACCAGGAGCAGCCCGAGGCTCAGCCGGATCTCCGCCGACAGCCGCCCGGAGAGCCGGTCACCGGAGAGCAGCCCCTCCAGAGTGGCGACGACCTCGGCCTGCGAGACGCCGTTCGCGGCCACGGACGCCAGTTTCGCCGCCAGTCTGTCCACATCGGACGGATCGAGCTCCGGCCCGGCGAGCAGCGCGCGCAGCAGCCCGATCGCGGTCGCCGGGTCGCCGGCCTCCATCGCGCGGTCGGCCGCGGCTTCGCCGTAGCGCAACGCGTCGGCCGCGTTCCCGGCCTTCCGGCTGTGCTCGGCCAGCCGCAGCCACGGCTCCGGGCGCCGTCCGGCCAGTACGCGGACGGCCCGCCGGTGCAGTTCCTGGCGCACCGGCCCGGGGATCGCGCCGTACGCCGCTTGCCGCGCGAAGTCGTGCCGGAACCCGTAGCGGCACTCGGCGGCCTCGACCAGCACCGCCCGCTCGAGGGCCAGCACGAGCGCGTACCGCCCGCGCGCCGCGTCCAGCCCCGCGACCGTCGTGAGGAGTTCGACCGGCGCCGGCTCGGCGAGCACCGCCGCGGCTTCGGCGATCCGCCGCGCCACGAGCGGCAGCGACCCGAGCCGGTCGACGGTCGCTTCGCGCAGCAGCTCGGGCACCTCGACGCTGTCCAGCGCCCCGTCGGTGACCGGCGACGGCAGCGCGTGCACGGCTTCCTCGACGACGAAGGGGATCCCGGCCGTGCGCTCGTGCAGCCGGGCCGCGAAGGCGCCGGACACGCCGGGCTCGCCGAGCAGGGCCGCGGCCAGCTGCCCCACGCCGTCCGGGTCCAGGGGGCCGACCCGGACCAGCGTGGTCGAGCTGCCCGGCGCCGGCCGGTGCGCGCGGCCCAGCGGAAGGCCTCCGGGTACGTCTTCGGGCCGGTAGCTCACCAGCAGGACCGTCCCCGCCGGCAGGTCGCCCATGAGGAACCGCAGCAGCCGCCGCGAGCCGTCGTCGGCCCAGTGGACGTCCTCGACGACGAGCACCAGCGGGCCCAGCAGGTCCAGCAGTTCGCGGACCGCGCGGAAGAACCGGTGCGCTTCGGCCCGGCGGTCCCCGGGCGGTTCCGGCGCCACGGGCAGCAGCGGTGCGAGTTCCGGCAGGGGGCGGCCCAGGACGCCGGTGAGCGGGCCGGGCGCCGGGGCCGACGGCAGGTACTTCGCGGCGTCCCGCAGCGCTTCGACGACCACGCCGTACGGGAACGGCTCCCGCTGCGGACGGCACCGGCCGGCCAGCACGCGTGCCCCGGCGAGCTCGGGCCGGGCCAGGAGTTCGGCGGCCAGCCGGGTCTTCCCGGCGCCCGCCTCCCCTTCGAGCACGAGGACCGCGGGCGGGCGCAGCGCCGCGGACACGAGCGCGGCCAGCTCGGCCGTCCGCCCGACCAGCACCGGCGAGCCGGCCCTGGCCACGATCCCGTTCGTCATCGCCCGCCCCCCTGAAAGCGGCATAACGCCCCGAACCACCCTGTCCGGTGACCGGAGCTTAGGACCGCCGTTCGGGCGCGCGGAACCCGCGCGGCCGGGCACGGAACTTTCGTAGGGGGACCGCGAAAGGCATTAGTTACGTAGGCCTACGGGGCGCTGCCTCGCTTGTTAGCGCAGGTGAGCCCACCCGACAGTGAAACGGCGGTGGCTCTCGGTCACCGCACCGCGATTCACCTGTTCGAGTGAGTGGAGTCGAAGCATGCGCACAGTTCACCGCAAGGCGGGCGCCGTCGCCGCGGCGGTCGTGGCCGCGCTGGCCACCGCCGGCGTGGCGGCCGCCGCGGCACCGGAGGGCACCGTCGTCCCGGCCCGGCAGCACTACGGCGACCAGTACATCGTGGTGCTGAAGGACGCCCAGGCGCTCGTCGCACCCGCGTCGCTCGCCGGGCGGTACGGCGGCGAAGTCCGGTCGACGTACTCCCGGGTCCTGCACGGGTTCTCCGCCCGGCACCTGAGCGCACCGCAGGCGCGGCGGCTGGCCGCCGACCCCGCGGTGGCCGCGGTCTACGAGGACGGCACCGCCCGCGTCGCGGGCACGCAGACCAACCCGACCTGGGGCCTGGATCGCATCGACCAGGCGAACCTGCCCCGCGACAACTCCTACACCTACCCGAACACCGGCGAGGGCGTCACGGCCTACGACCTCGACACCGGGATCAAGCCGGACAACCCGGAGTACGAAGGCCGCGCGTCGATCGGCAAGGACTTCGTCGGCGGCAACGGCAGCGACTGCAACGGCCACGGCACGCACACCGCGGGCACGATCGGCAGCAAGACCTACGGCGTCGCGAAGAAGGTCAAGCTCGTCGGGCTCAAGGTGCTCGGCAACGACTGCTCGGGCAACGGCCCGGACTCCGCCGCGGTCGACGCGATCGAGTGGGTCACGGCCAACGCCGCCAAGCCCGCGGTCGCGAACATGAGCCTGACCATGGACCAGGTCGGGGTCGGCGACGACGCGATCAAACGGTCGATCGCGGCCGGGATCGTCTACTCGGTGGCCGCGGGCAACAGCTCCACCGACGCGTGCGGCACGAGCCCCGCGCGCGTCCCCGAGGCGATCACCGTCAACGCGTCCGACGAGAACGACAACCGCGCGTCCTTCTCCAACTACGGCAGCTGCACCGACCTCTTCGCGCCGGGCAACAACATCACGTCGCTCGGGCTGTCGAACGGCAGCAGCGCGAACATGAGCGGCACGTCGATGGCGACCCCGCACGTCACCGGCGCGGCCGCGCTCTACCTGGCCGCCAACCCGGGCGCCACGGCGCAGCAGGTGCGGGACGCGCTCGTCGGCGGCGCGACTTCGGGCGTGGTCAAGAACCCGGGGAGCGGTTCGCCGAACAAGCTGCTGAACGTGTCCTTCATCGGTGGCGGCACCCCGCCGTCGAAGTGCGGCGCCAAGTCGAACACGACCCCGGTGGCGATCCCGGACGCCGGCGCCGCGGTCACCAGCTCGGTCACCCAGGACGGGTGCGACGGCAAGGCGCCGGCGGCGCTGGCGGTCAAGGTGGACATCACCCACACCTTCACCGCCGACCTCGCGGTCGACCTGATCGGCCCGAGCGGCGCGGTCTTCCCGCTGCGGAAGGCCGGCGGCACCGGCTCGGCGGCGGGCATCCACACCACCTTCACGGTGAACGCGGCGGCGGAACCCGCGAACGGCACCTGGCAGGTGCGGGCGCAGGACGTCTACCGCTTCGACACCGGCACGCTGGACGGCTTCACGATCACCTTCTGACGCCGGAACGGGGAGGCCGGCGGCCTCCCCGTTCCCGGTCCTCATTGGACGGTCAGGGTGTACTTCGCCGTCGCGGTCTTGCCGGTGGAGTCCTTCGCGGTGACGGTGACCGGGTAGGTCCCGCGCTGGAACGGCCCGGTGAGCTGCATCCGGGACGTCCCGCCGCCGTTCACCGTGGCGGGGTTGAAGAACGGCGCGAACGACAGCCCGGTGGCCGACAGCGTCACGGTGCCGGTGCCGCCGGAGACGGTGACCGCGGCGGTCGTGAAGAACCCGGGCCGCACGGTCCCGCTACCGGGGTCGACGCTCACCTTGAGGTCACCGGTGGGCGGCTGGCCGGTCCCGACGGTCAGGGTCAGCTTCGCGGTCGCCGTGCCGCTGGGGCCGGTCCCGGTGATCGTGACCGGGTAGTCCCCCTGGGGTGTGGTCGCGGCCGTCTCGATCGTCAACTTCGCGGTGTCCCCCGAGGTGATCGTCGCGGGCTGGAACGTCGCCTTCGCCCCGTCCGGCAGGCCCGACGCGGTCAGGTCGACCCGCTCCGCGCCGTTCTTCCCGGCGGTGCTCGTCACCGACGCGGAAACGTACCCGCCCGGCTCGGTCTTGACCGCGCCCGGCGTGACGCCGATGCCGAACGTCTCCGGCGGGGTGACGTCGCCGATCTGCTGCTTGACCCAGTCGCCCATGTCGTTGTTGAGGCGCCCGTAGACGCTGTACCACTTGAAGTCGCTGCGGCTCCACGACGCGACGCCGGCGACCTTGCCGTCGACGAGCAGCGGCCCGCCGCTGTCGCCGGGCAGGATCGTGACGTGGCCGTCGGAGTAGCCGCTGCAGATCATGGTGGCTTCCTGGAAGCCGGCGCCGACGCCGCTGCAGTTGCTCCCGGCCACGATCGGCAGGCTGAACTTCGTCAGCGTGACGTCGCGGGTGTCGTCGTTGAAGTCCTTCTTGCCGTAGCCGAGGCCGAGCCCGGTCTTGCCCGGCTTGTTCAGGTCCGTGTCGGCCGAGGTGGCGACCTTCGCGTACTGCCCGCCCGGCACCGGGATGTCCCGGTCGGTGGTCACCACCGCGACGTCGTAGCCCTGGTCGAAGTTGACGTACTTGGGGTGGGTGTCGTAGCTGACGACGCCGATCGCCGTGCCGCCGCCGGCGCTGAGGTCGTCGAGTCCGTAGAGGAACGACTTCTGCCCCTCGGCGGCCTTGCAGTGGGCGGCGATGAGGATCTTGCGCGGCGCGACGACCGAGCCGGTGCAGGTCTGCCCGAGCGGCCGCGGCCCGCCGTCCCGCAACCCGGCGATGACGAACGGGTAGTCCTTGACCGACGCGGGCGTCCCGCCGACCGAAGACGGCGACACCCCGGCCGGCAGCGGCGTCCCGCCGAGCGGGGCCACGGCGGGCGGATTGCCGCCCGCGTGCGCGGCGGGTACGGCGACCAGCGGCAGGGCGAGGACGGCGGCGAACGCGCCCAGCAAGCGTTGTCTCGAGTTCACGGCAGCTCCTTTTCGAGGTTGCTGCCGGTCACTTTCCGGTGACGCCGGGTACGAGAACAACCGGGGAGCCGCCCCGTACGGCTACGGAACTATTGCCGCGTCATTGCCGCGTCATTGCCGCGCCGCGAGGGCGTTCAGCAGCCGTTCGTGGTCGCCGGCCTCGCGCAGCACCGGCGCTTCGAGCTCGCCGGCACCGGGGTCGTCCGCGCGCACGGCGGCCAGGAACCGGACCACCGCACGGACTTCGGGGACGGCTTCGCCCCCGAGGTGGGCCAAGACGGTCGAGGGATCACCGGCGGCGCCTTCGATCGCCGCGGCCCACCCGTGCCGTTCGTCCCAGACGAGCGCGAGATCGTGGTCGGGAAAGCGGCTCAGCCGCCAGTCGAGGGCGATGTAGGCGGCGGCGGGCGTACCCGGGTCGAAGGCGCAGGACTCCAGCCCCACCCCGACGGCCTTGGCGACCGCCTCCACGTATCCGCGCAACCGCCGCTCGAACGAGAACTCCGTGTCGCGCCCGAAGTCGATCAGAATGCTCAACGCCGCCTCGCTTCCCGAACCGCCGCGGGATCCCCGCGATCCGGACGGCGGGTACCCCGTCCCGGTGTCAGCCAATCGTGGGCCACGCACCGGAATCGACCCGCACTGCTTTCGCCCCGGGTGTCCGGCGGCGGGCGCCGTGGCCACCTGCCCGGTGCAGCAGAACCCACGCTTCGCGGCCGCCGCACCACCCTGACCGAAAGGAGATCTCGGTCCTTGTCGCCGCACAGGCCCATTCCGGACCACGCGGCTCGAACGCTCGGCGACCCGAGTCCGTCTTCAGACCCCCGCCGGGGGCACCTGCAGTCCCGAAAACACCGCCGCGATCAACCGCCGTCCCTGTGCCGCGCCCTCGTCGTCGTTCGCCACCCGCCACAGGAAGCTCATCAGCATGATGATGTCCGCCGGGTCGTGCCCCGGTGCGATCGTCCCCTCCGCCACGCACGCGTCGGCCAGCTTCTTCACCGCCGCCGTCGCCGGTGCCCACGAAGCGCTGATCACGTCCTGGGCCGCGGCACTGTGCAGGGCGTCGCCCAGCCCGTGCTTCAACCGGATGTAACCGGCGAGCGTCTCGAACCACTCGACGAACGCCGCCTTCGCCGACGGCTGCCGCTCCAGCACCGCGTCCGCCTCCGCGGTCAGGCGCTCGATGTCGTGCCGGTAGGCCGCCAGGATCAGGTCCTCCCGCGTCGGGAAGTGGCGGTACAGCGTCCCCGGCACCCACGCCCACGTGCTTCGCGACCTCGCTCAGCGGCACGAGCGGGTTGGCCGCGAACAGCTCGTGCGCGGCTTCGATGATCGCGACCCGGTTGCGCGCGGCGGCCTTGCGCTGGGTGCCGTACGTGCCAGCAGGAGCACCCCATGCACTACGTGAAGCTCGGCACCACCGGCCTCGACGTCTCCCCCGTCGCGATCGGCGCGATGACCTACGGCGAGCCCGACCGCGGCCACCCGTCTGGTCACTCGGCGAGGACGACGCGCGGCCGCTGATCAAGCACGCGCTCGACGCGGGCATCAACTTCTTCGACACCGCGAACATGTACTCGAACGGCTCCAGCGAGGAGATCCTCGGCCGCGCGCTGAAGGACTTCGCCGACCGCGACGACGTCGTGATCGCCACCAAGCTGCGGCACCCGGTGCGACCCGGCCCGAACGGCAAGGGGCTCTCACGCAAGGCGATCATGACCGAGGCGGACCACTCCCTGCGCCGGCTCGGCACCGACTACATCGACCTCTACCAGGTGCACCGCAACGACCACGCCACGCCGCTGGAGGAGACCCTCGAAGCGCTCAGCGACCTCGTCAAAGCGGGCAAAGTGCGCTACCTGGGCGCCTCCTCGATGCCCGCCTGGGAGTTCGCGAAGGCCCTCCACCTGCAGCAGCGGCACGGCTGGGCCCGGTTCGCCTCGATGCAGGACCACTACAACCTCCTGCATCGCGAGGAGGAGCGCGAGATGATCCCGCTGTGCCTCGACGAAGGCGTCGGCACGATCATCTGGAGCCCGCTGGCCCGCGGCCGCCTCGCCCGCGCCTGGGACGACGCCCACTCTACCGCCCGCGCCGAGACCGACGGTGCCTTCGCGGACATGCTCTACTCCCCCACCGAGGAGGCCTCGAATCGCGCGATCGCCGAGGCCGTCGGGAAGGTCGCCGCGGCGCACGGCGTGAGCCGCGCGCAGATCGCGCTGGCCTGGCTGCGGCGGCAGCCCGTGGTGACCGCGCCGCTGGTCGGGGCGGGTTCGGCGGGGCAGATCGACGACGCCGTGGCCTCGCTCGACGTCGTGCTCTCCGACGACGACGTGCGCGGGCTCGAGGCGCCCTACACCCCTCGCCACGACTGGCAGGGCGTCTCCGACGAAGCCGAGCTGGCCGCGATCCGCGCCCGCATCCCCGGTATGGCACTGAAGTAGGCACCGGGACCGTGCGCCTGCCTGGTCCGTGAGGCAGGATCGAGGCGTGACCATCGATCAGGCCGGGGTGCCCGAAGCCCGTCCGGGCCCGGCGTTCCCCGAGCACGAAGCCCGCGTCGACGCCCTGCGCCGGCAGCTCACCGAGATCAGCGGCGAAGCCACCGTGCGGCTGGCCAAACGCACCTCGAACCTCTTCCGCTCCCGGACCGCGTCCCGCCACCCGGGACTGGACGTCGCCGGGTTCAGCCACGTGCTGCGCGTCGACCCCGAAACCCGCACCGCCGACGTCGAAGGGATGGTCACCTACGAGCAGCTGGTCGACGCCACGCTGCCCCACGGGCTGATGCCGCTGGTCGTGCCGCAGCTCAAGACCATCACCCTCGGCGGCGCGGTCACCGGGCTCGGCATCGAGTCCTCGTCGTTCCGCAACGGCATGCCGCACGAATCGGTGCTCGAGCTCGAGATCCTCACCGGCGACGGGCGGATCGTCCTCGCCACGCCGGACAACGAGCACCAGGCCCTGTTCCACGGCTTCCCCAACTCCTACGGCACCCTGGGCTACGCGCTGCGGCTGCGGATCCTGCTCGAGCCGGTCAAGCCGTTCGTCGAGCTCCGCCACGTCCGCTACCACGACCGGGACACGTTCTTCAGCGCGCTGGGCGAGGTCTGCGAGAGCGGCGAGCAGGACTTCGTCGACGGCACGGTCTTCGGCCCGGACGAGCTCTACCTGACGCTCGGCACCTTCACCGACTCCGCGCCCGCGACCAGCGACTACACCTGGCTGGACATCTACTACCGGTCCATCCAGCGGCGCGAGACCGACCACCTCACCGTCCGGGACTACCTCTGGCGCTGGGACACCGACTGGTTCTGGTGCTCGCGCGCCTTCGGCGTCCAGCACCGGCTGCCGCGGCTGCTGCTGGGGCGCCGGCTGCTCCGCTCGTCGGTCTACTGGAAGGCCGTCGCGCTGGACCGCCGGTTCAAGATCGCCGAACGGCTGCTCAAGCTCCGGCGCCTGCCGCCGGAGGAGACCATCGTGCAGGACATCGAGGTGCCGCTCGCCCGCGCGGCGGAGTTCCTCGAGTTCTTCGAGCGGGAGATCCCGATCAGCCCGGTCTGGATCTGCCCGCTCCGGCAGCGCCCCGGCGGCGTGCGCTGGCCGCTCTACGAACTCGACCCCGCCGAGCTCTACGTCAACTTCGGGTTCTGGTCGGCGGTGCCGCTGGAGCCCGGCGAACGCGACGGCGTGCACAACCGGATGATCGAGGCCGAAGTCACCCGGCTCGGCGGGCACAAGTCGCTCTATTCGGACAGCTTCTACTCCGAAGACGAGTTCTGGCGGCTCTACAACGGCGACGCCTACGCCGAGCTCAAGCGGACCTACGATCCGCGCGAGCGGCTGCTCGGTCTCTACGAAAAATGCGTCCGCCGCCGGTGAAAGGAACGAAAGTGACCCAGGCAAGCACCACGGTCGGCGAGGTCTTCGAGCGGCTGCTCGGCCCCCGCGCCACCGTGTCGATCACCGCCTACGACGGCAGCAGCAGCGGCCCGGCCGACGCCCCCGTGGCCATCCAGGTGCGCTCGCCGCTCGCGCTCGACTACCTGATGTCCTCCCCCGGCGACCTCGGCCTGGCCCGCGCGTACGTCGCCGGCGCGCTGGACGTCACCGGCGACCTCTACACGGCGCTGCACGCGCTCTCGGCCCAGGTCGACCAGCTCACCGCGGCCGACCGGCTGTGGCTGCTGCGCAAGCTCGGCCCCGGCCACCTGCGGCTGGTCAAACCGCCCGCCGAGGAGCACCCGAGCCGGTTCCGCCGCGGGCTGACCGCGCTCCGGCACTCGAAGGAGCGCGACAGCGAGGCCATCGCCAGCCACTACGACGTCTCCAACCGCTTCTACGAGCTCGTCCTCGGCCCGTCGATGGCCTACACCTGCGCGGTGTTCCCGACCGCGGACGCGACGCTGGAGGAGGCGCAGGCGAACAAGTTCGACCTCGTTTGCCGCAAGCTGGGCCTCAAGCCCGGCATGCGGCTGCTCGACGTCGGCTGCGGCTGGGGCGGCATGGTCGCGCACGCCGTCCGGCACTACGGCGTCGAGGCCCTCGGTGTCACACTTTCGCGTGAACAAGCGCAGTGGGCGCAGAAGAACATCGTCGCCCTCGGCCTCGCCGATCGCGCCGAAATCCGCCACCTCGACTACCGCGACGTCACCGAAACGGGGTTCGACGCGATCTCGTCGATCGGCCTGACCGAGCACATCGGGGCGCGCAACGTGCCCGGCTACTTCCGCTTCCTCGCCGGCAAGCTCAAGCCGCACGGACGGCTGCTCAACCACTGCATCACCAACCCGGACACCAGCGTCGCCCACCGCTCGCGCGGGTTCATCGACCGGTACGTCTTCCCGGACGGCGAGCTCGAAGCCCCTGGTGAGATCGTCACGGCGATGCACGACAGCGGCCTGGAGGTGCGGCACTCGGAGAACCTGCGGGAGCACTACGCGTTGACGCTGGCCGGCTGGTGCGAGAACCTCGACGAGCACTGGGACGAGGCGGTCGGCGAGGCCGGCGCCGGGCGCAGCCGCGTCTGGGCGCTCTACCTCGCGGCCTGCCGGCTGGCGTTCGAACGGCGGGAGATCGAGCTGCACCAGGTGCTCGGAGTCCGCACCGACAGCGCCGGCGGGATGGGTCTGCCGCTGCGACCCGACTGGGGGGTTTGACCCGGGTACGGGGAGTAGTGCGAGAATAGGGACGAGACCGGGACGTCCGAACGGGACGCTCCGGCTCACTAACAAAGAGTAGGTATTGGTATGGCTCAGGGCAGTGTCAAGTGGTTCAACGGTGAAAAGGGCTTCGGCTTCATCGCCCAGGACGGCGGGGGTCCGGACGTGTTCGTCCACTACTCCGAGATCCAGGGCACCGGCTTCAAGTCGCTCGACGAGGGTCAGCGCGTCGAGTTCGAAATCGGTCAGGGCCAGAAGGGCCCGCAGGCCCAGCGCGTAAGCGTCATCTGAGCCACGAGGCACCTGAAGGCCCTCGCCCGTTCCGGGCGGGGGCCTTCTTCGTGCGCGGCCACACTGCGGGTTCACAACAGTCCGGTAACGTATGGGGTGCCGGGAGTCCTTCCCACGCCCGGCCCGCGGCCACCGGTCGCCGTCCGGTTCCGGGTGTGGCAGCCCCGGCGGCGGCGATGCCGCGATGACCACCGGGGCCGATCGCCGGCAGGAGCGGCGACACGCCCGGCCACCACCCCAGACCGCAGACCGCCGGGTGATCCCGCTCCCCGGCCCCCGCGCGAGGACCAGGTCCCGCGCGGCGAGATCCTCGAATCGAGTAGTGCATGACCGCCTCCGTGAAGGCTCCCCGCCCGATACCCAAACCCGTGCTCAGCGGCCGCCAGAGCGTCGCCGAGCTGATCACCATCCGCACGTTCCTGCTGGTCCCGTTCCTCGCGCTGGCCGCCGCCGTCCCAGTGTTCTGGGGCTGGGGCGTCAGCTGGCTGGACCTCACCATCGGCGGCGCGTTCTTCGTGGTCTCGACACTCGGCGTGACCGTCGGCTACCACCGGTACTTCACCCACGGCGCGTTCCGCGCGAAGCGGGCGCTGCGGATCGCCCTGGCCATCGCCGGCGGCCTCGCGGCGCAGGGCCCGGTGATCGGCTGGGTCGCCGACCACCGCCGCCACCACGCCTTCTCCGACCGCGAGGGCGACCCGCACTCCCCGTGGCTGTTCGGCACCTCCCCGGTGGCGCTGGCCCGCGGGTTCTGGCACGCCCACATGGGCTGGCTGTTCGGCCGGGACAAGACCAACGTCGAGCGGTTCGCCCCGGACCTCGCCGCCGACCGCGACCTGCGCGTCGTCGACCGGCTCTTCCCGCTGTGGGTCGTGCTGAGCCTGCTGATCCCGCCGCTGCTCGGCGGCCTGATCACGCTCTCCTGGTGGGGCGCGCTGACCGCGTTCCTCTGGGCCGGCCTGGCGCGGATCTCGTTCCAGCACCACGTGACGTGGTCGGTCAACTCGATCTGCCACATGATCGGCGAGCGCCCGTTCGCCAGCCGCGACCGCTCGGCGAACTTCTGGCCGCTGGCGATCCTGTCGATGGGCGAGTCCTGGCACAACACCCACCACGCGGACCCGACGTCGGCCCGCCACGGCGCCCAGCGCGGCCAGATCGACATCTCCGCGCGGGTGATCTGGGCGTTCGAGAAGCTCGGCTGGGCGTGGAACGTCCGCTGGCCGACCCCGAAGCGGCTCGCGGCGCTGGCCCGCTGACGAAACCCCGCCGAAAGTCCTTGCCCCCGCGGCCGCGCCGGGTGACCTTGTCCGGGTGGACGCAGTCGCGCTGACCTTCGACGACGGCCCGTACCCGTCGACCACGCCGGCTCTGCTGGCGGCCCTCGGCGGCGTGCGGGCGACGTTCTTCCTCTGGGGTGAGCACGCCGCGGCGCACCCGGACCTGGTGCGGGCGATCGCGGCCGCGGGCCACGCGATCGGCAACCACACGTGGACGCACCCGCGGCTCACCGCCCTCGACGCCGCGAGCCGCGACCGGGAGGTCCGCCGGACGCAGGACCTCCTGGCGGCGCTCACCGGCGTCCGCCCGGTGCTGTTCCGGCCGCCCTACGGCGACACCGGCCCCGACGTGGCATCGCTCGTCGGCGCGCAGGGGCTCACCGAGGTGCTGTGGAGCGTCGACACCCGCGACTGGGCCGGCGCGTCCGCCGGCGAGATCGTCACGGCGGCTTCGGCGGTGGAGCCGGGCGGGGTCGTGCTGCTGCACGAAGGCCGCCCGGCCACCGTCGAGGCGGTGCCCCGTCTCCTCGCGGACCTGGCCGCCCGGGGCCTGCGCCCCGGTCCGGTCAGGGGTTGATGCGGGTGTAGGCCGGCTTCGGGCGCAGGTCCTCGTCGATGAGGCAGGCCGCCCCCTCGCCGGGGAACACGTCCGGCACCCACGAGTGCCGGTCGGTGAAGCCCCACGTCGTGAACTCGACGCAGCGGCGAACCGCCTGGCAGCCGTCCCACAGCCGGCCGAAGTAGCTCGCCTGGGTGGCCAGCTTCGCCGCGTCGGGCGGGGTCGGGATGCGGACGTCCGCCTCGGTGATCGCGACGTCCACACCCAGCTTCGCCAGCCGGGCCAGGTTGGCGCGGTACTCGGCCGGGAAGCCGTACTGGATCGACAGGTGCCCCTGGATCCCGACGCCGCCGATCGGCACGCCCTGCCGCCGCAGGGTCTTCACCAGGTCGTACACGGCGTCGCTCTTCGGGTTGCGGCCTTCGATGTTGTAGTCGTTGATGTAGAGCGTCGCCTTCGGGTCGGCCGCGTGCGCCCACCGGAAGACGTCGGCGACGAAGCCGTCGCCGAGCTTCTGCCGGAAGACGGTGTCACGCCGGGTGCCGTCCTCGTTGAACAGCTCGTTGACGACGTCCCAGGCGCGGACCTTTCCCCGGTAGCGCTTGACTTCCGTGGTGATGTGGTCCTTGAGGACGCGGCGGAGCTCGTCGGCCGGCAGCGCGGCGACCCAGTCCGGGAGCTGCGAGTGCCAGACGAGCGTGTGCCCGCGGACGGTCTTGTGGTGCTGCTGGGCGTACCGGACGATCGCGTCGGCGCCCGACCAGTCGTACTGCCCGCGGACGGCTTCCACGGTCCCCCACTTCATCTCGTTCTCGGGGGTGACGTTGTCGAATTCGCGGGTGAGCACGGCCCGGTAATCGGGTTCCGCCGCCAGGTAGGACGCGGCCACCGCGCTCCCGACGTAGCGGTTCGTGCTGTATTGCAGCGGAACCGACGCGGACGCGGCAGGCGCCTGCCACACCGCGATACCGGCGACGGCCGCGAGCACCAGCACGGCGCGTTTCTTCGGAATTCTTCTCAGCATCTTCACCCTTCCATCGACAATGGCGAACCGAAAGTTTCGAGGCGTTTCAAATCAGGTTTCGATGACCTAGAATCTCCTCCATGACAACGAAGTCCGAGGATCTCGAGCCGACCGCGTCCCGGGTCACGATCGCCCGGATCGCCGCCGAGACCGGTGTTTCCGTGCCGACTGTTTCGAAAGTCCTGAACGGACGGCCCGACGTCGCCGAAAGCACCCGGGCCCGGGTGGAAGCGGTCATCGGTAAATACGGTTACCGCCGCCGGGCCGACGAACGGTCCCGCCGTTCGCGATTGCTGGAACTGATGTTCCACGAACTCGAAAGCACGTGGGCACTCGAAATCATCCGCGGGGTCGAGTGCGTCGCCCGCGAAAACGGAATGGCGGTCGTGCTCGCGGAATCGTCCGGGCGGCACACCCCCGGCCAGAGCTGGCTGGAGAGCGTCCTCGCCCGCCGCCCGGTCGGCATCGTTTCGGTGTGCTCGGACTTCACCGGCGGGCAGCTGGCCAAGCTGCGCGCCCGCGACATCCCGCTGGTCGTGGTCGACCCGGCCGGCGCCCCGGGCCCGGAGACGCCCTCGATCGGGGCCACGAACTGGCAGGG
Organism: Amycolatopsis sp. FBCC-B4732; assembly: GCF_023008405.1. Classification (NCBI taxonomy): domain Bacteria; kingdom Bacillati; phylum Actinomycetota; class Actinomycetes; order Pseudonocardiales; family Pseudonocardiaceae; genus Amycolatopsis; species Amycolatopsis sp. FBCC-B4732. The sequence goes on from NZ_CP095376.1 coordinate 3,429,008, forward strand.
CGGCCTGACCGCGACCCGGCACCTGGTGGACCTGGGTCACCGCCGCATCGCGATGATCGGCGGACCGGAAGGCGTGCTGTGCAGCCGGGCGAGGATCGACGGCTACCGCACGGCCCTGGAGACCGCGGGCCTGGCGTTCGACCCGGCCCTGGTCCGCCGCGGCGACTTCCACGTCCGCTCGGGTTATCGCGAGCTGGCATCGCTGCTCACCCTCCCCGACCCGCCGACGGCGGTGTTCGCGGGCAGTGACCTGCAGGCTCTCGGCGTGTACGAGGCCGCCCGCGGCGCCGGGCTGCGCATCCCGGACGACCTGAGCGTGGTCGGCTTCGACGACCTGCCGATCGCCCGCTGGCTGACCCCGGAGCTGACGACGATCCGCCAGCCCCTCCAGGAGATGGCCGCGGCGGGCGCGAGGTTGGCGATTTCGCTGGCGCGCGGGGTGCACCCGGAGAGCCACCGGGTGGAGCTGGCGACGAGCCTGGTGGTCCGGCAGAGCACGGCGACCCCGGCGCACCGGCCGAGCGAAGCCCTTCCGGTCGGCCGGAGGTAGCGGCCGACCGGCGGGGACCCCCAGCCCTGCCGCGGCACTTTCCCGTGAAAGTGACGCGGGGACGGGTGAGACGCGACAGCACCGGCGGCCCCGCCACGGTCTTGCGCGGCTCCGCTCATCCCGGCCACCGCATGCTCTCCGGCGGCCCCAGGTAGCTCGGCCGCAGCCCGCCGGTGTCCACCACCAGCTTCTGCAGCACCACCGCCGGGTCCACCATCCAGAACTTCAGCACGTGCGGGCCCGCCGCCCCCACCACGTGGCCCGTCGACGTCAGGTTCACGTTGTCCGACGTCGTCCGCTCCCACTGCCGGTTCATCGACGTGTCGTCCGCGCCCGTGGCCTTCGTGATGTTCACGACCTGCGGCTCCGCGTCGTCGAACGAGACCGCGTAGCGCAGCCCGTCCCCCGCCAGCACGTTGTTGCGTGGCGAAAGGTACGCCCACACCGTGACCGGGCCCGCCGTGAACAGCGTCATCCGGTACTCCAGCCGCGGGCCCGCTCCCGGGTTCCGGCTCGCCGACGTCACCGGGAACGGCGTCATCCCCAGGTCCGGGACGCGCCGCCACGACGTCCCCTCGACAGCGACGTTCGCGCTGCAGTGCGGGGCTTCCACCGACACGTACCCGCCCGCCTCGACGAACCCGCGCCGCCACGGCGCCGGCAGGTCGCGGTGCCGCGCCACCGCGTCCACCACCACCGACGAACCGGCGCCGGACACCGTGATCGGCACCGCCGTCGTCCCGCGGGGCGCCCGGGCCCAGTCGATCCGCACCGTCATCCGCAGCTCCTCCTCCACCCGCCCGCCGCGCGGCTCGACCCGCACCCACGGCGCGCCCGGGGTGACCGTGCAGCGGAACGGCGTCCGGCCGCGGTTGAAGACGTCGATGTACTGCGCCGGCGCGCTTTGCCACGGGCTGAACTCCGGCAGCACCGGCCGGCCGGCGGCTCCCGGCCACGCCTCGGCGGACCCGTCGACCGCGACCCCCAGCGAAGCCGCGGCGGGGACGTCGAGGCGGCGCACCGCCGGGAAGATCACGTCCGGCAGGGCCACGTTGTTCAGCTCCGGCTGCTGCCACGGCGCGTTCGGGCCGTACCGCTCGACGTCGCCGTAGTCGATGTGCGGCTGGGTCTGGAAGCCCTTCCACTTCCCGCCCGCGACGCCGGTGTTGTACTTCTCCGCCAGCGCCAGGTCGTCGGCGAACCGCGCCTCGGTGACGGCGGCGAGCCCGTTCGCCGAAGCCCGCCCCTGGGTCGCGTACAGCAGGTTGGTGAACTCCGCGCGCCGCAGCGCGTACAGGTTCGCCGAGGCCTGGACTTCGTACAGCACCAGTTCGTAGAAGGCGTCCCGGTAGGCCGCGGGCACCCGCGGGGAAAGGCGGGCCGCCCGCGCCCCCAGGTCCTGCCACTCCGCCGTGACCCGGTCCAGCTCGCCGTAGTTCACCAGGCTGAACGGCGTCGCCTGGTCGTCGTAGGTGATCGTGCCGTCTGCGGCCAGGGTGATCCGCCGGTTCAGCAGCTCCGGCTTCCGCCGCGACTGCAGCCGCCCGTAGTCGTGCAGCACCCCGGCGATCTCGCCCGCCAGCGCGGGGCCGAAGTTGAGCGCGGCGAACTCGCGCTCCCAGGTGGACAGTCGTTCGGCCGGCCACGCCGCGGGGTTCCAGGCGTAGTCGAGGAAGAACTGCAGCGGCAGCTCGTTGCCCTTCATGTCCCCGACGTTCGCCACCCACAGCCGGTCGTTCCCGTAGGCGGTGGCCTGGTTCAGCTGCTCCCACGTGTTCGCGATCAGCGCGGTGTCGACCCACTTGTAGTTGCGCCCGCCGCCGACGTAGTCGAAGTGGTAGTAGAGCCCGTACCCGCCCGGGTGCGGCGGCAGCGAGAGGTCCGGGTGCTTGCGGATGTTGCCCCAGTTGTCGTCGGTGAACACGACGATGACGTCGTCCGGCGGCCGCAGGCCCTTGACCCAGTACCGCTGGACCTCCTTGTAGAGCGTCCACACCTGCGGGACGTCGGTGCTCAGCTCGCGCGCGAGGATGTCCCGCTCGGCCGCGAGGATCTCCGCCATCAGCTCGATGCCGTCACCGTCGGGCAGGCTGACGTCGCCGTTGCCGCGCATGCCGAGCGTGACGACGCCTTCGAAGCCCTCGCGGGCCATCCGGCGGATGCCGTCGGTCCAGTAGGCCTTGATCGCTTCGCCGTTGCGGCGGAAGCTCCACTCCCCCGTGCCGCCGTAGGGGTCGTGCCCGGGGGTGGCGTGCCGGTTCCACTCCTCGATGCCGCGCATCATCGGTGCCTCGTGCGAAGTACCCATGACGACGCCGTACTCCTTGGCCGTCGCGTGGTTGAGCGGGTCGTCCTCGGCGAACGCCCGCCCCCACACCGCCGGCCACAGGTAGTTGGCGCGCAGCCGCAGCATGGTCTCGAACACCTTCGCGTAGAAGAGGTGGTTGAAACCGTTGGGGAAGCCCGGTGCGTGGCCCGGCCCGAAGTACTCCGGAGCCCAGGTGCCGAGCGCCGGGTTCTCGTCGTTGACGAAGAACCCGCGGTACTTGACGTGCGGGGTGCCCAAGCTGAAGCGCTCGCCCGGGAGGTGCAGCTCGGCCTGCCGCCGCGGCGGGACGTCGGCCCACCAGTACCACGGCGAAACACCGATCCGCCGCGAAACCTCGTAGACGCCGTAGATCACGCCGCGCTGATCGCTGCCGGTGAGCACGAGCCGCCCGTCGACGACCTGGCTCAGCGACGTCTCCCACTTCCCGGCGGTGTCCCGGACGTCCAGGCGCCCGGCCCGCACCAGGTCGTCGACCAGCGGGCTGTGCCCGAGGGTGCCGACCAGCACCACGGGCCCGTGCTCCGGCACCACATCGGACACGGCCGGGCGGACGCCCGTGACGCGTTCGACGTCGGCGGCCAGGTCCCCGGCGACCCGGCGGACCCCCGGCAGATCGCCGGGGGCGACCACGATCGTCGCGGCCTTTCCCCGCGACACCAACGGGAACCCGGTCCCCGCTTCGGCGAGTCCCGGCAGAGCGGCCGAACCGGCCCCGGCCAGCGCGAGCAACTGCAGAAAGGTACGGCGGTGGACCTCGGACGGCACGGGAGACCTCCTGAGTCAGCCCTTCACGGATCCGGTCAGCCCACCGACGATGCGCCGTTCGGCGAGCACGAAGAACGCGAGCGCCGGGATCATCGACAGCGCGGTGAACGCGAGCACGCGGGCGGTGTCCTGGGAGTACTGCGACTGGAACGTCGCGACGCCGAGCGGGAGCGTGAAGTGCGCGGAGTCGTTGAACACGAGCAGCGGCAGCAGGTAGGCGTTCCAGCTGGTGACGAAGGCGAGCACGCCGACCGTGGTCAGCGCGGGTGTCGACAGCGGCAGCAGGATGCGCCAGAAGAAGCCGAGCCGGGTGGCGCCGTCGAGCACGGCCGCGTCCTCGAGCTCGCCCGGTATGGCGTGCATGAACGGCCGCAGGATCACGATCGTCACCGGCAGCGAGAACGCCGCCTCCGGGATCGCCACGCCCCAGAAGGTTTCGAGCATGCCCAGCTGGCGAAGCCACAGGTACAGCGGCAGCGTCGCCACCGTGAGCGGGAACAGCAGGCCGAGCGTGAACAGCGTGTACAGCGCTTCACGGCCCTTGAAGTGGTACCTCGAGAGCGCGTACCCGGCCATCGAGCCCAAGCCGACGGCGACCGCGGTCGCGATCACGGCGATCAGTGCGCTGTTGCCGAGGAACGTCCAGAACGCGCTCGAGCCGAGGACCGAGGCGTAGTTGTCCGAGATCCACGGGGCGGGCAGCCCGGCCGGGTCGTTGGTGAGCTGGGCGTTGCTGCGGAACCCGCCGAGCAAGACGAACAGCAGCGGTACGACGGTCACCCCGAGCACGACGATCGCCGCGAGGTAGCCCGCCGACAGGCCGAACCGGCGTGAACGCATCAGCCCACCATCCTCGTCAGAGCGCCCTGGGTGTCGCGGCGGAGCGCGAACCGCTGGTACAGCAGGGCGAACACGAAGCAGATGACGAACAGGATCACCGCGACCGCGGAGCCGAAGCCGAATTCGTAGCGCTTGAAGCCGTGGTCGACCAGGTAGGTCGCCATCGTCGTCGACGCGTTCGCCGGGCCGCCCGTGGTCATGATCCAGACGACGTCGAACAGCTGGAGCGAGCCGATCACCGAGAGGAAGATCCAGATCCGGATGGTCGGCCCGAGGAGCGGGAGCACGACGTGCCGGGTGGTCTGCCACGCCGACGCGCCGTCGAGCGCGGCGGCTTCGCGCAGTTCGGCGGGCACGCCCTGGAGACCGGCGAGCAGCAGGATGATGCCGAAGCCGATGTACTTCCAGGTGATCACCGCGAACAGCGTGTAGAGCACGATGCCCGGGTCGGCCAGCCAGTTGTGGATCAGGCCGCCGAGCCCGGCGCCCTTGAGCACCTGGTCGGCGAACCCGTTGGGCTGCAGCATGAGGACCCAGATCACCGCCGTGATCGCCTCGGAGAGCACGTACGGCGCGAACACCAGCGCGCGCAGCACCGCGCGCCCGCGCAGCTTGCGGTTCAGCAGCATCGCCAGCCCGATCGACAGCGGCAGCTGCACCACGATCGACAGCCCGGCGATGATCAGGTTGTGCACGATCGCGCCCTGGAACACCTCGCCGCTGAAGGCGTCGACGTAGTTGTCGAGGCCGATGAAGTCGTCGAGCGGACCGAAGCCGTTCCACTTGAAGAGGCTGTAGAAACCGGCGATCCCGATCGGCACCAGGACGAAGCCGACGAACACCAGCAGGGCCGGCCCGAGCAGCAGCGCCAGCTCGAGCCGTTTGCCGAGACCGGACCGCTTCGCGCGGCGGCCCGGAGCCGGTGCGGACGGCCGGTTCGCCGTCCGCACCGGCTTCGTCGCCGTGGTCACTTGTTGCCCGCCGCGGCCTGGTTGACGGCGGCCACGATGCCTTCGGGGGTGCCCTGGCCGGCGAACATGTTCGCCACCGCGTCGTTCAGCGCGGCGCCGACCGCGGTCGGGAACGCCCGGTCGAAGTACATCTGCAGGTACGGCGCCTTCGTGCCGTAGTCGTAGACGGCCTTCAGCGTGTCGGTCTTCAGCGCCTTCGCGGCGACGGTGTTGACGGGCAGGCCGGCTCCCTGAGCGGCGAGCTGCGTCTGCACCGGCTCGCTGCCCAGGTACTGCAGGAAGTCCGCGCACGCCTTCGACGCGCGGGTGGTGCAGGCGAACCCGTCACCGCCGCCGAGCACCGCCGCCGGGTCGCCCTGCCCGCCCGTGACGGCCGGGAACGGGAACCAGCCGACCTTCGAATCCAGCTGCTTGTCGTCGGTCAGCGCCGACATCGTGCCGGGCTCCCAGTCGCCCTGCAGTTCCATCGCGGCCTTGCCGTTGGCGACCAGGCCGGCCGAGCTGCCCGCGCCCTGCTGCGCCGGCGTGCCCGCGAACCCGGTCTGGAACGGTTGCGTGGCCAGGAAGTTCTTCAGGTCCTGCCCGGCCTTCGTCCAGCACGGGTCTTCGAGCTTGACCGCCTTCACCGACTGCTTGAGCACGTCGACCGAGCACTCGCGGATCGCGAAGTAGTTGAAGTAGAAGGCGTCCGGCCAGCGGTCCTTACCGCCGACCGAGATCGGCGCGATGTTCTTGGCCTTCAGCTGCGTGACCGCGGCGTTCAGCTCGTCCATCGTCTTCGGCGGGGTGGTGATCCCCGCCTGCTGGAAGAGGTCCTTGCGGTACCAGAAGCCGACGAAGTGCTGCTCGAACGGCACCCCGTACTGCTTGCCGTCGACCTGCCAGTTCTCGCCGAACTTGCCGGTGGTCTGGGTGATCCACGGCTTCGTGGCGTCGGTGATGTCGGCGACCTTGCCCGAGGTGATCTGCGAGGCCAGGTCTCCGGCGCCCCAGGACTGGTAGACGTCCGGCGGCTCCGCCCCCTGCAGCGCGAGCGGGACCTTCGTCGGGAAGTCCTCGTTCTGCAGCGGCTGGGCCTTGATCGTGACGTCCGGGTGCGCCTGGTGGTAGTCGGCGACGACCTTCTCCCAGATCGACTTGATCGGATCGGTGGTGCCGTTGTGCCACCAGGTGAGGGTGACCGGCCCGCTCGGCTGCGCGGGCGCGTCGTTCCCCCCGCTGCACGCCGAAAGGGCGAGCGGGAGGACGGCTGCCAAGGCCGCGAGAACGGGGATTCTGTGCTTCGCGAACATCGTGGGTCCACTCCTGACGACTTCGGCCGAGTTGGACGGGGCGCGACTGCGCCCGGGTTGGCGAAGAGTTTGCTCCGGGGCAAATCGGATGTCAATCGTTGTCGATAACGTTTTACATGGCTAGTCTGAGCCGATGCAGCCCAGTTCCAGGGTGACCATCCGTGACGTCGCAGCCCGCGCCGGCGTCTCGGTGGCCACGGTTTCCAAAGTCATCAACGAGCGCTACGGCGTCTCCGCCGCGACGCTCGCGCGTGTCCGAGCGGTGATCGACGAGCTGGGCTACGAGGCGAGCCTCGTGGCGCAGAGCCTGAGAAACCACCGGACGAACGTCATCGGCATCCTGGTCGCCGACCTCGAACCGTTCTCGACCGAGCTGCTCAAGGGAGCCGCGGACGCCATCCGCGGCAGCGGTTTCGAGCTCGTCGTCTACTCCGCGGGCGGGCGCACCGGCGACCCGGCCGGCTGGGAGAAGCGCTACCTCTCCCGCCTGTCCGGCACCCTCGTCGACGGCGCCGTGCTGGTCACGCCCGCCGTTTCGCTGGAAGCCGTGCCCGGCACGCCGGTCGTCGCGGTCGACCCGCACACCGGCCCGTCGCACCTGCCGACCATCGACTCCGACAACCTCCGCGGCGCGCAGCTCGCCACCGAGCACCTCCTGGAACTCGGGCACCGCCGGATCGCGTTCCTCTCCGGCCGCCCCGACCTCGAATCGGCGACGCTGCGCAAGGCAGGCTACCTGCGGGCGCTGGAAGCCGCGGGCGTGCCGGCCGACGAGAACCTGGTCCGGATCGGCGCCTACGACCCGGAGGTCTCCGCGGCCTCCGCGCACGACCTGCTGACCGGGCCGGACCGGCCGACCGCGGTGTTCGCCGCGAACGACATCTCGGCCATCGCGACCGTCGGCGCGGCCCGCGAGCTGGGGCTTTCGGTGCCCGACGACCTTTCCGTCGTGGGCTTCGACAACGTCCCCGAGTCCGCGCTCTGCACCCCGCCACTGACCACTGTCGACCAGCCGATCCGCGAGATGGGCCACCGGGCGATCAGCATGCTCATCGCGCTGATCAACGGCGACGCGGTCGAGCGCACCCACGTCACCCTCGACACCGGCCTCGTGGTGCGGCACTCGACCCGGGCCCTCTCCCCATCTCTCCCGTGACATCCGGGGTTTCGCCCCGGGCCGGGGGCTCCGCCACCCGGAACCCCCGACAGATCTCTCATGAAGGGCGGAAAGCCTTGACCACGCAGCCCACCACGGCGCCGGAGCCGTGGCGCGACGCCACAGCCGACCCGGGCGAGCGCGTCCGCGCGCTGATGGCCCGCATGAGCCTCCGCGAAAAGCTCGCCCAGCTCTACGGCGTGTGGGTCGGCATCGACTCCGGTGGCGAGATGGCCCCGCACCAGCACGACTTCGTCGACCCGTCGGTCGACTTCGACGACCTGGTCCGCCACGGCATCGGGCAGCTGACCCGGGTGTTCGGCACCCGCCCGGTCGACCCGGTGATCGGCGCGCACAGCCTGGCGCGCACCCAGCGGCAGATCGCGGCCGGCAGCCGGTTCGGGATCCCCGCCGTGGTGCACGAGGAATGCCTGACCGGGCTGGCCGCGTGGCAGGCCACGATCTACCCGGCCCCGCTGTCGTGGGGTGCGACGTTCGACCCGGACCTCGTGCGGCGGATGGCGGCGCGGATCGGCGCGACGATGCGCGGGCTCGGCGTGCACCAGGGGCTCGCGCCGGTTCTCGACGTCGCCCGGGACCTGCGCTGGGGCCGCGTCGAAGAGACCATCGGCGAAGACCCGTATCTGGTCGGCACGATCGGCAGCGCGTACGTCGCCGGCCTCGAGTCGGCCGGCATCGTCGCGACGCTGAAGCACTTCGTCGGCTACTCCGCCTCGCGGGCCGGGCGTAACCTGGCGCCCGTTTCCGCCGGGCCGCGCGAAATCGCGGACGTCCTGCTCCCGCCGTTCGAGCTGGCGCTGCGGGCGGGCGCGCGGTCGGTGATGAACGCCTACACCGACACCGACGGCCTCCCGGCCGCCGCCGACGCGGAGCTGCTGACCGGGCTCCTGCGCGACACCTACGGTTTCGACGGCACGGTCGTCGCCGACTACTTCTCCGTGGCGTTCCTGCACCGGCTGCACGGCGTCGCGGCCGACCGCGGCGACGCGGCCGGGCAGGCGCTGGCCGCCGGGATCGACGTGGAACTGCCGACCATGGACTGCTACGGCGAGCCGCTGCTCGCCGCGGTGGAAGGGGGCGCGGTCGACGCCGCCGTCGTCGACCGCGCCCTCGAACGCGTGCTGCGGCAGAAGTGCGAGCTGGGCCTGCTCGACGCGGACTGGGCGCCCGAGTTCCCGGAGGAGATCGACCTCGACGACGCCGGCTCGCGCGCGATGGCGCGCGAGGTGGCCGAGAAGTCGATCGTGCTGCTGCACAACGACGGGACGCTGCCACTGGCCCCCGGCGCGAAGCTCGCCGTCGTCGGGCCGCGCGCGGACGCGGCGGGCGCGATGCTCGGCTGCTACTCGTTCCCGCTGCACGTCGGCGTGCACCACCCCGACGTCCCGTTCGGTGTCTCGGTGCCGACGGTGGTGGAAGCGCTGCGCTCCGCCCACGACGTCACCTACGCCCTCGGCTGCCCGGTCACCGGCGGGGACGACGAAGGGATCGCGGAAGCCGTGTCGGCGTGCGCGGACGCGGCGGTGTGCGTGGCCGTGCTGGGCGACCGGGCCGGGCTGTTCGGCGGCGGCACGTCCGGCGAAGGCTGCGACGCGCCCGATCTGCGGCTGCCCGGCCGGCAGGAAGAACTGCTGGACGCGTTGCTGGACACGGGCAAGCCGGTGGTCCTGGTGCTGCTTTCGGGCCGGCCGTACGAGCTTTCGCGTCAGCTGCCGCGGCTGGCCGCGGTGGTGTGCGGGTTCTACCCCGGCGAAGAAGGCGCGCCCGCGCTGGCGGACGTCCTCGGTGGACGGATCGACCCGGCCGGCCGGCTGCCGGTGAGCTTCCCGGCGGCCGGCGCGAGCCAGCCGTCGACCTACCTGGCGGCGCCGCTCGGCCGGCGCAGCGAGGTGAGCACGGTCGACCCCACTCCCCTGTTCCCCTTCGGCCACGGGCTTTCCTACGCCCCGGCGACCTGGGTGGACGTCAGTGCGACGGGCTCGCTCTGGCCGACCGACGGCGTCTGCCGGGTCCGGGTGACGCTGCGCAACGACCACGACCGCGAGACCTCCGAAGTCGTCCAGGTGTACCTGCACGACCCGGTCGCCGAGGTCGCGCGACCCGAGCGGCAGCTGATCGCGGCGCGCCGGGTCACCGTGGCCCCGGGCGCGAGCGTGGTGCTGGACATCGGGCTGCACGCGGACCTGACCTCCTACACCGGGCGCGCCGGGCGCCGCCAGGTCGACCCCGGTGACGTCGAGCTGCGCGTGGGTACGTCGAGCGAGCAGATCGTCGCGACCCTGCACTGCACGCTGACCGGGCCGCGCCGGCACGTCGGCTTCGACCGGGTCCTGACCCCGGAGTTCTCGTTGTGAGACGCACTTCGCTGATCGCCGTGCTGGCGCTGCTGACCGCGTTGTTCGTCGGCGCCTCGGGCCGCCCGCCGTCGTCGCACTGGGTGGCGACGTGGACGTCGATGCCGCAGCTGACCGAGCCGGGCAACCTGCCGCCGGCGCCCTACACCGGCACGGACCGGGTGCTGGACAACGCTTCCCTGCGGCAGACGGCGCACGTCACGGCCGGCGGGCCCCGCATCCGCCTGCGGTTCTCGAACGCCTTCGGCGGCGCGCCCCTGCCGCTCACGGCGGTCACGGTGGCGCGGCCGGTCGCGGGGGCCGCCGGGGGCTCGGCGGTCGTCTCGGGCAGCGCGGTACCGGTGACGTTCCACGGCAAGGCGGGCACGGTGGTTCCGGTGGGCGCGCAGGTGGTCTCCGATCCGCTGCCCTTCCCGGTGCGGCCCTTCGAGAACGTCGCCGTGACGACCTACCTGGCGCACGGGCAGGCGTCCCTGTCGGTCACTTCGCACCCGGGCTCGCGGACGACGTCGTACCTGGTGCCCGGTGACCAGGTGGCCGCGCCGGAGCTGCCCGGCGCGACCCCGGTGGACCACTGGTACTTCCTCAGCGGCGTCGAAGTGCTGTCCCCGGCCTCGGCGGTGGCGGTGATCGGCGACTCGCTGTCCGACGGCCGCGGCTCGACGACGAACGGCAACGACCGCTGGCCGGACGTCCTCGCCTCGCGGGTCCCATCAGCCGTGCTGAACCAGGCCGCGGGCGGCAACCGCGTGCTGCAGGACGGCCTCGGCCCGAACGTGCTGGCGCGCCTGGACCGCGACCTGCTCGCCCAGAGCGGCGTGTCGCGGGCGATCGTGTTCGAAGGCGTCAACGACCTCGGCACGGCCACCCCGGCCGCCGCCGCGGACGTGGCCGCGCAGCTGATCGACGCCTACGACCAGATCCTGGTCCGCGCCCACGCGGCCGGCATCGAGGTGTACGGCGCGACGCTGACCCCGTTCGGCGGCAACACCGGCTACGACGCACCGGAGCGCGAAGCGGCGCGTCAGCAGGTGAACGCGTGGATCCGCGACCCCGGCCACTTCGACGCGGTCCTCGACTTCGACCGCGTGGCCCGCGACCCGGCGGCCCCGGCGCGCCTGCTGCCGGCCTACGACGTCGGCGACCACCTGCACCTCAATCCCGCCGGATATCGCGCATTGGGTTCGAGCGTTCCCGCGCGCCTATTCCGAACGGACTGAAAGAAATGCCGGCCGGGCGGAAAGTGGACAATTCCTGGACGTCATTTTCCGCGAGTCATCACGGATCGCCGACCCGGACCTGACGGACGGTGATCACCCCGGCGGGCGCCGGATATCCGTTGGGACACAAGCGAGTCTCGAAGGTGGGGGCCTGTGCCGCGCGTCACAGGCTTCACCCTATAGTGGCGCCCGTCTGTTCGTCCCCACAGTGAGCCGTCGCTCCCCGGGAAGGGAACCCATGTCCGACGTCATCAACAGCATCTTCGGCCGCCCCAAGAACGAAAACCCCAGCTCCGGCGGGTACGCCTACGGCACCCCCGAGCCCGAACCCGCGGTCGCCGAGGCCCCGGCCGACGGCGCCGAGGACACGGATTCCGCACCCGAGACCGAAGCCGCCGCGGAAACGGCCGAGGTCGAGACCACCGAGACCGCCGAAGACGACACGGCCGCGACGGACTTCGAAGAGGACAGCGCCGGAGACGACGACACGGCCGCCGTTGCCGAGGACGACACCGACGCCGACGCCACCGAGGACGACACGGCGGCGGACACCGCCGTCACCGACGACGACACCGAGCCGGCGGCCGAGACGGAAGCGACCGAGGAGCCGGTCGCCGAAGCCGAGACCGTCGCCGAAGAAGAGCCGGCCACCGAGCCGATCGCCGAGCCCGTCGCCGAGACCGAGCCCGTCGTCGAAGCCGAGCCGGTCGCGGAGGTGGAACCGGCCGCCGCGGCGGTCATCGCCGAAGCCGAGACCGTGGTCGCCGAAGCGGCCCCGGCCGAGGTCCGGCCCGCCGCCGGCACCCGCGGCAGCACCACGGTCGCCGACGGCGTGGTCGCGAAGATCGTCACCCGGGTCACCGCCAAGGCCGAAGGCGTGCACAGCGTCGACGAAGACGGCATCAAGATCGAGCTCGCCGACGAGGTCGCCTGGATCACCATCCCGCTGGTGATCGCCTTCGGCCACGCGGTCAAGGCGCTCGGCGAGCAGATCCGGGTCTCCGTGATCGACGCCGTCGAGCAGTACCTGGGCCTCGACGTCGAGGTCGTGGACGTCCACGTCACCGACATCCACTTCCCGGAAGCGGACTGACCGCGGGCGCCCGGTCCCGCGGGACCGGGCGCCCTCTCGGGACGCTCTCCGTCGTACCGCGAGCACCCGCGCCACTCCTTCGAGTGGTGCGGCGATTCCCCCGTGGGTAAAGAATTCCCGGCCCGCCGCCGTCGTCGAGCCGGGTGCGGGCCGCGCTGCTAAAGTTCCGCGCTCTGGTCCGGACCACGCCGGCCCGATCTCCGGAAAAAGGCGACACTTGACCCACCTGACCCGCCCCGGCCTGCGCGAGCCCGCGCCGGACACGCCCGACTGGCACGTCACCGCGTTCCTCGCACCGCGGCCGGGCGACGGCGACCACTCGGCGCTCGACGAAGTCCGCGCCCTGCGCGCCCGCATCGTGGTCGACCACGGCCGGCGCCCCGCGTTCCGCCGCGCGGACGGCACCCAGGCCGACGACCGGAACCTCGATTTCGGCGCCTGGCACTTCCTCGCGCGACGCAGTCCCGGCGGCCCGCCGCTCGGGTACGTCCGGCTGTCCACACCGGACACGGCCGCGTTCTTCCGGTCCCGCGACTTCCTCGGGGACCAGGACTACGAAGAACTCCTGGCGGCCGAGGGGTTCCCCGTCGAGGGCGTGTTCGAGCCCAGCCGGCTCGTCGTCGAGCACGGCGCCCGCCGGCTCGGGCTCGGGCTCCACCTGAACGCGCTGGCCATCGGCGCGGCCCACCACCTCGGCGCGCGGGCGGTGATCGGCACGTCCGGCACGAAGGACGGCCAGGACCGCTTCCACGAGCGCTTCGGCTTCCGGCCCGTCCGCGGCACGCGCCGGTACGTGCCGCAGTACACCGAAGACGTCGTCGTCATGCTCCACCGCGTCGCCGACGGCGGCGGGCAGCACCACGACCTGATCACCCGGCTGCGGGACGAGTTCCCGGTCGTCGCCGGCGCGGGACCCCGCACCACCCGGGTCACCTCGCGTGGCGCCGCGACGCCCGACCGCGACACCTTCCGGCCGGTCCTGCACGCCGCGGCCGAACTCGACGCGCTGCTGGCATCGGGTGCTGTCCGCGACATCCACGACACGATCGACGACCAGCTCACCGAGCTGGTCCGCGCCCGCGAACCGGCGTGCCGCGACGCCACCGAGGTCGCGCGCGAGAAGCGCGAGCGGCTGGCCGGCACCGAGCCGTGGGAGTACGGCACGTGGGCGTGGTACCCGTGGTCAGCGCGGCTGGTGCACGTCCTGCCCCGCGAGGAGTTCCACCTGGCCCGCACCGGCCGGAAGCAGTTGTCCGGCCAGCGGATCGGCGTCCTCGGCCGGTCGGACGGCGACAGCGTGGCGCTGACGTTGGCGCGGGAGGGCATCGGCGGCGCGTTCAAGCTGGCCGACTTCGGGCCCTCCGGCCTGAACCGCCTGCGCGGCGGCCTGCACGACATCGGCGTCGACCAGGCGGTGCTGACGGCCCGGCAGCTGGCCGAGCTCGACCCGTACCTCGACGTCGAGGTCGAACGTGCCGGACTGACCCCGGAAACGATCGAGCGGTTCTTCGCCGGCGGGCTCGACCTGCTCGTCGAGGGGTGCGCTACGCCGTGGGCGAAGATCGCGGCCCGCGAGTACGCGCGCGACCTCGGCATCCCGGTCGTGATGGCCACCGGCCGCGGCACGCTCGACGTCGAGCGCTTCGACCGCGAACCCGACCGCCCGCTGCTGCACGGCCTGCTCGGCGACGTGAAGTCGGTCGACGTCCTCGAGCTGACCGCGAGTTCCCGGACCGAGCTGCTCCGGACCATCGAGGACGCCGACCGGCCGGAGCCGGCACCGGGTGCCGCGCTCGTCGGCGCGCTGTGCGGCGAGGCGGCCCGCCGCATCCTGCTCGGCCGCCCGTGCGAGTCCGGCCGCTTCCACGCCGACCTCGACGAGCAGCTGCACGGTCCGTAACACGAACGGCGGCACGATCGACCGTAGGTAGACTGCCGTTGCGTTCGGTGACGGATCGGGGAGGCGGCACATGCCCATCGACAAGGTGCGGGTGGATCTGGGCTGGGGCCCGGCGAAACTGTCCGGCGAATGGCGCCCGGACCAGGCCGAACGCGATGCGGCGTGGGAACTGTACGTCGAGCTGGTCACCCGCGTCACGGTGGCCCCGCTGGCTCCGGACCACGGCATCCTGCGCGAGGCGCTCAGCTCGCTGTACCAGCTGTTCGGCGTGACGCGGGAAATCCTGCGCCGGTACGGGCCGTCCGTGGCGAAGCCGCCTCGAAAGGGTGAATACCGCTTCGGTCACCTGGCGATCTGGATGCTGAACGCGGTCCTGCGCCCGGTACTGGCCCAGTGGCACCCGGCGTTGCAGGAGTGGGAGGCGAGCCGTCCCGACGGCACGGCGGTGGTCGTCCACGAGGCAGCGTGGGAGAAGTCGGTGGAGCTGCGCGCGGAACTGGAGCGGCTGCGGCTCGTGCTGCTGCAGTACGCGGAGATCTTCGCCAAGGTCTGCGAAGCGCCGGCGTTGATCGATGCGACGCACGACATCCTCGCGCAGTACGAGGCCGAGCAGTCCTAACGCACGACCTCGTAACGCAGGTGCGTGACGTCGCGGTCTTCGAGGCGGCGGACCAGCCGCAGCTCGACCGGGTCCGACTCGCCGAACAGGCGCCGTCCGCCGCCGAGCAGGACCGGGACCAGGTCGATTTCCAGCTCGTCCAGCTCGCCGGCCGCCAGCAGGGCCTGCGCCGCACCCGCACCGTGCACCATGACCCCGCGGTCGCCGGCCGCCGCGCGGGACTCCTCGGCGCACGCCACCACGTCCGTGAAGTACCGCGCGCTGCCGGGTAGTGCGTCGGCCGGGTCCGCGTGGCGGGTCAGGACGTTGATCGGCACGCCGTCGTGGTGGTCGCCACCCCACCGGCCGGCCAGCTCGAACGTCCGCCGTCCCGAGATCAGCGCGCCGGTCGAACACGCCTCGCGGTAGACCCGGCCGCTGGGTCCGGCACCGTGGCGTTCGTCGAGCCAGTCGAACAGCCGTCCCCCGCCGCGGCCCAGTTCCTGGCCCGGCCGGTCGTCGGGACCGGCGATGTAGCCGTCGAGGGACATGGACATGTAGAGGCGGATCATGGGGTGCTCCTCGGGTCGCGTTCGCTTCACCCCTGCGTCGAACGAACTCCGCCCCAATCGACACGCCTCACTCGTCCCGCGCCCGGGCGATCACCTCTTCCAGCCGCAGCGGGCTCGCCGGGTGGTGGGACAGGCACAGCGGCGTCGCCACCTGGCGGAACCCGAACGCCTCCCCCGCCACGTAGAACTGCGCGCGCTCCAGCCGTGAGATGTCCGCGACCGGACTCCCCTTCGCCCGGGCCAGCTCGTTGGCCGCCGCGATCTGGGCCGGGCTGTTCAACCGGCCGAAGAACTGCGTCATCGCGTTGCCGACGACCTGGTTGTGCAGCCCCTTCGGCGCCTGCGTGGCGAACAGCAGCCCCAGCCCGTACTTGCGGGCCTGCGACGCGAGCACGATCGTGCTGCGCGTACTCGCCGTGAGGCTCCCCGACGACGCCATCGTCTGGGCTTCGTCCATCACGAACAACGCCCCCAGCGGCCGCTCCCCCGCCGGGTTGCGCTTGATCCAGGCGAACAGCTCCATCTGCAGCTGGTTGACGAAGTTCTGCCGCTGCTCGTCCGCCTGCAGCCCGACGAAGCTGATCACCGAGACGCGGGCCCGCTTGCCGTCCGCGGGAGTCAGCAACACGCCCGGATCGACCGGCTCGCCGCCACCCGCGAAGAGCGGGTCGTTGACCATCGCCGCCTTGAGCACCTCGGCCAGGCCGGCCGCGATGCGCTTGGCGTCGTTGAGGTTGCTGACGTCCTCGGGCAGATCGGTCAGCAGCTCGATCAGCTCGGGCAGGCTTCGCGAGCCGGTCTTCGCGTGCTCGACGACCGCCTGCCGCAACACGGCCAGCCCGATGTTGGTCTTCGCGGTGCTCCCGGTCAGCCGCGCTTGCGGAGCCAGGGTCGCGACGGCCACCTCGACGGCGGCGGCGAACTCGTCGGAGTCGTCGAGCACGCCGGCGAAGTCCGGCAACGGCTGGAACGCGAGCGGCCGCCCGGTCGCCCGTCCCGGCGTCCACACGACGACGTCGGTCTCGGCGAGGTACCGCTTCGCGAGCTGGGCGTCGTCGGGCCCCCAGCTCTCCGGCGGCGTCGGCCAGGCGTCACCGAGGCGGGCGAGGTCGTTGTTGGGATCCAGGACGATCGCGGAGACGCCCAGCAGCGCGCACTCCTCGACGATCCGCCTGAGCAGCACGGTCTTCCCGGACCCGGACCCCGCGAAGACGGCGGCGTGCTTGCGCAGCGCGGAAAGCTCGACCCGCACCGGCTCCCCCGACCCGACGACGGTCCCGAGCGTGATCTCCCCGTCGGCCGGTGGCGGATGGGTCCCTTCGGCAGGCTGCCCCGACGGCTTCTCCGGCAAGACGGCGGACAACAACTCGGACCGGCTCGCGGGCCGTCGGTCGATCAGCCATTCATGCAGTTCCCGGCCACCGTTGGCGAGCATCTTGTCCAGAGCCCAGAAAATCCGGACGTCGGCCGCGCTCGGCGGGATCGTCTTGCCGCCCGCGGTCGTGAACTTGTCCACCTCTTCCCGCGTCTTCGCGCCCTTTCCCCAGGCGTCCCGCAGGATCACGAGGTGCCGGTTGTCCGCCCCTTGCCGCTGCCCCGCGGCGGACCGCGCCTTCCGGAACCGGCTCAGCGCGGCCCGCGGATCCCGTGCGGGAATCGCCCGGAAGGCCCAGTGCTCCTGGAGGTCGGCGGCCTCGTCGAGGGTCCGAGTGAGCCAGGCGTGCACCTCGCTGCGGGCGTTCTGCCGCTCGCACGACCACTCGAGGTCGTCATCCCCGACTTCGGTCACCCAGCACCGAAGGGCGGCGGAGAGGAGATCGGGCATGGCCTTGTCGACGCTCTTCTCGGCGAGCAGCTTCCCGGGATCGGCTTCCGCTTGCAGCTTTTCGAATTCACTGTCGAGCTCGGCGAACCGGTCACTCTCGACCGCCGTGCGCACGGGCGCGACCGGCACCGGGGTCTTCTCGTCGAAGGAAAAGAGTTCCCTGACCTGCCCGCTGCGCAGGCACGCGTCGATGTGCGCGCCGATCCGCTTCAGCAGCTCACGCGGTGTCCACTGCTCCCACGGCTCGTCGAACGCCTCGGGCGCCACGGGCCAGCTCGGGTAGGGCGGGGTGAACTCCATGGCCTGGTAGGCGACGCCCAGCCGTTTCTCGACCAGCGCCCGCCCGACTTCGGCGTGGGTGATCCGGCCGAGCATCACCGATTCGCGGAAGCGATCCGGGACGGTTCCCGCCGCCTTGGTCTTGATCTGCTCCCACGTCGACGGCAGGCAAGCCAGCACGGTCAGGGTCTTGTGGGTGACCTCCCGCAGACCCATCAGCCCGTCGGCGATCTGCGCCACGAGCAGGTCGTCCCCGACGCCTTCGCCGAGCATGCCCTGCGTCGACCGCGCGACGAGCGTGTCGAGCTGGTCGACGGCGATCACGACCGGCCCGGTGAGGGCGAGCAGCCGCGTGATTTCCTGGACGAGGACGCGGGACGGTTTCGGCCTCGAGTAGATGTTCCACTGCCGGGCTTCCGACGTAAGCTCCGCGTCGCCGTCGAGGAAGTCCTCGCCGATGTACTTGGCGCCGCGGTCCCGGCTGGCGATGAGCACGAGGGCTCGCGCGGTGTCCCCGCATTCGTCGGCGACCATCTCGTCGAGCGAAGCCACCCCGTCGACGAACGCCTCGACGTCCTCCACCGTCAGCCCGCGCCCCCGCCGGATCCGCCCCTCGACCTCGGCGGCGACGTGCGCCCGCAGGCACACGCGCAGCAGGAACCGCTTCAGCTGGGACTCACCCGAATCGTCCGGCCGGGTCAGCCCACGGCGCAGCGCCTCGGCCGTGTTTTCCCAGAACGCCTCGGCGGCGGTGACGTCGTCGAGGAAGAAGTACCCCCGCGCGCGGTGCACCTGACGCCGGACGAGGCCCAGCAAGTGGGTCTTGCCGACCCCCTTCAAGCCGCGCAGGACGAGCCCGATCGGGCTGGGCCCGTCGCTGGTCACCGCATCGCGGATCCCCGTGTCGAGTGCGGCGAGCGCATCGGCGTGCAAGCCCTCGACGTGGTACGGCGAATCCCGCCAGACGTGGTCGGGGGTGTCCGCCCAGTCGAAGCTCAGCGTCGCCAGTGCTTTCAGCTCGTCCATCACGACGCCTCGAACGCGACGAAGTGGTTGTCCTCGCCGCCGATGCGGATCGCCGCTTCGTGGTCGGCCGCGGTGAGCGCCTTGCGGTTGTCCTCCGGGACCAGGTGCACCTCTCCCGCGCGGCTCAGTTCCTTCAGCACGGCATCGACTTCCGCCGCGGGTGCACCCAGCTTCGGCCGCAGGTCGACCAGGCCGACCCAGCCCCGAGGCTCCTTCACGAGCTCGCGGTAGGCGACGCGGATCCGGTCTTCGAGGCTGCCGCCCGACACGGTCGTCGCAGCCGGGACGGCTTCGCCCTCGGTGAAGACGTCGGCCAGCCGGAGCTTCTCGCGCTGCAGGAAGCCGTCCAGCCCGCCGAGGATGACGTACAGCGCCGCGGCCAGCGGACTCTGGCCCCGCTGCGGCGGCGGACCGCCCATCGTCAGTTCCTGCTCGCACCACGCCCAGCCGCTCTCGCTCAGCTCGTGCACGAAACTCCGCTTGGGGCCCGTCCTGTCGCTGTCGACGTAGCCGAGCTTGTTCAGCCCCGTGCGTTCGGTGCCCGTGAGGGTGAACCCCACGACCTCCTCCAGCTCCTGGTTGGACACCTCCCGGCCCAGCACCATCAGCGTGAACATCGCCGCGGTCTGCTTCTGTCCCAAGCGGTCCGTCATTCGAGATCCTTCCGGTGCTGCGTCGTGGTTTTCGCGCGGGTTTCGAGGAGGCGCAGGAGCCACTCGATCGCGTGGCGGGTCGGCAGGGGGGCGCCGTCGCGGACGTCGCCGTTCGGGGGGCGGGTGCGGGTGGCCACCGCCAGGTCGGCGGCGAGGTCGTTGGCCCGGGCGTCGTCGCCGGCGCCGATCGCGGCGCGGAGGCCCTCGATCAGCTCGTCGACCAGGTCCCAGCGGGACGGGCGCAGATGCGCGTCGCGGGCCTGGTGCAGGACTTCGGCGACGTCGACCGCGTCGAGCAGCGGGGTGAAGCCGCGCAGCTGGCCGACCAGGTCGCGGGCCACCTCCGCCGGGCCCCGCGCGCCGAGGCGGAGGTAGCGCAGGTTGCCGACGTAGCCGGGTAAGCCGGCCGCCTCCGTGCCGGACGTCAGGACCGGGATGACCCGGCGGTCCTGGCCGAGCGTCCGGTGCAGGAACAGCTCGACCTCCGCCGACTGCCAGCGGCTCACCTTGCCGTCGACGACCAGGCACAGGTGGCGCGCGTCGTCCGCGGCCCTGGACAGCAGGGAGCGGTCGCCCGACAGGGACTTCACGACCCGGACGTCCAGCTTCTCCAGTTCCGCGACCAGCTCGGCCGCCGGTCCCACCGACGAGCGCGGGATGCTGACGCGCAGTTCGTGGGTGAACTCGTGGCGGCTCGCGCGCACCGCCGCGACGTACGCGTCGCGGTTCTCCGCCAGCAGGTCGGTGCGGTCGAAGCGGCACGCGATCACCGCCGCGACCGTCTCCAGCGCGAACCCGATCTGGTCCGCGCTCGGCGTCTTCTCCGACAGCACCGGCAGCTGCTCGCCGAAGCTCCAATACGACACGTACGGCAGCGTCAGGTGCCGGGACATCGTCTCCGGCGCGACGCCCTGGTCGAGCCACGTCCGGTACAGCTCGGCCGTCTCTCCGAGGACGATCCGCCGCCACTCCTCCGACCGGCCGTACTCCTCCCGGTTGTCGAAGCGCGACAGGACCGGCAGGACGGTCAGCCGGGACCGGTCGAACGGCAGCAGGTTCCGCGCCACGTCCGCGCGCCGCGCGAGTTCCATCGCGCCGCGGATGCTCTGCCGGTTCGCGGTGAACAGCAGCACGAGGTGGTCCGGCAGGTGCGCGGTGCAGATGCTGCCGATGTCGGAGATCCCGGTGCGGCTGTCGATGAGGACGAAGTCGTAGTCCGCGGTCCACTGCTCCCGGCACTTCTCGAGGTATTCGCCGAACCCCTCGTCGTACAGGACGTCCCAGTCGATCGCCTGGACCTGGCCGATGTACCCGGGCCCTTCGCTCCCGGCGGCGATGAAGTCGAGCGCGCGGGCGCCCCGCAGCCGCGTGACGTGCGCGCCCGGCGCGAACCGGCCGGCCTGGAAGTCCGCCACGAGGTCCACCACGCCACCGCGCGGTTTTCCCGGCAGCTGCGGCCGGAAGTAGTCGACGAGCCCGGGCGCTTCGAGGTCCCAGTCCAGGCAGAGCACCCGGTGGCCCCAGCGGGCGAGCAGGACGGCGATGTTGGCCAGCGTGAAGCTGCGGCCGACACCGCCCTTGTAGGAGTAGAAGGTGAACACCGAACCCGGCATCCGTCAGAACCTCGGCATCCGCGCCGGCTTCGACGGCTCGGGAGCCGGGGTCAGCACCGGCCAGTCCGCCCGCCAATCCGGCGCTCGTTCGATGAGTTCTTCCAGTTCCTTGGCGATTTCCGCGATCTTGTGGTTGAACTCGAGGTACGCCGGCGCCAGCTGGAAGTGCTCGAACGGGTGGTTCCACTGCTGCAGGTCGCGCATGCGCCGCTCGTGGGCCCAGTCCGGGAAGTTCCGGGAGTCGCAGAAGATCACCGGGTAGATCAGCGGCCCCGCGGTCAGCTCCTCGCGCTTCGCCATGGAGTACCACTCCGCCAGGCACCATTCGTCGCGGAAGTACTTCGGCGAGCACACCGGAACCAGGACGCGGGTGTGCTGCAACGCCGTGCGCCATTCGACCGGCCAGCTGGTCCCGGTGGGCACGCGGTCGTCGCAGAATATCCGCGCGTCGCGGTAGAGGTTGTTGTCGAGCACTTCCGAGAGCCGCGGGTGGAAATGGTTTTTCACCCACGCGGAAATGTCCCGGCCGGTGCGTTGGTAGCTGATGAACACGTCGTACTCGTACACGCGTGCGCTCGCTCCTTCACCGCTCCCCACCAGGCAACGGCCATCCTAGGCCGGGCCGGAGCGGCCGGGAAAGGCGGGAAACTGGACAGAACCATGCCAGTACCTGGCCACCACTGGACAATATCTCCGGCCCACTCGAAAACCTTGACAAACGCCGAACCGGCGGATAATCGTTTTGCCGATGACCGACCGTGAAGCGCCCCGGGTGTTCGTCACCTACGCGCACGACACCCCAGAGCACAAGGAACTCGTGCACCGCTTCGCGTCGTTTTTGCGCGTCGGGATCGGCCTGGACGTGCACCTCGACGCCTGGTACGACAACAGGCGCCGGGACTGGTCGTTGTGGGCCACCGAAAACCTGGAGAAGGCGGACTTCATCCTCGTCGTCGCCTCCCCCGACTACAAGCGCCGCGCCGACGGCACCGCGATGCCGCACGAGGGCCGGGGGTCCCAGTTCGAAACGGCGATCATCCGCGACAACCTCACCCGGGATCTGCGCCGGGAGACCGAACGCGTGCTGCCCGTCGTCCTCCCCGGCCGTTCGATCGACGAGATCCCGGCCTTCCTCAACGCGTACTCGACGACGAGGTACTCGATCGACGAGTTCACCGAAGCCGGCGTCGCCGACCTGATCGCCGCGATCACCGGGCAGGGCCAGTACCCGATGCCCCGCCGCGGGACTTGGCTCGGCGGGACCCGGGAGCCCCGCGAAGTGCCCGCGGGCGAGCTGCCGTGGCTGTGCGCCAGCAACGGCGTCCGCCGCGGTCCGGCGTCGATCGGCGGCACGCACTATGAGGAGAGCATCGTGCTGCGGCCGACGTCGCCGACGGCCACCGGAACCGGGTTCGTCGAACTGGAGCTGGGCGGGAACTACCAGCGGTTCAGCACCGTCGCGGGCGTCCCCGACGACGCCAGGGACGAGTTCCAGGTCGGCCGGGTCCGGGTGGTGCTCGACGGGACCCCGCGCGCCCAGCACGACGTCACCGCCGGGAAGCCGGCCGCCATCGACCTCGACGTCACCGGCGCGCGCCTGTTGCGCGTGGAGATGTCCCGCCCGGGCGCCGCGACGTCGCCGTTCGGGTCGGCCGCCGTCGTGGTCACCCGGCCGGGGCGGCCGCCCGAGCTCGCGCTGGGCGACCCCACCATGACCTAGCCGAGTAATGCGTAATTCGGTCAGTGGTCGTAAGCGGTCAGGGATCGGGTGATGGGCCGGCTGGCGGCGCGGTTGTGCCGGATGGCGGCGGTAAGGGCCAGGAAGCGTCGGGCGACGCGGGCTTGCGGTTGCGGTAGGACGGACGAATCAGCCGGACCCCGCACTCGGCGAGGTAGTGGTCGCAGATCGCCATGAGCACCTGCCGCTCGTCGACCGTCGGGCCGGCCGGCGCCCAGACGATCGGCAGTCCGGCCGGGGTGCAGACCAGGTGCAGCCGCAGGCCCCAGAACCATCGCGAGTGTGAACGGCAGAAGCCGCACTTGGCCCAGCCGGCCAGCGGGCCTCGGAGGCGCCGGCCGGTGAGGTGGTCGTCGATCTTGACGTGGAGTGCGGTGAGAAGGATGTTCAGGTCCGTCGTCACAAACAGATCTTGGACACCCTTCGTCCACCTCCGGTCACCACCCGGACTTACGCATTACTCGCCTAGCCGCTCACGGGGTGATGACCACCTTCAACGCCGAGTTCGCGGCCGCGTTGGCGAAGACCTCGTACGCCTCCTCCACCTCCCCGAACGTGAACCGGTGGGTGCCCATGCGCTCGGCCGGGATGCGGCCCGACGCCACCATCTTCAGCAGCGTCGGGATCGAGACCGTGTCGACCAGGCCCATCGTCAGGGTCAGGTTCTGGATCCACATCTCCTGCATCGGCAGCTCGACCGGCACCCCGTGGACGCCGATGTTCGCGATGCGCCCGCCCGGGCGGACCAGGGAGACCGCCGTGCGCAGGGTTTCCGGGTAGCCGACCGCTTCGATCGCCACGTCCACGCCGAGGCCGTCGGTCAGGCCCAGCACATCGGCGCGGGTGTCCGGGCCGGCTTCGAACGCGTCCGTCGCGCCGAACTCCAGTGCCTTCTCCAGGCGGAACTTGTCGGAATCCACGGCGATCACCTTCGCAGCGCCCCAGAGCCCGGTCGTCAGGATCGCGGCCAGGCCGACCGCGCCGGCGCCGACCACCGCCACCGTGTCGCCCGGGCGGACGCGGCCGGCCAGGACGCCGACCTCGTAGCCCGTCGGCAGCGAATCCGCGAGGAAGATCGCCTGTTCGTCGGTGACCTCCGGCGGCACCGCGTAGAGCGACGTGTCCGCGTACGGCACCCGCACCAGCTCGGCCTGCGTGCCGTCGATGAGGTGGCCGAAGATCCAGCCGATCCCGCCGACCGTCTGACAGTGCGACGGCATCCCGCGCCCGCAGTACTCGCAGCGCCCGCACTGGGTGATGGCCGGCACGAGCACCCGGTCCCCGACGGCGAACGCGCGCACGGCGTCCCCGATCGCCGTCACCGTGCCGACCGCTTCGTGGCCGAGGATCCGGCCGCCGGTGACCGCGGCGACGTCGCCCTGCAGGATGTGCAGGTCGGTGCCGCAGATCGTGGTGGTGTCGATGCGCACGACCACGTCGGTCGGCTCCTGGACGGCGGCGTCCGGGACGTCTTCCCAGGCCTTCGCACCCGGACCGTGGTAGACCAGCGCCTTCATCGTCGCCTCCGTCGGCCGCCCGGCTCAGACGTCCGGGCCCGGCCGGTTCCGACGCTAGGACCCGGAAACCGGCCCGGCTGTCGCAATTCGAGACACGTCCGGCCCCAGCAGCGCGATCGACGCCCGCACCGCCACCTCGGTGACGTCGCCCGCGCGGCCGCCGTCCTCGACCGTGGTCGCGATCAGCTCGCGCAGGCCGCCCAGCAGGATCACCGCCACCTGGCGCGACGGCGGGCTGATCCCCGCCGCGCGCAACGACGCCGTGTCCGTGAGGCGCTGGGTCATCGCGATGAAGCCCTCCATCGCGTCGCGCTGCAGGTCGCGGGCCGCGGCGCCGAGGGCCGGGACGTCGCGGATCCAGCTCAGCGTGATCGCCGGCTCGGACTCCGCGCACGCGATCCACGCCTCGATCGCCTGGCGCACCTGCAGGGACCACTGCGCGGCGGGGTCGACCGCGTCGGAGATCTGCTGGATCATCGCGCGGTTCGCGTCGGCCAGCAGCGCGATCAGGCACTCTTCGCGGCTCGAGAAGTGCTCGTAGAACGTCCGGCGGGAGGTGCGGGCGCGGCGGACGACGTCGGCCACCGTCGTGTCGCGGAAGCCGGTCTCGGTGATCGACGCGGCCAGGCCGTCCAGCAGGCGCTGGCGGTGCCGGCGGGTGTCGACGTCCACAGCGGTCACCCCTTCCTCTTGAAACCGGATGGTACACCGGCGTACCGTACCGACGGTACGGTCGCGTACCACCTTTCCGGGAGGGTCGATGACGACCATGACACGCCCCGCGACGCTGCCGCCGGGGCCGGCCGTGCCCCGCGCCGTCCAGGGCGCCTACGCGCTCACCCAACCGTTGCGGGGCATGCGGCGGCTCAAAAAGCGCTACGGCGACGCCTTCACCGTCGACGTGCCGATCTTCGGCAACGCCGTCGTGCTCGCCAATCCCGCCGAGATCAAGCAGCTCTTCACCGCCGGCCCCGACCTCGTCGACAACCTCGAAGTCAACCTCGGCCGCGTGCTCGGGCCGCGGTCGCTATTCGCCCTCTCCGGCGACGAACACAAACGGCAGCGCAAGCTCCTCGTGCCGCCCTTCCACGGCCGCCGCCTCGCCGCCTACGAGCGGATCGTCGAGGAAGAAACCGTCCGCGAGCTGGCGAGCTGGCCGGAGGGGAAAGCCTTCGCCACGCTGCCGTCGATGATGCGGATCACGCTCAACGCCATCCTCCGCGCGGTGTTCGGCGCCGAGGGGGCCGAGTTCGCGCAGCTGCGTGAGCTGCTTCCGCCGTTCGTCACGCTCGGGTCGCGCCTGGCCGTCCTGCCGATCCCGAAGAAGGGCCGCTTCAACCCGTGGCGCCGCTTCGAACGGATGCGCCGCGAGTACGACGCGATCGTCGACCGGCTGATCGCCAAGGCCCGCCCGGACGGCGACGACGTCCTCGCGATGATGCTGCAGACCCGCTACGACGACGGTTCCGGGCTCACCCGCGAGGACATCGCCGACCAGCTCCTCACCCTGCTCACCGCCGGGCACGAAACCACGGCGATCACGCTGGCCTGGGCCGTCGAACGCCTTCGCCGCCACCCCGCGCTGCTGGCCGAACTCGAAGCCGGACTCGAGGCGGACGACGGGAAGCTCCTCGACGCGACCATCCTCGAGGTCCAGCGCAGCCGTCCGGTCATCGACCTCACCGCCCGCCAGGTCAAGCAGGACGGCTTCCGGCTCGGCCGCTGGACGCTGCCGAAGGGCTACAACGTGCTGGTCAGCATCGCGCTGGTCCACGACGACGACGCCGTCTTCCCGCAGGCGGCCACCTTCGACCCGCACCGCTTCGAAGGCGCACGCCCGGATCTCTACCAGTGGATCCCGTTCGGCGGAGGCACCCGCCGCTGCCTCGGCGCCGCCTTCGCCACCATGGAGATGACCGTCGTGGTGCGGACGTTGCTGCGGGACTTCACGCTCGTGCCGACGACCGAGCCCGGCGAACGCCGGCACTCGCGGGGCGTGGCCTACGCCCCCGCCAAGGGCGGCCGCGCCATCGTGCGCCGCCGGAGCACCGGAGGAGATTCGTGACCGAACAGACCGCCGACGTCGGCCGGGGCATTTCCCTGGTGTACGAACGGATCGGGGACACCGGCGCCGAGCCCCTGGTGCTCGTCGCCGGCCTCGGCCAGCAGCTGCACAGCTGGCCGGACGCCTTCTGCGCGCAGCTCGCCGAGCGCGGCTTCGAGGTCGTCCGCTTCGACAACCGCGACGCCGGGCGCTCGACGCACCCGCGCTTCCGGCCGCCGAGCCTCGCCGGCATGCTCGCCGGGCGGTTCCCCGAGCAGCAGTACGACCTGCTCGACATGGCCGCCGACACCCTCGGCCTGGTCGACGCCCTGGACCTCGAAACCGCGCACATCGCGGGTGTTTCGATGGGCGGCATGATCTCCCAGACCGTCGCCGCGCGGTACCCGGACCGGATCCGCACCCTGACGTCGATCATGTCGACCACCGGGTCGCGCCTGCTCGGCCGTCCCGCGCTCTCGACGTTGCGGATGATGGGTGCGAAGCCGCCGAAGTCACGCGAAGAGGCCGTCGAAAGCGCGGTCCGGATGTTCCGGCACATCGGGTCGCACGGCTTCCCGTTCGACGAAGCCTGGGTGCGCGAGACGGCCGGGACGGGCTGGGACCGCGACCCGACGGCCGGCGGCGTCGGCCGTCAGCTCGCCGCGATCATGAAGTCCGGCAACCGGACCCCGCTGCTGCGCAAGATCACCGCGCCCACGCTGGTGATCCACGGCGACCGCGACCGGATGGTCCACCCCACCGGCGGCGGCGCGACCGCCCGCGCGATCCGCGGCGCCCGCCGCGAAACCATCGCCGGCATGGGCCACGACCTGCCCGAAGGCGCGTGGCCCACGATCCTCGACCTCATCGACAAGCACGCGAGGAGCAGCGATGTCACGGCCCCGTAGTGCCGATCCGACCGAAAGCAGACGGAAACGGTCCGCAGCCGATCCGCACGAGGCAACGGTTTCCGCCGTGACTGCCGCCGGATCGGCACGCAAACGACACAGCCTCACCGGCCGGCCGGTGGTGATCACCGGCGCGGCCTCCGGCATCGGCCGCGCGCTGGCCACCCGGCTCTCCCGGCTCGGCTCGCCGGTCGCGCTGGCCGACGTCGACGCGGACGGCCTGAAGGCGACCGCCGCCGCCCTGCACGGCCGGGTGCTGACCCGGGTGCTCGACGTCCGCGACGCCGAAGACCAGCTCCGCTTCGCCGCCGAAGTGCGGGACTGGCTCCCGGCGCCGCTGGCCGCGGTGTTCAACAACGCCGGGGTCGCGGTCACCTCGAGCGTGCTGGACGCGGTGGCCGAAGACGACGACTGGCTGCACGACATCAACTTCCACGGCGTCGTGCACGGCACGCGTGCGTTCCTGCCGATCCTCGTCGAGCAGGGCGAAGGCGCGATCGTGAACACCTCCAGCGTGTTCGGCCTGCTCGGGATGCCGAACCAGAGCGCGTACTGCGCGGCGAAGTTCGCGGTCCGCGGTTTCACCGAGTCGCTGCGGCAGGAACTGCACGGCTCCGCGGTCCGCGCGATCACCGTGCACCCCGGCGGCATCACGACGAACATCGCGCGCAACGCCCGCGTGCGCCGCGATCCGGCCGGGCTCGGCCGCAGCCGCGAGGAGATGGCCGCGCAGTTCGAGGCCATGACCATGACCTCGCCGGACAAGGCGGCCGCGATCATCCACGCCGGCGTCGACCGCGGGAAGGCCCGCATCCTGGTCGGCCCGGACGCCTACCTGTTCGACGCGCTGGCCCGCATCACCCCCACCCACTACAACGCCGTGCTTTCGCGTGTGATGAGGCGCCCGCGGCGGAAAGAGGCCGTCCGATGACCGAGCACGTCGAAGTCCTGATCGTCGGCGCCGGGCTGTCCGGTGTCGGCGCGGCCCACCACCTGCGCACGGCGTTCCCGCGCAAGACGTACGCGATCCTGGAGGCCCGCGACGCCATCGGCGGCACCTGGGATCTGTTCCGCTACCCGGGCGTCCGGTCCGATTCGGACATGCAGACCCTCGGCTACCGGTTCCGGCCGTGGACCGACGCGAAGGCCATCGCGGACGGCCCGTCGATCCTGCGCTACGTCCGCGACACCGCGGCCGACGCCGGGATCGACCGGCACATCCGGTTCGGGCACAAGGTGGTCCGCGCCGAATGGTCCACAGAGGACGCGTTGTGGACGGTCGAGGCGGTGCACGACGGGAAGCCCGTCGAGTTCACCGCGAAGTTCCTCTACCTGTGCAGCGGCTACTACGACTACGCGGGCGGCCACACGCCGGAGTTCCCGGGCCTCGAGAACTTCGGCGGCACGGTCGTGCACCCCCAGCAGTGGCCCGAGGACCTCGACTACACCGGCAAGAAGGTCGTCGTGATCGGCAGCGGCGCGACCGCCGTGACGCTCGTCCCGGCGATGGCCGAGCGCGCCGGGCACGTGACGATGCTGCAGCGCTCCCCCACCTACATCCTTTCGCTGCCGTCGGAGGACGCGCTGGCGAACCGGTTGCGCCGGCTGCTCGGGCCGAAGCTGGCGTACCCGATCGCGCGCTGGAAGAACGTCGCCGTCAGCACGCTGATCTACCAGCTCAGCCGGCGCCGCCCCGGCGTGGTCAAGGCGATGATCCGCAAGGCCGCGATGAAGCAGCTGCCACCCGGGTACGCCGTCGACACCCACTTCAAGCCGCGCTACCAGCCCTGGGACCAGCGGCTCTGCCTGGTGCCGGACGGCGACCTGTTCCGCTCGATCAAGCGCGGCGACGCCTCGATCGCCACCGACCGGATCGCCTCCTTCACCGAGCACGGCATCCGGCTGGAATCGGGCGACGAGCTCGAAGCGGACGTCGTGGTCACCGCCACCGGGCTGAAGCTGCTGGCCTTCGGCGGAATCGACCTGGTCGTCGACGGCGACCCGGTGAAGCTGCCGGAAACCATGGCCTACAAGGGCATGATGCTCAGCGGGGTGCCGAACTTCATCTTCACGATCGGGTACACGAACGCGTCCTGGACGCTC
The DNA here is from genome assembly GCF_023008405.1 of Amycolatopsis sp. FBCC-B4732. Taxonomy (NCBI): domain Bacteria; kingdom Bacillati; phylum Actinomycetota; class Actinomycetes; order Pseudonocardiales; family Pseudonocardiaceae; genus Amycolatopsis; species Amycolatopsis sp. FBCC-B4732. Next base: position 3,458,375 of record NZ_CP095376.1, read on the forward strand.
AAGGCCGATCTGGTCGGCGAGTACTTCGTCCGGCTGCTGCGCCACCTCGACCGCACCGGGCACGACCAGGCCGTGCCGGTCAACGACGACCCGGCGGTCACCGAGCGGCCGCTGCTGGACTTCGACGCCGGGTACGTGCTGCGGTCGATCGACGAATTCCCGAAGGCGGGTTCGCGGGCGCCGTGGCAGCTGGGCATGAGCTACGCGCACGACGTCGTCAAGCTCCGGCACGGGCGGATCGACGACGGCGCGCTGCGGTTCTCGCGACGGCGGGCGGGAGCGGGCAGACTGGGCGCATGACGCTCGGAACCGCCCCCGCCCGGGGCCGCTGACATGCACTCCGCGGGACTGGTGCTGCACCCCCGCCGCGACTCGGCGGCCGCCGTCGAAGCCGTGCTCGGCTGGGCGGGCAACCGGGGGATCGAAATCCTCGGCATCGAGGACGAGATCGTCCGGCTGGACTGCGCCGCGATCGGCGTGACGCCCGAAGAGCTCGGGCGGCGCGCCGACCTCGTGGTCAGCCTGGGCGGCGACGGCACGATGCTGCGCGCCATGCGGCTGGCCGACGGGCAGCGCGCGCCGGTGCTCGGGGTGAACCTCGGCAAGCTCGGCTTCCTGGCCGAGGTCGACGTCCCGGACCTGCCGGGCGCGCTCTCGGCGATCGACGACCACCAGTTCACGGTCGAGCCGCGGCTGGCCGTGGACACGGTGCTCGCCGGGCGGCGGATCACGGCGTTCAACGACATCGCGGTGGTGCGCGTGCCCGGCGACGGCAGCGCGGTGGTCGCGGTCCGCGTCGGCGGGCAGCAGTTCGTGAGCTACTCGGCGGACGCGGTGGTCGTGGCGACCCCGACCGGCTCGACGGCGTACAGCTTCTCCGCCGGCGGGCCGATCACCAGCCCGTCGGTCGAAGCGCTGCTGGTCACGCCGGCAGCGCCGCACTCGGCGTACAGCCGGGGCATCGTCCTCTCGGTGCACGACGAGGTGACGCTGGAGCTGCTGCCGACCAGCGGGCGGCTCGCGGTGGAGGTCGACGGCCAGGTCGAGGGCTACGTCTCCCCCGGCGACCGCCTCGACCTGAGCGCCCGCCCGAGCGCGGCGCGGGTGGTCCGGCTCGGCATGACGACGTTCTACCAGCGCGCCCGGCGCAAGCTCCGGCTCACGGACTCGGCGGAGATCCCCGGCGACGGCGAGCTCTGAGGACGTCACTTTCCCTACGAAAGCTCCGCCTGGGTGACCTGGGTCACATCTCGGGTGTGTCGCGCTTGGATCACGGAATGGTCACGGGTAGCGTCCGCGACTTCGCCTGAACCAGCCGAGCCGTCCCGGAGTGTTTCCCCGCATGCTGTGCCCTTCACCCGCCCGCCCGTCCCTGCGCGCCCGGCTGCTCGTCCCCGGCGCCCTGGCCGCCTTCGCCGGGGCCGTGGTGCTCCTGGCCGTGCTGCACCTCGACCGGCGGGTGGCGCCGCTCGACCCGGTGAGCACGATGCTCAGCGACTACGCGCTGAGCCCGGGCCGCTGGCTGTGGGACGGCGCGCTGCTGCTGACCAGCACGGGCTCGGCGTTGCTGCTGGTCGCGCTGTACCGCCGCGGCCTGCTGGCGAACCCAGCCCTGGTGGCGGCGAAGGCGCTGTGGTGCGTGAGCCTGCTGGCGGTGGCGGTGTTCGCGAAGGATCCGCAGGGCGGCGCGATCACGGCGACGGGCAAGATCCACCTGTACGCGTCGGCGGTGACGTGCCTGAGCCTGCCGGTGGTCGGCTGGGCACTGGGCCACCGGCACCGCGACGACCCGCGCTGGCGCCGGTTCGCGGCCTGGTCGCGGCGGCTGGCACTGGCGGCCATCCCGTTCTACCTGCCGTTCATCGTCCCGTTCGCGGTGAACGTCGTGCTGGGCGGCCACCTGCCGACGGTGGCGACGGGCCTGGTGGAGCGGCTGATGATGGTGTTGGAGATCGCGTTGCTGGCGGTGCTCGGGCAGTGGGCGCACCGCGCGATGCGCCCGGTTCAGGCGGGTGCGGGTTCGCCGTTGTCCGGCTGGCCGAGGTTGCCGAGGAACCGGGACGTGACGACCTCCGCGACGACGACCTGAACGATGATTTCCCGCGACCGGATCGCGCAGCGGACGCCCTGCCGGAAGAGCCCGCTGTGCTCCCATAAGTGCAGCGGATCGACCTCCAGAAACGCCCTCGACCAGGTAGGTCGCGAACGACACCACGACCAGCAGGCCACCCTTGCCCACGTAGGCGCCCAGGTCCCACAGCGCCGCGAAGGCGCGCTGCAGAGAACGGCTCTCCGGCAAGGGGTCCGCGACCGCGAGCAGCCACGCGAACCCGCTGGCGATCGGGGTGCGCACCTCGCGCAGCCCCGGCAGGACTGAAGTCAGCACGCGGGGAAGTCGCACAAAGGCCGTCGTTCGCTACGCCTCCGGCTGCTCCCGCGTCCGGTGCAGCAGCCAGTCGCGCTCGGTCCGGATCAGCGCGTACCGCACCGACGACGTCCGCCCGTGCAACGTGAACAAGATCCGCTTCTCCGTCCGGTCGTGCTCCTCCCACCACCCCGTGTCGGCGACCTTCTTCGTCTCGTCCTCGTACCCGAGGTGGTCGAGCGCGTGATCGGGGACGGCGACCGCGAGCCGGTTGCCGCGGGTGTCCGGTGGCAGACCCCGAGGCACCGCCCACGACCGCAGCACGCCGTCTTCCTCCAGGCGGAGGTCGAAGTGGTGCCGCGGCCGCCAGTGCTCATGCAGCACGAAAGCCGGTCGCTCGCTCACCCCACCACGATGCCAGAAATCCCCGCTCCTACCCGTTTTCCATGGCCTCAAACAGACCATCCGTGGACTTGACTCGTTCCGAAGAAGCGCGCACGGTGGGGGCATGAGCGATGTGACCACCGCGCTGCGGGCCGCCGGTCTGCGGGTCACCCAGCCGCGACGGGCGGTGCTCGCGTGGCTGGCCGGTCATCCTCACTCCACAGTGGACGAAATCGGCACCGGAGTCCGCTCGGTGCTGGGTTCGGTTTCCACCCAAGGCGTCTACGACGTCCTGGGCGCGTGCACGGAAGCCGGCCTGATCCGGCGGATCGAGCTGCCCGGACACCCCGCCCGCTTCGAACGGCGGGCCGGGGACAACCACCACCACGTCGTGTGCCGCTCGTGCGGGCTGACGGAAGACGTCGACTGCGTGGTCGGCGAAGCACCGTGCCTGGCCCCGGACGACGCGCACGACTTCTTGATCGACGAAGCGGAAGTGGTGTTCTGGGGCGTCTGCCCCGGCTGCCGCGCCACTCCGCGGAAAGAGACACCGCGATGACGCAGTCCCCTCCCGAACCGACCACCACCGACGCCGGGATCCCGGTCGAGAGCGACGAACACTCGCTCACGGTCGGCCCGGACGGTCCGATCCTGCTGCAGGACAGCTACCTCATCGAGCAGATGGCGCAGTTCAACCGCGAACGCGTCCCGGAGCGCCAGCCGCACGCGAAGGGCAGCGGCGCGTTCGGGCGGTTCGAGGTGACCGGCGACGTCAGCGCGTACACCAAGGCCGCGGTGTTCCAGCCGGGGACGAAGACCGACCTGCTGATCCGCTTCTCCACCGTCGCCGGCGAGCGGGGCAGCCCCGACACCTGGCGCGATCCGCGCGGCTTCGCGGTGAAGTTCTACACCAGCGAAGGCAACTACGACATGGTCGGGAACAACACCCCGGTCTTCTTCATCCGGGACCCGTTGAAGTTCCAGCACTTCATCCGCTCGCAGAAGCGCCGCGCGGACAACAACCTGCGCGACCACGACATGCAGTGGGACTTCTGGACGCTGTCGCCGGAGTCGGCGCACCAGGTGACGTGGCTGATGGGCGACCGCGGCATCCCGCGGACCTGGCGGCACATGAACGGCTACAGCTCCCACACCTACATGTGGGTCAACGCCGCGGGTGAACGCTTCTGGGTGAAGTACCACTTCAAGACCGACCAGGGCGTGGAGTGCTTCACCCAGGACGAAGCCGACCAGATGGCCTCGGCCGACACCGACTACCACACGCGCGACCTGTACGAGGCGATCGAGCGCGGCGACCACCCGAGCTGGACGCTGAAGGTGCAGGTCATGCCGTTCGACGACGCCAAGACCTACCGGTTCAACCCGTTCGACCTCACGAAGGTGTGGCCGCACGGCGACTACCCGCTGATCGATGTCGGCCGGATGACGCTCGACCGCAACCCGACCGACCACCACACCGAGATCGAGCAGGCCGCGTTCGAGCCGAGCAACCTGGTGCCCGGCATCGGCGCCAGCCCGGACAAGATGCTGCTCGGCCGCCTGTTCTCCTACCCGGACGCACACCGCTACCGGATCGGCGCGAACTACCGGCAGCTGCCCGTCAACGCGCCCGTCGCGCCCGTCCACAGCTACAGCAAGGACGGGGCGATGCGGTACACGAAGGTGTCCGACCCGGTGTACGCGCCGAACTCCAAGGGCGGCCCGCACGCCGACGTCGCCCGCTACGGCACTCCGGCGGGCTGGCACACCGACGGCGACATGGTCCGCACCGCCTACGCGCTGCGCGAGGACGACGACGACTTCGGCCAGGCCGGCACGATGGTCCGCGAAGTCCTCGACGACGAGCAGCGCGCGCGGCTGGTCGACAACATCGTCGGGCACCTGCTCAACGGCGTGGGCGAGCCGGTGCTGACGCGCGCCTTCGACTACTGGCGCAACGTCGACAAGGATCTCGGCGACCGGATCGAGTCCGGTGTGCGCGCCAAGCAGGACGAGAAGGACCCGAAGGCCGCCGACCAGGGCAACCCGGCGCGCTCGAGCATGCAGCGCAAGGCTTAGCCCTCCCCGGAGCCGGCGGCGGCGCACGGGCTAGGTTGGACCTCCGCGCGGGGGAACAGCCAAGGAGGCCCGAGTGAACGTCGCCGGCGGGGTGCTGCCGGTCGCGGCCGCGGTGGCGCTCCTCGTGTTCGCGGTGCGGCTGGCGCGCGAGCCGCGGCGGCTCGGCAACGCCGTCTGGCTCGGCGTCGCGCTGCTGCTGACCGCGCTGTGGCTGCTGCGGGAAACCCCGGTGCTGGTGGCGGTGGCCGGCGCCGCGGTGGTGCTCGGCGCGCTGGTGCTGCCGGTCGCGCTGGTCGTCAACGGCATCCAGATGTGGCGGCGGGAAGGGCGCAGCACCGGGAACCTCCTGTCGCTCGGCCTCGGTGTCGGCCTCCTCGCGCTGGAAGCGCTGTTCTTCGTCCCGCTGGGGCGGTGGGGCTCGGCACTGGTGGGCATCGCGGCCGCGCTCGCCTGCTACTTCGGGTTCCTGTTCCTGTCGCTGCTGGTGTATTCCGCGGTGTACAGCCGGATCGGACGGCGGGGCGGCATCGACGCGATCATCGTGCTCGGCTGCGGCCTGGCCGGGAATCGGGTGCCGCCGCTGCTGGCCGGGCGGCTCGATCGCGCGCTCCGGCTCGCCGCGCGGGAACCGGAGCCGCCACTGCTGGTGGTCTCGGGCGGGTGCGGCCCCGGCGAGACGGTCACCGAGGCCGAAGCGATGCACGCCTACCTGCGGGAGCGCGGGATCCCGGCCGAGCGGATCCGCCGCGAGGACCGGGCCACCACGACCGAGGAGAACCTGCGCTTCTCGGCGGAGCTGCTGCCGCGCGACGCCCACCGGGTGGTGGCGGTGACGAGCAGCTACCACGTGTTCCGGGCCGCGGTGGAGTGCCGCCGGCTGCACCTGCCGTTCCACGCGACCGGGTCGCCGACCGCGCGGTACTTCCTGCCGAGCGCGCTGCTGCGCGAGTTCGCGGCGCTGATCCTCCACTACCGCCGGACGACGATCGCGGCGTGCGCGGCGATCGCCGGCACCGGCTTGGTGCTGGCGTTCACGGCCTAGTGTCCTGAGTCGTCAATTCGTTGGCAGTATGCGGCGAGAGTGTCGAGGATCTGGTCGGCGGTCTTGGTCCGGACGAAGGGCTTGGGGTCCTTGTTCCAGGCGCCGATCCAGCCTCGACATCGGTTTCGAGTTCGGTGAGCCAGGAGGCACTGGTGTTGGCGTCGATGGTCGTGAGGAATTTCAGGAACTCCTGATGCCGGTGCCGTCGGTGGTGCCGGGCGATCACCGACCCGGTGGCCGGTTCAGGGCGGCGAACAGGGTGGTGGTGCCATGGCGCACGTAGTCGTGGGTCGGCATCACGGCACTTTAGACACTGACCACGAGATTAAGACTCAGGACACTAGACGTACCTGGCCATCCGCTCCTTCCTCCGCCGCGGCCGGTTCGCCGCCCGGCCTTCGACCGCGCTTCCGCGTCACCCCGTCCGTGCGCTAGGTTCATCCGCAGATCTGGTTTGCCAAATAAACCAGTTACGGATCTGGGGAGCTCACCATGACCGACCTGCCGCCCGCCGCGCTGCTCGACGAGATGACGCGGCTGCGCGCACGGGCCCGGGCGGACCGGCACGCCTACGTCCCGCCACTGCTGCTGTTCGGCGTGCTCGTGCTGCTGGCGCCGCTGTGGGCCGAGGGCGGGCCGCCGCGGTTCGGGCTCGCCGGGGTCTGGTTCGGGACGCCGTTGCAGCTGTACTGGCTGGCCGTGGTCGTCGGCGGGTTCCTCGCCACGGCCGCCTGGTACCTCTACCGCGGCCACCGCAGCGGGGTGCGGACGCCGATCCGCGGCTACCTCGCGATCGGGCTGGTCGGCGTCCTCGGCGTCTCGCTCGGGCTGCCGGTGGTGGAGTCCTTCGCCTACCGCGTCGCGCGGTCGCCGTACGCGCAGCCGTCGTTCACCGTCCCGGTGGCGGCCGTCGCCCTGCTGGCCGGCGCCGGGATCCTGGGGCTGCGGACGCGGCTCGACGGCCGGGGCGCGCGCGGTGCGGCCACGGCCGCCGCGATGGTCTGCGGCTTCGTCGTGCTGGCGATGCTCGACCTCGCGCTCGCGCCCGCCCGGCCGTACGCGCCGCTCCTCACGATCGCGCTCGGCCTGCTGGGGCTGGCGTGGCTGGAGCGCAGCCGGGTGCTCGGCGTCGTCAGCGGGCTCTTCGCGGCGTCAGCGCTGCTGGTGAACCTCTACAACGTGCAGCACGTCTTCTTCCACCTCGGCCTTTTCGCGCGCTACGAAGGGGAAGCGACGATGGCGTTCACGAACACGCTGCCCCCGGGGCTGGTGCTGCTCGCGGGCGGCGCCTTCGCGGCCTGGCACGAGCGGCGGCCGCGCGCATGAGCGAGCACCCCGCGGCCGGCCTGGACGAAACGGTCCACCAGCGGCACCGCCTCGGCATCCTCACCATCGCCGCCGAGGCCGGGAAGGTGGACTTCGGGTACCTGCGCCGGACGCTGGACATGACGGCCGGGAACCTGTCCCGGCACGTCACGATCCTCGAGGAGGCCGGGCTGATCGACGTCGAGAAGGGGTACGAGGGCAAGCGGCCCCGCACGTGGATCACGATCAGCCCGGCGGGCCGCAAGGCACTCGCCGCGGAGGTGGCCGCGCTGCGGGCCCTCGTGTCGGCGGTCGAGCGCGCGGTCCCGGCGCGGCCGCGCACGACCTGATCCAGGCGTCAGCCGGGTGCTTGGACCTCGGTCGCGGACCTCGCCCGGCCGGCCGCCCACGACGCCAGCAGGACCAGGCCGTCCGCGGTCGCCGTGCCGGCCGGCGCGGTGTAGACGTTCAGGAGCAGGCCTGGTTCGGCGGGCAGCTCCATCGACTCGACGTCCAGGTCGAGCCGGCCCACCACCGGGTGGTGGATGCGCTTGCGGCCGGACCGGTGGAGCCGGACGTCCTGAGCCGCCCACCCCCGCCGGAACGGTTCACTGCGTGCCGAGAGTTCCTCGACCAGGGCGAGCAGCCTCTCGTCGTGCGGATCGCGGCCGGCTTCCATGCGCAGCTTCGCGGCCACATCGCGGGCGATCCGGTCGTAGTCGACGAAGAACGTTCTCGCCGCTTCGGGATCCAGGTACACGAACCGCGCGGTGTTCGCCGGCCGTCGCGGATCGGCCAGCACCGGTGAATACAGCGCGCGGGCCAGGTCATTCACGGCCAGCACATCGTAACGGCCGTTGCAAATCCACGCGGGCGCCTCGGTGATGGCGTCGAGCACCCGCTGAAGCGCCGGACGCACCGTCGCGGCGGGTCGCCGGCGGCGCGGACCGCCGGGCGCCCCGGACTGCCGCGCGAGGTGGAACAGGTGATCGCGCTCGGCCTCGTCGAGGTGCAGGGCGGCGGCCAGCGCGTCGAGCACCCCGTCGGAGGCGCCGGCGAGGCCGCCGCGCTCCAGCCGCACGTAGTAGTCGACCGACACCCCCGCCAGGAGAGCCACCTCTTCGCGACGCAGGCCTTTGACCCGGCGGTTGCCGCCGTAGGCGGGCAGTCCGGCCCGTTCGGGCGCGATCCGCGCGCGCCGCGAGCTCAGGAACTCCTTGATCTCGGTGCGCAGATCGATCTTGGCCACTCCCCCACCCTAGGCGCTGTCCGCGGGCGGAGGGAGGTACTGCGGGTACCCCGCGACGGCTAGGTACCGGTCGCGGTCGTGGCGATGCCGCCGTCGCTCGGGATGACGGTGCCCGTCAGGTAGGACCCGGCCCGGCTGGCGAGGAACACCGCGATTCCCGCCATGTCGTCGTCGCGGCCGAGCCGGCGCAGCGGGGCCTTCGCCGTGATCGTGTCGCCGACGGCGTCGAGCGTGGCCGCCATCATGTGCGACGGGAACGGTCCCGGGGCCACCGCGTTCACCGTGACGTGCTGGGGGCCCAGTTCCCTGGCCAGCACCCTGGTGAGCTGGTGGAGCGCCGCTTTGCTGGCGGCGTAGGAGTAGTTGGGCGACTCGGCGACGTGGATGGCGGCGATGCTGCCGATGTTGATGACCCGCGCGGGATCATCGGCCGTGCCCGCCCGGCGAAGTGCGGGGAGCAGCGCCTGCACCAGCCAGAACGGCGACTTGAGGTTGAGGTCGAGCACCGTGTCCCACGCCTCGTCCGGGAACGTCGCCAGCGGCTCGCGCCACATCGCTCCCGCGTTGTTGACGAGGATGTCCAGGCGGTCCGAGCCGGCCTGGACGAGATCGGCGAGGCGCCGGCACTCGCCGTGCTCGGACAGGTCGGCGGGGATCGCTCGGACATCGCCGAATCCGGACAGCCGACGCTGTGCCTCCGCGCACGTGTCCGCGTTGCGCGAGCTGATGACGACGCGGGCGCCGGCCTGCAGGAGGCCGCGCGCGATCATCATCCCGATCCCTTTGGTGCCGCCGGTGACGAGTGCGTACTTCCCGCTCAGGTCGAAAAGGCCTGAGTGGGTGGTGAACTGGTGGTCCGCCATGGTTGTCCGTTCCTCCTGCCGTGGAAGCCGTGAGCCGGCTCAACCCAGGTTCACAGGCGTCCCGGACGGCCGGGAGACCCTGGTGGGACAGGGACCGGGAGGTCCCCTCTCGCTAAGCTCCCCGCAGCACCGAAACGGCGTGGGCGACCCCGTCCTCGGCGCGGAGCCGGGCGCCGACGTACTGCGCGCCGCGGCGGAAGAGCGGGTTTCCGGTGAGCTCCCGCAGCCGGGCGGTCAGGACTTCGGCGTCGAGTGCCTTGAGCGGCAACGGTTTCGGCCCGGCGCTGAGCCGCGAGACGCGGTCACCCCAGTAGGGCTGGTCGGAGAAGACCGGGCACACGAGCGACGGCACCCCGGCCCTCAGCGCCGCGGCGGTGGTCCCGGCGCCGCCGTGGTGGACGACGGCCGCGGTGCGCGGGAACAGCCACCCGTGCGGGACGTCGGCGACGGCCAGCAGATCGTCGTCGTCGAAGTCGCCTTCGGTGGCGAGGAGGCCACGCAACCCCGCACGGCGCAAGGACGTCCGGACGGTCTCGAAGGTCTGTTCGGCTTCGGCCGGGCGCATGCTCCCGAACCCGACGTACACCGGCGGCGGGCCGGCGGCGAGGAAGTCGCGCAGCCGCGGGCCGGGGCGCCACGGACCGGCGTCGAGAAGCCAGTACCCGGTGACGTGGACGTGCGCGGGCCAGTCCGGCGGCCGCGGCACGACGGCGCCGGAGAACCCGCACAGCACCGGCGCCCGCCGCCGCGGCCCCCGCACTCCCGCCGCGGGCAGGCCGAGAGTTTCCCGGCGCCAGTGGTCGATTTCGGGACGCAGGAGCTGCCAGGCCAGTGCGTCGACCGCGGGGAAGCTCAGCTGACGGCCCCAGGGTCCGAGGCGTCCGGCCGCGGGGAGCAGCGGGTGCGCGAAGGCCCGGGTCGGCACGCTGGGCTGGTAGTGCAGTTCGGCGTTCGGGACGCCGAGGTGGGCGGCCAGGTGCGTACCGAGGAAGCCGAGGGTGGGCGCGAGGATCAGGTCCGCCCCGGCGGCGCCGGTGTGGGTGTCGGCGAGCAGCCGGGGCAGGATCGGCCGGAGCACTTTCCGCAACCCGCTCACGAACTTGTGCGGGCGCCCGGCGGTCCAGGCCCGACCGGCGGCCGAGCCGAGGACTTCACCCGGATCGGCGGAGAGCGGGGCGAAGGCAAGCCCGCGTGCTTCGATCAGCCCCCGAAATCCCGGCGCGGCGAGCACCCGGACCCGGTCCCCCGCGGCGGCGAGCCCCTGACCGAGCGCAACACACGGCTGGACATCCCCACGCGAGCCGGGCGCGACGATCACGACCAGGCGGCTCAACGGCCGACTCCGACGATGCGGTCCCCGACCACCGCGGACCGGGGTGGTGAGTCGCGGCACCCCGCTGCGGTTGGCCGGCGCACGCCCTGCCTCACCATCCGGCCGCGACAGCCCGGCCGGCAGTCCGGCGCCACTGCCCCGCCGCCGCAGGCGATCATCGCTTGGCCACCGCAGCCCGACCACCAGCCCGGCGCCACCACCCCGCCACCGCACGCGCTCATCGCTTGGCCGCCACAGCCCGGCCACCGGTCCCGCATCACCGCCCCGCCGCCGCGGGTCGTCGCCTGGCCACCACAGCCCGGCCACCAGTCCCACGCCACCACCCCGCCGCCACAGACGCTCATCGCCTCGCCCCCGCGGCCCGGCCACCGATACCACGCCACCGCCCCGCCGCCGCGGGTCGTCGCTTGGCCACTCCAGTCCGGCCACCAGCCCAGCGCCACCAACGCACCGCCGCGGGTCATCGCTTGGCCGCCGTCAAGCGGTAGCGCAAGCGGAACGGCAGGTTCGCCAGAACCGCCGCCACCCGGGCGTCCGTGCCCACCAGGTACCGCGGTGCCGGGCGGCGGGCCGTCAACGCGCGGACCACCACCTCCGCCGCCCGGCGGGGCGGGACTCCCGTTCGCGCCGAACGGGCCGCACTCCGCTCCGCCGCCTCCAGCTGCGCCGCGTACCGCTCGAGGCCCGCCGCCGGAAGAGTCGCGCGCACCTGCTCGGCCGCCGCGCGGGCTCGGGGCCAGATCGGCGTCGCCACCGCGCCCGGCTCGACCAGGACCACCTCGATGCCCTCCGGGGCCAGCTCCGCGCGCAGGCTGTCCGTCAAGCCGACCAGCGCGAACTTCGACGTGTGGTACGGCCCCACCATCGGGCCGGCGATCCGGCCGCCGATCGAACCGAGCGTCACCACCCGGGCCGTCTCCGCGATGCGCAGGGCCGGGAGCATCGCGCGGGTGACCGCGAGCTGGCCGGTGACGTTCACGTCCAGCTGCTCCCGGAACGCCTCCAGCGGCACGTACTCGAGCGGGCCGGGCCGCGCGAGGCCGGCGTTGTTCACCAGCCCTCGCACCGGTCCGCCGGCCGCGACGCGCTCGCCGCACGCCGTGATCGATGCCGGGTCGCGCAGGTCCATCCGCAGCACCGTGACCGCGTCGCCGTACGCGCGGGTGAGGTCCGCCTCGTCGCCGTCCGTGCGCACGCTCGCCCACACGTGGGCGCCGCGCCGGACCAGCTCCGCCACGCACGCGCGGCCGATACCGCCCGACGCGCCCGTGACCACATAGGACACCCGCGTCACGACGCCGCCGCCAGCACCTGCAGCATCCGCGGCCACGTCTTGTGCAGCTGCTCCTGCCAGTACGCCCACTGGTGCGTGCCAGGCCCGTAGAGGTCGGTCGTGACCGGGACGCCGAGGGCGCGCAGCCGCCCGGCCATCGCCGTGGTCTGGCCGCCGCACAGGAATTCCAGGAGCATCGCGCCGGGCAGGACGTCGATCGGGAGCTGGGCGTCGAGCGGTCCGGGCAGGCCGTTGCCCGTGGAAAGGTACAGCTCGGTGCCGCGCAGGCGTTCGGCGTTCACCAGCGGGTCGTGCGCTTCCCAGCGCGCCGGTTCGCGGCGACGGTCGCCCCAGAGGGCCTCCGGGTCCAGGCGGGCGGAAGCGACGATCGCGTCCGTGAGCAGCTCACCGGTCGGGCCGGCCGGGTTGAGGTTCCCGCTGTAGGAGGCGGCGTAGCGGAACACGCCGGGCCGCCGCGCGGCGAGTTCGATCGCGCCGTAGCCGCCGAGGGAGAGCCCGGCGGCCGCACGCCGGCCGTCGCCGCGGTAGCCGCGGTCGATCAGCTGCGGGAGCTCGACGGCGGTGAAGGTCTCCCACTGGTTCAGCGCGATGTCCTTGCCGTAGTTCCACCAGTCGCTGAAGAACCCCGCCGGCCCGGCACCCGGCATCACGACCAGGACGCCGGCGTCGTCGGCCAGCCGCCGGACGTCGGTGTTGGCGCTCCAGCCGCGGTAGTCCTGCAACCGGGTCTCCCCGGCGAGCAGGTACACCGCCGGCCACGTCCGGTCCGGGTGCTCCGCCCAGTCGCGGGGCAGGATCAGCCGGACCATCGCGTAGGCCCCGACCCCGGTGGAGCGCACGGTGAGGTCGAGTACTCGCGCGTCACCGTCCACAGTGGTCTCGGCGACGACGTGCGAGCCGTCGTCGGCGTGCGGCCCGTCCGCCGCCGCGGCAGGGGTGCCGAGCAGCACGCACGCCACGGCCGCCAGCGCGGCGAGCCACCTCGAAGACATGCGCATACGCTTTCCTTTCCGAAGGTCCCGACGATGCGCCCAAGCTAAAGTCATCAGGCCGGAAAACGCAATTGTCTCGTCCACCACACGACCGGACAATGTGAATTGCAGGCAAACAAACTCCCCCATACGGGTGAGCCGACGAGCACGCTCGGTCACCAAAGTCGGACGAACGTGCCAAAAACTCGCCGGTAACCTGCGATCCAGCAGGTCACGCCGTGTACACGAGCAGCGTTTACGGGATCTTGAGGCCCTTCCGGTAACCGATTTCTTGCCCTAGCCTCGCCCGTATCGCCGGGTTCGGCCGCCCTCGCCGCCGTCCCTGTCACGCGTCCCAGCGCCGGGACCCAGAAAACCCCGAGAATGCTCCCGAAAGGGTCCACCATGGCTGCCCGGAATCGTTTCCCCCCGTTTCGAATCGTCGCGCTCGCGGTCGCCGCCGCGGCGGCGACCACCATTTCCGGACCCGCCGAAGGCGCGACACCCAGCCCGCCCCCGGTTCCGCCGGCCGCGCTGCTGCCGGCCGAAGCGATCCCCGCTCCCCCCGCACCGCGTGCCGCGTTCGACGTCGCCACCGCACTGTCCACTCTGGACGCCAAGGACGACGGCGGGTGCACGGACGTAGTGCGCGGCAGGCTGCTCCGGGGCCCGGCCACCGGCCAGGGCTTCCAGACGGCGGTCCCGGGTGGGCAGGTGAGCGAACTGGTCGCGCGCACCCCGGACCCGCCCGATCTCGCCGCGTGGACCGCGAAACTCCGCCAGTGCGCGAGCGTGACCGTGGACGACCAAGACCTCCCCACCGTCTCGACGCTCACGACCGGGACCGCACCCGCCGTCCCCGGCGCGAAAACCCTTTCCTACCAGCAGGTCCTGACGCTGCCCGGCCAGCCGGCCGAGCTGCCGGGACTGCGCTTGCGCACCGTCGCCGTCGCCGCCGACGACGTGCTGGTCGTGCTCCGCGACGCCGGCACGACCGACCTCGACCTCGACACCCTGGCCGTCGCCGCGTGGCAGCACGCGGCCGCGCGGCTGGGCCGCTAGCCAAGGAGAACCCATGTCCGACGTGAACTTCCCGGCGGTGGGCGGCGGCACCCTGACCGCGTGCCTGCGGCACTGGGCGGCGACCACCCCCGACTCCCCCGCCCTGACCTTCGCCGACTTCGCCACCGACCGCGACGGGCGGCGGCGCACCCTCACCTGGCGTCAGCTGGGCGAATGCGTCGACGCCGTCGCGGGCGCCCTCCCGGTCCGGCCCGGCGACCGGGTCGCCGTGCTGTGCCCGCAGGGTCCGGACTACGTGGTCGGGTTCCTCGCCGCGATCACCGCGGGCGCGATCGCGGTGCCGCTGTTCGACCCGGGGCTGCCCGGCCACGCGGGACGGCTCGCCGCGGTGCTCGCCGACTGCGCGCCCTCGGCCGTCCTCACCACCACGCCGAGGCAGCCGGCCGTCGAAGAGTTCGTCGGGGACGTCGCGGTCGTCGCGGTGGACCGCCCCGGCCCGGTGCGGTCGTGGCCCGCTCCCGAGGCGGTTCCGGACGACGTCGCCTACCTGCAGTACACGTCGGGCTCGACCCGCACGCCGGCCGGCGTGGTGCTCACGCACGCGAACGTCCTCGCCAACGTCACCCAGGCCGTGCGCGGCCTCGGCCTCGACCCGGGCGCGTCGACCACCGTCTCGTGGCTGCCGCTGTTCCACGACATGGGACTCGTGCTCGGCCTGATCACGCCGCTGGCGCTGGGCCTGCGGTCGGTGCTGATGGACCCGCTGGCGTTCATCGAGCGGCCGGTCCGCTGGCTGGAACTGCTCGGCGACTACGCCGGCGCGTGGAGCGCCGCACCCAACTTCGCGTTCCACTACTGCGCGAGCCGGATCCGCGACGCCGAACGCGCCCGGCTGCGGCTCGGCCGCGTCACGGCGATCGTCAACGGCGCCGAGCCGATCACCCCGGCCGTCCTCGACCGCTTCCACGCCACCTTCGCGGCCGCCGGGTACACCCCGGACAAGACGCGCCCGGCGTACGGCCTCGCCGAAGCTACCGTGTTCGTCACCACCGGGCCCGCCGCCGCCCCGCGCGTCACGACGTTCGACCGCGACGCTCTCGCGACCGGCACCGCGCGCCCCGCGGCCGACGGCGTGCGGCTGGTCGCCTGCGGTGCCCCGGCCGGGCAGCTCGTCGCGCTCGTCGACCCGGAAACCGCGGTCGCGCTCCCCGACACGTCGGTCGGTGAGATCTGGGTGCACGGCCCGAACGTCGGCGAGGGCTACTGGCAGAAACCCCTGGAGAGCACGGAAACCTTCGGCGCGCGCCTGGCCGGTGACCGCGGCGACCTGCCCGAGGGGCCGTGGCTGCGGACCGGCGACCTCGGTCTCCGGCACGACGGCGAGCTCTACATCGCAGGCCGGATCAAGGACCTGATCATCGTCGACGGGCGCAACCACTACCCGCAGGACGTCGAAGCGACCGCCGCGTCGGCCGACCCCGCGATCCGGCCCGGCAGCGTCGCGGCCTTCGCGATCGAGGGCGCCGACACCGAGGCCGTCGTCGTGGTCGCGGAGCACCGCGCGCACCCCGACCTGGCCGAAGCGGCGGAACGCGCGCTGGTCACGACGGTCCGGCGGCTGGTCGCCGACGCGCACGGGCTCGCGCTGCGGGACGTGCTGCTCGTCCCGGCGGGGCGGGTGCCGCGCACGTCCAGCGGGAAGATCGCGCGTGCCGCCTGCCGTGACCGCTACCTCGCCGGTGACTACGGGAAGGCGCTGGCACGATGAGAAACCCGGACACCCTGCGCCGCTGGCTGCTCGACGCGGTCGCCGAGCACACCGGCCTGACCGCCGAACCCGACCGGCCGCTCGGCGACTACGGCCTGTCCTCCCGCCAGGCCGTCGGGATCGCCGCCGACCTCGAAGAGCTGCTCGGCACCCGGCTGCCGTCGACGCTGCTGTGGGAAAGCCCGACCATCGACCACCTGGCCCGCAGCCTCACCTCCGGCGCCGAGCCCGAACCCGTCGCGGCGGTCCGGGACCGCCGCCGGACCGACCCGATCGCCGTCGTCGGCCTCGGCTGCCGCTTCCCCGGCGCGGACGGCCTCGAGGAGTACTGGGACCTGCTGCGGACCGGGCGCGACGCCGTCCGGACCGCGCCACCCGGGCGGTGGAGCGCCGACGCCGCTCCGGTGGTGGGCGGCTTCCTCGACGACGTCGCCGGGTTCGACGCCGAGCACTTCGGCATCACCCCGCGCGAAGCGGCGACGATGGACCCGCAGCAGCGGATGCTCCTGGAAGTGACGTGGGCGGCGCTGGAGCACGCCGGGATCGCGCCGTCGTCGCTGCGCGGCAGCCGGACCGGCGTGTTCACCGGCATCGCGACGCACGACTACGGCCACCTCACGATGACCGGCGGCACCCCGGACCTGTGGACGGCGACCGGCGCGGCGGGCAGCATCGCGGCCAACCGGCTGTCGTACGTCTTCGACCTGCGCGGCCCGAGCGTGGCGGTGGACACGGCGTGCTCGTCTTCGCTGGTGGCGGTGCACCACGCGGTGCGCGCGCTGCGCGACGGCGACGCCGACCTGGCGCTGGCCGCGGGCGTCAACCTGATGCTGCTGCCGGGCCCGACGGCCGCGTTTGCCGCGGCGGGCCTGCTCGCGGCAGACGGCCGCTGCAAGACGTTCTCGGCGGCCGCGGACGGCATCGCCCGGGCCGAAGGCTGCGGCGTGGTGGTCCTCAAGCGACTGGCGGACGCCGAAGTGGACGGCGACCGCGTCCTGGCGGTGCTCCGCGCGTCGGCGGTCAATTCGGACGGCCGGTCCCACGGCCTGGCCGCCCCCAACCCGGCGGCGCAGCAGGCGATGCTGCGGGAGGCCTATCGCGGGCTGGATCCGTCCACTGTGGATTATGTGGAGGCGCACGGGACGGGGACACTGCTCGGTGACCCGATCGAGGCTCGTGCTTTGGGTGCGGTTTTGGGTTCGGGGCGGGATGCCGGGTCACCGCTGCTGATCGGGTCGGTGAAGACGAACATCGCGCACGCCGAGGCCGCAGCGGGGATCGCCGGGGTGATCAAGGTGGTGCTGGCGCTGGTGCACGGCGAAGTCCCGCCACAGCTGCACTTCGCGGCGCCGAACCCGCACATCCCGTTCGAGGAGCTGGGGTTGCGGGTGGTGAGCGAGGCGACGCCGTGGCCACGGCGCGGTGGGCGCGCGGTGGCGGGGGTGTCGGCGTTCGGGTTCGGCGGGACGAACGCACACGTGGTGCTGGAGGAGGCGACGGTTCCGGAGCCGGCACTCGGTGAGGACGGCCGGACCGGATCGCGAGCCGTCCCCGGCGGCACAAGCGAGAGCGACGGCGTCGGAGCCGGGCGGCAAGCCACCCTCGACAGCGGCGCCGGGGCCCGGACCCCGGCACAGGCCACCCGCGGCGGCGTCCAAGCCGGACGGCAAGCCACTCCCGCCGACGGCGCCGGGGCCCGAACCACGGCACAAGCCACCCGCGGCGGCGTCCAAGCCGAGCGGCAAGCCACCCCCGCCGACGGCGCCGGCGCCCGAACCACGGCACAAGCCACCCGCGGCGGCGTCCAAGCCGAGCGGCAAGCCACCCCCGCCGACGGCGCCGGCGCCCGAACCCCGGCACAAGCCACCCGCGGCGGCGTCCAAGCCGGGCCGCAACCCACTCCCGCCGACGGCGCCGGCGCCCGAACCACGGCACAAGCCACCCGCGGCGGCGTCCAAGCCGGGCCGCAACCCACTCCCGCCGACGGCGCCGGGACCCCAGCTCAAGCCACCCTCCAGCTCGGGCGTGGCGGACCGCAAACCGCTCCCGGTGGCGGTGTCGCCGGGATCCAAGCCGGACCGCAAGCCGCCCTCGGTAGCGCCGGGGTTCGGATCGCACTGCTGTCCGCCCGTACCCGGGACCGGCTTGCCGAGCGGGCCTCTCAGCTCGCGCGGTGGCTGGATTCCCCCGCCGGGCAACGAACTCACCTTGCCGATGTCACCCACACGTTGTTCCGGCGGGACGATGCCGGTCCGCACCGGGCCGCCGTTGTCGCCGGGGACCTCGGTGAGCTCGCCGTGCTCCTCCGGGAAGTCGGGGCCGGGGCCGATCCGCTGCCCGCCGGTGCCGTCGCCGGGCGGGCCGTCGGCGGGGAAGGGCCCGTGTTCGTCTTCTCCGGGCACGGTTCGCAGTGGGCCGGGATGGGCCGCGGGCTGCTCGCCGCCGAACCGGCGTTCGCCGCGCAGGTCGACAAGCTCGGTGATCCCTTCACCGAGCACACCGGGCGGTCGCTGCGTGCGCTGCTCACCGCCCGGGAACCCTTCTCCCTCACCGAAACGCAGCTGGCGATCTTCGGCACGCAGCTCGCGCTGGCCGCCCGGTGGGAGGCGCTCGGGGTCCGGCCGGCCGCTGTCGTGGGGCACTCGCTCGGGTCCGCGGCCGCCGCCGTCGTGAGCGGGGTGCTGACCGCTGATGAGGCCGTTCACCTGGTCGCGACGCGGGCACGGCTGCTCGGCACCGTCGGCGTGGGCGGGGCGATGGCCGCCGTCGAGCTGACGCCGGACGAGGTCGACCGCTACCCCGATGCCGAGCTCGCCGTCGATTCCGCGCCCGGGCAGGTGACCGTGGCCGGGGACGCGCCGGTGCTGGACGCGCTCGTCGCGGAGCTGACGGCGGCCGGGCGGAGCGCGCGCCGGCTGCCGGTGGACGTCGCCGGGCATTCACGCGGGGTCGAGCCGGTGCTGGGCGCGCTGCGCGACGCGCTCGCCGAGCTGGGCGGGCGGCGGCCGCTGGTGCCGTGGTACGACACGGTGCTGCCCGACCCGCGCGAGCTGCCGGACTTCGACGCCGGCTACTGGGCCGCGCACCTGCGGCGCCCGGTGCGGTTCCGGCAGGCCGTGACCGCGGCCGCCGCGGACGGGCACCGCGTGTTCATCGAGGTTTCCCCGCACCCGATCCTGCGCGGATCGCTGGCCCGCACGCTCGAGGCGGCCGGGACAGCGGACGCGGTGGTGACGGGCACCCTGCGCCGCGGCCAGGACGAAGTCCGCTCGTTCGGCGCGGCCGCGGCGGCGCTGTACTGCGCGGGCACGCGGATCACGCTCTCCGCCCCCGACGACGGCGCGAAGCTGACCGACGTCCCCCCGATGCCGTGGCGCCACGAACGGCATTGGTACACCGGCGAAACCACGCCGCCCGCGCCCGAGCGGCCCGTGACGACCCGAGCGGCACCGCCCTCCCACGGCACCGGCGACCGGCTCACCGAGATTGTCGCCGCCATCATGGGGATCTCCCCCGGCCGCCTCGACGCCGACGTCCCCCTCGTCGAACTCGGGCTCGACTCCCTCATGGCGAACCGGATCCGCGAAGCGCTCCGGCGTGAACTCGGTACCGACCCCGACCCCGCCGTCTTCCTCCGCGGCGCCACCCTCGCCGACCTCAACCGCGACCTCCGCCCGACCCGCGGCCGGGCCTGGGACGCCGCCGACCGGCTGGTCCTCCGCCTCTGGCACGAACACACGGGCACCGATCCCGGCGGCACGCACCTCCGCCTGACCGGCACCGCACGACCGGAGCACCTCGCCCAAGCGCTCGCCGACGGCCTCGCGACCGAACTCGGCACCCCGGTCGACCCCGCCGAACTCCTCAACCACGACTCACTGGCCGCCATCGCCGAAGTGGCGCGGGCGATCCTCGACACCCGGCAGGAAAGCCTCCTCAAACCCGGCGACGCCGGCACCGCCCCGCTCCTGCTCTTCCACCCCGGCGGCAGCACCTGCGCGGTCTACCGCCCGCTGCTGGACCGGCTGCCCGCCGGCGTGCCGTGCGCCGGGTTCGAACGCGTACCCGGGACCAGCATCGAAGAGCGCGTCGAACGGCTGCTCCCGCTCGTCCGCGCCCGCCGGCCGCACGGGCCCTACCGGCTCGCCGGGTGGTCGTTCGGCGGGGCCTTGGCCTACGGCGTCGCCGCGCGGCTCGCCGACGAGGGCGAAACCGTCGAGCTCGTCGCCCTCATCGACACCATGCTGCCGCTGCCGGAACCGGACCTCGACCCGCGGGCGTCGTCGGCGCGGCGGTTCCTGCGGTTCACCGGGTACGTCGAAGGCACCTACGGCCGCGCGGTCCGGCTCGGCCACGACGAACTCGCGTCACTGCCCGAAGAAGACCAGATCGAGCTCACCATGCGGCGGGTCGCCGAAGCCGGGTTGCTCAGCCCCGGCGTGCTGCGCCACCAACGGCAGTCCTTTTTGGACACGCTGGCGGCCGAACGCGGGACGCCGCGCCGCTACGACGGCCGGGTCGTGCTCTACCGGGCGACCGAGCCGTACGCCGCCGGGCTCGCGATGGAACCCCGGTACTCGCGCACGGACCTCGCGGCCGGGTGGGCGGAGCTGTGCCCGCGGCTGGAGATCGTGCCGGTCGCCGCGCACCACCTGTCGGTGATCGACCCGCCGCACGTCGACGTCGTCGCGCGGCACCTGGCGGGCCTGCTGTGGCCGTGACCCGCGCCTGGCCGCTGCTGGCCGTGCTCGGGGCCGGCCTGTTCCTGGTCGCGGTGGACGCGACCGTGCTGCACGTGGCGCTGCCCGACGTCGTCCGGCAGCTGCGGCCGGGCGCCGCCGCGCAGGTCTGGATCGTCGCGATCTACCCGCTCACCGCGGCGCCGCTGCTGCTGCCGTTCGGCACGCTCGGCGACCGGTACGGACGACGGCGCGTGCTCGTCACCGGCTACGCGGTGTTCGGTCTCGCGTCGCTCGGGTGCGCGGTCGCTCCGGACGTTCCGGCGCTGCTCGCCGCGCGGGCGGTGCTCGGCTGCGGCGGCGCGCTGATCATGCCGGTGACGATGTCGCTGCTGCGGGAACTGTTTCCGCAACGGCAGCAGCGGCGGGCGGCGATCGCGGTCTGCAGCGGGATCGCCGGCACCGGCTCGGTGTTCGGGCCGGTGCTCGGCGGGGTGCTCGTCGAGGCGTGGGGCTGGCGGGCGACGTTCCTGGTCAACCCGCCGGTGATCCTCCTCGCGACGGTCGCGGCGCTGCGGTGGCTGCCGCGGTCCCCGCCGGGGCGGCAGCCGTGGGACGCGCTCAGCGCGCTGCTGGCGGCCGGCGGCGTGCTCGGGCTCGCCTTCGCGGCCGGGCCGTCGGGGGGCGGCTTCGCGGCCGGGGCGGCGGGCGCTGTCCTGATCGGACTGTTCGTGCGCCGCCAGCGCCGGGCGGCGGTCCCGTTGCTGGACTTGACGTTGTTCCGGCGGCCGGGCGTGCCGGGCGCGGTCGGCGGGGTGCTGCTGGTGATGAGCACGCTGGTCGGGCTCGGGTTGCTGCTGGCCCAGTACCTCCAGGTGGTGCTCGGCCTGTCCCCGACGGCCGCCGCGGCCCGGCTGCTGCTGGTGCTCGGGGCGTCGGCGGTGGGCAGCGTGGTGGCACCCGCGCTGCTCACGCGGTTCGGCAACGCGCGGGTCCGCACGGCGGGGTTCGCGGTGACGGCGGTCGCCTTGCTCGCTCCGGCCGCCGGGGCGCTGACCTCCGCGTGGTGGCTCGGCGGCGCGCTGGTGGGCACGGGGTTCGGGATGGCGCTGGCGCTGACGTCGAGCACCGACACGTTGCTCTCGGCCGCCCCCGCGGACCGCGCGGGTGGCGCGGCGGCGGTCGAGAAGACGGGCTACGAGCTCGGCGCCGGGCTGGGCACCACGGTGTTCGGTTCCCTGGCGGCGGCGGTCTACGCGGGACGGCTGGTGGTGCCGGCCGGCGTGCCCGAAGCGGCTGCGCGGCTGGCGTCGGCGGGTCCGGCACAGGCGGAAACGGCCTCACGGGGGCTGGCGGCGGCGGACGAGCTGCTCGCGGCAGCGCGAACCGCCTGCACGGCGGGGGTGCAGGCGGCCGCCAGTGTCGCTTGTGGACTGTTCGCGCTCGCCGCGGGTGTCTCGATCCTCCGTCGGAGCAGGAAAACAAGCCCCGCCGTATAGGTCGTTATACGCTCACTGGAACCACTGGCCGGCCCCCGGACGCGACCCGACCGGGCGCGCCTCCGGGATCGGGAGCGAGCCCTGGCTCGGCGGCCAGAGTGTCACCGCCGGGACGTGGCGCAGCTGGGCCCGCAGGCTGTGCAGCGGCAGCGGGCGGCGCCGGGTCAGCAACGTCGTCGTGCGCGGGTGCAGGTCGACGAACGGGTAGGTCGCGTGCAGGGCCGCCAGGCGGTGCTCCAGACGCCGGCTGCGGTCGGTCAGCTCGTGCGGGTACACCGCCGGCTGGATGACCAGGAACTCCCCCGGCCCGAGCCGGACCGCGCGGTCGAGGGGGCGCAGGCCGTCGCGCAGGAGGTCGGCGATGTTCTGCTCCGTGTGCATGCGGATGCGGGTGCCGTGCCGCCGCTCCAGGGCGCCGGGGTCGTCGACCGCGACGAAAACCAGGCCCAGCGGCACCGTGTCGGTCGCGTCGCCGAGCCAGGACTGGATGCCCGCCAGGGTGTCGAGGCCCGTGTCCGGGTCGACGGCCGGGCCGGTCGCCGGACGCGGCTCCGCGCGGGAACGCGCCTTGTCGAGCCTGGTCGCGACATGCCGCAACGCCGCTTCGGCGCGGCTTTCGACGTCGAGCGCCGCCGGGGTTTCGACCGAGGCCAGCACCTCGCCGACCTTGCGCCGGACCGCCGGGGGCAGCCGGTCGCCCATGGCGTCGCGCAGGCGGACCACTTCGGCGTACGCCTCGTCGCGGCGCAGGCCCCAGCGACCGCGGAACAGGCGGGCCGCCTCGACCGCGGTGGCCTCCGGGTCGATCTCGTCGAGGTCCTGCGCGACGACCGAAGCGCCGAACGTCGGCGACAGCACGGCCACCGACCACTCGCGCGCCATCGGCTCGTCCGGGCGCAGCAGCACCGGGGTGACGCCGTGCGGCAGGTCGGGGCGGCCGGAGTCGACCATGCCGACCACCGTGACCGCGGCGCGCCGCGCGATCTCGGCGTACACCTCCCGCTCGCGTTCGAAGTACGGGAGCCGCTGGAACAACGCGAACACGACGGTGTCTTCGCCCGCGCCTTCGGCCAAGGCCGCGCGCTCCACCGCGTGCGACGCCGTCACGAGGGCGCGCTTGGACAGCACGCCAGCGCGCGGGTCTGCGTCGGGCATGGGGATCGCCTTCGCCGGGGAAAGGGAGACAACAACCGTAAGAGAGCCCGCCGCGCCCGGCTAGTCACCCGATGGTGCGAACTCAGAAGTGGTCGCGGTCCGCCTCCCGGGCGACGACCTCGGCCCGGTCCGCGAGCCGTTCCAGCCCGCTCAACGGCTGCCGCATCCGGTGATTTCCCTTCAACCGCGCGGCATTCCGGTCGAGGAACGCCCAGTAGCCCGCGGTGAACGGGCACGCGTCGGGCCCGGTGCGCTTCTTCGGGTCGAACACGCAACCCGGACAGTGGTCACTCATCCGGTTGATGTACGCGCCCCCGGCGGCGTACGGCTTGGTCCCGACGACCCCGCCGTCGGCGTACTGGCTCATCCCGATCACGTTGGCCGGCATCACCCAGGGGAAGCCGTCGACGAACGCCGTCGCGAACCAGCGGTTCAGCTCGGCGGGGTCGTAACCGCGCTGCAGCGCGTGGTTGCCGAGCACCATCAGGCGCTCGATGTGGTGGGCGTAGCCACGGTCGCGCACACCGGCGAGCGCGGTGCGCAGGCAGGCCGCTTCGACGGCGTCGGCGTCCAGCGAACGCCACCACTCCGGGAGCTTGCGCCGCGCCTGCAAAGCGTTGCGGCGCAGGTACTCCGGCCCGTGGTGCCAGTACAGGTGCCACACCCATTCGCGCCAGCCCAGCACCTGCCGGACGAACCCCTCGACGCTGCTCAGCGGCGCGTCGCCGGCCCGGTAGCGCTCCTCCGCCTTCCGGACGACGTCCCGCGGGTCGAGCAGCCCGAGGTTGAGCGGGACGGACAGCAGCGCGTGCGCCATCGCCCAGTCGTGGGTCAGCATCGCGTCCTGGTGCGGCCCGAACACCGGCAGCCGGTGGTCGAGGAACCGCTTCAGCGCGCGCTGGGCTTCGTCGTGCCCGACGGCGAACTGCCGCGGCCCGTCCACGCCGACCGGGTGGATCTCCCCCGCGCGCTCGGCCGCGTCGAGGTCGGCGCGGACGCGGTCGTCGATCTCGTTCTCCCGCGGGTGCCACGGCGCGGGGACGTCGAGGCGGGTGGTCTTCGGGGGCGGCTTCCGGTTGTCGTGGTCGTAGTTCCAGTGCCCGCCTTCGGGCTCGCCGTCGGCTTCGAGCAGCACGCCGAACTTCCGGCGCTGGTCGCGGTAGAAGTCCTCCATGACGAACCGGGTGCGCCCGGCGGCCCACTCCGCGAAGTCCGCTTTGGACAGCACGAACCCGGGCGTCGGCAGGATCTCCGTGACGACGCCTTCGCCGTGCAGCCTCCGGACGAAGGCGTCGGCCGCGTGCGACGTCGGTTCGTGCACGACGACCGGCCGCCCGAAGCGGCGCAAGCCGGTGCGGTAGTCGGAGGCGTCGATCAGCGTGACGCGGTCGCCGAGGTCGGCCGCGAGCCGGTGCAGCGCGGCCTGGACCAGGTGCAGCTTCTGGCGGTGGAAGGGTTTCGCGGCGAAGGCCGCGGCCGAGCGGATCACCAGGACGTCCCGGTGCCGGTGCTCGGGCGTGCCGTGGAAGTGCGGCCCGAGCTGGTCGGCGAACAGCCACAGCGCGGGCTCGTCTCGCATGCGGGGAACGCTAACCCGGTTCCGGCGGCTCCGCAGCGTACGCCCGCAGCACTTCCGTGGTGTCCCCGAGGAACCGCGCGACGACCTCGGCGTGCTCCGGCGCCAGCCCGTCGGTCAACCGGGTGACGGCGTCGACCAGCGGCGCGAGCGCGACCCGGACCTCGTCGCGGGCGGCTTCGCTGAGCACGAGCGTGATCCGCCGCCCGTCGCTGGGGTGCGGGCCGCGGCGGACGTGCCCGGCCGCTTCGAGGCGGTCGACCAGCACGGTGGCCGACGCCGAGCGGATCTTCAGCGCGTGCGCCAGGTCCACCGTGCCCATCGGCGTGCCGAAGGCGAGGTGCTGCAGCGCCTGCACGTCGGTGGCGCCCAGCCCGAGCCGGCGGGCGAGCGCCGCCTGGACGTCGTGCGCGAGCGAGAGCAGCTCGCGCAGGGCGAAGTTCACCCGAAGGGCGACCGGAACGTCTTCCACCAGGCCATTCTAGGTTAGCTAGACAATCTAGCGAGTTTTGCTACCGTGGAGCTCGTGGACGTCCGAGCGATGAATGCCGAAATGACCGCGAAGCTGATCGGTGCCCCGGCGGAACCGCCGCCCGAAGGTGGCTACGCGCTGCGGGTCGTCGAGACCCGCGGCCGCAGCTCCGGCAGCCCGCGCCGGGTACCGCTGGCCGTGGTGGCGAAGGACGGCGGGCACTACCTCGTCTCGCCGGTTCGCGACCGCGACTGGGTGGTGAACCTGCTGGCCACACCGGAGTGCGCGCTGCTGGCGGCCGGTGAGCGGGCCGAGCGCCGGGCCGAACCGGTCGGCGGCGACGAGGCCGCCCGGGTGGTCGCCACCTACCTGGCCGCGATGTCCGTGCCGTGGGCGGTCAAGGCGTTCCCGGTCCCCCAGGACGCCGGCCACGAGCAGATCCTCGAGCACGTGCCGGGGATGGCCGTGTTCCGCCTGTCCACAGTGGACCCGGCGTGAGCGTCGCGATCGCCGGCGGCGGCCCCGGCGGGCTGCTGCTCGGCTACCTGCTCGCCCGCGCCGGGATCGAGGTCACCGTGCTGGAAGCCCGGTCGGACTTCGACCGCGACTTCCGCGGCGACTCGCTGCACCCCTACACGCTCGAGCTGCTCGACCGGCTCGGGCTCGCCGCGGACCTGCTGGACCTCGACCACTTCAAGGCGCGTTCGTTCCGCTTCCACACCCCGGCCGGGGTCTACAGCTGCGCCGACTACGACCGCCTCCGCACGCCGTTCGGCTACGTCGCGCTGATGCCGCAGGTGCGGTTCCTCGACTTCCTCGCCGAGCGGGCGAACGCGCTGCCGACGTTCCACCTGCGCACGAACGCCAAGGTCACCGGCCTGATCGAGGACGACGACGGGACGGTCACCGGCGTCCGCTTCCGCGGCGGCGAGCTGACGACGTCGCTCGTCGTCGGCGCCGACGGCCGGTTCTCCACCGTGCGGCGCCTGGCCGGGCTCGAGGCCCGCCCGCTCGGCGCCACCACCGACCTGCTCTGGTTCCGGCTCCCGCGCTCCCCCGGCGACCCGCCCGACGCGGACCTCGACCTCTACTTCGGGCGCGACGCCTACGTCGGCGTCCTCGGCGGCGTCCGCGACTGGCAGGTCGGCTACAGCATCGAGAAGGGCGCGTACCCGGCGTTGCGCGAACGCGGGGTCGAGCCGATCCGCGCCTTCGTGCGCGAGCGCGTACCGTGGCTGGCCGACCGGGCGCACCTGCTCACCGGCTTCTCGCAGACGACGCTGCTGTCGGTGGACATCTCCCGCGTCGAGCGCTGGCACCGGCCCGGCCTGCTGCTGCTCGGCGACGCCGCGCACGTCATCTCCCCGGTCGGCGGCAACGGCATCCTGATGGCGGTGCAGGACGCCGTCGCCGCGGCGAACCGGCTGGTCCCCGCCCTGCGGCGGGGCACGGTCACCAACGAAGACCTCGCGGCCGTGCAGGCCGCCCGGATCCGCGCGATCGAGCGGGTGCAGGCCGATCAGGTACGGGTGGAGAAGCGGGCCGCCGCGGCGCGGGCCCGCGGCCGGGGCACCGCGCCGCCGTCACTGCTCAAGTACCTGTTCGCGATCCCGGCGCTGCGCACCCGCGGGGCCCGCGGCAACGCCTACGGCCCGTTCCCGCCTCAGCTGGACGAATCCCTCTTCGCGTCGTAGGAGGTCCAGCCGCCCTCCCCTTCGGCCGCTTCGACGTCGGCGTCGGAACTGGCGGCGTGCGTCATGGCGGCGATCGTGCGCTCGAGGCCCTGCTGGACCTCGCCGCCCTCGGCCTCGCGGACGCTGTGCAGCGTCACGGTGATCTGCGAGGACGCCGGGCCGTCGTCGTCGATCCGCAGCTCGCCGTGGTAGTCGTCGGGGCCTTCCGCGCCCCACTTGAGCGACCGGGTGCCCGGGTCGGTGTGCAGCCAGGCCTCGCTCGCGACGCGCTTGCCGTGCACCTCGGCTTCGACGTGCACGCTGTCGCCGCCCTTCGGCTCGGCCACCTTCATCTCCGGGAAGTACCGGGGCAGGTTCTCCGGGTGGCTCAGGAACGCGAACAGCTCGTCGGCGGGGATGTCGGCGGTCGCGGTGTGGCGGTACTCGCTCATCGGGGTCACCTTTCGTCGGTTCGCCGGTTACCCCCGAAGCCGTGCATTAAAAGGCCCCGCACGGGGAACCTGAGGGACATGACGGCCACCGAACCCGAAACCCGGCGCGGACCCGCCCCCGTCCAGGGCATGGGCATGCTGATCGGGTTGCTCTTCCTCGTGCTCGCCGCGCTCGAGCTGATGTCGGGCGTCACCGACGGCGGTGGTCCGCACGAGCTGTTCGGGGTGTTCTCCGTGTCGGGGCTGTGGGCGCTCCTGCACCTGCTGACCGGCGCCGTCGCGGTGTTCTGCACCCGCTCCTCGCGCCTGGCCGCCCGGTTCCTGGTCGCCGCGGGAGGGGTCTACGCCGTGGTCGGCCTGGTCTTGCTGCTCCCGCTGCCGCAGGCGATCACCGACGCGCTGCCGATGAACACCGCCGGGCTCTGCCTGGTGCTCGGCCTCGGTACGGCGATGCTCATCCTGGGAGCGGGCTGGCTGCAGCGCGGGCCGGGACGGCGCCGCTGAGGTCGTCGGCCTGCCTCGGGAACCGCACCAGCACCGCCGTGACCAGCACCGCGAGCCCGAACAGGACGTAGCCGTTGCCGGTGAGCTGCTGGAGGAAGTCCCAGTGGCGCTCGACTTCGCCGCCGCGCGGCCACCACCACTGCGGTCCCGCGACGAACAACACCACGCCGACGCCCGCCAGGGCCGCGATCCCGCGCCGCCGCGTGCGGCGGGCCAGCTCCGCCCAGCCGAACAGCACGACCACGGCCCACACCCAGTGGTGCGTCCAGGAGATCGGCGAAACCAGCAGCCCGCCGAGGGCGTTCAGGCCGAGCGCGATCGTCGTCTCCCCCGCGGCCAGCGCGCGCTGCACGCCCAGCGCGGTCAGCACGAGCACGACCGCCACCAGGGGCAGCCACCACGCCGTCCGCGCGTCCGCCGGTACCCCGGCCCGGGCGAGCAGGCCGAGCAGCGACTGGTCGCCGGCGTAAGTCGGCTCGCCGACGCGGCCGGTGTCCCACAGCGCGCCGGTCCAGTACCGCACCGAATCCGCGCCGGCCAGCAGGAAGCCCAGCGCCGTCGCGGCCAGGAAGGTCACGCCGGCGGTGATCGCCGCCCGGGTGTCGCGGCGGAGCAGCAGGTACAGCAGGAACACCGCCGGCGTCAGCTTGATCGCGGCGGCGAGGCCGATCAGCAGGCCCCGCGGCCATTTCGGCGCGGCCACGAGGACGTCGAGGGCGACGAGCGCGAGCAGCAGCAGGTCGATCTGGCCCGCGTACAGCGTCCGCAGCACCGGCTCGAGCGCCTCGGCGCCCAGCAGGACCGCGGCCACCCGCCACCGGTCGCACCGCTTCCCGAGCGCGCGCAGCACCGCCCGCAGCACCAGCGCCAGCACCCCGAGCGTCAGCAGCGTGAGGGCGAGGCAGGCCGCCCAGTACGGCAGGACCGCCAGCGGCGCGAGCAGGATCGCGGCGAACGGCGGGTAGGTGAAGAGCAGGGACTGGCCGTCGCCGGTGGGCGGCAGCGTGCCGTACAGGTCGTGGCCGTGCAGCAGCGCCGCCGAGCCGAGCCGGTAGACGTCCAGGTCGACGCGGTAGGCCGGGAACCGCCACCGGCCGTCGTTGTAGGACACCAGCAGTGCCGCCAGGACCAGGACCTGCGCGCCCGCCAGTAGGTGTTTCCCCCGCATCCCCAGCATTCTGTCGGGTCACCGCGCGGGCGCCATCCGGGTATCCCCCGGACCGGACCCGGGGAAAACCGGTTGCCCGCCGTGCCACCCTGGGCGGATGGGGACCCCGGAAGGCTTCGCGCACCGCGCCGACGAGCACGGCGTCGTGACGATCACGCACCACGGCCGTCCCGCGGGCACCCTCCGCGGCGCCGCGGCGACCCGGTTCCTGGCCGCGATCGCGCGCGGCGACGACCCGCAGCTGCTGATGGCCCGCGTGACCGGCAACTACAAGCACGGCAACGAACGGCGCGCCCGCGAGCACCCGCGCAACCGCGGCCGGTGACTTTCTCGCCCGTTCGGGTCAAGCGGCAGGACTGGATGGGTTAGCATCTGCCCCCGTGCCGAGTTCGCCAAAAATTCACGCCAATCCCAACGTCGGCTTCGCGTGGCTGAGGATGATCGGCGCGATCACCGTCATCGTCGACCACAGCATGCCGCTGCTGCACCCGCAGCGGCTGACGATCTTCCCCGCGTCGTGGCACATGTCGCCGGGGTACATCGCGCTGATGGGGTTCTTCGCGATGAGCGGCTACCAGATCCAGGACAGCTGGACGCGCGACCCGTCGTGGTGGCGCTTCTCGGCGCGGCGGCTGCTGCGGATCATGCCGCCGCTGGTCGTGGTGCTGCTGGTGACGGTGTTCGTGATCGGCCCGCTGGTGACGACGTGGCCCGCGCACGACTACTGGACGCACATCCAGACGTGGCGCTACCTGGTCGGCACGACGGTGCTGTTCTACATGCAGCACGACCTGCCCGGCGTGTTCGCGGGCAACCCGTACCCGTTCTCGGTCAACGGCGCGATCTGGACGCTGCCGATGGAACTGCTCGGCTACGCGCTCGTCCTCGTCGTCGGCGTGGCCGTGCTGATCGGCCTGCCGCGGCTGGTCCTGTTCCTCGTCCTCGGCGGCATGGTCTACACGGACACGGTGCTGCACGCGACGTTCGAGCAGCACGGCCTCGGCGGCTCGCTCCTGGTCGTCCCGATCGGCTCGACGGTGTCGTTCCTGGTCCCGTTCGTGATCGGGATGGTGCTGCACGCCTACCGCGACCGGATCCCGCTCAAACCGTGGGTGGCGCTGGTGCTGTTCGGCGCGTACCTGGCGCTGAGCCAGACCCCGGCGAGCCGCTACCTGCTGGCAGTGAGCGCGGCGTACGGGGCGATCACCCTGGCAATGCACTGGCCGCGGCGGCTGGAGGCGGCCGGGCCGTGGGTCTACGGCAGTTACGGCACGTACATCTGGGGCTTCCCGATCCAGCAGCTGTTCATCCTCGCGGGCGTGCGGCAGGTGTGGCTGCTGATCCTGCTGGCGGTGCCGTCGGCTTACCTGGTGGGGCAGCTGTCGTGGAACTACGTGGAGAAGCCTACGCAGAAGCTGCGCCGGCATTTGAAGACGCCGGCCCCGGTGCGGCGTCCGGTGGCGGCGCCCCCGCAGATCCCCGCCACGGCGGCCGCGCCGCTGCGGAGGTCTTGAGTTTCTTCGGCGAGCCGGGTGTGGTGCGCCGCGAATGACCCATTGGGGACGTCGGAGGTCGCTTGAGTCATTCGCGACGTCCCGCCGGCCCGACCGCCCGACCCTGCGGAGACCTTGAGCCCTCCGGCGGCATCGGGTTCCCCGCCCGGCCCGGCCAGCGATCCCGCGGAGATCGCCGCTCCCCCACCAGCCTCGAGTGCGCCACCCGGCCCCGCAGAGACATTGAGCTCCCCGGCGGTGCCGAATGCGGCGCGTCCCGAATGCCCCATTGGGGACGCCAGAGGCCGCCAATGAGTCATTCGCGACCTCGCCCCGCCCGCCGGAGATCTTGAGTTCCGCGCTCGGCCTTCGGCATGCTGGCGACGTGACCTACGACGTGCAGAGCATCCGCAAGCACTTCCCCGCGCTCGCCGACGGCGCCGCCGCCCACTTCGACGGGCCCGGCGGTTCGCAAGTCCCCGATGTCGTCGGGGAGGCGGTCGCCCGCACGTTGTGCGCCGCGATCGCCAACCGCGGGGTCGTCACCGCCGCCGAGCGACGGGCCGGTGCGGTCGTCACCGAGGCTCGGCAGGCCGCCGCCGATCTGCTTGCCGCCGAGCCGGGCGGGGTCGTCTTCGGGCGCAGCATGACCCAGCTGACCTACGACTTCTCCCGCGCGCTGGCCAAGGACTGGGGCGACGGCGACGAAATCGTCGTCACCCGTCTCGACCACGACGCCAACATCCGGCCGTGGGTCCAGGCCGCGGCGGCCGCCGGTGCGACCGTCCGGTGGGCGGACTTCGACGCCGCCACCGGCGAACTCGCCACCGGGGCGATCACCGCTCTCCTTTCGGAGCGCACCAGGCTGGTCGCGGTCACGGCGGCGTCGAACCTGCTCGGCACGCGGCCGGACGTCCCCGCGATCGCCGCGGCGGTGCACGACGCCGGCGCGCTGCTGTACGTCGACGGCGTCCACCTGACCCCGCACGCGGCCGTCGACGTCACGGCGCTCGGCGCGGACTTCTACGCGTGCTCGCCGTACAAGTTCCTCGGCCCGCACCTCGGACTGGTCGCGGCGGCGCCGTCGCTGCTCGAGACCCTGCACCCGGACAAGCTGCTGCCCTCGACCGACGCCGTCCCGGAGCGCTTCGAGCTGGGGACGCTGCCCTACGAACTCCTCGCGGGCACCACGGCGGCCATCGACTTCCTCGCCGGGCTCGTGCCCGGAACGGGCGACCGCCGGTCGCGGCTGCTCGCGTCGCTGGAAGCCTTGGAGGAGCACGAAAACGCGCTGCTCGCCCGGCTCGACGAGGGCCTGGCCGCGATCCCCGGCGTGACCCGGTACGGGGCACCCGGACGCCACCGCACCCCGACGACCCTGTTCTCGGTCGACGGGGTGCGGTCGCAGGCGGTGTACGAGCACCTCGGCTCGCAGGGGGTCAACGCCCCGGCCAGCAGCTTCTACGCGATCGAGTGCTCGCGGCACCTCGGGCTGGGTGACACCGGCGCCGTCCGGGCCGGGATCGCGCCCTACACCACGGAGGGCGACGTCGACCGGCTGCTCGCCGGGCTGGCGTCGCTCCCCCGCTGACTCGCGGGCTTACCTGGGGTCCTGGTCCAGCTGGGTGGCCTTCACCGCGTTGCCGACCTGGGTGCAGTCGTCCGTCGTGATGCCGGCGGTGCCCGCCTTCGCGAGCGCCTCGCACGAGGAGTTCAGCGCCTCGCCGACGTCCTTGAAGGTCGCGCTCTGGGTGAGCGTGTTCTCGACGCCCCACCAGACCTGGACGGCCTTGTCGAGGCCGAGGCCGCGAACGGTCTGCCCGTTGAACGTGTCGCCGTCGGTGATCAGGTAGTCGGCCTTGTTCACGACGCCGTCGTTGATGTGCTCGTCCGGGTTGTTCGTGTCCCAGCCCGGGCCGTTGACCATGTCCGGCTGCGGGGACAGCGACGAGCGCGGGTCCTTCATGTTCCGGATCGCGCCGAGCGACGAGCCCGCGCCGAGCAGCCAGCGGTTGCCGCCGGTGTCGTTGGGGTCGTTCGACGTGATGCCGATGAACTTGCCGAAGACGTCCGACAGTCCCTCGTTGATCGAGTCGGCCTGGCCGCCGCTGAGCCCGGACGTGTGCTGCGTGACGCCGTGGGTGAGCTCGTGGCCGGTGATGTCGTCGGTGGTGACGCCCTCGCCGAAGGCCATCTGCTCGCCGTCCCAGAAGGCGTTGGCGAACGGGCATTCGCCGTCGACGCAGATCCGGACGGTGCCGCGCAGCGCCTGGCCGGTGCCGTCGGAGTAGTCCGCGCCGATCAGCTTCGTGAGGTCGACGTTGACGTACTTCTGGTAGAAGTCCGACGCCTGCCCGAAGAAGGTGTAGACGCTGTTGACGTCCGCGACGCCCGACTCGGCGCCGCCTTCCTTGCGGGTGACGTCGAAGGCGGTGCCGCAGCGGACCGAGTCGCTGCTGCCGCTGACCACCTTGTGGTTCGCGTCGCAGACGTCGCGGTTGGCCTCGCGGACCTCCGACCACGACGTGACGACGTCCCGCGTGCCGGCCTTGACGACCTCGGTCCACTTGTCGTCGAGCTTCTTGCCGTGCACGGTGACCTGGTAGGTCGGCACCGCGACGCCGTCGCCCTTCGCGCCGCCGAGGGTGGCGTCGTACCAGTACGCGCGGGGCGCGTCGGCCTTCAGCGTGTTCGCGGCCAGCCCGGTGCGCTTGGCGACGTCCGCGATGGCGGCGTCGGTGGCCCCCGCGGCGCTCGCCGGGAAGGACCCGGTGGTCTTCTTCGTGGTGCGGCCGTGCGTGGCGAGCACCGAGCCCGCCTTGTCGCGGACCTGGATCAGCTGGCCGCCGAACACCGGCACCCCGCCGATCTCCTGCTGGGACCGCAGCACGCTGCCGAACGGCATCGCGAGGGGGTTCAGCGCGTGCATCGACGGCTGGGCGATGGTCGCGTAGGCGGGCGAACCCGTCGTGAGCAGCGACACCGCGACGACGGTCGCGCTCACCGCCGCCGTCCCTGCGATGACCCGTTTGCGTGACACCCGGTACACCTCCGTGGAAGCTTGATCACCTGACGTGAAGTCCGAGCAGGTTCACATGCCCCGAAGGGGTCGCACACCGGTCGAAAGTAGGTAACTGACCAAGTCCAGCCGAGTTTCCGGTGGTTAATCACCGACAATTCGGACGATCAGGAAGCAGCGGCGTCAGGGCCTGGCCGGTGGTGACGCGGGCGGGGCCACCACCCGCAGCTGCAGCATCGCCGCGAACCGGGCCTCCGGGTCCGTCATGTCGAACCCGCCCACTTCCGCCAGCCGCCGCAGGCGGTACCGGAACGTGTTGGGGTGCACGTGGACCGCGGCCGACGCGGCGATCACGTCGCCGAACGCGTCGAGCCAGGCCCGCAGCGTCTCGACCAGGTGCGCGTGGTGCTGCTCGTCGTACTCGATCAGCCGCGCGACCGGCCCGGTCGGGCGGTCGCCGCGGACGGCGACCAGGTCCTGCAGCTCCAGCAGCAACGCCTCGACGTGGACGTCGGCCAGCAACGCCACCCGGCGGCCCGCGCGGCTGCCCGACCGCAGCACCCGCAGCGCGCGGTCCGCGCTCGCACGGGCTTCCGGGAGTTCGGCCGCACTGCGCGCCACCGGACCGATGCCGACCACCGCCCGGACGCGTTCGCCCACCCGGTCCAGGAAGTCCTTCGCGATCCGGAGGGCGCGCCGCTCGCCGTCGGCGTCGCGGGTCACCGGGACCAGGCCGTACGCGGTGTCGCCGACCAGGGCCGCCGCGCAGCGCGGGTGCACCGCGCTCAGGTGCATCGCCAGGCCGTCGGCCAGCCGCTGCCGCTCGGTCGCGATTTCGGCGTCCTCGGCGCCGTTCTCCGACACCGCCAGCGCCAGCACGACGACCGGCTGGTCGGCCAGCCCCAGCCGGCTCAGCGCCTCGCGCGCGGCGGCCCCGCCCTCCAGTGCCGTGCTGAGCAGGTCCGCGCGCAGCCGCCGTTCGACGTCGGCGCCCGCCCGCACGCGCAGCAAGTGCAGCGCCACCAGGCGGGCCGCGTCGCAGAGGGCCTGGGTGCGGTCGGGCGTCAGCGGTTCGCGCACGGCGGCCCAGATCGAGCCGAGGATCTCGTCACCCGCCCGCACCGCGACCGCCACCCGCGGGATCATGAAGCCGTCGGGGCTTTCCGCCGGCCGGTCGACGAACACCGGCTGGTCGCTGCGGTAGAGCTCGCGGAACACCCCGCGGTCGGCCAGCATCCGCGAGAACCGCTCCGGCACCTGCCGCCCCAGGATGGTCTCGACCCGCGACGGGTCGGCTTCGTCCTGGTGACCGGAGAACGCGAGCACGCGCGAGCGGCGGTCCTCGATCGTCACCGGCGCGTCGATGAGCGCCCCGATCGCGTTGGCCACCGCGAAGAGGTCACCCGACGGCAGCCCGGCCAGCGTCTCCGGTTCGGCGTCGCCGACGTCGCCCTCGGCCAGCAGCGACCGCAGCATCGCGGCGAGCTGGGCCCAGGACGCACCGCGCGCCAGGCCCAGCAGGGCGACGCCGGTCTCCTCGACGGCGGCGGTGATCGCCGCGGTGACCGTGACCGGGGCGCGCAGCACGAGCCCGGCCGCGTCGTGGCGCGCCAGCGAGCGCAGCTGCCGCACGACTTCGCCGGGCTCGGCCAGCCCGACCCCGAGCACCAGGGCGTGCTGCGGCAGCGCGGGTTCGTCGAGCGGGTCGTGGATGGCGACGCCGCCGATGCCGCCCGGGCGGTCGGGGTCGCCGAGGACCAGGTCCAGGAGGGTGCCGCCCAGGTCGTCGAGGACGCGGCCGAGGCTGGCGTGCGGGCGCAGGTTCACCGAAACGAGCACCTCCCGAAGCTAGGCGGGACGGCGCCAGCCTAGTTCGTCGGAGGGCACGAAATCAGCACCCGTTTTCGTCGGCTGGCACTACCTCGCGGTTTCGCGGCGCCGCGAGGAGTTGCCGGCCGCCGCCGCGGCGTAGAGCCACGCGAACGCGGCACACATCCCGGCGAAGATCAGCCCGACCGCGACGTAGGCGACCGTCCACAGCACGAGCGGGGTGTCGGTCTTGCGTTCCCGCTGCAGGAACGAGATCTCCGAGACGAAGTCGCGCTTGCCGGACCCGGCCGTGATGGCCTGCGCGTTCGCCGCCGGGTCGGCGGGCGCGTAGATCGGCGCGAGCGCCATCAGCCGGTCGGCGACGTGCAGCCGGATCCCCGCCTTCCACTGCCCGAACACCGGCAGCGGCTCGGCCGTGCGGTAGACGCCGGGGGCGAGCTTCTCCAGCGGCGCGGAGTAGAAGTCCCCGCCCTGCCAGGCGAACCCGGTGAGCCAGACGGCGTCGTCGGCGAGGTCGGGCCGGCTGATCGTCACGGTGGCGTCCACCCAGCGGGGCGTCCCGCCGCCGTGCGGGTTGGAGATCTCCTGGCCCGCCGCGGCTTCGGTCAGCCGGACGTCGGCGGCGAGCCCGGGCGGCGGGGCGAGCGGTGCCGCGACCGCCGCCATCAGCGCGACGACGCCGAGGGCGCCCACCAGCCCGGCGGCGTGCCGGGCCCCGAACCCCCGCCGGAGGCGGGAACCCGCGGCGACGTCCTCGATCCGCTGGTACTGCCACGCGCCGATCAGCGCGCCGCCGATGCTCGCGGCCGCACCGAAGGCGAGGAAGAGGCCGAGGTCCGCGGCGGGCCACGGGTCCGGCATCAGCCACTGCGAGAACGCCCACTCGCCGAGCAGGCCGAGGGTGCCGCTCGCCAGCCCGGCCACGACCGGGAACAGCGGCCCGCGCACGAGCAGCGCGACGACCTCGATCACGACGGCTTCGGCGGCGTACGGCAGCAGCGAAGCGACGTGCAGGTCGGCGACCAGCGGGATGATCGAGAACACGGCGCGGGAGACCAGCAGTACGGCGACCACGATGAGCGCGCCGCCCGGTCCCCACGAGAGGCGGCCGCAGACGAGCGTCCAGCTGCCGATCAGCCCGACCAGCACCACCTGCGCGAGCATCGGGAACTGCGGCACGCCGAGGTCGAACTCCATCAGGAACGCCGACGCGCCCATCATCCAGGCGCCGGCCAGCACCGGCCCGAGCAGCCGGACGAGCGGGCCGGTGGCGCCGGCCTGGCGGGCTTCGGCCAGCAGCAGCTGCAGGCCGATCACCACGCCGACGCCGCCGCCGATCATCAGCACGTGGGTGGGTCCCCACTCGGTGACGTCCTGGCCGAAGAGCCGGTGCCAGACGTCGTCGAGCGGGAAGCCGGCGATGCCGACCAGCCCGGTCAGCATCATCTGGACGCTGCCCATCGGCACCCGCCAGTGCGGGCCGAGCTTGAAGGTGCGCCGGGGCAGCTTTCCCTTGGCCAGCGCGGCGCTGAGCACACCGCTGGCGAAGATGCCCATCAGCCCGAAGTAGATCGGGTAGTGCGACGGGTTGGCGAGCGGGCCTTCGTCGCGGCCGAGCTCCATGTGGATCGGGACGTCCCAGTAGACGCCGATCAGCGCGGACATCCCGGAGAGGAAGGCGACGAACATCGGGAGCGCGGCCCAGCGCGGGAGGCCGGACAGCTCGCCCGACCAGTCGGCGAGGCGGCCCACGAGCGTCCGTTTGCCGGCCCGCGTCCGCAGGACGAAGATCGCCAGCGGGATGAAGACCAGCAGGAACATCAGCAGCGCGACGACGATCTGGCCGAATTGCGCGCCCCCGGCCGGGGGGCTGTTCTCCTGCGCCAGCAGCATCGCGTGCGCCTTCCTGATTCCGTGAACTGAAGTAACTGTTACTGTTCGTCACACGATAAGCCGGGCGAACCGCACCGGCAAGCCCGGGGTGGCCGCAACCGGACATCCCGCACGAGGAGAAGGACAACGATGCGGCGGATCCTGGTGCCGGTGACAACACTCGCGCTGCTGGCCGGCTGCGGCACCCCCGCGCCCCCGGCCCCGGCGGGCGAGCAGGTCGCGCAGTTCACCGTGCGGGGCGGCAAGCGGGTCGCCGGGCCCGACCGCGTCGAGGTCGCCCCCGGCCGCGCCGTCCGGCTCGAAGTCACCTCCGACACCGCCGACGAGCTGCACGTCCACGGGTACGACAAGGAGGTCGAGCTGACCGCGGGGCAGCCCGGCTCGGTGTCGTTCACCGCCGACGTCCCCGGCCTGTTCGAGGTCGAGCTGCACCACAGCGGGGCGAAGCTGACCCAGCTGCGGGTCGGCGCGTGAGGATCGTCCTGACCCACGGGCTCGGCGGGCGCTCCGACCTGCCGGTCCCGCTCTGGCTCGCGCTGTACGCGGGCGCGGCGGCCGTGCTCGCGTCGTTCGTCGCACTGACCCTGTTGTGGAAGACGCCGCGACTGCGGGGTGCCGAAGCCGGCCGTCCGCTGCCGTTCGCGCGCTTCCTCGACTCCCGGGCGCTTTCGTTCGTCCTCAGAGGACTCGGGCTGGTGTTCCTCGCCGGGTTCCTCGCGATGGCGTGGTTCGGGCCGGGTACGTCGGCGGCCAACCCGGCCCCTGCGTGGTTCTACGTGTGGTTCTGGGTCGGGCTGGTGCCGCTGTCGCTGCTGTTCGGCCCGGTCTGGCGGCGGATGAACCCGGTGCGCACCTTGGCGTCGCTGTTCCCGGGCCGGCGTCCGCTGCCCGCCCGGCTCGCTTACTGGCCCGCCGTCGTGAGCCTGCTCGCGTTCCTCTGGCTGGAGCTGGCTTCCGGCCACTCGGACTCGCCTCGGCTGATCGCCGGGTTCGTCACCCTGTACGTCGTTATACACGTGACCTGCGGCGCGGTCTTCGGGCCGCGGTGGTTCGATCGCGGCGACGGGTTCGAGGTCTACGCGGTGCTGATCGCCGGGCTGTCCCCGGTCGGCCGCCGCGCCGACGGCCGCCTGGTCGTGCGCTCCCCGCTCGACGGGCTGCTTGCCCTCGGTGGCTCCCCGGGCCTGACGCCGCTGGTCCTGGTCGTCCTCGGCTCGACGGCGTTCGACGGCCTGACCCGGCTCCCGTTCTGGAGCGACCTGACCCCGTCGATCCCGCTCGCCACGGCCGGTTTGCTCGCGGCCATCGCCCTCACCGCGCTGGCGTACGCGGGCGGCATCCGGCTGACGCGGCCGTACCTGCGCAAGGGCACCGAGCCGTACGCGGGGTTCGCGCACACGCTGGTGCCGATCATGGTGGGCTACACGGTGGCCCACTACTTCTCGTTCGCCCTCTTCGAAGGCCAGCGCGGCTTCGACCCCGCGGTCGTCGACTACACGCTGGTGTCGACGGCGGTCATCGCCGTGGTCCAGGTGGGCGCGATCGTGCTGGGGCACGTGCTGGCGGTCGGCTCGGCGCACGACCGCGCGCTCGGCGTGCTGCGCGGCGGCTACCGGACGGTGGGCCAGTACCCGCTGCTGGCCCTGATGGTCGGCTACACCGCGGTCGGCATCTACCTGGTGTCGGGCGCATGACCACAGTGGACACCGCGGCGCGGGTGGTGATGATGCACCAGGGCGGCTGGGACGAGATCGCCCTGTTCACCGGCCCGGTCGCGATCATCGGCCTGCTGGTCTTCCTCGCCCGGCGGCAGGTACCCCCACCGGACGAGGACGACGACGAAGTCAGCTAGTCAGCTTGGCCGCCACGTTGTACGCCTCCACCAGCAGTTTCGCGTTCGGCACCCGGCGCCGCGGCTCGACGCGGATCGTGCGGGTCTCCCCCGGCAGCAGCCAGAAGTAGTTGTCGCCGTAGCGGGTCGGCAGGACGCGGTCGGTGCCGTTCTTCTCGCGCAGCGACAGCCGGATCATCGCCGCCACCGTGCGGCCGTCGTTGCGGACCGTCGCGGTGAACGCGTCGCCGTCCGGGCGCAGGGACGTCGTCAGGCGCGCGCCCGGAAGCTGGTTCAGCGCGCGCATCGCCGTGTCCGTCCGGTAGCGCCAGTACGTGTTCTCCGACAGCACCGCACCGTGGGCGTCGGTCAGGGTCAGCCGCAGCAGGTGCAGGTCGGGCTGCCCGTCGGCGAACGGGACCGTGAACGCCGCCGCGGCCGAAATCGGGGCCACGTCGAGCTTCTGCTGCTGCGCCGGGCCCAGCGCGACGCCGTCGAGGCCGTAGAGCCGCGCGGTGGCGGTCACCCCGCTCAGCGCGCCCGGCGTGTGGTTGACCACGCGGACCTGCCACGTCGTCAGGTCGGCCTGCACGTGGTGGTGCTCGCAGCCCTTGCGCGCGCCGTAGTAGCTGCCGTTGACGTCGAGGTCGTAGTCGTAGGTCTGCCAGACCGTGCTGTGCCACGCCGGGTGCGACATCCACAGCAGCACGCCGGTGGCGTCGTTCCAGAGTTTCGCGTTCCACGCCTCGAAGATCGCGCGCATGCTCTCGTAGTTGACGAACTGCGCCTTGCGGCAGAACTCCGCCAGGCTCGTCGACGGCGCCAACCGCGCGTCGATCGCCGCGAGGTAGCTCTGCGGGGACTGGTTGCCGCCGGTGGACCAGTCGTGCAGGAACCAGGGTGCGCCGATCGGCCAGCCCGGGTCGTCCTTCCCGACCAGGTTGCGCATGCTCTCGACGACCGACACCGTCGGCAGCCCGATCTCGCTCCAGAACCCGGCCTTGCCGCCGGTCGCCTCGCCGGTGAAGTACCGCTTCGGGTCCTGCCAGTAGTACGGGCCGTCGCCGGTGATCACGCCGCCCGCGGAGTTGCCCTGGTAGAGCAGGTCGGTGCTGGAGTGGACGATGTCGCGCAGGGCGTTGTCGATGACCGGCGGCGGGGTGCCTTCGTTGCAGCCGAACCAGACCGTCGCGCACGCGTGGTGGCGGTAGCGCAGCACGGTGTCCTTCGCCTGCGCCAGGAAGATGTCGTGGTTGGCCGGGTCGGTCGACCAGCCGTCCCAGAACTCGTTCCACAGCAGGATCCCGTACTTGTCGCAGGCGTCGAACAGCTCCTGCCGGTACGACGAGCCCACCCAGTTGCGGATCAGCGTGAAGTTCATGTCGCGGTGCATCGCGACGACCGCGTCGGTGCGCTCGGCGGGCATCCGGCGCAGCAGCTCGTCCCAGCCCCAGCTGCCGCCGCGGGCGAAGATCTTGACGCCGTTGACCAGGAACGTCAGCGGCTTCGGGCTGTTGTCGACCGAGGCCGCGTCGGTCCAGGTGCCGCCGTCCTGCGAGACCTGGATCTTGAAGGTCGCGGCGTACGCGGTTTCCCAGGTGAGCACGACCTTGTCGAACGCCGTCGCGGCGCCGAGGTCGACCTGCAGCCACTGGTTGTCGTCGTAGGCCGACGTCCAGCGGGTGTTCGGATCGCCGTCGAACGCGCGCTCGGGCGGGTTGCCGTCGGCCACCGACAGCGAGCTCGACGGCTTGCCCTGCGCGACGTCGGTGCCCGAGCTGTCGAGCACCGACATCGTCCAGAGCGAGAAGCCCCAGCTCGTCGCGCGCTTGACGCCCTGCATCCGGACGAACCGGGCGGTCTGCGGCGCGAGGTCGACGGTCTGCGTGGCGCGGCCGTCGGCGATGACGATCGGCAGGTCGTACTGGTAGCCGATCTCCCGCAGGCCGATCTTGACGGTCCGGCGGTCGCTGGTGGCGGCGCCGATCGCCGCGGTGAGCGTCAGGTCGTACAGGTTCGGGTCGCCGTACCCGTTGGGCCACCACAGCTTCGGGTTCTTCACCACCTGCTTCGGGAAGACGACGTCGGTGGTCTCCCCGGCCGGGACGGTGACCGTGCTCGACACGCTGACCGGGCCGAACGCGGCGCTGACCTTGACGCGCTGGGCGGTCGCGGCGGCGTTGCGGACCGGGACGGTGAGCGTCACCTCGGCGGTGCCGGCGTCGGGCACCTTCGTGTCGGCGCGGACGTCACCGAGCACTGCGGCGCCGGTCGAGCGCAGGCGGACGTGGTCCCAGATGCCCGAGGCGCGGTCGCGGACCGCGGGCATCCAGTCCCAGCCGGACACCGCGAGGTAGGTCGGCGAGTTGTCGAACATGGTGCCGCCGGCGTCGACCCAGGAGCTGCCGTCGGCGCCCTTGTCCCCCGGGCTGCCTGGGCGCGGCATCGGCGAGATCTTGACGGCGAGGGCCTGGTCGCCGGAGCGGCGCAGCGCCGCGGTGACGTCGAAGGCGCCCCGGCCGAACGGGTGGCTCTGCGTGCCGATTTCGGCACCGTTGAGCCAGATCCGCGCTTCGTGGTTGACGCCGTCGAACTCGAGCCAGACGTGCCGGCCGGGCGAGGTGTCGAGGCCGCGCGGGATGCCGAACTGGCGGCGGTACCACCAGGCGTGCCGGGAAAGCGCTTCCGGGACGTGCAGGTTGTTCAGGCCGGACACCGGGTCGGGCAGCTGGCCCTGCTCGACGAGCGAGGCCAGCACGGTGCCGGGAACCGTGGCGGGCAGCCAGCCCCGGGTGTCCACGGTGGACGCGGAAAGCGCCTTGCCGTCGCCGGTCGGCGCCCAGTCGTCCATCGTGAGCACCCAGCCGGATTCGAGCGGCACGGTGCCGTCGGGCGCCACGGCGAGCGCGGGCGGGTCGGCGTGCGGGCGGAGCGGGAAGCTGGTCCAGCCGTGCACCGCCGGGCGGTTCTGCGGGCCGCTGCCGAAGACCTGGAAGCCGTTGAGGCCCAGCGGGTTCGTGGTCGAGCGGCGGCTCGCGGTGAAGCGGACCCAGCGCGCGGTGACCGACAGCGGGATCGTCACGACACCGCCGGTGCCGGCGTCGGTGTGGTGGACGGTGCGCCAGGCCCGGCCGTCACCCGAGACGTCGAGGTCGAAGGCGGTGGCGTAGCTCGACTGGACCTCGGCGCCGCTGGTGCGGCTGCGGGACGCGGCGGCGTCGAAGGCCGGGTCGCCGGGCTGCGCCTCGAAGGTGAGGACGACGGAGTCGATGCGGCAGGCGGCCTGCAGGTCGACGACGATCCACTGGCCGTCCCCTTGGGCGGCGCGCCAGCCGGAGCCGCGGACGCCGACCTGCGCGAGTCCGTCGACGGCGAACTCGGCCGGGGTGGCGGCGTAGGCGGTCGAGGAGACCTGGACGGGCCGGAAGAGCGCGAGGTCGGTCTTCGGCGCCACCGCGGCGGGCGCGGCCGAGGCGGCCCCGGGCAGCACGGCCGCGAGCCCGAACCCGGCGAGCAGCCCCGTCCCGGCCGCGAGAACGTGCCGCCGCGAGACAGCGGCGACTTCCGCGCGCTCGACATCCGGGGCGATGCCGTACTCCTCCGCCATTGCGAACTCCGTTTCCGGTGGGCTGACAACGTTGCCAGGAAGCTTCCGCTGAGCCCATCGGCAGGGTCAAGAAGACAAGGTGGACAAGAATTAGGAAAAATGACATCGATGTCGGCGAACCGGTCAGCATGCCCCGCTGAGCGGTGCTCGGTAGGGTTGCATCGAACCCGCACCGATCTTCCAGGAGGCGTCGTGGTCGAGGTCGAACGAACGCTCACGGTGCCCGTCCCGGTCGAGGCCGTCGCGGGTTACCTGCAGGACTTCGCGCACACGGAGGAGTGGGACCCGGGCACGAAGTCGTGCACCCGAACCGACGCGGGCCCCATCGAGGTCGGCGCGCGGTGGCACAACGTGTCGGAGTTCCGCGGCCGCGAGACGGAGCTGGACTACCGGCTGACGCGCCGCGAGCCCGGCCGGGTGACGTTCGTGGGCTCGAACAAGACGGCGACGTCGACGGACGACTTCACGCTGACGGCGGACGGCGGTGGGACGAAGGTGCGCTACCAGGCGAAGATCGAGTTCCACGGGCTGGCGAAGCTGGCGGGGCCGCTGTTGAAGCGGGAGTTCGAGCGGCTGGGTGACGAGGTGGTGCCGGAGCTGACGCGGGCGCTCGGGAAGCTGGCCTGACGCCTGTGGGGGTGGCGAGGAATCGGCCTGGACCGGACGGCGCCGCCCGGACCGGCTCGACGACCTTGCGGCGGCGGTCGCGCGGCGACGACTCGCCCCGGCTGAGCCGGCCGCGATTTCGTCGGGGATCCGAACCGCGCTCACGGTGGCACCCACCGAGCCCGATCTGATCGGCCGGCTCCCGGCCCCCGCTCGAGAGACGAATTCCGCGGACCCGCTCCCGGCCGCCGGGCCGCGATCCCCTCAGCCCGCTCCCCGGCCCACCCGCGAGCGGATTCCGCCGACCGGCTCCCGGCGGCCGGGCCTCGATCCCATGGGCCGGCTTCCGGCCCCGCCTGCGAGGCGAATTCCGCTGACCCGCTCCCGCCAGCCGCGCCTCGATTCCATCGGGCCACCCGCACCCGCCGCCTCGGCGAACCACGCTTCCGGCACGTCGCCCACACCTGCCGACCGGCAAGCCCCGACCCCACCGGCCCACCTGCAACCCGCCACCTCGGCAAGCGGCGCTACCGGCAAGTCGCCCGCCTCTCCCGACCGGCAAGCCCCGACCCCATTGACCCACCTGCAACCCGCCACCCCGGCAAGCCACACTTCCGGCACGTCGCCCACACCTGCCGACCGGCAAGCCCCGACCCCACCGGCCCACCTGCAACCCGCCACCCCGGCAAGCCACACTTCCGGCACGTCGCCCACACCTGCCGACCGGCAAGCCCCGACCCCACCGGCCCACCTGCAACCCGCCACCCCGGCAAGCGGCGCTACCGGCAAGTCGCCCGCCTCTCCCGACCGGCAAGCCCCGACCCCATTGACCCACCTGCAACCCGCCACCCCGGCAAGCGGCGCTACCGGCAAGTCGCCCGCCTCTCCCGACCGGCAAGCCCCGACCCCATTGACCCACCTGCAACCCGCCACCTCAGCGAGCCACGCTTCCGGCAAGTCGCCCACATCTGCCGACCGGCAAGCCGCGACCCCACTGGCCAGCTGCAAGCCCGCCACCTCTGCGAGCCGCGATTCCACCGCCGGCCGACTGGCCAGGCGAGGTGCCGCGCCCGCCTACGGCAGAGCAGCGAGCCGACCGGGCTACACCTCGGCGTACTCCGCCGCCAGCTCCACCGCCGACTCGAGGTCGTTCACCCTCGGGTAGCCGCGGTCGCCCAAGTTGTCCCAGCCTGGGCCTGCCGTGCCGACCGGGCGGCCCAGCGCGCTCACCCGGGCCGCCAGGAGGTCGTCGGCCGTCGGTGGGCTCATCGACCACAGGACCACCAGCACCGGGTCCAGACGGGCCGCCAGGTCCGCCAGTGCCTCCGCCGGGACCAGCTGGCCCAGGTACGCCACCGGGATGCCCG
This sequence comes from Amycolatopsis sp. FBCC-B4732, assembly GCF_023008405.1. Taxonomy (NCBI): domain Bacteria; kingdom Bacillati; phylum Actinomycetota; class Actinomycetes; order Pseudonocardiales; family Pseudonocardiaceae; genus Amycolatopsis; species Amycolatopsis sp. FBCC-B4732. The sequence goes on from NZ_CP095376.1 coordinate 3,502,875, forward strand.
CCTCCGCCAGTGTCGCCCGCAGTGCCTCCATCGGCAGGGAGTGCCGCTCGGCCGGACAGCACGCCAGCAGCACCGGCCGGCCCGGGACCGCCGCCGGGAAGCGGACGCTGAAGCGCTCGTACGCCAGGGAGATCTGCGTCGTCAACGCCCACTCCGAGCCGAAGCACACGTCGCCGCGCTGCCAGCGGTCTCCCAGTCCGCGCAGGACCGGGGCGAAGACGTCCGTCCAGGCCGCCGCCGGGCCGAGGCTGCCGAGGGTTTCGTCCAGGAGGCCGGCCATCGTCGCCGAGTGGAGTTCCTCCGCCGCGTCCGCGAGCTCGCGGGCCCGGTCGGCCGCCGGGATCTCGGGTGCGCCCGCTTCGCCGCCGAAGGCCGCGGCCGCCGCTTCGCGCACCGGCATTCCGCGCGCGACCAGGCGTTGCATTTGCTGGAGGCGGCGGACGTCGGCGTCGGAATAGCGGCGGTGGCGGCCGGCGCCGGCCGGGGGGCCGATCCCGTACCGCGCGCTCCAGCTCCGCAAAGTCACGGGCGACACGCCCAGCAGCTCGGCGACTTTGCCGGGTGCCCAGGCTCCTGCGTCGACGTTCTTGGCTTCCACCGCTTCCTTTCGCCTCACGGACGGCGAACCGCCGAAGCTTAGCGACGCCCGGCGCGCAGGGGGACGCGGCGGCGGGGCGAAGGCCTGCCGCGTCCCCCTGTCGGCGCCGCGGGGGCGCCGGTGATCCGGCCCGCGTCAGCCGGATCCGGCCGGCCGCGGGGCGTGGCATCCGACGCGACCGGCGAGGTGCCGGGGAAACGGTGGTGCTGCCCGATTACGGTATACCCGCGCGCAACGCTTGTGCATCGTTAACCCTCGAATGTCGTAGCGACTCGCCCCGGACGAGTGATCTCACGCCGACCGGGGTACCAATCGCCGCAAGGGGCGACTGGAGGGAACCGATGACCGAGCACCGCACCGCACCCGAGCTCTCCACCAGGACGGACGCCGGGATCGTCACGGTCCGCTGCACCGGCGAAGTCGACCTGGGCACGGCGTGCCGCCTCCGCGACCGGCTGCTGGCCCCGATCCGCGCGGGCGCCCGAGGGGTCGTCGCGGACCTCACCGAGACGACCTTCTGCGACTCGACGGTCTTCAGCGTCCTGGTCGAGGCCCAGCGCGACGCCGACGAGCGCAACGTCGCTTTCGCGATCGCCCCGGGCGACACGGCGGTCTTCCGCCCCCTGCACATCCTCGGCCTGGACCGGACGCTGCCGCTGCACCGGGGACGCGCGGCCGCCCGGGCGGCGGTGGCGGAGGCACCGGTCGTGAGCCGCCGGGTGTCCTGACTCGCGAGGCCGGTCGGCCGCCGAGGGAAGCCGCGGCGAAGGAGCCAGCAGGCTGCGCGGGATCGGCGGGCACCCGGGCGACTGGCGCATGGCCCGGCAGGGCGCGCGGGATCGGCGGGCCCTTGTGCGACGGGCGCCGTGGCTTGGCAGGCGGTGGCCGCACCGGCGGGCCCGCAGGCGGCTGGCGCATGGCAGGCAGGCGACTCAGGATCGGCGGGCGCCGTCTGGCGCGTGGCTTGGCAGGCGGTGGCCGCACCGGCGGGCCCACAGGCGGCTGGCGCATGGCAGGCAGGCCGCGCAGGATCGGCGGGCGCCGCCTGGCACGAGGCTTGGGAGGCTGGGCCGCACCGGCGGACCCCGGGCGGCGAGCGAAATTCCGGCGGCGTCGCCCCGCAGGCTGTGCAGCAGCGGCAGGCCCAGCGGCGGCGGGCGCGCCACTGGGCGACAGCGGCCCCCGGGCGGCGAGAACAACTCCGGCGTCGCCCGGCAAGCCCGTGCCGCGACAGCCAGCCCGCACCCGCGGACCCGACGACTGCGGGCGCAAGTCGCCCAGCAGGCCACGGCCCACGCGCACCGACCGTGGCGGGCCACCCGCACGAGTCACCGATCGCGACACTCCCCGATCGGGTGGATAGCCGGGCACCCGTCCTGACCTGCCGCTATCGTCCGGCACGGAAAGTCCACTGTGGACAGGGGGAGGTCCCGTGCGCGTGACCCATGCCGCCCTCGCGGCGCTGGCGGCCTGCGGGCTCGTGGTTGTTTCGATCCCGATCGGCCTGTCCGCGGCCGCCGATCCGCTGCCCGGCGGGCTCGGGCCGTGCGTGCCCGGGTCGTGTCCCGGGACTTTCCCGCCGGTCGGCAACGGGGCGTTCGCCGGGCGGGACAACGCCATCAACGTCTTCGCCGGCGGTGACATGCGCGTCACCGGGAGCGCCGCCGAGGCCGAAGGGCGGGTGGTCGTCGGCGGGGACTTCACGCTGCGGAAGACCTCCGGCTCGTCGATCTACAACGTCGGGGTCGCCGGGGTCGGCTCGCGCGTCCCGCCGCCGGACGGGGCCGACTTCCTGACCGTCGGCGGGGACCTCTCCGTGGCCGATGGGCAGCGGCTCGACGCCGTGGGTGACTCCGGTGGCGGGGTCGTCCGGCACGCCGGGGACGTCAGCGGCACCGTGATCGGGACCGTCGTGCACGACACCGCCGCGATGAAGCCCTACGCGGGGCTGCGCGCCGAACTCACCGCCGCCAGCGAGTGCTACGCCCGGGCCGCGGCCACCGGGACCGTCGTGAACCAGAACTACCAGACGCTCTTCACCGGCGACGGGAAGTCCGCGCTGCAGGTCTTCACCGTCACCCAGGACATCGCCGGCCCGGGCGGTGCCACCCAGGGCATCGCGTTCGAGGGCATCCCGGCCCGGGCCACGGTGCTGGTCAACCTCACCGGCTCGGCCCGGGTGATCAACACCTACAGCGGCGGCCTCGACGACAACGACCCGCTCAACCGCCTGCGCCCCCGCCTGCTGTGGAACTTCCCCGACGCCCACGTGGTCCGCCTCACCGGCAGCGGCATGTTCCAGGGCAGCGTGCTCGCGGGCCGCCCGGACGGCACCACGACGGTCACCCTCCCCGGCACCAACGGCCGCTTCTTCACGGCGGGCAACCTGGTCCACGGCTCCGGGGCCGGCCAAGGCAGCGGGCAGGAGTTCCACGCGTACCCGTTCACCGGCGACCTGCCCTCGTGCGCGAAGCCGCCCGAGCCGACCACCACGACCACGGTCACCACGACCTCGACGGCGCCCACGACCACGCCGACCAGCACCACCACACCCACCAGCACCAGCACGACGCCGACCACCGAGCCATCCACCACGGAGCCGTCGACCACACCCACGAGCACCACCGAGCCGTCGGCCACCACCCCGAACACGGCCACCAGCACCACGACCACCGAGCCCACCAGCACCACGACCCCATCGGGCACCACCACGGTCACCTCGACCACGGTCACCACCCCGACCGGCACCGCGACCAGCACGGAGACCTCCAGCACCACCCCGCCAGGCCCGAACCCGGCCCCGACCACCCCGGGCGGGCACGGACGGCTCCCGGCCACCGGCACCGACCTGGGTCCCGTCCTCGGTCTCGGGGCCCTGCTGCTCGCCGCCGGCATCGCGCTCGTCCTCCTCTCCTCCCGCCGCCGGACGCGCTGACGCTCCACAGTGGAGCGCGGCCACACTGCGGGCCGACACGAGCCGTGTCACGATCGGGTGACCTCCGGACGGGCCCGGCCCCCGGAGGGCATTCGATCGGGACGAGGCGGATCCCGCGCCGTCGGCGCGTCCGCGAGGTGGACAGGGTGCTGGCGGAGACTGACGCGGACAGAAGGACCGAAGAGCGGACGAGCACGCGCGGCCGGTGGCTGCCCGTCTACGGGGCGGTTCTGGGTGCCGTCGTCTTCCTCGTGGTGCGCGGGAGCCTCACCGACGACGCCTACATCACCCTCGCCTACGCCAAGAACCTCGCCGTCCACGGCGAGTGGGGCATCATCCCCGGCTCGCCCGCGAACTCCGCGACGTCGCCGCTGAACGTCCTGCTCCTCGGCGCGCTGACCCTCCTCACGCGGGTGGCCGGCGGGCCGCACCCGGTCGTCGCGCTCGGCGTGCTGACCATCGCCTGCGGCGCCGCGCTCGGGTGGGCGTGGCTGCGGCTCGGCCGGCGGCTGGCGCTGCCGCCCGCGGCCGGGGTGCTCGGGGTCGCGCTCGTGCTGCTGAACCCGTTCGTGCTGTCCGCCGTCGGGCTGGAAGTGCTGCTGATCCCGGCCGTGCTGCTGGTGCTCACGGTCCTCGCGCTCGAAGGCCGGCCGCTCTGGTTCGGCGTGGTGGCCGGCCTGGCCGTCCTCACCCGGATCGACCTCGGCGTGTTCGTGGTGGTCATCGCGCTCAGCGCGCCCGAGATCCGGCGGAAGCTGCTGCCCGCGGCCGGCGTCGCGGTGCTCACCTCGGCGCCGTGGTTCCTCGTCAGCTGGATCGCCTTCGGTTCGTTCGTGCCCGACACGCTCGCCATCAAGCAGACGCAGGCGGGGCTGTTCGCGCCGTGGAGCTACAGCACCGGCCCGGTGATGTACTACCTCGGCTGGCCGGTCACGGTGCTCGTGTCGTTCCTGCCCGCCCTGCTCGGCGTGGTCGCGCTCGCCGCGTGGGCGGCAGCGCGGTTCGCGGTCCGGTGGCCGCTCTTCCCCGCGCTCGGCCCGGTCGCGGCGCTGGCCGGCGGCGGGGTCCTCTACTACCTCGCCTACTCGTTCATCGGCGTCGGCCCGTTCCACTGGTACTACGTGGCGCCGGTGACCGCGGGGAGCGCTTTCGCGGTCGCCGCGTTCGGCACCTGGTACGCCCAGGCGCGCGAACGGCCGGAGCTGCGGACCGGGCCGCCGGTGCTCGCGCTCGGGCTCACCGGCGTGCTCGTGCTGAGCGGTGCCGCGGTCGACGGCGCCCAGGGCCTGCCGTGGCCGTCGCCGGTGGTGTTCGGGAACTGGGCCAGCGCCGACGACTACGCGCGCGTTGGCACCGAGCTCGGCGCGCGGCTCGACGGCGCCAGCGTGGCCAGCCCGGGTGAGATCGGCACCCTGGCCTACTTCTGCGAGTGCGCCATCCTCGACGAGTTCTCCGACCGCGGCGAGGCGGTGAAGCTGGTCGAGAAGCGGATCGCGACGGCGAACCCGCTGATGAGCCTGGCGCTGCGGGTGAACTACCACTGGCTGGACACCTCGGTGGCGCCGCGCAAACCGGACTTCCGGATGCAGTACGCGTCGGGCCCGGCGACCGGACCGGACGACTGGCAGGTCCGGTCCGCGGCGAAAGGTGTCGGCCACTTCGTCTTCACCCGGGAGCCGTGACCACGCCGCTCATCTGAGCAGTGACGGAAAACTCTGGTATTTCCCCTGGACGCCAGACTGCGCGAAACCCCCGTGAGGCCATAGGGTTTCGGCATGAAGGTCGGCCTGCTCACCCGGGAGTACCCGCCGGAGGTCTACGGCGGCGCCGGGGTCCACGTGGAGTTCCTAGCCCGGGAGTTGCGGCCGCTGGTCGAGCTCGACGTGCACTGCTGGGGCGCGGACCGCGCCGACGCCACCGGGCACACGGATCCCCACGGCTACCGCCAGCCCGCGTTCACGACCATGGACATCGCGGTGTCCATGGCGAACGCCCTCGAAGGCCACGACCTCGCGCACAGCCACACCTGGTACGCGAACCTGGCCGGGCACCTGGCGAAGCTGACCCACGGCATCCCGCACGTCGTCACCGCGCACTCGCTGGAGCCGCTGCGGCCGTGGAAGGCCGAGCAGCTCGGCGGCGGCTACCGCGTCTCGTCGTGGATCGAGCGCGAGGCCTACGAGGCCGCGGACGCGATCGTCGCGGTCAGCGGCGGCATGCGCCGGGACGTCCTCGCCGCCTACCCCGCGGTGCCGCCCGAGCGCGTGCACGTGATCCACAACGGCATCGACACAGCGCTCTACCGCCCCGACCCCGGCACCGACGCGCTCGCGAAGCACGGCATCGACCCGGACCGGCCGTACGTGCTGTTCGTCGGCCGGATCACCCGCCAGAAGGGCGTCCCGCACCTGGTCCGGGCCGCGGCGAAGCTCGACCCGGGCGTCCAGCTGGTGCTGTGCGCGGGCGGCGCGGACACCCCCGAGCTGGACGCGGAGTTCCGCGGGCTGGTCGCCGAGCTGGAGCGGACGCGCACCGGGGTCCGCTGGATCCCCGAGATGCTGCCGCGCCCCGAGGTCGTGCAGCTGCTCACCCACGCGACGGTGTTCGCCTGCCCGTCGGTCTACGAGCCGCTCGGGATCGTGAACCTCGAGGCGATGGCGTGCGGCACCCCGGTGGTGGCCAGCGACGTCGGCGGCATCCCGGAGGTCGTCGACGACGGCCGGACGGGGCTGCTCGTGCACTACGACGAGCGTGACCCGGAAGGGTTCGAGGCGGGCCTCGCGGCCGCCCTGAACGAGGTGGTGGGCGCCCCGGACCGGGCCGTCGCGATGGGTACGGCCGGCCGCGAGCGCGCGGTCGGCGAGTTCGGCTGGAGGGCGATCGCCGAGCGGACGGTCGCCCTCTACGAAGCGTGCGGGAGGTCGTCGTGAACACTGGAGCCGACGTGCTGGGCATCGTGCTCGCGGGCGGCGAGGGCAAACGGCTGATGCCGCTCACCGCCGACCGCGCCAAACCCGCCGTGCCCTTCGGGGGTGTGCACCGGCTGGTCGACTTCGTGCTGTCGAACCTGGTGCACGGCGGGTTCCGGCGGCTGTGCGTGCTGACGCAGTACAAGTCGCACTCGCTCGACCGGCACATCTCGACGACGTGGCGGCTCTCGGCGCTCACCGGCGAGTACGTGACGCCGGTGCCGGCGCAGCAGCGGCTGGGGCCGCGCTGGTACCAGGGCAGCGCCGACGCCATCCACCAGAGCCTCAACCTGGTCTACGACGAGGACCCCGAGTACATCGCGGTGTTCGGCGCGGACAACATCTACCGGATGGACCCCCGGCAGATGCTGGACGCCCACATCGCCTCCGGTGCCGGCGTGACGGTGGCCGGGATCCGCGTGCCGCGGTCGGAGGCGAGCTCGTTCGGCGTCATCCGGACCACCGACGGGCTGATGATCGACGCGTTCATGGAGAAGCCCGAAGACCCGCCGGGCCTGCCGGACTCCCCCGAGGAGTCGTACGTGTCGATGGGCAACTACATCTTCACGACCAAGGTGATGCTCGAAGCGCTGCACGCGGACGCCGACAACGCGGCCTCGCACCACGACATGGGCCGCGACATCATCCCGGCGCTGGTCAAGTCGGGTGAAGCGGCCGTGTACAACTTCAACGGCAACGTCGTGCCCGGCGAGACCGAGCGCGACCACGGCTACTGGCGCGACGTCGGGACGATCGACAGCTACTACGACGCGCACACCGACCTGATTTCGACGCACCCGATCTTCAACCTCTACAACCGGAAGTGGCCGATCCTCGCCCACCCCGGCCAGCGCGCGGCGGCGAAGTTCGTCGAAGGCGGCTCGGCGAACCAGTCGATCGTCAGCAACGGCTGCATCATCTCCGGGGCCCAGGTCGTGGACTCGGTGCTCTCTCCCGACGTGCTCGTCGAGCAGGGCGCGGTGGTGCAGGGTTCGGTGCTGCTCGACGGCGCCCGCGTCGGCCGCGGAGCGGTGGTGCGGCGGGCGATCCTGGACAAGAACGTCGTGGTGCCGCCGGGGGCGCACATCGGTGTCGACCTGGCCCGCGACCGCGGGCACTACCACGTCAGCGAAGGCGGGATCGTCGTGCTCGGCAAGGGGGAACGCGCGATCTGAGGAGCTCAGGAGCCGGCGGCGGCCGAAATCCGCTCGACCACCTGGCGGGGGTCGATCCCCCAGCGCTCGGCGAGCTCGGAGATGGTGGCGCCCGCGGCGTACTCGGCGGCGATCAAGCTGTTGACGACGCCTGCCACGGCTCACTCCTCGACGACCGGGTGCACGAGCACCCGAGATGCTACATGTTCACTGCGGACGTCGAACAAAGTGCCACACGTCCGGCGGGCCGGCGTCCGCTCACCGCCCGGCTTTGTCCGGTTCCTGCGCCGGATTACCCGTATTCGCCTTCGCGCGTGTGGCACTGAAGACCGCGTCGAAGATCGGTGTCGGTTCTCGTTCGTCGCGCTTCGGCCGTTCGTCGTTCGGCGCGCGCTTTTCCTCTCCCACGCGCCCAGTTTCTGCGACGGCGGCCGGTTTCGCTCGGGCAACACCGAAAATCGCCCGGCCGGGGGATCACCCGCGTGGCGCCGATTTCGCTTTTCCCGGCGGGGAAAAACCGATTTCCCGTCGCGCGATTTCCGGGTGCGCGGGGAATAACCGCGGGTCGGGCGGGATTGCACCGGACATGAAAGCAGTCGTCTACCACCGTCACGGCGGACCCGAGGTGCTGGCACTGACCGAGCGAGCCGCGGCGGACCCGGGTCCCGGTGAAGTCCGCGTCCGGATCGTGGTGTCCGCGGTCAACCCCACCGACTGGAAGGCCCGTGGCGGCGCCCGCGCCGACCCGGGTGCCGAGGTACCCGAGACAGTGCCCAACCAGGACGGCGCCGGCGTGGTCGACGCCGTCGGCCCGGACGTCACCGGCTTCGCGCCGGGCGACCGCGTGTGGGTGGTCATCGCCGGCGCGTACGGGCCCGGGTCGGGCACCGCGCAGGAGTACACGGTGCTGCCGGCGGCCAAACTGGTCCGGCTGCCCGACGGCGCGGGCTTCGACGAGGGTGCCGGGCTCGGCATCCCGGCGCTGACCGCGCACCGGGCGCTCACCGTCGCCGAAGACGGGCCGTCCCGGCTCGCCCCCGGCGCCCTCGCCGGCCGCACGGTGCTGGTCAGCGGCGGCGCGGGCGCGGTCGGCAACGCGGCGATCCAGCTCGGCCGCTGGGCCGGGGCGACGGTGATCGCGACGGTCAGCAGCGACGAGAAGGCCGCCCTGGCCCGCGCGGCCGGCGCCCACCACGTCGTGCGCTACCCCGATCCTTCGCTGGGCGCCCGGATCCGCGAAGCCGCTCCCGACGGCGTCGACCTGGTGGTCGAGGTCGCGGCCGGGGTCAACGCGAAGCTGCACACCGAGGTGCTGCGCCCGCGCGGCACGGTCGCGATGTACGGCGACGACCGCGGCACGGGGACGGTGACCCTCGAGTTCGGCGCGAACGTGTGGCTGAACGCGCGGTACCAGTTCCTGGTGCTGTACACGGTGGGCGAGGACAAGCTGCGCGCCGGCACGGAGGACGTCACGGCGGCGCTGGCCGACGGCGCCCTGCGCGTGGGCGAGGACCGCGGCGTGCCGGTCCATCGCTTTTCCCTTGCCGACACGGCGAAGGCGCACGCGGCCTCGGAGGACGGCGTCACGGGCAAGGTCCTGATCGACGTCACCGCTCCCTGACCCGCCGCTCGTGCGCGACCACGGCCGGTGGCAGGTGGTCGAGGACACGGTCACCGACGTTGTGGCCTGACCTGCGGGTGCGCCGGGCCGGGGGGTCCCGGCGCACCCGGAGCGCGCGTTCCGTCCTTCCCCCGCGGTCCGACGTTCTACCATCGCCCGCGGAGGTGGGTGTGGAGCCGTTGGGACCGGGTGAACCGGCGCGGGCCGGGCGGTACCGGCTGCTCGCCGCGGTCGGCGCGGGCGGGATGGGACGGGTGCTGCTCGGCGTCGGCCCGGACGGCAGGCTCGCCGCCGTCAAGCGGGTCCACCGGCAGTTCGCGCACGACCCGGGCTTCCGCGAGCGGTTCCGCCGCGAGGTCGAGGTCTCCCGGCTGGTCTCGGGTGCCCACACCGCGGCGGTGCTGGACGCCGACCCGTTCGCGCCGGCGCCGTGGCTCGCTTCGGTCTTCGTCACCGGGCCGTCGCTGCAGGAAGCCGTCGACGCGACCGGGCCGCTGCCGCCCGCCGCGGTCCGGCACCTCGCCGCCGGGCTCGCGGCCGCGCTGACCGGCATCCACCGCGCCGGGCTGGTGCACCGGGACCTGAAGCCGGGCAACGTCCTGCTCGCCGAGGACGGGCCCCGCGTCATCGACTTCGGCATCGCCCGCGCCGCGGAAGGCGCCACCGACCTGACGCACACCGGCGTCATCCTGGGTTCGCCGGCGTTCATGTCGCCGGAGCAGGCGGACGGGCGGCCGCTGACCCCGGCGAGCGACGTCTTTTCGCTCGGTGCCCTGCTCGTGCTCGCCGCCACCGGGCGCAGCCCCTTCGCCGGGGCGTCGGCGCCGCAGTCGCTCTACAACGTCGTCCACACGCACCCGGACCTGCGGGCCCTGCCGCCGGACCTGCGCGCGCTCGCCGAGTCGTGCCTCGCCAAGGACCCGGCCCGGCGGCCCACACCCGCGCAGCTGCTCGAACTGCTCGGACCGCTGCCGCCGGTACAGCGCCCCTGGCCGCCCGCCGTGCACGCGCTGATCGCCCGCCGCCAGGCCGAGGTCGCGGCCGTCGTGGCCAAGCCGCCCAAGCCGCGCCGACGCCTGCGGGTCGCGCTCGCCGCCATCGCGGCCGCCGTCGTCCTCGGCGGCACGATCACCGCCGTCGCCCTGCTGAACGGCGACGACGGCGCGACCGCCGCCCCGGCGAGCGGCACCCCGCCGGCACCGGCCACGACGACGTCCGCGCCGAACCCCGACCCGCTCGGCCCGGACAAGCTGCGCGGGGCCGACCCCTGCGCGGTGCTGCCGTCGGTGCCCGGAACCGGGACGCTCACGCCGAAGATCGGCGTCCACTTCTTCGCCTGCACCTACGAGACGGCGCAGGGCCAGTGGCTGGAGCTGACCATCGGTGGCCCGGTCGCGGCCAAGGGGACGCCCGCCGGAGAGCTCGACGGCCGGCCGCTGAGCGTCGAGGACGAGACGACCCGCTGCACCGCGGCCGTGCCCGTCGTGGACCGCCCGGCCGCCACCATCGGCGTCGAGGCGAGTGACGCGGCCGGGAAGTTCGCCAAGCCGTGCGACACGGCGAAGGCCGCCCTCGGCGAAGCGGTGAAGCGGCTCCGGAGCTTCGATTCTCCTGTGCCGCAGGGAAGTCTCGCGCCGGTCGACCCGTGCGGGCTCGTCCCGGCGGCGACCGCCCAGCGGATCCTCGGCCCGGTCACCAAGGTCCAACCGAACGGGCTGCACGAATGCCACTGGCAGGTCGGCGGCGAAGTGACGCTGACGCTCGAACGCGGCAGCCGGCCGTTCGTGTCGAAGGATTCCTACTACGACTCGGCGGGCACCGTCGACCTCGACGGCGTCACCGCCTTCTTCACCACCAAGCGGTTCAACCCGGCGAAGGTGCTCTGCAGCCTGACCTGGCTGCACCGGCCGATCGACGAACGGATGTCGGAGAACGTGACCGTCGCCTACAGCACGTCCGCCGGCTCGCTGGGTCCCGACGAGACCTGCCGCCGCACGCAGTACTTCGCCAAGGCGGCCCGGCCGGGGCTGCCGAAGCCGTGAAGCCACTCGAAGCGGGCGAGGCCCGCACCGCCGGGAAGTACCGCCTGATCGCCGAACTCGGCGAGGGCGGCATGGGCCGCGTCCTGCTCGGCGTGGCCCCCGACGGGCGGCTCGTCGCGCTCAAGCAGGTGCACGCCGAGTTCGCGCGCGACCCGCACTTCCGCGGCCGGTTCCGGCAGGAAGTCGTGGCCTCGCAACGGGTCTCGGGAGCGTTCACGGCGGCCGTCATGGACGCCGATCCCGACGCCGAAACGCCGTGGCTGGCGTCGGTGTTCGTCACCGGGCCGTCGCTGAAGGAAGCCGTCGAAGCGACCGGGCCGCTGCCGGTCGAGGCCGTGCGCAGGCTCGCCGTCGGGCTGGCGACCGCGTTGACCGAGATCCACCGCGTCGGCCTGATCCACCGCGACCTCAAGCCCGGCAACGTGTTGCTCACCGGCGACGGGCCACGCGTCATCGACTTCGGCATCGCGCGCGCCGCCGAGGGCGGGGCGGACCTCACCGGGACCGGCGGCATCGTGGGCTCCCCCGCGTTCATGTCGCCGGAGCAGGCCGAAAGCCGGCCGCTGACCCCGGCGAGCGACATCTTCTCCCTCGGCGGCCTGCTCGTCATGGCGGCCACCGGACGCGGGCCCTTCACCGGTTCGACGACGGCGCAGCTGCTCTACAACGTCGTGCACGCCGTACCGGACCTGACCGCGGTGCCGCCCGGGCTGCGGGCGCTGGTCGAGCCGTGCCTGGCCAAGGACCCGGCGCGGCGGCCGTCGCCGGCGCAGCTCCTCGACTTCCTCGGCTCGGTGCCGCCGGGGCCGTGGCCACCGCCGGTGCACCGGCTGATCGAGGCGCAGGACACCGCGGTCCGCACCGCGCTCGCGTGGCCGGCGCCCGAGCCGCTGCCCGCCCCGCCACGGCGGCGCCGCTGGGTGCCGCTCGTCGCGGTGGCGGCCGCCCTCGCCGCGCTCGCCACCGGCAGCCTGGTGGCGGTCGAGGTGTTCGGTGCCGATCCGCCGCCGCCGAGTCAGCACCTGGACCCGGTGAGCCTGGAAACGCTGCGGCGCACCGATCCCTGCCGGGTGCTCGACGGCGTCTCGGTCGCGGACGTCGGCAAGCTGCAGGCCGAGCCGGACCCGCTGTACTTCGACCGTTGCGACTTCAAGAACCGGTCCGGCGCCAGGATCGGCGTCAAACTGGGCGACCGCATCTACGTCGAGGGCGGCCGGCCCACCGAGGACCTCGACGGCCGGCCGGTGCTGTTCAGCGAGATCAGCGGCAGCACGTGCGACGCGAGCGTCCAGCTCCCCGCTCAGCCCGAACTCGGCGTGACGGCGCTGGCGAAGACGTGCGCGCTGGCGAAAACCGCGCTCGGGACGGTGCTCCAGCGCCTCCGCGACGGCGGGATCGGGTACGCCCTGCCGCCGGGCACGCTGCTCGCGCTGGACCCGTGCCAGGTGCCCGAGAAGCCCGAGGCGGTGCTGGGCCCGGTCCGCCAGGTCACGCTCAACCGCCTCCGCGAGTGCGAGTGGACGGCCACGACGTCGCTGCGGCTGACGTTCGAGAAGCTGACCGTGGTCCCGGAGGAGGGCACACCGGTCGACCTCGGCGGGGTGCCGGCCACCCGCCGCGAAACCGGCGACAGCTGCACGGTGACGTGGAACCACCGCCGGTTCGACGCGACGCAGGCGGAGCACGTCCGGCTCTTCGCGACGAAGCCGGGCGGCGGCGCCTGCGACACGGCGGTGGCGTTCGGCAAAGCGCTGGTGGGCAAGCTGCCCCGGCCGTGAGTCAGCCGCGCAGCCCGCGGCGCAGGGCCTCGACCTCGTCGGCGAACATCCGGCGCGAGATCCCGGCCGCCTCGACCATGCCGGAGCCGTGGAACGTACCCGGGTAGTGGCGGAGCTCGACCGCGACACCGGCGTGGGCCAGGCGCTGGGCGTACTCGATGCCTTCGTCGCGCAGCGGGTCGAACTGGCACGTCGTCACGAACGCGGGCGGCAGGCCGGCCAGGTCGGTGGCGCGGGCCGGGGCCGCGTACGGGGAAACGCCGTCGCCGCCCGGTTCCGCACCGAGGTAGCTCGTCCAGCTGAAGATCGCGTTCGGGCGGTTCCAGACCGGGGTGTCGACGTACGCCCGCATCGACGGGGTGGTGAGCCGGTCGTCCAGTTCCGGGATGCCGAGGTACTGGAAGGCGAGCGCGGGGCCGCCGCGGTCGCGGGCCAGCAGCGCGACCGCCGCGGAGAGGCCGCCGCCCGCGCTCTCGCCGGCGACGCCGAGGCGGGCCGGGTCGACGCCCAGCTCGTCGGCCTTGGCTTCGAGCCAGGTCAGGGCCGCGTAGCAGTCTTCGACCGGCGCCGGGAACGGGTGATCGGGCGCGAGCCGGTAGTCGACCGAGACGATCACGATGCCGAGCTCGTCGACCAAGCGGAGCAGGGACGTGTGGAACATGTCGAGGTCGCCGAGGACGAACCCGCCACCGTGGATGTAGAGCAGTCCGGGCACGGCTTCGGTGCGCCCGGCCGGGGTGTAGACGCGCACCGGTACGTCCGGGGCGTCGGACGGGCCGGGCACCGCGGTGTCCCGGACGTCGATCGGGTCGGCCGGCTCGTAGCTCGGGAGGACTTCTCCCAGCTGCGACATCGAAGACCGCGCGGCCAGCAGGGATTCGTGGTCGGTCAGGGCCACCGCCGGCAGCATGTCCAGCCAGGGCAGCAGCTCGGGGTCGATCGCGTAGGTCATGCCCCCGATCATCGGCCGCCCGCCCGGCCCGGGCCACCGCCACGCGGCGGGCGTTGGTGCCGCGGAACTCGCCATCCGGCGGCGAGCGCGCCTATCGTGACGGCATGAAGGGGCTGCTGCTGCGGCTGTCCGGCCTCGACGCCGACGCCGAGAACGCCGTGCGGGTGATCGGGTTCTTCGACCGCTTGATCACCGCGCGAGCGGACCTCGACACCCTGGTCCGCACGACGGCCGACCTCGCGGGCTGCCCGGTCGGCGTGCACGCGCCGGGCCGCGGCCTGTCCCTGCGCGCGGCCCCGGGCGGCGAGGTTTCGGCGCCGGGGACGGCACCGACCGGGTCGGCGGTCCGCTCGCTGGAGGGCGGGGTGGCCGTGTGGGTGGCTCGCGCGGGCGCGCCGCTGCCGCTGGACGACATGCTGCTGGAGCGGTTCGCGATCGCGACGGCGATCTTGCTGGAGCACTCCGGCGTGCCGACGCCGGAACTCGGGGATCCGGCGCTGGTGGAGCTGGCCCTCACGGAGGACGCCGGGACGGCGGAGCGCTCCCGGGCACTGCACCTGCTGGGGTTCGGCCCGTCGGCCCGGCTGCGGGTGCTGGCCACGGTGGGCGGGGAGGTACCCGCGGGCCGGTCGGCGCTGCTCGGGAACGTGCGGGCGGTGCTGGTCGCGGATGCCCCGCGGTCGCCCGCCGGCTCCGGTGCGCAGGCGACCGCGACCCCGGCGGGTCACCGCGTGGGCGTCGGCCCCGTCGTACCCGCCATCGAGGTCGCTCGCTCCTGGGCCGCCGCGCGGACCGCGCTCAAGTTCACCTCCGACGGCGACCCCGTCGTCTCGTGGGAGCGGCTCGGCAGCCTCGCCGCCTTCGAGGGCGCGCTCTCCCCCGCCGGCCTCGCCGAACTCGCCGACGTCCGCGCGCTCGACCGGCTCGCCGCCGAGACCCACGGGGAAGACACCCTCGCCGCGCTCGAGGCCCTGTGCGCCACCGGGTCGGCTCGCAAGGCGGCCGCGGTGCTGCACCGGCACCACAGCACCATGCCGGCGCGGCTCGCGCGGGCCGAGGCCGTGCTCGGGTTCGACGTCGACTCCCCCGCCGGCCGCTTCCGGTTGCACCTCGCCTTGATGCTGCGGCGGTTGCGGGACAACGCCGAACTCAGCCGACCGTCCTGAGTGGACCCCGCACCAGGTCCGCCGCCGCGACGGGCCAGGACGGGAAGGCGAACTCGAAACCGGCCTCCAGCAGCCGTCCCGGGACCACGAAACGGCTCTTCAGCAGCAGCTCCGGGTCGCTGCGCAGCACGAACGCGCCGAGCGCGGCCATCCACCTCGTCGCCGGCAGTCCGAACGGTACACCCGCGGCCGTGCGTAGTGCCCGCAGGAACTCCTTGTACGGCAACGGTTCCGGGGCCGCCAGGTTCACCGGGCCGCTCAGCTCCTCGTGCTCGACGAGGAAGTCGATCGCCCGGAGCAGGTCGGCCTCGTGGATCCACGACATGTACTGCCCGCCGCCGGCGACCGGGCCACCGAGGCCGAGCCGCGTCAGGCGGAGCAGCATCTCGAACGCCCCGCCCGGTTCCGGGCTCATCACCATCGACGTCCGCAGCGCGACCTTGCGCGTGTGCGGCGTATCGGCGAGTTCCTGCTCGCGCTCCCACGCCCGCGCGATGTCGACGCTGGAGGACCAGTACGCCGGCACGTCCGGCTCGGCGCCGCCCAGGACGCCGGTGGCCTCGTCGTTCGGGGCGTCGTGGCGGTGCGCGTAGATCGTCGCCGTGCTCATCTGCAGCCAGAGCCGCGGCGGCCGCGCGGCGCGCTCGATCGCACCCCCGACGACCCGCGCGGAGTCGACGCGGGAGTTCCACATCTCCCGCAGGTTCGCCCGGGTGTAGCGGCAGTTCACCGACCGGCCCGCCAGGTTGACGACGACGTCGCTGCCGTCGATCTCCGCCGTCCACGGCCCCGCGCTCCGCCCGTCCCAACCGGCGGTGCGCACGCCCGGCTCCGCGGCGGCCGTCCCGCGCGTCAGGACGACGACCTCGTGGCCGCAGCCCGCCAGCGCCCGGCTCAGCACACGCCCCAGGTGTCCGGTCCCGCCCGGCATCACGACCTTCATGATCCCACCGTACCGAAAGAGTTGAACGCGTTCAAATACTCTTCTCGACGAGGTCGAGCAGCGTCCGCAGCGCCCGGCTCGGCGGCTTGGCCGCGGCGGTGACCAGGTTGAGCGGCCAGTCCAGCCCGGCGCCGGCCAGCGGCCGGACCACGACGTCCGCGTCGGCCGGCGCGGGCGTGTCCGGGACGACCGCGACGCCGAGCCCGGCGCGCACGTACCCCGGGACCGGGCGCAGGTCGGCGACCTCGACGGTGACCCGCCGCGGCGAGCCGAGCGCGTCGAAGGCCCGGTCCAGCAGGACCCGGTTGCCGAACCCGCGCGGGGTGTCGATGAAGGCCTCGCCGGCGAGGTCGGCCAGCCGGACGGCCTTCCGGGCGGCGAGCCGGTGCGTGGCCGGCAGCACCACGACGAACGGGCGCGTGTCGACCCGCAGCACGTCCAGCCCGGCGAGGTCGGTCTCGGGCAGGCCCACCAGAGCGACGTCGAGCCGGCCCTGGCGGACCTCGTCGGCCAGCCCGGTGGAGCCGGTGACCGACACCGTCACGTGGATGTCCACCAGCGGGTAGCGCCGGTGGAACGCGCCGAGCAGCGCGGGCAGGTCGACGCCGCCGATCGACGTCAGCGTGCCGATGCGCAGGCTGCCGCGCAGGCCCTCCGAGGCCTCCTGGACGGTCGCGCGCGCCCGTTCGAGGGCCTCGATCGCCGCCTTGGCCTCGGGCAGGAACGCGGCACCCGCGGCCGACAGCGCGACCCGGCGGGTGGACCGGTCGAACAGCCGCGTGCCGAGCTCGGCTTCGAGGGACCGCACGGCGGCGGACACGGTGGACTGCACCGCGAACACCCGCTGGGCGGCCCGGGTGAAGCTGAGTTCCTCGGCGACGGCGACGAAGTACTCGAGCTGACGCGTCTCCATCCACCCAATCTATCGTCTTGACCGATAACTGGGACCAGCACTTTTCGTTGGACTTGCTGAGTCGGCGGGGTGATCGTGGACAGCGGAAGATCCACTGCGTTCTGGAAGGTCCCGATGTCCGTCACCCTGTCCCCCGCCCGGCTCCGCGTGAGCCACGGGCTGGGTTTCCGCGTCGTCGCGGTCGCGTTCGCGACGGCGCTCGCGTTCTCCACCCTGCCGACCCCGCTCTACGCGCTTTACCAGCAGCGGGACGGCTTCCCCGCTTTCCTCGTCACGGTGATCTTCGCCGCCTACGCGGTCGGCGTGATGCTCAGCCTGTACCTCGCCGGGCACGTCAGCGACTGGCTCGGGCGCCGCCGCGTCCTGCTCGCCGGGCTGCTCGCGGAAGCCCTCGCCGCCGCGCTCTTCCTGCTGTGGCCGGACGTTCCCGGCCTGATCGTCGCGCGGCTCCTCAGCGGCGCGGGGATCGGCGTCATCACCGCGACGGCCACCGCGCACCTGTCCGAGCTGCGGGCCCCCGCGCTCACCGCGACCGTCGTGAACGCCGGTGGTCTGGCCCTCGGCCCGCTCGTGGGCGGGGTGTTCGCGCGGTTCGCCGTCCACCCGCTGAGCACGCCGTTCGCGGTGTTCCTGGTCGTGCTCCTGCTCGAAGCGATCGCGGTGAGCCTGGTGCCGGAGACGGTCGAACGCCGGGAAGAGCGCCCGGCCTACCGCCCGCAGCGGCTCTCGCTGCCGCCGTCGGCCCGGCGCGAGTTCACCGGCGCCGCGATCGGCGCGTTCGCGGCGTTCGCGCTGAGCGGTCTGTTCATGGCGCTCGCCCCGGCTTTGCTGGCGCACGAACTGCACGAGCCGTCCCGCCTGCTCGCCGGGCTCGCGCCGTTCACCATGCTGGGCAGCGCGGCGCTCGCCCAGATCGCGTTCTCACGCCTCGGCACGCGCGCGCAGCTGCGGTCCGGCTACGTGCTGATGGGCACCGGCCTGGTGCTGCTGACGGCGTCGGCGTTCGCGGCCTCGCTCCCGCTGTTCTTCGCCGCCGGCGTGCTCGCGGGCGCCGGGTTCGGGCTGGGCTTCCGCGCGTCGGTCGGCACGGTGGCGGCGCTCGCGGACGACCTCACCCGCGGCGAAGTGCTGGCGGCGCTGTTCCTCGTGGCGTACGCGGGTCTCGTGCTGCCGGTGCTGCTCGTCGGGCTGGCGCTGCTCCTGGCGCCGGGTTCGGTGGCGCTGGCCGGGTTCGCGGTGCTGGAACTCGCGCTGCTCGCCTGGTCCGTTCACCGCTCGGTGTAGACGAACCCGATCTTGTCGACCTCGCCGCCGGCGCGCCCGTGGAAGCCGGCGAGCTGCCAGCCCGCCGGCGCCACGCGGGTCACGCAGTCCGCCGTCGCCGAGCCGCCGGCCAGGGTGCGGCCGGTGCTGGTCGTGAACGCCGCGGAGAAGATCCGCGTGTGGCCCTGGTAGCTGCCCTGGCACAAGGTCGCTCGCGTGACGTATTCGCCGGCGCCGAGGGTCAGCGCGGCCGCCGTCCCGCCGGTCCCGCCGTGGGTCAGCACCGTGCCGTTCTCGAGCGTGACGCCGAGCTGGTCCACCCGCGAGCCCGCGCGCAGGGAGAGCGTCCGGACGCGGGCGCCCGCTCCGACGGCACCGACGTCGGTGAAGTAGTCGCCGTGGGGGCCGCCGAACTGCTCGGACAGGCGCAGCGCCGGGTTGCGCTTCCAGCCGAACCCGACGGTGACCGGGTCGTGGTCGGACAGCGTCCGGCCTTGGTCGTCGAGGAACTTCGCGTGCTCGTTGTGGTAGGCCGTCGCGTCGAGGGAGACGAGCGGGCTGCCGCGGTAGAGGACCTTGTCGACGACTTCGCAGTCGTCGGTGACGTGCTGCGGGTCGCACACCAGCGCGGGACTGCCCGGGGCGGGCGCGGACCCGCCGCGGACGAGCTGCACCCAGGCGTCGGTGAGGCCGTTGTCGGCGGCGAACGCCGCGATCGTGTCCGCCGCGCGGGTGTAGCGCGTGTTGGTGTCGCCCATGACGAGCACCGGGTTGCCCGCCGAGTGGGTGCGGATGAACGCGGTCAGCTGCGCCAGGTTCGACGCGCGCGACTCCTCGTCGCCGTCGTTCGTGCCCGCGTTGGTGTGCACGTTGTACGCGTCGACGTAGACGCCCTCGGCGAGCCTCAGCCGCATGAAGGTGAATCCCTTGGGCGTCAGGCAGTCCCCGGAGTCGAACTGGCACGAGTTCCAGCGCACGCGCTCGAAGTCGCCGGTGTCGTAGGGCAGCGACGACAGCGTGTTCAGGCCGCTGCCGATCCCCGCGCCGCCGCTCGTCGGGGTGCGGTACGGGTGGTGGTCGGCCGCGTAGAGCGTGGCGTGGTAGTTGAAGTCCTCCTCGACGTGCACCACGTCGTAGGGGCCCAGCCGCTGCCCGATGGCCGTCGTGGCCGGCTCGCGGGGAGTCGGCGCGCTCGAAATGCCTTCGGGCAGCCCGGCGACGTTGTAGCTCAGCACGGAGAAGGTGCCGCCGTCGGCGGAATCGGCGTGCGCGGCGGCCGGCACCAGCGCGGCGGCCGCGCACAGCAGGACCACGACGGCGAGGCGGATCTTCACGGAGTACCTCGTTCTCCCGGGGACGAGCGACCGGAATGATCGGGCGGCGCCGGGACGCGCGTCAAGGGCCCGCGGGGGAATTCGGCCGAAAGCCGGACCGTTCTTTCCGCCGCCGCCGTGAATTCGTCGAATTCGACCGCCGCTCGCTGATTCCGGGACATCGCCGCACGGGTCCTCGCGGCGGCCTACAGTCTTGAGGATGACCGGACCGCCGATCGTCGCCGGGGTGGATGGGTCGGCCGAGTCGCTCGATGCCGTCCGCTGGGCCGCACGGGCCGCGCGCCTGCGGGGCGCGCCGCTCGAAGTCGTGCATGCCCTCGATGTGCCCGCGCTGCTCGCCGGTGGAGTCGTGCCGCCGCCGGACGAGCTGGTGGACGGCCTGCGGGCGCGGGGCCGGCGGGCGTTGCGGATCGCGCGGGAGCTCGCCGCCGCGCACGGTGTCGATGATGCGGCCACGCGGCTCGATCCCGATCGGGCGGCGCAGGCGCTGATCGAGGCGTCGAGGTCCGCCGCGCTGCTCGTCGTCGGCTCGGCCGGGCACGGGCGGCTCACCAGCCTGCTCGCCGGCTCGGTCGCCGCGGCCGTCGGGACGCACGCGCGCTGCGACACCGTCGTCGTCCGCGGGGACGGCTGGGACGAGCCGGACGCGGCGCAGCGCCCGGTCGTCACCGGGATCGACGGCAGCGAAGCCGGCATCCGGGTCCTGGAAGCCGCGCTGGCCGAAGCGCGCACCCGCGGCGCCCCGCTCGTCGTGCTGCACGCCTGGGCGGACACGCCACCGCCGCGCGCGGATCCCCGGTGCGTCACCGAAGCCGGGCACCGGCTGCTCGGCGCGGGGGTGCTGGCCCACGACACCGGCGACGTCGAAGTCGAGCGCGTCCTGGTGCACGCCCACCCGCGGCGGGAGCTGATCGAGCGCAGCGGCGACGCCCAGCTCGTCGTCCTCGGCGACCGCGGCCGCGGCGGCTTCCCCGGTCTCCTGCTCGGTTCGACCGGCCAGGCCCTGCTGCACCACGCCGCCTGCCCGGTCCTGCTGGTCCGCACCGCCGGGTGAGGAGAAGTGAAACGGAAGTGCCGCCGTCCAGGATGAGGGCATGAAGACTACGATCCGAGCCGGACTGGTGGCCGCGCTGGCGGGCGCCACGGTGCTGGCGGCCCCGGCCCAGGCGGCCACGATCACCCAGAAGACCGCCGTCTGCCATTCCGGCGACTTCGGCGGCTCGTTCACCCTGCGCTACGAGACCTCCGGCGGCTACCACCACATGATCGGGGCGACGACGTCGTCCGGGCCGTACATCGGCGACGCGGGCAACCTGCTGCTGCGGATCTCCTACCGCGACGGCTTCACCACGCACACGGTCTACACCCGGTCCGTGCCGACGTCCGGGACCACGAGCCTGACGCTGCCCCCGGGCGTCGACGTGCCGGCGACCGCGCCGGGGACGGCGTCGACGACCTTCACCAACGGCACCGACTCCTGCGTCGCGACGGTGCCGATCACGTAACCGGGTCGAGCGCCGCCCGCAGGATGGCCCGCGCGGAACCCGCCAGCACCTCGGCGGCCCGCGCGCGGTCGAGGCCGCCGATGTCGGTCAGCCAGACCAGGGACTCGATGCCGGACGCC